>CBIHRK010000008.1:0-183631 GCA_966212465.1 uncultured Lacisediminihabitans sp.
AGGGCGGCGTGGTGAGCGCCTCGCTGCTCGAGACGGCGCTGGTCTGGACCGGTCAGAAGGCCGACGCCTATGCCAACGAAGGCCGCCTGCCCGATCGCCACCGCTCGGGCCACCCGGGCTTCGTGCCCTACGAATCCTTCGACACCGCCGACGCGCCGCTGCTCGTGTGCTGCGGCAACGACCGGCTGTTCGCCAAGTTCGCACACGAACTCGGCCGCGGCGACTGGACCGGCGACGAGCGCTTTGCCACCAACCGCCAGCGGCTGCGCCACAAGGCTGCACTGTTCGAGCAGATCGTGCCGCTGCTGCGCGCACGCACCCGCGACGACTGGGCTGCGCGCTTCGCCGCGGCCGGCGTGCCCTGCGCGCCGGTGCACACCGTGCCCGAGGCCATCGCGCACCCGCAGGTCGAGGCCCTGGGCATGTTGCAGGCCGTGCCGGGCGAAGACTTCAGGCTGACCGCGCTGCCGCTGTCGATCGACGGCGCGCGGCCGCAGCACCGCGCGGTGGCACCGCGGCTGGGCCAGCACAACGCGGAGTTCGGCGCGCCCGCCATACCGCCACAGAAAGACCAGGGAGCCGCACATGTCTGACTTGCCACGCCGCGTTCACTTGCACGAGGAAGGCCCGCGCGAGGGCTTCCAGATCGAGGCCGGCCCCATCGCGTCAGCCGACAAGGTGCGCCTCATCGAGGCGCTGGCAGAGACCGGGCTCGAAGAGGTGCAATGCGTGTCCTTCGTCAACCCCGAGCGCGTGCCCGGCATGGCTGACGCCGAACTGGTCGCCCGGTCGATCCGCAAGCGCGACGGCGTGCGCTACTCGGGCCTGTGGCTCAACCTGCGCGGGATGCAGCGTGCGATGCGCACGCAGCTCGACATCGAAGGCACCATCGGCACCAGCGCGTCGGAGGCCTTTTCGGTGCGCAACAACGGCAAGGGCCTGGCCGCGCTGCGCGAGGCCCAGCGCGAAACGCTGGCGTTCTGCGTGGACCACGGCATTGCGGTCACGCGCGGTATCGTCACCACGGCCTTCGGCTGCAACCTCGAAGGCGCGATCGCCCCGGCCACCGTGGTCGAGCGCGTGGCGCAGATGCTCGACACCATGGCCGAGTTCGGCCTGCGCCTGCCGATATTGCGGCTGGCCGACACCGTGGGCGGGGGCCAGCCCCACCCCCTGGTCGCGGGGGCCGCCCGCCCCGACCGGCGCCACGGGTCCGAAGATCTCCTGATCCAGGATCGGGTTGTCGCTCGCCATCGTCAGCACGGTGGGCGGGTAGAAGGCGCCCTCCCGGTCGGGCACGGCACCGCCGATCAGCACCGTCGCGCCGCTCGCGACGGACTGATCCACGAGGCCGGCGATCTTGTCGCGCTCACCCAGGGACACGCTGGCGCCCAGTCCGGCGCCCTCCGTGAGCCCCGGTGCCATGACGATCCCGCCCATCGCCCGCGAGAGCCGGGCGGAGAACTCCTCCGCGATCGAGCGCGAGACGTAGAAGCGGTTCGCCGCGGTGCAGGCGGCGCCGCCGTTGCGCAGCTTGGCGACCATCGCGCCGGCGACCGCCTCATCCAGATCGGCGTCCTCGAGCACCAGGAACGGCGCATTGCCGCCGAGCTCCATCGAGGTGCGGATCACCCGGTCGGCCGCCTGCTTGAGCAGCAGCCTGCCGACCTCGGTCGAGCCCGTGAATGAAAGGTTTCGGACCCGCGGGTCGCGCAGCATCCGCGAGACGGCGGGGCCGGCCGGCGACGGCGTGACCACCGTCACGACCCCCTCCGGCACGCCCGCCCGGCGCAGCAGATCCACGATGGCGAGCGTCGTGAGCGGGGTCTCCATGGCCGGCTTGATCACCACGGTGCATCCCGCCGCGATCGCCGGGCCGATCTTGCGCGTGGCCATGGCGGCCGGGAAGTTCCAGGGTGTGATGAGGAGGGAGACCCCGACGGGCTCGTGGGTGACCACGATGGTCTTGTCACCCGACGGCGCCAGCCGGAAGTCGCCGGCGACGCGCACGGCCTCCTCGGAGAACCAGCGGAAGAACTCGGCCGCGTAGGAGACCTCGGCCCGCGCGTCGGCGAGGATCTTGCCGTTCTCCCGCGAGACCAGGCGGGCGAGCTCCTCCGACTCCGCCACCATGAGCTCATAGGCGGACCGCAGCATCTCGGCGCGGACGCGCGGCGCCAGGCGCGAGAACGACGCGAAGGCCGCGGCCGCCGCATCCACGGCCGCGTCGCAGTCGGCCTCGGAGGAGACCGGGATGCTGTCGATCACCGAGCCGTCGCTCGGGTCGATCACGTCGTGCAGCGCGCCCGTGGCGCTGTGCCCGGTTCGTGCCGTGCTGGTGGTGCTCATGTTGTTCTCCTTCTGCTGCTCATTCCGCCCGATGGGCGACGACACGGTTGCGGAGGGTGCCGATGCCCTCAACGGTCAGCTCGACCACGTCGCCCGCGCTGAGCACCCGGCCCTGCTCGGCGCCCGATCCGTCGCCGACGGTGCCCGATCCGAACACCTCGCCCACGCGCACGATCTCGTCGCGCGAGGCGTAGGCGATCATCTGCTCGAACCGCCAGTGCATGTCGGCCGTGGAGCCGGTGGTCCAGCGTTCGCCGTTCACGGTGGCGCTCATCGCCAGCGAGTACGGGTCGCCCAGTTCGTCGGCCGTGACGACGACCGGGCCGAGCACGTGCCCGGCGACGAAATCCTTGCCCTTCGCTGGGCCGAGCCCGACCGTCATCTCGGCGGACTGGATCACCCGGGCCGAGAAATCGTCGTAGACCGTGTAGCCGAAGACGTGGGCCAGCGCCTCGGACTCCGGGATGTCGACCCCGCCGATTCCGATGATCGCCGCGAACTCGAACTCGAGATCGAGAGACTCCTCGTAGCGCGGGATGGCGACATCCTGTTCGTGCGCGCCGATCGCCGAGGGGTTGCCCTTGTAGTAGACGGGGCGGCGGTACCACTCCTCGGGGATCTCCCGGCCCAGCTTCGGGAACACGTTGAGCAGGTGCTTCTCGAAGGCCATGAAGTCGCGCAGGAGGGGCGGCGAGGAGATCGCGGGCAGGTGGGTGATCCGGTCGGCGGTGTAGCGTATGCGGGCGCCGGCGGCGTCGGTCTCCCATCCCCGCTCGAGCGTGGCCTGCACCGCCTGCTCCGCGAGGTCGCGGGAGCGCGCACCGCCCTCGATCACTCCGAGGAGGGAAGGGGGAACCAGCGTCGCCGCGATGCGCGCGGCGGCGTCCGGGCCGATCGACTCGGAGGCGAGCAGGGCGCGGGTGGCGACGGTGAGATCGAGCAGCTCGCCCGAGTCGGCGTCGCCCGAGACGAGCGCGCCGAGATGCGCGACGCGCCCGTCGTCGCCGCTCGTCTCGAACGAGACGAATCTCATCCGATCACCTGGCGGTAGAGCTCACGCTCCCGCTTCTCCAGAACGGGCACGATGATGCCCTCGATGAGCTCCTTGAAGTGCGGCGTCTCGCGGTGTGCGGCGACGGCGTCCTCGTTCTCGTAGACCTCGTAGAGGCAGTAGAGGTTCTCGTTCTCGGGATCGACGTTCGCGTTGTAGACGAGGCAGGCCGGCTCGTCGGCCTTCACCCGCTCGGCCATCGTGCGCAGCGTCTCCTCCACGAGCGGGGCGTTGCCGGGCACCACGTAATAGCGGGCTATCAGTGCTGAGGTCATCGTGCGTTCTCCTTGTTGTGTGAGGCGGGGGTGAGTCGGGGGGCCGCGACGAGCGCGGCGAGGTTGTCACCGAGCAGTGCGGCGAGGGCGGCGGCATCCGGGCCCTCCGCGTGCGAGCGCACGACCTCGAGGGACTGTCGATAGGTGAGGTCGTCGCGCGAGGCGGGGAAGTCGCTCCCCCAGTAGAGGCGGTCGGGGCCGAAGGCCTGCGCGATCGACCGGAACACCGCCTGCGACCGCGGGTAGGGGTAGTCCCACCGCTCCTCGGCCAGGTAGTTGAAGCCGGAGATCTTGACCCCGATGCTCGGCACGTCGGCGAGCGCCAGCAGAGCCTCCAGCGCGGCCGGAGTGCCGGGATGCGACATGTGGTGGATCAGCACCGGCAGGCTCGGATTCTCCACGGCGAGCGCGCGGAGGTCGTCGAACCAGGGGGCGGAGACCGCGAGGGAGGCGATGAGCCCGCGGTCCGCGGCGGCGGCGAAGAACGCGTGGGCGTCGTCGGTGCGGAACCAGCCGTCGTTCTCGGGGGTCACGTAGTGCGTGAACCCCACCGCGCCCGTGCGCTCGACCTCGTCGACCAGGCGCTCCGCGGCACCGGCGGTGTGGTGCTCGGGTCGCCAGACGCAGTCCACGTCGACCAGGGCGACGACTCGGTCCGGATGCGCGCGGGCGAAGGCCGCCCCGTAGTCGTTGTTGTCGTCGTTCGCGAAGCCGTCGCCGCCCGCACCCCCGCCGATGCGCGCGCACACCAGCGCGGCGCGGTCGACGCCGTTCGCGTCCATCTCGTAGAGCAGCGCCTCGGCGCTGCCCCGCGATTCCGGATCGGGCACCGCGAGGTCGTACGGCCAGCGCCGCCAGGCGTGGCAGTGGGAGTCGAAGATCACATCACTCCCCCGCTGCGGCCGGCCACCACGCGGTCGGTGAGCTGGGCGCGCGGCTCGATGCCGGCCGCGAACCGCTCGATCTCGTCCACCATGAGGGCGAAGAACCTCGGCTGGGCCTCGGCCGTCACCCCCGCGATGTGCGGTGAGACGAACACGTTGCTCAGGGTGCGCAGCGGAGAGTCGACGGCGATCGGCTCCGGGTCGTGCGCATCGATGCCGAACCACGCGTCGCCCTGCGCCGCCCGTGCGGCGAGCGCCGCGGCATCCACCACCGTTCCGCGCGAGACGTTGATGAAGGCGGCGTCCGGGCGCAGCAGTGCGAGCTCGCGTTCGCCGATCATGCCCTTCGTCGCCGGCGTCGCCGGGGCGAGGCAGACCACCACGTCGCAGCCCATCACCACGTCGAGGGAGGCGAAGTCCATGCGCAGCGCGTCCGCCAGCTCGCGCGGGGCGAACGGGTCGTAGGCGAGCACGGGGGTCTCGAAGGGCACGAGGAACTCGCGCAGCCGCCATCCGATGTGCCCGAAGCCGATGAGTCCGACCGTCTTGCCCGTCAGCTCGCGACCGGGAGGGTTCGTGCGGTAATCGCGCGGTGTCATGTCGTCGCCCGCGATCACCTGCCGGAACCGCGCGTTCTGGCGCAGGCAGATGAGCATGAGCGCGAGCGCCCACTCCGCGACCGGCCACGAGGAGGAGTGGGTGGTGTCGACCACCATCACCCCCGCGGCCCGTGCGGCGGGGACGTCGATCCGGCCGGCGAAACGATCGCCCTCGATGTCGCCGACGAGACGCAGGTCCGGGGCGGCCGCTAGCACGCGCTCGGTCACCCGCGGGGCGCCGTGGAACACGATCAGCACGTCCTTGTCCGAGGCGAACCGGGCGAGGCGCTCGTCGAACTCGGGCACCACGGGGATCTGTCCCCAGACCTCGCCCTGCACCTCGAAGGTCTCGATGCTCACCTCGGCGATGCGGCCGAGCCGCTCCAGATCCTCGGGCGAGAGGTAGCCGTCGCGCACGTCCTCACGGCAGGCGATCCCCACCCGCAGCCTGCCTCCGGTCATCGGATCGCCACCGATCCGTCTTCGCGAAGGTCGGGCGCAACCGGGAACACGGTCACCGGCGCGCCGACGAGGGCCTCGTCGTTGAGCGCGATGCCGAGCCCGGGCGCGTCGAAGGGCAGCAGGTAGCCGTCGACGAGGGGCGTGATCCTGTCGACCATGGTGACCTGCGGGGCTGTGTCCTGTTCCACGTGTTCCTGTACCTCCCAGTTGGGTGTGGTGATGCCGAGGTGCACGTGCGCCATGGTCGCGACCGGTCCGGAGGGGACGCAGTGCGGGATGACGCCCTGGTGGTGCGCCTCCGCCATCGCGCAGATCTTGCGCACATGGGTGAACCCGCCGGCGATGCCGATGTCCGGCCGCACGTACGAGATGCCGGCGTGCTCGATGTACTCCCGGAACTCGTAGATGGTCGTGTTGCGCTCGCCCGCCGCCATCGGCACCGCGGTCTTCGCGGAGACCTCGGCGAAGCCGAGTGCGCTGTCCGGCGGAACCGGGTCCTCGACGAAGAGGGGGCGGAACCGGGTGAGCTCGTTGATCAGCGCGATCGAGTTGCCGGGCTGCATGTTGCGGTGCAGCTCGATGCCGATGTCGAGCTGGTCGCCCACGGCATCCCGGATCGCGGCGAAACGGCCGACCAGGTCGGCCGTGCGCTCGGCGTGACGCATCGAATGGTGCTCGTGCTGGAAGAGCAGCACCTTGATCGCCGTGTATCCCGCCGCCTGGGCCGCGACCGCGCCGGCCACCACCTCGTCGACGGTTCCGGTGGGCACGACCTTCATGGCGCGGACGCCGCGGCGCGAGCGACCGCCGAGCAGCTGCCACACCGGCTCCTCGAACCGGCGCCCGCGCAGATCCCACAGCGCCTGGTCGATGGCGCTGAGCGCACCGCCGAGGGTGATGCCGCGCCAGCCGAGGGCCCGGTAGATGCGGAGCCAGTGCGCCTCGACATCCATCGCGTCGGCGCCGACCAGGTAGCCGCGGAGGGACTCCACCACCTCGACCACCGCGAGGGGGAAGGCGAATGCGGTGGACTCGCCGATGCCCACCAGACCCGACTCGGTGGTGAGCCGCACGAAGACCGAGTTGTGGGCGGCGAACGTCTCGACCTGGGCGATGCGCATGGAGGGGGCCACGTCAGCTCTCCGGGTAGGTGTAGTCGGGGGCGAAGCGCTCGCTGGGCGGGTTGATGAGCTCGATGATCGTGGGGATGCCGGGCGGCTGGAAGTAGGCGAACAGCCCGTCCCGGCTCGCGCCGAAGCGGCCGCTCTGCAGCGGCGTGAACCCGCGCTCGATCGCGTCCGCGACGGCCGCAGCGTGGTCGTCGACGATGATGCCGATGTGGTTGGCGCCCTCACCGGCGGACTCGAGCTGGTCGACGAAGATGCTCGGCCCGTCGATGGGCTCGATCAGCTCGAACTGCAGATCGCCGGAGGTCGCCAGTGCATGCCGGAAGCTGAACGGCACCGACTCGCCGTGGTACACCATGTCGGTGAGGGTCGGCGGCGCCATCGTCCACACCCGCCACGGCCCTATGCCGAGGTCGTCGGACCAGTGCCGCACCGCCGCGTCGAGGTCGCGCACCACATAGGCCAGCTGGTGGAAGCCGCGCGGCGCGCTCATCGACCGCTCCCCACGAGCGCGTCGTCGATCGAGTCCTGGTAGGCGTGCACCGAGCCGTCGATGACCTCGTCCACGCGCACCTCGCGCCCGGCCACGCCGGACTCGAGCACGGCGAGCACGACGGCCAGCGCGCGCAGACCGCCCATGCCGTCCACCTCGGGCGCTCGACCGGAGAGCACCGCATCGGCGAAGTCGTCGATCTCGACCGCGAGGTATCCCGAGTCGACGAGCGACCACGCCGCCCCCTTGCCCCCCGTGCCGTCCGGTCCGAGCACGGCCACCGTCGCCTCCGAGAGCTGCAGGTGATCGCCGACCGCGTCGATGAGCTCCTGCCCCACCAGCACGCGGTCGCCGAGCGTGACCACCACGTCGCCGTCCGTGCGGTCGGGCGGTACCGACATCGAGCCCGCGGTGCCGTGGACGGTGCGCTCGCTGAAGTGCACCCCCGGACCGGAGGGCAGGTAGGCGAGCTGCACGTCCACATCGGAGCGCGTGCGCATCGCGGCGAGGATCGAGTCCTCCCCGTCGGGCACGATCGGCTCCGAGCCGTCGGCGGGGAAGCGCATCGACTCCGCGATGATGCCGCGCCCCCAGACCCGGTCGACCGGCCCGAGCAGGTATTCGACGATGTCGGCGTAGTGGATCGTCATGTCGAGCCCGATCGCGCCGCTGGCCTTCATGTGCCGCCACTTGCTGATGATGACGGAGGCGTCCCCGCCGATGCGCACCTCGCGCATGAGGTGCACATGCCCCAGCAGCCCCGCGTCGAGCACGGCGCGCGCCAGACGATTGGCGCCGCCGCGGCGGTAGTTCTCGCCGGTGGCGAGCACCACGCCGTTGCGCTCCGCCGCGTCGATCATGGCGCGGGCGGTGCGGACGGTGAGGGCGAGCGGCTTCTCGCAGAGCACGTGTCTGCCGGCATCCATCGCGGCGATCGCGATGGTGTGGTGGGTGCGCGGATCGGTGACGATGTCGATGGCCTCGACCGCGGCATCCGTCAGCAGGTCGGCGAGATCGGTGTAGACCGCGGGGCGGCGCCCGAGCAGGATCTCCGCCTCGTCGGCCGCGCGCTCGGCCACCTCGCGGTTGAGGTCGAGGATGGCGACCACCTCCGCCTTCGCGACCCCCGCGTCATGCAGCGCGGCGTACCCGCGGATGTGGCGGGTGCCCATGAAGCCCGCTCCTACCAGAGCGATGCCGAGCTTTCGCACCGTCGCCTCCTTGCGAATGTCGATGATGGGGTCAGCGTATCTGAAACGTTTCGGTTCTGCCACAATCAGAGCACCGGCCTGATCTCTTCGGCCAGCACGCGCATGGAGTCGCCGAGCGGCCAGTCCATGAACCAGCACACCACCTCGTAGACGCCGAGGTCGCGGTACGCGGCGAGCTTCGCCGCGACCTCCTCGCGTGTGCCCACGATGAACTCCTCGAAGCAGGCCGCGGTGAGCTCCGCCTCGCTCTGCTCCGGCGCGCCGGTGGGGAACATGTCGGAGGTGGCGAAGCCGAGCGGGGCACGCTCGCGCAGTTCGCGCCAGCGCGTCATCCAGCCCTCCCACTGCTCCCGGTCGTCGAGCACGAGCACCTGCGTCTCGAGGCTGCGGCGCAGCGTCAGCGGGTCGCGCCCGATGGCGCGGCAGGCGGCGTCGATGCGATCGCGTCGGGCGGCGTAGGCGTCGAGGGAGCAGGGCAGTGCGTTCCAGCCGTCCGCACGCCGCACGATGACGTCCACCACGTCGTCGTCGAGCGGCCCGCCGAGCCAGACCGGCACGTCGTGGGCGGGCACCGGGGTGCTCAGCGCGCCGTCGAGGGCGAAGAACTCGCCGCGGCGGGTGACCGGCTCGCCCGTCCAGAGCTCGCGGATGACGCCGACCGCCTCATCGAGCCTGGCCACCCTGCGCGCCGTCTCCGGCATCCACTCGAAGCCGTACGAGGTGTGTTCGCGTTCGCGCATGCCGTGCGAGACGAACAGCTCGAACCGGCCGCCGGAGATCACGTCGACGGTCGCGGCCATCTTCGCGACGAGGGGCGCCGCGCGGAAGCCGAGGCCGAGGTGGTTGTTCACCAGCCGGAGTCGTTCGGTGGCCGTGGCCGCCGCGGCGAGGGTCGTCCAGCTCTCCAGGAACTCGCCGTCCCGCCCGTGGAACAGGTGGTCGGAGAACCACGCCGAGTCGTAGCCGAGAGCCTCGGCTGCGCGGATGGCGTCGAGCGTGCCGGCCCAGTCGAGTCGTTCGATGCTCGGCGTGCGCATCGTGGGGATGCCCGGCGCGGCGAACATCGGAACGGCGAGCCCCAGGCGGAGCGGTTCACGCGGTGGCGGCGGTGTCATGGTGTCCTGTCGATCACGTCTTCGGGATGGACTGTTGGCAGCGCGAGTCGATCCTGATACGTTTCAGAAACAGACTCGCAGAGAAGAGCATGTCAGGGTTGACCCGCACGCTCAAGCTTTCATCGCGGAAAGGCCGCCCCATGCCGAGCGACGACGCTCACCCCGTCCCCATCCGGCTGCGCGCCGACGGGCGCGAGCAGGCTCCGCCGGGCGACCGGGTCGTGGCGATCACCACCGTTCCGCGGCCGCGCCTGGCCTGGGTGGTCCCGCTGGTGCGGAACGGGCAGCGGCAGACCGGATACCGCATCGCCGTCTCCACGGGAGAGCGCCCGGCCGAGAATCCGGACGTGTGGGACAGCGGTCTCGTCGAATCCGGGCAGAACAGCGGAATCGAGTGGGGCGGCCCGCCGATCCCGCCGCACACGAGGCTCCACTGGAGCGTACGAGTGCGCGACGAGAACGGGGAACTCGGCGGCTGGTCGGAGCCCTCCGCCATCGAGAGCGCCGCCTACTCGCTCGAGGACTGGGACGCGCAGTGGATGAGCCCGCCGGCGACGCACGCGGCCACCGTCACCGTTCCCGGGGCGGCCGGGGTGGCATCCGCCCGGCTGTCGCTCGCCGGCTGGGGACCCACCCGTCTGCTCGTCGGCGGCACCGTCGTCAACGACGGCGAGCTCGGCCCGACCGACTCCGCGCTCGCGCGCGCCACCGCGCGCACCTACGACGTGACCGATCTGGTGACCGCCGAGCCGTTCACCGTCACCGCGATCGGCTCGCTCGGCCACTACCGGCTCGTGCTCGACCGGCCGCGACTGCTGGTCGAGCTGCGGCTGCGGTTCGCCGACGGCAGCACCGCCGTGGTGGGGAGCTCGGCCAACTGGCGCACCGCGCCCACCGAGGTCGTGGCCGACGACCCCTTCTACCTCGAGGAGCACGACCTGCGGGCGCCGGGTGCGGTGGCACCGGCGCCGGTCGAGCTGACCCCGGAGAGCGCGTCCCCGCCGTCCCCGCGCACCGTCGTGCCGAACGCCGGCCCGCCGGTGCGCGCGGTGCGGCAGGTCGACGGGGTGCTGCTCGGCCGGCCGGCCGACGGCGTGCGGGTCTACGACCTGGGCGAGAACCTCGCCGGGCGGGTCGTACTGCGGCTCGGCGCGCTGCCCGCCGGATGCCGCGTGACCTCCACCCAGGCCGAGAAGCTCGCCGCCGACGGGAGGGTCGACACCACCAACATCCGCCTCCCCGACGACCGGGACCGCGCCCGGCAGGTGTTCGCGGTGGTGAGCGCGGGCGACCCGGCCGTGGTGAGCCCGTGGTTCGCCGTGAACGGCTTCCGCTACGTGGAGCTCGCGGGCCTGCCCGCGGATGCCGACGTTCAGGTCTCGGCGAGCGTCGTGCACTCGGACGTGGAGCGCACCGGCACCGTGACCACCTCGGTGCCCGAGCTCGACGCGCTCGTCGACTACGCCGTTCGCACGCAGCTCAACAACACGCACGGGCTGCCCGAGGACTGCCCGACCCGGGAGCAGGGCGGCTGGACCGGGGATGCCTCGGTCTCCGCCGAGGCGGCGCTCGCCCATCTCGACCTCACCGGCGTCTACCGCAACTGGCTGGTGGATGTCGCCCTCGACGCCGATGCGGAGGGCGGAATCCCCGGCATCGCCCCGCAGCTGCACGGCGAGTTCGGCGGTCAGCCGGCCGACCCGGTGTGGGGGTCGGCGATGACCGAGCTGCCATGGCAGACCTGGTGGGCCACCGGGGACGCGTGGCGAATCGAACCGTTCCTCCCGGCCATGCGACGGTGGGCCGACTGGCAGCTCGGCACCCTCGTGGACGGCGTGGTGCGGCGCGCCGGGATCAGCTTCGGAGCGGACTGGCTCGCCCCGGTGCAGACGCCGCCCGTGCTGCTGCAGACCGGGGCCGTGGTCGTCTCGCTGCGCGCGCTGGCCGACCTGGAGGAGGCGACCGGGCACGCCGATGCCGCCGCCGCCCGCCGCGCGCAGGCCGACTCGGTGGTCGACGCCGCGCGACGCGCGCTGCGCGACCCGGTGGAGGCCACGTGGGGCAACGACTCGCAGGGCTCGTCCGCCACCGCGCTCGTCGCCGGACTCGCACCGGACTCGGATGTCCCCGGCCTCCGCGACCGCCTCCGCGCCGACGTCCACGCCCGCGGAGACCGCCTCTCGAGCGGGTTCGCCGCCACGAAGAACGTGGTGCGCGCCCTCGCCGACGCGGACGGCGGCACCGCCCTGCTGGCCGCGGTGCGACAGACGGAGCAACCCGGCATCGGGTCGATGCTGGTGGACGGCCCGGGCACCTTCTGGGAGACCTGGTGGATCGACGACGAGAACGTGGGCGTGGCATCCCTCGACCACATCGGGCTCGGCGCGGCGTTCGCGGCCTGGGTGTGGCGGGATGTCGCGGGGCTGCGCGCCCTCGAGCCCGGGTTCCGGCGTTTCGCCGTCGAGCCGCGGCTGACCGCGGAGGTCACCTCCGCGTCGTTCACTCGGGAGACCCCGCGCGGCACGATCCGTGCGGCGTGGCGAGTCGATGCGGGCCGGTTCGTCGGGGAGGTGACCGTGCCGGTGGGGTCGACGGCCGAGGTGACTATCCCGGGTGGCGAGACGATGGAGTTCGGGGCCGGCACGCATGCGGTCGAAGGACCGACGGTCGCGCCTCCCGTCGTCGACCCTCGGCTCCCCGAGGCGAAACGCTCCGCGCTCGGCGAACTCTGGCTGTCGGATGGTGCTCTCCGCACCTGGCAGCCTCGCGGCGGCACGACGGTGACGGTCGAGCGGACCGACGTCGTCTGCACCCCCGTCTACCACGAGCCGATCCCGGCACCCACGCTCGACGTGGTGATCCCCGACTTCGTCGACGGAGTCGAGGATGCGGTGGTGCTGAGCCAGGACGGCCCGCTCGACCTGGGGGCCGCATCCACCGTCTTCGCGCACTTCGACACCGACAACGCCACCATCGTCGGCCGCGCCGTGCGCGTCTTCGTACGCGTGCGGTCGAGCGACGGCTCCACGGTCGAGTCGGTGGTGCGGCCGCTCCCGATCCAGTGGAACCGCGCCGCCGTGGACGTGAGCGCGTGGCCGGGGCGCGCCAGCGTGGTGGAGGTGGCCGTCGGCATCCGCTGGACGGATGAACCGGACACCGCCTTCGGACCGCCGCTGCCCTTGCCGCCCGCCCCCCGCCGTTTCGCCTATCGTCTCGGTCGCATCGGCTGGACCAACAACCCGATCACGTACTGACGCCGCGCGAGCATGAGCGGGGTCACCCCGCCGGTCCTGCGCCCCGCCCTCGCGCGTCGGTGTGTCAGCGACGCGCCCGCACGAACGCGAGCGCAGGTAACAACCGGCGGCGCACTCGCGACGCGGGCTACTCGGGGGGCAGCAGGTCGCTCGGGGGGCCGCCCGGTTCGGCCGCGTCGCCCGCGACCTCGGCGGCGAGCGCCGTCGTCGCGACGGTGCCGAGACCGAGCGCCGACTTGATCTGGTCCACGCCGGAGTCGTCCACGAGCGCCGCCGACATGTTCGCCTCGGCGACCGCGATCAGCACCTCTTCGCGCTGGATCTTGACCCCGCGCGGCGCATCGATACCGATGCGGATGCCGTCGCCGCGCACATCGAGGATCGTCACGACGATGTCGTCGCCGATCACGATCTTCTCGCCCGCCTTACGGGTCAGCACCAGCATGCGGTCAGCCTATCGAACCGCTTTCCGCCCAGCCCACTTGGAGGCCCAAAGCATGCACCGTGTTGGGGGTGGTGGTGGAGTCCGCGCCCACGACGGCCACGGCATCCACCCGCACGGCGGCCTGCACGGCACGCACCCAGCGCTCGGTGTCCTCGGGTTTGCGGCCGACATCCACGACCACCCAGACCTGATCGGCCTGCACGAGGTGCAGCGCGTAGACCGCCTCGTCGTCGAGACCCACGCGCGGCAGCCCGATCGCCACGAACACGGCGTGCTCCTCACGGACCCCGGATGCCCGGGCCGCGACCACGGTGCGCCGGTCGGTCAGGCGGTACAGCCCGTCGTCGAGCACGGAGCCCGCCACGTTGAGCGCACGACGCCCGGAGCCCTTCGACATCTCGCGCGCGACCTCGAGCGGGTCGTCGCCGATGCCGATCACCGCCACCATGTCGCCCGGCCCGGAGAGCGGGGCGCGCCGGAACACCGCCGGCTGCTCGATCGTGGGGAGCACCTGCGCGGTGTTGTGGCTGAGGTCGGCCATGAGCGCATCGAAGTCCGTCGAGTTGGTCGACAGGCGCGGCAGCTGGTCGTCGGTGTACATGACCTGCTGCTCCACCGTGTCGGCCTCATCGAGCAGCTGTGCGATGCCCGCGCGGGCGGGGAGATCGAAGATGTGGGCATCGCGCGCCGTGCCGTCCGGCACGTCGACCTCCACCTCGTAGGTGCGCTGGGCGAAGAACCCGGCCACGCCTCCGCTGGTCGTCGCCGTCACGGCGACCACCCGCGCATTCGGACCGTGCTCGGCGAGCACGCGCGCATTCAGCTCGTCCAGCGACGAACCCTCAAGCCGATATCGATTCGGCAATTCTCACCACCCCGACCGTCTCGATCTCGACCGCGGAGGAGGTGACCTCCTGATACGACAGCACCGGCAGGCCGCCCGGCTGGGAGGCGATGAGCCGGTGGATGGCGGGGCGCAACGCCGGCGCGCAGACGAGCACCGCACCGAGCCCGGTCGCCTGCACGCGCTCCACCGCATCCTTCACCGAGCCGAGCAGCGACTCGAGCTGGCCCTGATCCATGAGGATCTGGGTGCCGAGCTCCGAGGGCCGCAGCCCCTCCAGCATCTGCTGCTCCAGCCCCGGATCGATCATGATCACCCGCAGCGTGCGGCCGTCGAGGTACTGGGCGGTGAGCGCGGGGCCGAGGGCGGCGCGGGCCGCCTCGATGAGCCCCTCCGGCTCGTTCGACACCTTCGCGCGCAGCGACAGCGCCTCGTAGATGCGGGGCAGGTCGTTGATGGGGATGAGCTCGAGCAGCAGGCCCTGCAGCACGCGCTGCACCTCGGCGAGCGAGAGCAGGCCCGGCACCAGCTCCTCCACGGCGGCGGGGCTCGTCTCGCGCACCCCCTCGGTGAGCACCCGCACGTCCTCCCTGGTGAGCAGGCGGGCGGCGTTGCTGGTGATGATCGACGAGAGGTGGGTGACGATCACCGAGACGCGGTCGATCACGGTCGCCCCGGTCATCTCGGCGCTGTACCGCGATTCGGCCGGAACCCACTTGCCGGTGAGACCGAAGACCGGTTCGATCATGGTCGTGCCCGGCAGCGAGTCCAGCGAGTCGCCGAGCGCCAGCACCTTGCCCGCGGGGGCGACGCCGCGACCCGCCTCCACGCCGGCGATGCGGATCACGTAGGTCGCCGACGGCAGCTCGATGTTGTCGCGCGTGCGCACCGGCGGCACCACGATCCCGAGGTCCATGGCGATCTTGCGGCGGAGGGCCCGCACCCGCGCGAGCAGGTCGTCCGAGGCATCCGAGACGATGTCCACCAGGTCGGGGGCCAGCATGATCTCGAGGGCGTGCACCTTCATCTGGTCCATCAGCTGCTCGGTGGTGATGGTGGCGGTGTTGTCCGCGGGGTTGCCCGTGCCGGGGGTGAGGGCCTCGCGTCCGGCATCCATCGCCGCCCGCGCCCGCATGCGCTGGGCCAGGATGAGCAGGGAGGAGCCGACCACCACGAACGGGATGATCGGCATGCCGGGGATGAACGCCATGAGGATGGCGGCGCACCCGGCGATGAGCATCGCGTTGCGGCTCTGGGTGAGCTGCTTCGCCGCCTGTGCGCCGATGTCGCTGTCGGCGTTGGCCCGGGTCACGATCATGCCGGTGGAGACGGCCATGAGCAGGGCGGGGATCTGGGTGACCAGGCCGTCGCCGATGGTCAGCAGCGTGTACTTGTTGACCGCGTCGCCGATGGAGAGGCCGTTCTGGATCATGCCGATCGCGATGCCGCCCACGATGTTGATGACGATGATCACGATGCCCGCGATCGCGTCGCCCTTCACGAACTTCGAGGCGCCGTCCATCGCGCCGTAGAAGTCGGCTTCGGAGGCCACCTCCGCCCGGCGTTCGCGCGCCTGGATGTCGGTGATGAGCCCGGCGTTGAGGTCGGCGTCGATGGCCATCTGCTTGCCGGGCATCGCGTCGAGGGTGAAGCGGGCGCCCACCTCGGCGACGCGCTCCGCACCCTTGGTGACCACCACGAACTGGATGACGACGAGGATCAGGAAGATCACCGCGCCGATGATGATGGAGCCGCCCACGGCCACGTGCCCGAACGCGCCGATCACGTCGCCGGCGAAGCCCTGCCCCAGCACCAGCCGGGTGGACGCCACGTTGAGGCCGAGCCGGAACAGGGTGGCCACCAGCAGCAGGGAGGGGAACACGGAGAAGTCCAGCGGCTTCTTCACGAACATCGTGGTCAGCAGCGTCACCAGCGCCAGCAGGATGTTGATGATGATGAGGAAGTCGAGCAGGAAGGCCGGGATCGGCACGACGAGCAGCAGGATGATGCCCACCACCCCCATGGGCACGACCAGTTTGCCGAGATTTCGGTTCATGTCAGCGACCTCCTGGGCCTG
The DNA here is from genome assembly GCA_966212465.1 of uncultured Lacisediminihabitans sp. Lineage (GTDB taxonomy): Bacteria > Actinomycetota > Actinomycetes > Actinomycetales > Microbacteriaceae > Lacisediminihabitans. Next base: position 16,187 of record CBIHRK010000008.1, read on the forward strand.
ATGCGAGTGCGGGGGTGAGAGTGGTCATGGTGTGCGTGCCCTTCGCTGCGCCGCGGTTCTTCAGCGCCATGACGAAGGCGAGCACGCGGGCCACGGCGTTGTAGAGGTCGACGGGGATCTCGTCGCCCAGGTCGCACTGCGCGTGCAGTGCACGGGCGAGCGGAACGTCTTTGACGATGGGCACGTCGTCGGTCTCGGCCTGTTCGCGGATACGGAGCGCGATCACGCCCGCGCCCTTCGCCACGACCCGCGGCGCCGACTTGCCGGGCTCGTACTTCAGCGCGACGGCGAAGTGGGTGGGGTTGACGAGCACGACGTCGGCGGTGGCGATCGCCGCCATCATCCGGTTGCGGCTCATCGCCAGCTGCCGCGAGCGGCGCTGCGACTTGATGAGCGGGTCGCCCTCGGAGCTCTTGTTCTCGTCTTTGACCTCTTGCTTCGTCATCCGCGTCTTCGCCCGGTTGCGGCGCATGACCACGAGGCCGTCGACCGCGGCGAGTGCGAGACCCGACACCACGGCAGCCTCGACGAGGGCGGTCACCCCTCCGCCGGCGGCGGTGAGCAGCGTCTGCGCGGAGAGGCCGCCGGAGTTGGTGAGCACCGGCATGAGCCCCTGGATCACCACCAGCAGCACGACGGCCACGACCACGGTCTTGAGGATGGCCTTGCCGCCGTTCCAGAACGCCTGGAGGCTCACCATGTGCTTCGCGCCCGCGAGGAGGTTGAGCTGCTCGAACTTGGGCGCGAACGAACGGAAGTAGATGCCGCCCTGCAGAGCCGCTCCCCCGAGCACCGCGATGGTCACCACGACGAGCATGGGGAGCAGGATGCCGCCGAGCGACCCGAGCCCGTCGAACAGCGCCTGCACCGCCACCCCGGAGTCGGGGTGCGCGATGAGGTCCCGCACCGAGGCGAACTGGGTGGATGTGGCACCAGCCGCATTCGCGACGGTGAGCGGGATCATCGCGGCCGCCGCTCCCATCCCGAGCCAGGCGGTGAGGTCCTGCGAGCGCGAGAGCTGCCCCTTGCCGCGCACCTCCTTCATGCGCTTGGGGGTCGCGTCCTCGGTCTTCTCTCCGGAGTCGGCCATCACTTCACCCCCGCGAGCGTTCCGAGGGAGTCGCCGGTGAGCGCCTCGACGATGTGCGGGAGGGTGACGAACACGGCGCCGGCGAGGGTGAGGGTCACCAGGATCTTGAGGGGGAAGCCGAGACCGAAGGCGTTGAGCGAGGGGGCGACGCGGGTGAGCAGGCCGAGTCCGACATCCGAGAGGAAGAGCACGATGATGAGCGGCCCGGCGATCTGGATCGAGGCGAGCAGCATCTGCCCGATCGAGTCGGTGAGGGCGTGGGACGACGCCGCGAGGTCGATGCCGCCGCCGAGCGGTTGGGCGGAGAAGCTGCGGGTGAGCCCGCCGACGATCAGCTGGTAGCCGTCCGAGGCGAAGAGCAGGGCGATGGCCGTCATCTGGAACAGCCGGGTGAACTGGGCTCCGTTCACCATCATCTGCGGGTCGAATGCCTGGGCGAGCTGGAAGCCGCCGAAGAGGTCGACGAGGTTGCCGGCGGACTGCACGGCCGAGAAGACGACCATCACGAGGAAGCCGAGCAGCAGTCCGGTCACCAGTTCCAGCAGCAGCTCGACGACGAAGCCGCCCGTGTCCGGCGAGTGGTATCCCTTCGTCACGATGGGCGACACCGCCACCGCGAGACCGACGCCGAGCATCGCCTTGATGCGCAGCGGGAACGCGTTGGAACTGAACGGCGGGGCGATGACGAGGAAGGCGATCATGCGCACCGAGGCGAGCATCACCGCCTCCAGCCAGCCGAGGTCGAGGGTGAAGGCCATGTCATCCGCCATTCAGGAGCGACGGGATCTTGGCGAAGAGGTCGTTCGTGAACGAGATCATCTCGGAGATCATCCAGTTGCCGGAGACGAGCAGGGCGAGCGCGACGGCGATCGCCTTCGGCACGAAGGAGAGCGTGACCTCCTGGATCTGGGTGATGGACTGCAGGAAGGAGATGGCGAATCCCACCACCAGCGCGGTCACCAGGATGGGCGCGGCGAGCTTCGCGGCGATGATGATGCCCTGCATGGCGATGTCGAGGACGGCGGCCTGGTTCATCTGTAGCTCGCAACCAGGGTGGTGATGATGAGTCCCCACCCGTCCACGAGCACGAACAGCAGGATCTTGAACGGGAGGGAGATCATCACCGGCGGCAGCATCATCATGCCCATCGACATCAGCGCCGACGAGACCACGAGGTCGATCACGAGGAACGGGATGAAGATGACGAACCCGATGATGAACGCGGCACGCAGCTCGGAGATCATGAAGGCGGGCACCAGGGTGGTCAGCGGCACGGATTCGAGGTTCTTCGGGTTGTGCTGGCCGGCCGCGCGGGTCATCAGCGCGATGTCCTCTTCGCGGGTGTGGCCGAGCATGAAGTGCTTGAGGGGGGCGGATGCCGCGTCGATGGCGCCCGTGAAGTCGATGGAGCCGTGCAGGTAGGGCTGCAGCGCGTGCGTGTTGATGTCGTTGAGCACCGGCGACATGATGAACAGGCTGAGGAAGAGGGCGAGTCCCGCGAGCACCTGGTTGGGCGGGATCGAGGGGAGCGCGAGGGCGTTCCTGGCCATGGCGAGCACGACGAAGATCTTGGTGAACGAGGTCATCATCAGCAGCAGTGCCGGGGCGACCGACAGCAGCGTGATGCCGAGGAGGGTGACGATCGCGCTCGACGGGGTCCCGTCGGGGCCGTTGATGTTGACGCTGACTCCGCCGTCGCCGGGCAGCGTCGGGTCGACCGGTGGCGTCGGGTTGGTCGCCGCGTGGCTGGGGGCGGCACCGATCAGCACGATCGCCGCGACGGTCACCACGAGCAGGGCCACGATCACGGCGATGCGAATGCCGCGCCCCGAGACGAGACGCCGGGCTTCGAGCGGTGCGAGCCCGCTGCGGGTCATTTCGGGCCACGCAGGGCTGTGGCCGCGCGTCTCCAGGTCGCGGGTGAAACGATCGATCCGTCGAGCGCACCGCGGCGCGGTTGGCCGGTCCTCGGGTCGAATCCCGGGACGGCGGCGGGCAGCGCGTTCTTCTTCGCGGCGGCGAGCGCCGCGGCGAACCCGCTCCCCGAGGCACCCCCGGTCCCTGAGGCACCCCCGGTCGCTGAGGCACCCCCGGTCCCTGAGGCTCTCGAAGGGCCCACCCCGGAATCCGCAGTCCCCTCGAGGACCGGCTCTGCCTCACGCACCGCAGCCGCCTCTGCCACCGGCGCGTCCCCCGTGCTCAGCACCGTCACCGAGTGCTCGGTGACGCCGAGCAGGAACCGCTGCCCCTCCATGTCCACGACCACCACCGACGCCTTCTGCGCGATGCCCTGCCGGCTCACCACCTGCACGAGCTTGGTGGAGCGCACCCGCTTCGAGCCCTTGCTGACCCGGCGCTGCACCATCCAGAGCAGGCCGACCACAACGCCGAGCGACACGATGACGCGCAGCGCCACGAAGAGGGTGTCCATCGTCAGACGAGACCCTCGGCGCTGTCCAGGATGCGGGTGATGCGCACGGCGTAGTCCTGGTCGATGACCACGATCTCGCCGTGGGCGATGAGCCGGCCGTTCAGCAGCACGTCGGCGGGCGCACCCGCGGAGCGATCCAGCTCGATCACGGCGCCGGGCTCCAGGGAGAGCACGTCGCGCACCGACATCCTGGTGCGGCCGATCTCCACGGTCAGCGCCATCTCCACGCTGGAGATGCGCCCGAGCTTGCCCACCATCGACTCCTCGCTCTGCGCCGATCCGCCGGTGACCACGCCGTTCTCCCGTACCCGGATCGCGAACCAGCCCGCCGGCTGCCCGGCGCTCTCGAGCGTGAACACCTCGGTGTCGTCGGCGGCGAACAACGCGGACGCGTCCTCCACGCGCGCCTCCCCGAGCACCCCGGTGCCCAGCTCGGCCGCCGCCGCCTCCAGAGCCGGACGCAGCACGTCGGTCAGCGACACCAGCTCGGAGCCGGATGCCTCGGCCATCGCCGCCGCATCCACCAGCACCACGGCCAGATCGGCCGAACGCTCGCCGACGAACGACGCGACCACCGCGCCAGTCACCCCCTCGGCGGGAGCCCCGCCGGGCGTCGCGCGCAGTTCGCTCGTGCTGGGCAGCAGCCCGGCGAGCGCGGCGGCCGCGGCCACCCTGCGGTCGAGCTCCGTTGCGGTGTTCTTCATGGTCGATCTCCTCAGGACTCTGTCGTGACCACGACGCAGGCGAGTCGGGCGCCATTGGCCCCGATCGCCGCGGTCGCGAGCGGCTGGCCGTCGACGGTCACGTCGAACGGACGGTGTTGCGGATGCGGGATGCGCAGCACATCGCCCACGGCGAGTCCGAGCACGGCGCTCGGCTTCACCTTCGCGGGGGTGAGCTGCAGGGAGACGTCGACCGGCACCGACGCGAGCTGCGCCGTCACCAGCTCGCGTGCGTTCGATGCGGAGATCGTCGGGTTGGCCTGGCCGAGCTGGGGCAGCAGGAGCGCGGCGGGGAGGGCGAGCGTGGCATCCGTGACCGCGTCGCCGACCCGGATCGAGAAGCGGGAGACGATCATGAGGTCCGCGGTCGCCGCCGCCTGCGCGAACTGCGAGTTGTACTGGATCGCGTCGATGGTGATCGCGTTCACCAGCAGCGGTCCGAGCGAATAGCTGAGGTCTTCGAGCGCGTCGTCGAAGAGGCCGCGCACCAGCGCCGACTCGATCTGGGTGAACTTGCGCTCGGCCGGCACCTGCAGGTGGTTGGAGCCCAGCATGTACGAGATCCAGGTGAGCGCGGCGCTCATCGGGAACTGGATCACGGCCTTCGCCGCGATGTTCTCCAGCGCGCAGAGCACCATCGTGGTGGTGGCAGGCAGCCCGGCGGCGTACTCGTCGTAGGTCTGCATGGAGACCTGCTCGCACGTCACCTGCGAGACGACCCGCACCTTCGCCGTGAGCTGGGTGCCCCACTGGCGCGCGAACGTCTCGAACGCGAGCTCGAGCACCCTGGCGTGCTCACGCGCCAGCGTGGTCGGCCGGCGGAAGTCGTACGCTTCGATCGCCGGGCCGGGCTTGGCGGGTACGCCGAGCGCACTCTGTTCCTGGACCGTCACGAACCGGACTATCGACCGGAGGCACTCGCAGGTAAGACGAAAGGTGACGGATTCGCGTTTGTGCCCACCTCTGGGGGTGCAATGTCGGGCGGCTTCGCGGCGGTCGTGGAGGTGCTGGCGCCCGCGGCATCCTGGGCCTCCTTGGCGATCGCGTCCGGGATGAGCGCGCGCACCGACTCGGGTGCGTCGTCGAGGGCGACGATGTCGACGCGACGGTTCTTCGCGTAGGCGTCCTGGGTGGTGCCCACGGCGAGCGGCCGGGTGTCGCCGTAGCCGACCGCGGAGATCTTGGCGCCCGAGACCCCGCCCAGCTCGACCATGCGCCGCAGCACTGCGACCGCGCGACCGGATGAGAGCTCCCAGTTGGTCGGGTACGGCGGCTGCGGGGCGCGCACGTCGGCATGGCCCTCCACCGAGATGGAGTACTTGCTCGGCGCGAGCACGGAGGCGATCGAGTCGAGCACCGCGGGCGCGACACCGACCAGTGCCACGCTGTTGGGCTCGAAGAAGGTCTGGGCGTTGACCAGGCGGATCGTGAGACCGCGCGCATCCACCTGGTATTCGACGGTCGAGGCGAGGCCCTTGGCGGCCAGGCTCGCGTTGATCTGGGCCTCGAGGGACTTCAGGTCGTCGAGCTCCTTCACCGCCAGATCGAGCTTGGTGAATCCCTGATCCTTGGTGTTCACCTTGTCGGCGGGCACGACCGTGCCGGTCGCCGTGTCGATCTTGCCGATGTTCTTCTGACCGAAGCCGGTGGCGAGCGAGTTGCGCAGCTGATCGAACTTGTTCGCATCGACGGTCGACATGGCGAACAGCACGATGAACATGCACATCAGCACCGTGACCATGTCCATGTAGGAGGCCATCCAGCGTTCGTCGACGTGCTCCTCGTGCTCTTCGTGCTTCTGGCGGCGCCCCCTGTGCCCGCTCATCACGCCGCCTTGTCGAGCTTCTTGTCCGCCTTCGGCAGCGCGTTGGCGGGAACCATGGCGCGCAGGCGCTCGCCCAGCAGGCGGGGCTGGCTGCCGGCCTGCACGGCCAGCACGCCCTCCATGAGCAGGGTGAGCCGCTCGTTCTCCAGGTCCGAGAGGCGGCGCAGGCGGGAACCGATGGGGAGCCAGAGGAAGTTGGCGCTCAGCAGGCCCCAGAGGGTGGCGACGAAGGCCGCCGCGATCAGCGGGCCCAGCTTGTCTGGAGTCGACAGGTTCTCGAGCACGTGCGTGAGCGAGACGACGGTGCCGATGATGCCCACGGTCGGCGCGAATCCGCCGAGGGTGGTGAAGAACTTTCCGGCGATGCGGTCGGAGGCGGTGGATGTCGCGATCTCATCCTCCAGCAGCATCCGCAGCTCCTCGCCGTCGGTGCCGTCCGCGATGTTCTGCAGTGCGCGCTTGAGGAACGGGTCCTTCGTGGACGCCGCCTCGCTCTCGAGCGAGAGCAGCCCCTCGCGCCGGGCCTTCTCCGCGAGCGCCACAACCTGGTCGATCGTGTCCTGCGGCTTCGGCGTCTTGCCCTTGAACGCCCGGGGCAGGGCCTTCACCGCGAGGAGGAAGTCCTTGATGGTGCCGCTCGCGACACCCACCGCGATCGTGGCGCCGAACACGAGCACCATCGGAGCGGGGAGCAGGATGGCGCTGACGTTCGAGCCCTCGAGGGTGAGCATGGCGAAGAGCGCTCCGAAGGCGAGGAGCATGCCGACCAGGGTTGCGGGATCCATCAGATCTTCCTCGGACGGGCGTGGGCCACGGCCGCACCCTGGTCGTAGTCTTCGACGAGTCCCAGCATCCGGGGCCCCGGTGGCGGCCCGCCGCGCTCGGCGATCTGCTGCGTCTTGGCGATGACGATCGCGCGGTACTGGGTGATCCGCTCGACCACCTCGGCGATGGACTCGGTGACGATGTACTTCGCGCCGTCGACCATGACGAGGGTCGTGTCCGGGTTGGAGAGGATGCGCTCGATGAGGTCAGGATTGATCGCGAACTGGCTGTCGTTGAGCCGCGTTACAACAATCATGAGCGCATCCCTGCTTGAGTACCGAAACGGCCCATCCTGGTCCGTCAGAGAGCACTATCGGCAGCCGAGCCGCACGCGTTAGCTTCCCGCCCGTTCTCCTTGCGCGTTAACGCAGAAGCGGGCCGGCCCCGGAGGGTCGGCCCGCTTCTGCGTTCGGGTCAGCGCTTGAGGTTGGTGAGTTCCTGCAGCACCTCGTCGGAGGTGGTGATGATGCGGGCGTTCGCCTGGAAGCCGCGCTGGGCCACGATGAGGTTGGTGAACTCCTGCGAGAGGTCGACGTTCGACATCTCGAGCGCGCCGCTGGTGAGCTTGCCGATGCTGCCGGAGCCCGGGGTGCCGACTTCGGCCGCGCCGGAGTTGAAGGTGGCGGTGTACTCCGAGGAGCCCGCCTTCTCCAGGCCGCCCGGGTTCGGGAACGTGGCCAGCACGATGCGGGCGAGTGCCTGGGACGATCCGTTGCTGAACGATCCGACGAGCGTGCCGTCGGGCGAGAGCGTGTAGCTCTTCAGCGTGCCCGCCGCGTTGCCGTTCTGCCCGGTCGCGGCGACGGTGGTGAGGCCGGCGAATCCGCTGAGCTTCGTCATGTCGACCGTCACGCCGCCGAGCGCGAGGGTGCCGCCGGCGGTGAGCACGCCGTTGGTGAACGTGAGCGCGCCGGTGGCGGTGGATCCGTTCGGGTCGGTCCCGGCGACGTTCCAGCCGCCCGCCGTGCGCGTGAACGTCATCGTGACGGTGCGCTCCGCGCCGCTCGCGTCGTAGGCCGGCACGTCGCGCACCAGCGCGGTGCCGACGGCCGCGTCATCCGGCAGGTTGCCGCCGAAGGTTGCGGTGGTGGTCGCGACCGCCGGGGAGATCGCGCCGCGCGGCAGAACGATGGTGGAGAGCGGTCCGCTCTCGTTGATCACGCCGTTCGTCGCGGCCCAGCCCTGCACGAGCGAACCGTCGGGGGTGACCATGTTGCCGTCACCGTCGAAGTCGAAGTTGCCGGCGCGGGTGTACTGGGTGGTGCTGCCGTTCTTGGTGACGAAGAAGCCGTCGCCCGAGATCATCAGGTCGGCGGCGCGCCCGGTCGACTGGGCGGATCCCTGCGCGAAGTTGGTGGAGATGCCCGCGACGCGCACGCCGAGGCCCACCTGCGCGGGGTTCGTGCCACCGATCTGCTCCTGCGGGCCGCCGGCGGCGGAGGTCAGCTGCGAGAGGGTGTCCTGGAACTGCACGGCCGACGCCTTGAACGCTGTCGTGTTGACGTTGGCGATGTTGTTGCCGGTCACGTCGAGCATGGTCTGGTGCGAACGGAGCCCGGAGATTCCGGAGTAGAGCGAGCGAAGCATCTGCTTTGCCTTTCGTTTGGTCGTGCGTCAGGAGGTGGCGGTGATGCCGGTGAGCTGGTCGAGCGCGATATCCGTGCTCCCGACTCTCACCTGGGGGACTGAGCCGGCGAACGACACACTGGTCGCGATGCCGGAGACGGTGGTTCCGTCGGCTTTTGCGTAGCTGACCTGCTTGCCCACGATGCCGGCGGCGGCGATGCGCATCTGCAGCGAGAAGTCCTCGGTGCTCGTCGTGCTGAGCTCCGTCATCTTCTCCATCATCGAGAGCTGGGTGGTCTGCTGGATCATCTGGTTGGTGTCCATGGGCGAGCTCGGGTCCTGGTTGCGCAGCTGGGTCACCAACAGCTGCATGAAGACCTCCGAGTCGAGGGTCTGTTTGGGGTCCCGCGTTCCGACGGTGTTCGTGTAGAGACCGGTGCTTGCGGCGTTGCCCGTGATGGCGTCGACCATGCTGGTTCCTTCCTAGGCGAGCACGTCGAGCGACGACGTGGCGGTGTGCGTGCGGCGCGCCGGCTGTTCGCCGTCGCGGGGGGCGGCGTCCTGGCGCCCCGGCAGGTTCTGAGCGGCAGCGCGATCGCGGGCCGCGGTGTCGCCGCCCCGATCGAAGGGCTGGTTCTGCGACGAGAGGTCGAGGTTGGCGGCGACCCCCTGGCCGGCGAGGTCGCGGCGCAGGTCGGGCAGAATCGACCGGATCGCCTCGCGGCCCGCGTCGTTGGGCGCGAACAGCTCCACGCGCATGCCGTCCACGCCGACGTGCGCGCGCACGGTCACCGGCCCGAGGTTGTCGGGTGTCACGTTCACCGTCACGACGTGGTCGCCGGCCGGTCCGGCCGCGAGGGTGAAGAGGGGCTTCGCCACCTGGGCGCTGAAGGTGGGCGCGTTCGCGGGCACCGATGCGTTTGCAGGCGCCGCCGCGTTCGCAGGCGCCGCCGGAGTCGCGGATGCCGCCACCCCCGCCCCGGCCCCGGGCGCAAGCACCCCGGCCTCCGCCGCCCCACTCGCGTCAGGCGCTGCGGTCTTCGCGGCCGCGGGTCGTTCCGTCACGGACGTCACCACCAGCTCCACCTCGACGCCGCTCACCGTGACGGTCGAGACGGCGGTCGTGCTCACTGCCGCGACGGCGGGAGCGGTGGCGGCGGTCGCCGCGACGGGGCCGGCGGCGGCCATCGGCGTGGGGCTGGGCGCGGCGTCGGCGGCGGAGGTCATCGCGGGCGCGGGCGTCGTGGGCGACGACGGCGACACCGGGACGGCGACGGGCGCGGGCACGACGAGGGCGACCGGTCCGGGGGCCTCGGCCGCGGCATCCGCCGCCTTCCGTCCGCGCGTGGGGGCCGACGTCGCGGTCCCCTCGGGTGCGGTCGGCGTGGGCGTCGCGACCACCAGCGCGGCCGCTGCCGCCTCCGCTGCCGAGAATTCAGGAGATGTGTCGACGGCGGTGGCGGAAGTCCCCGGAATTCCGGGGATCGCGGGAGCAGGCGCGGCGGTCGCCGCGACATTCTCCTGAATTTCCGACGGGAGGACGGACTGTGCGGGCTGCGCGGAGGGCGCCGGGAGTGCGGGCGCGGAGGCCGGGGCCGCGGGAGCGGCGGCGAAGAGCAACGGCGTCGCCACCGCCCCGAGGAGCGCGGCGAAGTCCGCACCGCCCTCGGTCGCGGTGGCGGTGCCCACCGGCGTCGCGGCGGCCTTGGCGCCGGAGAAGAGTCCGATCAGGGTCACAGGGCGAGTCCTTCCGGTTTCCAGTCGCGTGTCGCGATCTCGTCGAGCACGGCCTGCTCGGCGCGCAGGTCCGAGCTCTCGACGCCGTCGATGTGCCGGCGTTCGAGCTTCTCGAGGCCCACCGAGCGGGCCCGCGCCGTGGTGAACGCGGCGTTCGCGGCATCCGCCTGCTCGCGGTCGGCGCGTTCGATCTCCTGAAGTTCCGCCAGCATGCTGCGGGAGGATGCCCGAGCCGCCGCGATCGCGTACAGAACCGTCGAGTCGCTCACGTCGGTGGCGATACCGGAGAGCGCAGCCTGGGCCCTGCGCTCCCGCGCGGTGCTCTCGTTCGCACGACGTCGGGCCGCGGCGAGATCGCTGGCCGCCTGATCCTGCTGGATCTGGCGCAGTCGCAGCAGGCCGGCGAGCGGGAACATCCGTGCCATCAGGCACCTCCGAGCCGGGAGGCGAGCTGGGCGAGCTGCTGCCAGGCGGATTCCGTCGTGCTCTGGTCGTCCATGCTCTGGCGGAGGAAGGCGTTGATCGCCTGCTCGTTGTCCACGGCGGCGTCCACGAGCGGGTTCGCCCCCCGCTGGTAGGCGCCCACGTCGAGCAGGTCCTGGGCGCTGCGGCGAGCGGCGAGGGTCGTGCGCAGCACGGTGGCGAGCTCCATATGCTCGCGCGGGGATACACGCGAGGCGACCCGCGAGATCGACCCGAGCACGTCGATCGAGGGGAAGTGACCGGCCACGGCGAGCGCGCGATCGAGCACGACGTGCCCGTCGAGGAACGACCGTGCGGAGTCCGCGATCGGCTCGTTGTGGTCGTCGCCGTCAACGAGCACCGTGTAGATGCCGGTCACGGAACCCGTCTCGCCGGTGCCGGCGCGCTCCAGCAGCTGCGCCAGCAGCGAGAACGTCGAGGGCGGGTAGCCGCGGGTCGCCGGCGGCTCGCCGACCGACAGCCCGATCTCGCGCTGCGCCATCGCCACACGCGTGAGCGAATCCATCATCAACATCACGTGCGCACCGCCGTCCCGGAACGATTCCGCGATGCGAGTGGCAACGAACGCCGCGCGCAGTCGCATCATCGCCGGCTCGTCGGATGTCGCGACGACGACGATCGACCGCGAGAGCCCCTCGGCGCCGAGGTCGTCTTCCAGGAATTCGCGCACCTCACGACCGCGTTCGCCCACCAGCGCGATCACCGAGACCTCGGCATCCGTGCCTCGCGCGATCATGGAGAGCAGCGACGACTTGCCCACCCCCGACCCGGCGAACAGGCCCATGCGCTGCCCGCGCCCCATCGTGGTGAGCGTGTCGAGCGCCCGCACGCCGAGCTGCAGCGGTGTGTCGATCCGAGCGCGGTGCATGGCGGAGGGGCTGTCGTTGTCGAGCGAGACCAGCGTGTCCGCGCGCAGCGGCCCCTTGCCGTCGATGGGTCGTCCGAGGCCGTCGATCACCCGGCCGAACAGCCCCGCCCCGGTGGGAACCAGGATCGACGACCGCTTGCGCCGCGCGGGCGCCCCCGCGTGGATGCCGGTCATGCGGCTCAGCGGCATGCAGCGGATCCCGGCGCTCGTGGTCGCGATCACCTGGGCGTCCACGCGGTCGCCGACGGTCACGACATCCCCGATGGCGCAGTCGAGCCCGCTGACCTCCAGGCCGAGACCGACCACGGAGGAGACGACGCCGACGCGTTCGGGACGCGCCGCATCGAGCGCCGCGCGCATGCGCGGTGCCACGACGATCGGCGGATTGGTCACTCGGTCTCCCCCAGCACGGCGGCGCGGGCCCGGGCGACGGCGCTCGAGATGCGTGCGTCGAGGAATCCGACGGGCAGCTCGGCCACGGCATCCCCGCGCTCGAGGGCGGGGTCGGCGGCGAAGCGCACGCCGCTCGCCGCGATGGTCTGCTCGTCGAGCACGGCCAGGTCGACCGGGTTCAGCCGCACGGTCGCCTGCACCCCGCGCTCCACCCCGGCGAGCGCGCGGTTGACCGCGGCCACCGCGGAGGTGTCGCCGGTTGCGAGCTCAACGCCGATGATCGCCTCGGCCAGGTCGAGCGCGTTCTCGGCGAGCACGTCCTGCACCTCAGCCAGCACGGGCACGGCTCGGGCGTCGAGGGCGGCTGCGGCGGCCGCGAGGATCGCGACGGCCCGATCCAGCCGCGCCTGACCCTCGGCGATCATGGCTGCATGCTCGGCGTCGAGACGCGCGATGTGCGCGGCCAGCTCCTCGTCGGCGGCGCGCAGACCGGCGGCGTATCCCGCCGAATGACCCACCGCGCGGGCGCGGGCATCAATTCCGTCCTGGCGGTCCGTGCGCAGGGTGGGGAAGCTGAGTGTGGCGAACGGCTGGGCCGCACCGGACGTCTGGCTAGGCGACATACTGCTCGTCATCCCCCCGGTGGATGGTGATGGCACCCTCCGACTCGAGGTCGCGGATCGCGCGCACGACCTCGGCGCGCGCCTCCTCGACCTGACTGATGCGCACGGGCCCGAGCGCTTCGATCTCCTCCTCGAGGATGGTGCGCAGCCGCTCCGAGATGTTGGAGCGGATCACCTCGATCACCTGCTCGGTCGAGCCCTTCATGGCGATCGCCAGCACGCTGGCGTCGATGCCTCTGAGCACCTGCTGCACGTCCTTGCGATCGAACTTCACGATGTCGGCGAAGGTGAGCATGCGCGAGCGCACCTCCTCGGCGAGGGCCGGGTCGAGTGCGTCGAGGCTGTCGAGCAGTTGGCGTTCGGTCGAGACATCCGCGCGGTTGATGATGTCGACGAGGGGCTGGATGCCGCCCACCACGTCGTTCATCTCGCGCGAGGTCACCACGGCGCTCGCCCGCACCTTGAGCGTGTCGGCGACCACGCGGACGGCCTCGGGAGAGGCGCTGCCCATGGTGCCGATCGCCTGGGCGACGTCGGCGCGGATCTCGTCCGGCAGCCCGGCCAGCACCGGCGAGGCGTGTTCGGGGCGCAGGTGTGCGAGCACGAGCGCGATGGTCTGGGGCAGTTCGCCGTCGAGCAGCGTGACCAGCTGGCCCGGCTCGGCGCTGTCGAGGAACTCGAACGCCCTGCCGGCCATCGACGACGCCACCCGGTTGAGCACGCCGGCGGCGCGCTCCGAGCCGAACGACGCCTCGAGCAGGGAGGAGGCGAAGTCCCGGCCGCCGCGGGAGTTGCGGCCGCCCTTGACGGTGAGCTCGTGGAACTCGGCGACGGTGCGCTCGGCGACCACCGTGTCGACACGGCGCAGCCGGATCAGCTCGGCGGCGATCTCCTCCGCCTCGGCGTCATTGAACTGCTTCATCACCTCGGCGGCGCGCTTCGGGTCCATGTTCATGAGCACCACGGCCACCTTCTGGGTGCCGCTCAGCGTGGTCGGCGACGCGCTCATACGGGCTGCCTGTCATCCATGAACCCGCGCAGGATCTCGGCTGTGCGCGCCGGATCGGCGCCCGCGAGCGCGTCGATCTCGGCCCGCTTGCGATCGGCGTCGCCGGGTTCGATCGGCGGCAGCTGGGTGTAGGTGAGTGCGTTCGGGGCGACCGGCGGGGTGAGCTCCATCGGCACGGTCGGGTCGGTCATCATGGCGCGCAGCTCGTCGAGTTCGCCCAGGTCGCGGGCCTCCTGCAGCTCCTGCGCGCGCTTGCGGGCCCGGCGCAGCACCATGATCGCGATGATGATCGCGGGCACGGAGATGCCGAGGATGATGAGGCCGGTCTTGATGAGGTCGGCCGTGCGATCGGCCGCCTCGGCCTTCTGCTGCTCGGCCAGCTGGCTGGCGGCGGCGACGGCTCCCGCGCTGTTGAAGTTGACCATCTGAACGCTCACGCTGTCGCCCCGTGCCTTGTCTATGCCCGCAGCGGCATTCACGAGGGAGGTGATGTCCTTCACATTGACGCTCTTGGCCGCCGCGGAGTTGATGGCCACCGACACGGTCTGCTTGTTCAGCTCTCCGGCCGGGATCGTCGTCTGCTCGGTCACCTTGTTGATCGCGTTGTTCTTGGTGATCTGCTGCGAGGTGATCCCCGGGTCGGCGGTGCTGCCGGGGGTGGGCGATGCCGTGGAGCTGCCGCTGGGAACCGCGATGTTGTCGGGGCCGAGCACGCCGGCCGAGGTGCCGCTAGTGCTTCCGCTGCCGTCGCGTTCCGTAATACTCGACTCGTTGATCGCGGGCGCGTCCGTGGGGGTCGAGTAGGTCTCCGAGGTCTTCGATCCCGACTCCAGGCTGAGGTCCGCAGCCACCACCACGGTGGAGTTGCCGGGGCCGACCACCTTGTCGAGCATCGCCTGCACGGCGGTCTGCACCCGGCTCTCGTAGTCGCTCGACGCCTTGCTGCCGCTCGCCGTGCCGTCGGTGCCGGCTGCCGAGAGCACGATGCCCTTCGAGTCGATCACCGAGACGTCGGCCGCTTTCATGCCGTCGACGGACGCCGAGGTGAGGTGCACGATGGCCTGCACCTGGTCGTCGTTGAGGGTCACGCCGTTCTGCGTCTCGACGAAGACGGATGCGGTGGGGTCGGTCTTCTCCGAGACGAACACCGTGTCCTTCGGGATCGCCAGCTTCACCGAGGCGAGCTTCACGCCCTGCATCGCCTCGATGGTGGAGGCCAGTTCGCCCTCGAGCGCGCGCTTGTAGGTCACGTCCTGCTGGAACTCGCTCGCGGTGACGCCCATCTTGTCGAGCAGGGCGTAGCCGCCGTTCGACGAGGTGGGCAGTCCTGCCGCGGCGGCCTTGAGCCGCTCGGCGTACACGTTGCCCTGCGGCACGAGGATCGTCGCGCCGCCGTCGGTGAGCTGGTAGTCGACGCCGTCGGCCTTGAGCTGCTCGACCACGCTGTTGGCGTCGGTGCCGCTGAGACCGGAGAAGAGGGGCGAGTAGGAGGGGCGCGTGACCCAGATCGAGAGCGCGGCGATGCCGAGCACGAGCACGGCCACGCCGATGATGGCGACCGTGCGCTGCGCGATCGTGAACTCCCGGATCGCCCCGGTGAACCGCCGCAGGGCGGTGGTGAGCTGTGCCGGCATCAGGCCTGCATCCTCATGATCTCGTTGAACGCGTCCACGCCCTTATTGCGCACGGCGGCGACGAGCTCCATGGTCACCTGGGCGCGCGTGGCGGCGATGGTGGCCTTGTGGATGTCGTCGAGGTTGCCGGTGACCGCCTGGATGGCGAGCTCGTTCGAGGTCGACTGCAGCTGCTGGAGGTTGTCGACCGCGCCGCCGAGCCGGTTCGCGAAGTCGGATGCCGAGGTCGGGTTCGTCGCATCCGCGGAGCCGACGCCGGTGACCGAGCTCGTCGCCGACGAGTTCAGCACGGAGGTTATCGAGGAGATGTCCATCAGTTCTTTCCGATCGCGAGCGCTGCCTCGTAGGTCTCTTTCGCGCGGTCCACCACGGCGGCGTTCGCCTGGTAGCCGCGCTGCGCCATGATGAGCTGGCCCATCTGCGAGGCGAGGTCGATGTCGGGGTAGCGCACGTAGCCCTCCGCATCGGCGAGCGGATTGTCGGGCGCGTAGACGAGCCGCCCGGTCGCGTCGCCGTAGGCCGCGCCCTTCACGTACACGCCCGAGTTGCCCTCGCCCTCCTGCGCCACCACGTACCGAGCCTGGAAGGCGGGGCCGCTGGTGGGCTTGACCGTGTTGACGTTGGCGATGTTGTCCGACACCGCGTCGAGCCACTTGCGGTGCAGGGTGAGGCCGGTGCCGGCGATGCCGATCGCGTCGAAGGTCATGATCCGCTTCCGATCGCCGCGCGCATGATCGAGAACTGGTTGCTCATCGCCTGCGTGGCGAACTGCGTGCGCAGCACCGTGTCCACGTTGGAGAGCGTCTCGGTGTCGAGGTTGACGTTGTTGCCGTTGAGCTGGGTGGGTTCGAGCGAGCGGGCGACCGTGGCATCCACGTGGCCGCTGCCGTTCTTCACCGACTGGGCGAGCGCGTCTTCGAACAGCACCCGCTTGGCGTGGTAGTCGGGGGTGTTCACGTTGGCGATGTTGTTGGCGATCGTGCGCTGGCGCAGCGCGAGACCGTCCAGAGCGCTGGAGAGCGCCGCCTGGGTCACGGATTCGAGCACGGTTGGTTCCGTTTCGTCGTCGAACGATCGGCCGATCCGTGGCCATTCGGTGAGCGATCCCTGCTCTTCACCAGTAGTTATCGGCAGGGGTAGCGGAAAAGTTAGGCGAAGTGAGACTCGCTCGCACCCCCCTTCAGGGGGCAGACGTGCCGAACCGTGATGCCCGATTACGGCGGGCGCTCCCGAGCAACGTTTTTGGCTCTCTCGTAGTCAACATCGCCGCTTGATGTTTAGGTTAACGTGGTCGCATTATTGCCAAGCTCGGCGCCCAGCGCGTCGATAGTGTGCACCGGGGTCCCCTCGGGCACCATTACGCTCGTCGCGGTCGGCAACAGCGGGGCTTCCGCGACCTTCGAAATGTCCGCGGGGACGGGAACAGCAAGTGAAAACATTGTCGGGCGTTGGGGAACTCGCAGCCAGCGGAAATGTTGTCATAGCCTTGCTCGTCGCGCTGGCCGCCGGGGTGCTCTCTTTCATTTCGCCCTGCGTGCTGCCTCTGGTTCCCGGCTATCTCGCCTATGTGAGCGGCATTACTTCTGAACGCTCTCGAGGCGATCGACCCCGAGTGGCACTTGGGGTCCTGCTGTTCATCGCCGGCTTCAGCACGGTCTATGTCGGCCTGACACTCGTGTTCTCGCTAGCCGGCCTGTACCTCATCCCGTGGCTTGGGCTCATAACCCGAATTGCCGGATTCCTGGTGTTCGCCATGGGACTGGTATTCATTGGACGACTCGGTTTCCTGCAAAAGGTGATCAAGCCCTCCTGGACCATTGCGACTGGCCTTGGCGGAGCACCGCTGCTCGGCGTCGTCTTCGCCCTGGGCTGGGCGCCGTGCAGCGGACCGACCCTGAGCGTCGTCCTGAGCCTCAGCCTCGGCAGCGCATCCCCCATCCGAGGAGTCATCCTTGGCATTGCGTACTGCCTGGGAATCGGCGTTCCCTTCCTCGTGGCGGCCCTCGGTCTCGACTGGATGGCCAACTCGATAACGTGGGTAAAACGCAACATCCGCACGATCAACGTCTCGGGGGGCGTTGCTCTGATGATCATCGGCCTGTTGATGATTGCCGGGATCTGGCAACTTCTCATGTCCCGTCTTGGCTCCTTGCTACCGGGATTCGTCTCGCCGATATAGCGAGATGTGCCCGATCCGTTGCCGGTGACTCAGCTCATCGAGCTTCAGGGCCCTCACGGCCCCGGCTGCGGCTGGCACAGTTCCCTCGAAGCTCTGGCGCCAGATCACCGACCAGGAAACACAAAGAGGGACCCCTTCTACGATGGCGCCCGCGCGGCTTGCTACCACGCGTAGATGACACGCCGGAACGAGTGCGTGCGTTGTCGACCAAGCCGTTTGGCACAACATTTTCAGCGCCCCGTGCAGTGACAGCGGAAGTACATCGTCTCGCAAGTGTCTATAAAAGGGCGGCCCGATCGCGTGGTCGGAGTCGTAGACGATGCACGTGAAATCGGCTCGCAGGCCGCACGCGCAGAGGTCAGCCCGTGACGTCGAGATACGGCGGCCGGGCCGTGGCCCGCTCCGACGGCACCGCGCGCACGACCTCGAGGTGGCGCGCGACCGTCTGCTGCCGCTTCTCGAGGCGTCGGATGGCGGCATCCTGCGCCTCGGCCACCTCGGCCGCATACCCGTGCAGCTCCTCCGGCAGCGGTCCGAGCCCGGTCGGCGCGAGCCAGACCGGGTCGGGGGCGAGCCAGCTGTCGTCGATCGGGCGGTCGGCGCTCACGAGGTTGGCCTCCATGGCGGCGAGCACCGCCATCCAGCCGTCCCAGTTGCGCTCGGCCTCGGCGAGCGCGTCGTCGTCAGGCAACGCCGAGCTCCCGGCCGGAGCCGTCCGCCGGGGCGGCGTCGCGGGAGAGCTGCGCGGCGGCCTCGTGCCAGGCGAGCCGCAGCGGCTCGAGCAGGTCGATCGACTCGCGGATGCCGGCGCCCTCGCGTCGAATGTTCGCGAGCACGAGCAGGCTCATCACGTACTGGTAGAGCGAGGCGAGGCCGGCCGCGCCATCCCACAGCTCGACCTTGAGCGATCCGCTCAGCTCGGTGATGATCGCCTGCGCGTGCAGCAGGTTGGTCGACATCGTCTGCCAGTCCTGGCCCTCGTGCGCGATGCGCGCACGCTCGAGGTCGAGCAGCAGCCGGTCGTAGAGCATGGTGAGCAGGCGCACGGGCGAGGCGGAGAGGATCGCGTCGTTCGTGTACGCGGAGCGCTGGGCGGCGAGGGTGTGCATGGTCATCAGTTGCTCGATGTCGTGGTCAGGGACGCCAGCTGCGACGTCAGGTTGGCCTGCTGTGCCTTGAGGTTGCTCAAGGTCACCTCCATCGCCGAGTAGGTCTTCTGGAGGGTGTCCTTCTTGCTCGCCAGGCGCAGATCCCAGTCCGAGATCTGCTTGTTGAGCGCCGTCACCGTGCTCTGGTCGCCGGTGATCTTGTTGGTCAGGGTGCCGGTGTACTTGTCGGATGCGGTGGTCGCCACATCCGCGACGCGCTGCGCGATCGTCTGCAGCGCCGCGTTCACCGTGGTCGGATCGGCGGCGAGCGCCGCCTGGAACTTGGCCGAGTCGAAGGTGATCGTGCCCGTGCTCGTGACGCTGATGCCGTACTCCGAGGGCGAGTGCCCGTTGATCGGGGAGGTCGCCGCCGTCATCAGCTTGGAGTTGATGTCGCGGATGGTGCTGTCGCCGGTGAAGACCCCTGCGGTGACCGACGTGGTCCCGTCGGCGTTGGTGCCGACCGACGTGGCGGACTGATTGGCGATCGAGGTGAAGATCGAGTTGAGCGAGTCCACGAACTTCGAGGCCGTGGTGGAGACCGCGTTCACGTCACGCGCGATCGTCAGGGTCGCGGGGTCCGTCGTCGTCGCCGACACCGTCACCTGCACGCCGGGGAGCAGATCCTTGAACGTGTTGGTCGACGAGGTGATGGTCTGCTGGGCCGAGCTGCCCGCCCACAGGGTGATGCTCGCATCCTGAGCGGTCTTGACGATGGCGGCGCCGGGGGCGGCGAGCACGTCCGTCGCGGTGCCGGCCGCGACATCCGCCGCCGTGCCCTGGTAGACGCTGAATGATCCGGCGACCCCGGTGGACTTGCTGGAGAACTGCAGGCGGTAGAGCGGGTTGCCGGAGCCGTCGGTTCCGGAGGCCACCTTCGTGGCGGTGACGCCCGCGGCCGAGGCGTTGATCGCCTTCGCCACGTCGTCCAGGGAGTTGGAGGCCGGGGTGATCTCGGTCTTCGTGCCGTCGTGCCCGACGATCGTCACGGTGGCCGGCGTCGGCCACGCGGCCAGGGCGGCGGAGACGCCGACCTGGTTGCGGGCGAGCGCGCTCACGATCACCTGGAGTTCACCGGCGCTGGCGCCCGTCGAGGTGGTGGCCGTGACGGCGGTGGACGAGCTGGTGGCGGCGTAGACATCCAGGGCGCCGGGCTTGGCATTGGCGGTCGCGAGGTCGGCGAGGGAGGAGATCTTCGTGTTGAGCGACTGGAGCGCCGTGATCTCGGTGTTGGTGCTGGTGACCTGGTTCTTCAGCAACGTCTGAGGCTGAGCCTCGGCCGTCATCAGCTCGGTGATGAGCGCCGTGGTGTCCAGGCCGCTGGAGAGGCCGTCGAGGGAGATTCCCATGGGATCGGTCCTTTCTCGTCAGAAGTCGCGAAGGTCGAAGAATCGTCGGGCGGGTCGGGTAAACGCCCGGCAGCGGTGGGGCGGAAGGTCCAGTTCCCGCCCCACACGCCGCCGGGCGTTGTTCTAGTTACCCCTAGCGAAGCAGCTGGAGAACGCCCTGGTTCCCCTGGTTCGCCTGCGCGAGCATCGCGGTGCCGGCCTGCGACAGGATGTTCGAGCGGGTGTACTTGACCATCTCGGACGCCATGTCGGTGTCCGTGATGCGCGACTTCGCCGCCGTCAGGTTCTCGGTGGAGACGCTGAGGTTGCGGATCACGCTCTCGAAGCGGTTCTGCTGCGCACCGAGCGAGGCGCGAGCGGTGGAGACCGCCGTGATGTTGGTGTCGAGGGTGGCGATCGAGGTCAGCGCGTTGGCGGCGCTGGAGAAGCCCGTGGCCGCGAGACCGGTGATCGTCGTTCCGATGGCTGCCACGTCCGAGGTCGAGACAGTGATCTGGTCCTCGGCAGCAACCGAGCCGGCACCGACCTGGAAGGTCAGCGACGCGCCACCCGCGCCCAGGAGCTTCGTGCCGTTGAAGTTGGCCGAAGCGCCGATGCGGGTGAGCTCTGCGCCGAGCTGCGTGACCTCGGTGGAGATCGCGGCACGCGAGTCCGCGTTGTTCGAGTCGTTACCGGCCTGAACGGCGAGGTCGCGCACACGCTGCAGGATGGTCTGAACCTCGGAGAGCGAACCTTCAGCGGTCTGGATGACGCTGATGCCGTCCTGCGCGTTGCGGGAAGCGACGCCGAGGCCGCTCACCTGCGACTGCAGACCCTGGGAGATGGCGAGACCAGCTGCGTCGTCCGCGGCGTGGTTGATGCGAAGACCGCTCGACAGCTTCTCGAGAGACTTCGAGAGGTCGTTCTGCGTGTTGGAGAGGTTCCGGTACGAGTTGAGTGCCGAAATGTTGGTGTTGACCTGCATACCCATGATGTTTTCCTCCGTGATTGGGTTCGTACTATCGGCCCATCCGTGGTCCGACATCTGTAGCTATCGGCATCCGTCGCTCCCGCGTTAGATGCGATGCGAATCTTTTTCCTACGAGGCTGCGGCGCTCCGTGCCTGCTGCGGGATCATCTGAGACATCCCCGCCAGCGCGCCGTTCGCCACGCGTGCGAGGTAGGCGCTGCGGGCGGCCGGCGCGATGCGCGAGACGGGCGCGTACTCCGCGGCGCTGTCGGCGTAGTGGGTCTCGAGGCCGTCCTTGAGCAGCCGGATCGCCTCGGCGCGCTGCTGCGACACGGCGGAGTGGGTGATCCCGAGCTCTTCGGCGATCTCCTTGACCGAGCGGTCGTCGAAGTAGACCTGCTCCACGATCGTGCGCATCTTCTCCGGCAGCGCCTCGATCGCGGCGCGCAGGTAGCGGAGACGCTCGGCGGAGAGGAGCGACTCCTCGGGCAGCGCCGTGTCGGCCACCAGGAAGTCGGCGGTGGTGTCGTCGATCGCGGTGACGGTGCGGGCGGCATCCGTGAGTCCCGCGGTCACCTCGGCGACGTCGACGCCCATGGATGCCGCGATCTCCTGCACCCGCGGTGCCCGGCCGAGCGCGGCCGTCAGCGTGTCCTGCACGGCGGTGGTCTCCTTGATGCGTCGCCGGGCGCCGCGCGTGGCCCAGTCGTTGCTGCGCATCTCGTCGGCGAACGCCCCGAGGATGCGCTTGCGTGCGAACGCCCCGAAGGGCACACCGAGCGTGGCGTCGAACGAGTCGGCCGCGGTGATGAGTGCGACGGCCCCCGCCGACGCCAGGTCGTCCCTCGAGAGATGGGTCGCCTTCGCCCATACCTCCGAGACGAGGTACCCCACCAGCGGGAGGTTCTCCTCCACCAGTGCGTTTCGTTCTGTCCGGTTCACAGCCATGCCCCCGTATGCGATCCCAGCGATCGCGTTGCGGTCGGTGCCCATGGTTCAGGCGCCTGTTGAAAAGTGTTGTGGAGCTTTTCGGGTAAGGATGTCGCTCGGGCTTCGTGGTGCTGACGGAGTGAGAGGAGTTCGGGTCCTTCATCCCGTAGACCGGTCTGTGCTGCCGCCGATCTGTTTGCGACTCTATCGGCGCGCGCACAACCTTGAACCCGTGAATTAAGGCTCTGAATGCCCCCAATACAAGGGGATTTGTACCCCGAAAGCCCCGAAAAGTCCTCCACTGTGCTGACACCCGATCGGGGTATTGACCGATTTCACGCCCCTCCCGGAAGAGACTGCCGCGATCCCTAACGGCGGGGTTACCCTTGCCGATAGTCGCTCTCTGAACGGGAGTGGAGAAAATGTCCTCGGTAGCACTATCTGGAGGCACGGCCGCGCTAGCGGGTGACCGACTGGGAGCAGAGATGAGCGCCAACGAGCTGTCCGCGTGTCTCTGGCGCGAGCGCGAACTGCTGGATCTGCTGGTCTTCAAGCTGGAGGAGGAGCAGTTCCTGCTCACCTCGGGCAAGACGCGCTGGCTGCAGTACGCCACCCGCGAGGTGGAGCAGGTCATGGAGCGCCTCCGCACCGCCGGCCTCAGCCGCACCGTCGAGGCCGCCGTGGTCGCCGCCGAGTGGGGCGCCGACGGGGAGGTCACCCTCCGCGAGCTCGTCTCGCTCGCGCCCGACGGACCCTGGTCCGACATCCTGGCCGCGCATCTCGCGGCGATGACCGAGCTCACCAACCAGATCCGCGAGCTGCGCGACCTCAACGAGCACTACCTGCGCAGCGCCATCCGCTTCGTGCAGGAGTCGCAGGTCGACAGCAGCGAGCGCGGCACGTACGACTCCCGCGGCGATGCCGGAGCCGGCAGCGGGTCGGCCCAGATCTTCGACGTCACCCTGTGAGCACGCGATGGTGAGCACCTTCGGCGGTCTGAGCACCGCATACTCCGGCCTCAACGCCGCCCGGCAGGGCCTCGACGTCGTGGGGCAGAACATCACGAACGCGTCGACCACCGGATACACCCGCCAGCGCATCTCCACCTCCGCGGTCGGCACCCTCGCGCAGGTCGGTCCCCTCGCCGGCGGCTCGCCGCTCGTCGGGCAGGGCGTGATGATCAACGGGATCACCCGGATCGGCGACGCATTCCTCGACGCCCGCGTGCGGGCGACGGCCGCGACCTCCGGCAACCTCGCCGTGCAGTCCAACGCCCTCACCAACGTGCAAGCTACGCTCAACGAACCCGGCGCGAACGGGCTGTCCGCCCAGCTGCAGCAGTTCTGGTCGGCCTGGGGCGACGTGCAGAACGCGCCCGGGAACGCGGCCCCCGCGGGCGTGCTCATCCAGAAGGCCAACCAGATCGTCGGGCAGATTGCCGCGGGCTACAAGGGCGTGGACGCCGAGTGGAGCTCCAACCGCTCGAAGCTCGGTGCCATGGTCGACGAGCTCAACTCCAGCGGCCAGCAGGTCGCCGCTCTCAACGCGCAGATCCGCACCACCCTCCAGGCGGGCGGCTCGGCGAACGAGCTCATCGACCAGCGCGACGCCCTCACCACGTCCATCGCCGCACTCACCGGCGGAGCGGTGCGCCAGCTGGATGACGGCACCGCCGAGGTGCTCGTGGGCGGCAACGCCCTCGTCTCGGGCGACAGCTTCCACGCGCTCGCCGTGACCGGCAGCACCGCCATGGCCGGTGCGGCCACGAACCCGGTGGGACTGCAGTGGGTCGACCGCCCCACGCTCCCCGTCTCCGTCGAATCGGGGGAGATCGCGGGCGAGCTCGCCATCCTCGCCCCCGCGAACGGCAGCGGCACGGGGGGCGCGATCGCCGAGGCCGCCGCGGGCTACAGCGCGTTCGCCACCTATCTCGCGAACGCGGTCAACACACTGCACACGGCCGGGTCGACGCCGACCGGCGCCACCGGTCTCGCCTTCTTCGGCGTCTCCGCCACCGGCCCCGCGGCGCTCGGCCTCAGCGTGATCCCCACCGGTCCGAACGACATCGCCACCGGAACCCCCGGCGCCGGGGCACTGGACGGGTCCAACGCCGACAAGATCGCGGCCCTCGGTTCCGGTGCCGGCTCGCCCGACTCGGTCTGGGCATCCTTCGTCACCCGCATCGGCACGCTCACCAAGAGCGTCACCGCCCAGGCCACCCTGGCCGACACCGCGGCGAAGACCGCCAGCAACGCCCAGCTCTCGGGCGCCTCGGTGGACATGGACGAGGAGAACGTCAACATGATGACCTTCCAGACCGCCTACCAGGGCGCCGCCCGGGTGCTCACGTCCATCGACGAAATGCTCGACACCCTTATCAACCACACCGGAATCGTGGGAAGGTAGCCATGTTCACCCGAGTAACCGCCCAGACCAGGATGGTCAATGCCCAGCAGAACCTGCAGACCAGCGCGATGCTCCTCGCGCGCGTGCAGGATCAGGCATCGAGCCTGAAGAAGATCAGCGTGCCCTCCGACGACCCGACCGGCACCGCGGACTCGATGCGCGTGCGCGCGGCCCAGAGCGCGAACGCGCAGTACGGTCGCAACATCGACGACGCCACGGCCTGGCTGGACACGGTGGATTCCACGCTCTCCAGCACCACCGACATCCTGCGTCGCGTGCGCGACCTCACCGTGCAGGGCGCGAGCGACGGCTCGCTCTCGCCCGCCGCGAAGGAGGCGATCGCCACCGAGCTCGACGGCCTCAAGACCGATCTGCTCAACCGCGCCAACACCAAGTACCAGGGTCGGACCATCTTCGCGGGCAACTCGGATGCCGGTGTCGCGGTCAACCCGGACTACAGCTCGAACAGCACCGGAACGCCGGTCCTCCGCAGGCTGGACGCGAACTCCACGGCCAAGGTCGACTCCGACGGCGCCGCGGTATTCGGCACCGGTGCCGCCTCCGTCTTCGCGCTCGTGGACTCGATCGCGAGCGACCTGCGCTCGGGCACCAACGTCGGCTTCCATCTCGCGGCCATCGACGACGCCATGAAGGCGGTCTCCACCGAGCAGAGCTCGGTCGGCGCCCGCCAGCTCCAGGTCTCCCGCGCCAAGGATGCCAACGTCAGCGCCACGGGCTCGCTCGAGGCGCAGCGCTCCACCGTCGAAGACGTCGATCTGAGCCAGATGGCGATCACGCTGAAGCAGCAGGAGACCACCTACCAGGCGGCGCTCGCGATCACCTCGCGCACGCTGCAGCCGACCCTGATGGACTTCCTCAAATGAGCGTCGCACTCGACTTCATCGCTCCGCCGCCCGGGTTCGACCCGCTCACCGACTTCATGCTCGACGACATCGAGGGCGCCGACGGCCTCTACGCGCTGCGTGCGGTCGGCAACGACGGCATCCGCCTCTTCGTGCTCGACGCCTCGGTCTACGTGCCCGACTACGCGCCGGAGCTCACCGACGAGCAGGTCTCCGCCCTCGGCGTCTCCGCGCCCGACGAGGCCATCGTGCTGGTCGTCGCCAACCCCGGCGAGAACGGCACGAGCATGAACCTCATGGCGCCGATCATCGTGAACTCGAAGACCGGGGCATCGGCACAGGTCATCCTGGAGGGTCAGGACTGGCCGCTGCGGGCCACCCTGACCGCCCGCTCCGCCTAGCGCGTCGTCTCCGGGCAGCGGGGTGCCGCCCGGGTTTGTCGGTAGAGTGCCCCCATGTCCGAGCTCATCGACATCCCCTCGCCCGGGGAGTCGCTGCGCCATGGCACCCCCGGCAGACCGCTCGTCGTCGTGCTGCACGACTGGTACGGGCGGCTGCCCGGCGTCGACACCTACGCCTCCGCCCTCGCCCGGGTCGGCTTCCGGGTGGTGGTGCCCGACCTCTACGGCGGCGTCGCCACGCAGGATGCCGAGACGGCCGAGGAGCTGATGAACCAGCTCGACGTGGCCACCAGTCTCGCCCTCGTCGACGAGGAGCTCGCCGCCGCGCGCCTCGACGGGTCGCACCGCTTCGCCGTGGTCGGCTTCTCGATGGGCGGCTGGCTCGCGCTGCTGCACGCCCAGGGCGGAGCCACGGATGCCGTGGTCGCCTACTACGCCACCCTCGCGCCCTCCCAGCACGGCGTCATCCCGTGCCCCGTCCAGCTCCACCTCGCCGAACGCGACGAGTGGGGGGAGGGCGAGCAGCCCGAGGAGTTCGTCAGTCGCCTCAAGGATCACGGCACGCCCGTCAGCGACCACACCTACCTCGGCACCGTGCACTCGTTCGCGAACGGCTCGATCCCGGAATACTTCGACCCCGCGGAATCCGCGCTCGCCTTCGCGCGCACGGCATCGTTCCTCGAGGACCAGCTCGCCGACTAGCCCTTCGTCACGTCCCAGTAGTGGTGCACCGGGTCGTGGATCATGTAGCGCGCGAGGGTCGCCACGGTGAAGTGCGAGCCGTCGCTCCGGTTTCCGGTGCGCTCCCACGCGTCATCCGGCACGGCGTCGAGGGCGTCGGCGAACGCGGATGCGGCGGCGACGAGCTCCTCGGAGACCACGGCCGGGTCCTGCTCGCCGTACCTCTCCTCCACAGCGGTCCTGTCCTGATCCCAGTCCGCGAAGTCGGGCGCGTCCTCGGCCAGCATGAGCTCGAGTCGGCCGCGGAACACCCGGAAGACGTCGCGCACGTGGGCGGCGTACTCGAGGCGGGACCAGGTGCTGTCGTCGGGCCGTACGGCCACGTCGGGCGACCGCAGCACGGCCGGCCAGTTCGCCGCATTCTCCCGAAGCAGGCGCGAGACCTCGTGCTCGTCGATGGCGCTGGAGTCGAACCCGCACTCGGGGCACGGTTCGAGCAGCACCCAGGTCCAGTTCTTGGTGTCGGGAACGATCGGCATGACCCCATCGTGCATCAGCGGCATTACCGCGTACCGTAGATTTCGTGCCAACCTTTGCCAGCGACGTGGTGGATGCCGTGCTCGCCCACATGAACAGCGACCATCGAGACGACAACCTCACCATCATCCGCGGGCTGGTCGACCCGGAGGCGACCTCCGCGACGATGACCGGACTCGACGGCGCGGGCGGCCACTGGACCTACCTCGCCGCCGGCGAGACGGTGGACGTGACGATCGCCTGGTCGGAGGCCATCTCCGAGCGCCCGCAGATCCGCGCCGAGATCGTCAAGCTCTACGACGCGGCCAAGGCCGCCGTGCCGGGGGGACGCTGATGTCGCGCTCCCCGAATCGTCTGCTCACCGTGGTCATCGGCGCCATCTACCTGGTGCTCGGGGCGCTCGGCCTGGTCTCCTCGGCCGGCCACCCGTTCTTCGGCACCACCGGCGGCCTGCTCCTCGGCGTGTTCGAGGTGAACACGGCGCAGAACATCGTGCACCTGCTCTTCGGCGCGGCGCTGGCGATGGCGGGCATCTCCTCGGTGCGGGCGGCGAAGACGGTCGCGATCGCGGTGGGTACGGCGTGCCTGGTGTTCGGAATCGTCGGGCTGTTCGTGGCCGACGGTGCGGCCGACGTGTTCGCGCTCAACGCTCCGGATCAGACCCTCCACTTCGCGACGGCCGTCGTGCTGCTCGCCGTGGGCCTGGGGGCGGATCGTGTGCAGCGCACGCCTCAGTCGCTAAACTAAGGGTCACCTAACCCCCGCGGCTGGAGCCCATCGTGACTGTCATCCCGTTCTCCCAGGCGCTACGCGAGCGCACCTGGACGAGCCACGCGTCGAGCGAGGGCGCCGACTTCATGTCGGACCTGATGTCGGGCAAGGGAACGCGCGGCGACTACATCGCCCTCGTCGCCCAGCACTACTTCATCTACGACGCCCTCGAAGCGGTCGCGGCGCAGATGGAGCACGACCCGGTGGCCTCGCGTTTCATCGAGCCCGGCCTCACCCGGCTTCCCGCGATCGAAGCCGACCTGGCGTTCCTGCTCGGCGACGAGTGGCGCGAGCAGATCGAGCCGCTGCCCACCACCCGGCGATACGTCGAGCGCATCCACGCCGTGGCGGGCTGGGCGGGCGGCTTCATCGCCCACCATTACACGCGCTATCTCGGGGACCTCTCCGGCGGGCAGGTCATCCGCACCCTCATGCAGCGCCAGTTCGGCTTCGAGACGAACGGGGTCGGGTTCTACCTCTTCGACCAGATCGCCAACCCCAAGGCCTTCAAGGAGACCTACCGCGACGAGCTCGACTCGGTCGACTGGTCGGCGGAGGAGCGGGAGCGCGTGATCGACGAGGTGATCACGGCCTACCGCTTCAACACGGAGCTCTTCGTCGACCTCGCCGCCGCGAAGTCCGCCGCCTGAGCGACCGCCGTCAGGATGCCGCGATGCCCGGCACCGCGGTCGCCAAGGACATGAACCGCTCCACGTCCCTGTCCACGCGGATGTCGCTCGGGCGCAGCGGGCGGGTCAGGTAGAGCCCCTCCAGCGCGGTGATGCGGCTGAGCGCCACGTAGGTCTGGCCCGCGCTGAACGTGCCGGACCCGAGGTCCACGATGGCGCGGTCGTAGGTCTTGCCCTGCGACTTGTGGATGGTGACCGCCCAGGCCAGTCGCAGGGGGAACTGCGTGAACTCGGCCACGACATCCTTCTTCAGCTGCTTGGTCGAGGCGGAGTAGGTGTACTTGAACTTCTCCCACACGGCCGGGTGCACCTCGTGCACGTCGCCGTCCACGTCCACCCACACCGTGTCGGCGATCTTGATCACGGTGCCCACGGTGCCGTTCACCCAGCGCTGGCCGTCGCCCTGCGAGACGTCGTTGCGCAGGAACATCACGCGAGCACCCACCTTGAGCTCGAGCTCCTCGTCGGCGGGGAAGGCGCGGCCCCCGAAGTCGCCGGTCACCTCCGCCTTCGCGGTCAGGGCACGACCGGGCAGACGGGCGAGCTCCGCCGCGTTGATGCGGTTGACGGTGTCGTTGCGCGTGGCAAGGGTGATGGCTCCGTCCGTGGGCGCGGGACGCGCACCCACCTCGTTGAGCCGCCCGGCCATCTCGGCGGTGACCATCCCGTGCCGCACGCCGTTGAGCAGGTACTTGAACTCGCCCTCGTGCTGACGGTGGATGAGCGTGAGCTCGTAGATGCGAAGATCGGTCTCGTTCCACACCTTCGCGTCGAAGAACCACATGGAGCGGTACTGATCCTCGAAGTAGGCGCGCTCGTCGGCATCCCCGGGCACCGGCGCCAACTGGTACGGGTCGCCGAACAGCACCACCTGCACGCCGCCGAACGCGTCGAACGGCTTCTGCCGAGCCTGACGGAGGCTGCGATCGATCGCGTCGATGAGATCGGCGTTCACCATGGAGACCTCGTCGATCACGAGCGTGTCGATCGAGTTGAGGAGCTTGCGCAGCGCGGGCAGCTGGTCGATGGTGTGGTCGGCGATCACCCCGATCGGCAGGCGGAACAGCGAATGGATGGTCTGACCGCCCACGTTGAGCGCCGCGACCCCCGTCGGGGCGCAGATCACGACCTGCTTCTCGGTGTTCTCGGCCAGGTGGTTCAGCAGCGTCGACTTGCCGGTGCCGGCGCGTCCCGTGATGAACATGTTCTCGCGCGAGTTCTCGATCGCGTCGAAGACGGCCGCCTGCTCTGTAGAGAGCGTGAATGTTCCCACTCACCTAATTTACCCGCGCGGGTGCGACGCGGCGGGCGGCACGGCACCCTGTTCACAAACCCGCGGAACCTAGGATGTGTGGATGACTCTCCGCCTGCGCACGTGGATCGCGCTGGGGGTCCTGGTGGTCGCCGCGTTCGTCGCAACCGTCGTCACCCTGAATCTCACGGTCTACAGCGCACCGGGGTTCGTGCGCTCCTACCTCGACGCCCTCGCCCGGCACGACCTGAACGGCGCGCTCGGCACACCGGGGGTCACCCTGCCGAAGGACGGCTCGCGGGCGCTGCTCCGGTCCGACGCGATGGGGGCGCTCAGCGACATCCGCGTCGTCTCCGACCGCGCCGTCGGCGAACGGCACACGATCACCGTCGCGTTCACCTCGGGCGCCAAAGAGGGCAGCTCCACCTTCACCGTGACGCGCGACGGCACCGAGCTGGGGCTGTTCAGCGGATGGCGGTTCGTCACGAGCCCGGCCGCCACGCTCCAGGTCACCCCGCGGCACGACGCACGGTTCACGGCGAACGGGCTGCCGGTGACGGCAACGGGAGGCGCGGATGCGGCCACCCGCTACACCGTGCTCGCCCCCGGCGGGTTCGTGCTGAGTCATCGATCCACGTGGCTTGAGGCATCGCCGCTCACCACGCTGGTGGACCGACCGGGCGGCGTCGCATCCGCCGACGTCGTGGTGCGCGCGAACGCCGCGTTCGTGAAAGAGGTGCAGAAGGAGCTGAACGGCTACCTCGCCGACTGCGTGAAGCAGAAGGTGCTGCTGCCGACCGGCTGCCCGATGGGGCAGCAGATCGACGACCGCATCCAGGGCGCCCCCACCTGGTCGATGGTGAAGAACCCGGCGGTGACGATCGTGCCCGGCCCGAAGGCGGGCGAGTGGCGCATCCCCGGGTCGGAGGGCGTCGCCCACCTGTCGGTGACGGTCAAGTCGATCTTCGACGGCACCGTCTCGCAGTTCAGCAAAGACGTGCCGTTCACCGTGGACTACGTCGTGACCTTCCAGCCCGACGGCACCCTGCTCATCGCCGGCCAGTAGTCAGGCGCCGCGGGAGCGGCCGGCGAGCATCCGGTTGTACTCCTCGAGGTCGGCATCGCCGTCGCGGTCCGCCTTGCGGTCCAGCCGTTTCGCTTCGCGGGCGTCGCTGCGACTCCACATGATGGCGACCACGATCGCCAGGATGACGGTCGGGATCTCCCCGACGCTCCACGCGATCGCGCCGCCCAGCTGCTGGTCGGCGATCGCGCTGACGCCCCAGCTCCTGCCCATCGCGCCGTACCAGTTGCTCAGCAGCAGGCCGCTGCCGGTCATGAGCGCCAGGCCGAAGAACGCGTGGAAGGCCATCGTGGCCAACAGCGTGAGCAGCCGGATCGGGTAGGGCGCCCTGTTCGGCACCGGGTCCACCCCGATCAACGACTGCACGAACAGGTAGCCGGCGATGAGGAAGTGCACGATCATCCACGAATGCCCGATGTGGTCCACGGTGGCCCAGCCGAACAGGGACGAGTAGTAGAACACCCAGAGCGACCCGGCGAAGATCACCGCGGCGACCACCGGATTGGTCAGAACGCCCGCCAGCCGCGTGTGCGTCGCCAGCAGGATCCACTCCCGCGGGCCGCGACTGCCGTCCGTGCGCTTGTGGATCGCCCGCAGGGCCAGGGTGATGGGCGCCGCAGGCACGAGAAGCAGCGGGATCATCATGCCGAGCAGCATGTGCCCGAGCATGTGAACGCTGAACAGGTACTTCTCGTAGGCGTTGATGCCGCCGTTGGTCACCCAGAACAGCAGGGCGAGGCCCGACATCCAGAGCACGGTGCGGTACCACGGCCAGCTGTCGCCGCGACGCTTCAGGCGGATCACGCCCGCGACGTAGAAGAAGGCGAGGAAGCCGATGATCACCTCCCACAGCACGTCGGGGTTCCACGAAGTGAAGTAGCGGGCGAAGGTGAGCTCCGGTGGGAGCGGGGCGTTGGTGAGCAGCCACGAGGGCGTGCTGCCGCCCGCCGTCTGCTGCACGGGTGTCGCCGTCTTCGCCAGTGCCGCGGCGACCCCCGACGCCAGCCCCATGAATGCGAGTTCTGCGGCGACCATCCACCAGAAGAAGCGGGATCCGCCGTTCTCCGCACGCTGCATGCGGCGGATCAGCATGGTGCGCTGTGCGAGGCCGAAGAGTCCGAGGGCGCACAGCGCGAGCACCTTGACGAGCACCAGGATGCCGTACGGGGTCAGCAACTGCGGGAGCGTGCCGACCCGCAGCGCTGCGTTCACGTATCCCGAGACCGCGACGATCACGAAGCAGACGAGCGCCAGCGTCGAATAGCGGCTGAGCACCGGCCCGATCCGCCCTCCCACGAGGGTCTTGCGCAGGAACACGATGGTGAGCAGGCCGCCGAGCCAGATGCTGGCGAAGACGAGGTGGAGCCCGAGCGACGACACCGCCTGGTCGTGCCCGGCGGCGTCGCCGGAATGGCCGCCGAGGGCGATCGGCACGAGGCCGACCATCGCGATCAGCAGCACGAACAGCAGCAGCGTGCGGTTGCGCACCGCGAAGCACAGCACCGTGGTCGCGGCGGCGGCGAGGATCACGGCGAGAAGCTGCTGCCCGAGCTCGAAGGTCGTGAAGAAGTTGCCGAGGGCCGAGCCGAAGGTGTCGTCCAGGCTGAGCGGCTGGTTGGAGGTGGTGAGGAACTGGAAGAACGCCGTGGCTCCCGCCGCAACCGTCCAGACGGCGGCCGCGCCTGCGGCGAGGTCGAGTGCGCGGGCGAACTCCGGATGCTCGTCGCTGAGCGCGAAGCAGACGAGGGCCAGCGCGCCGATCGTCACCGCGACAGCGAGGTTCATGATCATCGTCGCGGTGGGAAGGGCCCACCGCACGATGGGCCCGGGGTCGAAGACCGCCTGAGGGCGCGCGGCGCCGCCGAACTGCAGGGCCCAGATCAGCGACGCGAAGGCCACGACCAGCAGCAGGGCTGGCCCGGCGATCTTCACGAGCCTGGGCACGACATCCAGCCTAGGTCAGTCGTCTGAGAGCGAGTCGCCCGGATGCCCGAGTGGTCGGGCGTTAACGGCCGAAGGGGCGCCGACCTCTGCGGTCTGCGCCCCTTCGGGTGGTGCGTCGTCGTTACTTGGCGGCGGCCTTCAGCTTGCTGCCGGCGCTGACCTTCACGCCGTAGCCGGCCTTGATCTCGATGGCCTCACCGGTCGAAGGGTTGCGACCCGCGCGGGCGGCGCGGTGCGTGCGCTCGACTGCGAGCCAGCCCGGGATGGTGACCTTCGTGCCTTCGCCGACCGAGGTCGCGAGGGTGGAGAACAGGGCGTCGAGGACGCCGTTGACAGCCGCCTGGCTCTGGCCAGACGATGCGGCGACTGCCGCGACGAGCTCGGTACGGTTTAGTGACTTGTCAGCCATTGAAGTCCTCCTCGGACGTTGTGCTTTGCAGAACTTGCATTCCTGCTCACGAACACGGTTACGGGAGAACCCCCGAACCGCCTGTAATTTACCAGCTTGACTTGGTGATTCCGGGCAATTCGCCCCGGTGCGCCATATCGCGGAAGCGTACACGCGAAACGCCGAACTGGCTGAGGAATCCACGCGGGCGGCCGTCGATGGCGTCGCGACCGCGAACGCGCACCGGCGACGCGTCGCGCGGAAGCTTCTGCAGACCGAGGCGAGCGGCTTCGCGCTCCTCGTCGGTCGAGGTCGGGCTCACGAGGGCCTTCTTCAGTTCGAGGCGCTTCGCGGCGTAGCGCGCCACGATCACCTTGCGCTGCTCGTTGGCAGCGATCTTGCTCTTCTTTGCCATGAGTTAGCGCTCCTCGCGGAATTCGACGTGCTGGCGGATGATGGGGTCGTACTTCTTCAGAACCAGGCGGTCCGGGTCGTTACGACGGTTCTTCTTGGTCACGTAGGTGTAACCGGTGCCCGCGGTCGAGCGGAGCTTGATGATCGGGCGGATGTCCTGCTGCTTGGCCATTAGATCTTCTCCCCACGTGCAAGCAGGTCCTTGACGACGGACTCGATGCCGCGTGCGTCGATGACCTTGATGCCCTTGGCGCTCAGCGTCAGCGTCACGCTGCGGCGGAGCGACGGCACGAAGTACGTCTTCTTCTGGATGTTCGGGTCGAAACGTCGCTTGGTGCGACGGTGCGAGTGCGAAATGTTGTGTCCGAAGCCGGGAACGGCTCCGGTCACCTGGCACACTGCGGCCATGGTGGTTCCTCCAATACCGTAGAGAGGTCGTCTCTACCCAAGGTCTCTTGTCGGCACGCACAATCCACCGGAGAAATGCATGGTGGGGGATTTGCGCACAGGCTGCACCG
Source organism: uncultured Lacisediminihabitans sp. (assembly GCA_966212465.1). Classification (GTDB taxonomy): domain Bacteria; phylum Actinomycetota; class Actinomycetes; order Actinomycetales; family Microbacteriaceae; genus Lacisediminihabitans. The sequence goes on from CBIHRK010000008.1 coordinate 49,896, forward strand.
AAGATTACGGGCAACAGCCCTCAATACTACGGAGTCTCCGGGCTTTCGGCAAACTACTCGCAGGTCTTGCGGATGTCGACGAACGCCGCCGACACCGCCTGAGACGACTTCGCGAGCTTCGCGAAGTCCGCAGAGCCCGGATCGCCCGACTCGCCCTTCACGTCCGACGCGAGGGAGCGCACCGCGTCATCCGCCGTCGCCGCCACCTTCGCGATCGCCGGGTTCGTCACCGTGGCGATGCTCTTGTGGAACGAGGCGGAGGTGCGGGCGAGCACCGACGACGTGCCGTTCGCGTCGGAGGAGAAGCTCGGGAGAGCCCCGTTGATGCTGCTGGTCGCCTCATCCACCGAGCTGATGAGGCTCGTGCAGGCGGCCTTCTTGCTCTGCGTGGGGGCGCACCCGGTGACGGCCAGCAGGAGGACTGCGGCGAGAGCGCCCGTGCGCAGCGCGGTGACCCGGTTTCGGCGCATGGGTCAGCCGCAGATCGTTCCGAGGGCCGTGAAGCTCGTCTGCACGGCGGTCGCGTCCGCCTGGATTGTGGCCACATCCGCCGTCTTGGGGTTCGCGAGCACCGAGGTGATGTCGGTGTCGAGCGCCGCGAGCGCGTCGTGGGCCTTGGTCCCCGCCTCCTTGACCGCGGGATCGGTCACGCCGTCGAGTCCGGCGGCCATGCTGTCCGCCAGTGCCTTGAGCTTCTTCTCGGCCGCGGCGGGATCGGCGGCCATGCCGGCGAAGCCCTGCTTCAACTCGGCGGCCACGGTCTCGACCGACGACTTCAGCTGCGCACACGCCGCCGCCGTCGACTGCGCGGCCGGAGCGGAGGTCGCCGCGCTCGTGCGGGTGGGGGTGGACGTCGGCCTGGCGGAGTGGGAGGCCGGTGCGGCGGCCGAGCATCCGCTGAGAGCGAGCATCAACCCGGCGGACACGGCGAGCAGGGTCAGGGTCGTGCGGCTGGCAGTGGCCATGGGCGAGGTCCTCCGGTCGACGTCTCCCCACACTTTATCGTGAGGCCGTCGCGTCGGCCGCCAGGGAGCAGGTCGCGCACAGGCCGAACACGTCCACCACGTGGTTGGGCTGGGTGAAGCCGTTCTCGGCCGCGATGGTCTGCGCCCACGACTCCACGGCATCCGCCTCGATCTCCACCGTGAGACCGCAGCTGCGGCAGATGAGGTGATGATGGTGCTGGCCCGGCGTGCAGGCGCGGAACAGGCTCTCGCCCTCCTGCTGGAGCGAGTCCGCCTCGCCCTCCTGCGCCAGGTCGGCGAGGGCGCGATACACAGTCGCCAGGCCGATCGCCGAGCCGGATTCGCGCAGGCGGGTGTGGAGGGCCTGCGCGCTCACGAAGGCCTCGGTGCTCTCGAGCGCGTCGCGAACGGCCTCGCGCTGCCAGGTGTTCCTCTTCATCGGTTCCCCCCGATCGCGTTCGGTCGCATGGGTGCGGGCGTCGGCACAGCCGCCACGCGACCATTGTCTCCCCGCTTGCCCCGCCGCGCCCCGACGATCCGGCACACCACGTAGATGACCGCCGAGATGGTGGTGACATAGGGGCTGATGGGCAGCCCGCCGCCCAGGGCGAGAAGGATCCCGCCCACCACGCTGGTGACCGCGAAGATGACGCTGAACAGCGGCGTGAGGAACGGCGAGGCCGTCACCCGCATCGCCGCCGCCGCCGGGGTGACCAGCAGCGAGAGCACCAGCAGCGCGCCGACGATCTGAATGGAGACCGCCGTGGCCAGGCCCAGCAGCACCATGAACACGATCGACAGGGTGGTGACCGGCACGCCCTTGGCGCGGGCGACGTCGGGGTCCACGCTCGAGAAGCTCAGTGGGCGCCAGACGATCGCCAGCCCGATCACGACGACGACCGAGACGGCAACCAGCGCCGTGAGCTGCGGGTTGTCCACCGACACGATCTGGCCGGTCAGCAGCCCGAACTTGTTCGCGCTGCGCCCCGGATACAGGGCCAGGAACAGGATGCCGAGGCCGAGGCCGAAGGGCACCAGCACGGCGATGATCGAATTCCGCTCCCGTGCCCTCGCGCCCAGCAATCCGATGAGGATCGCGGCCAGGAGCGAGCCGACCAGCGATCCGACCACCACGTTCACGCCGAACAGCAGCGCAGCGGATGCCCCGGCGAAGCTCAGCTCCGAGACGCCGTGCACCGCGAACTGGAGGTCGCGCGTCATCACGAACGGCCCGATCAGCCCCCCGACGATGCCGAGCACCGCGCCGGCGAAGATCGAGTTCTTCACCAGCACCAGCAGCTCGCCGTAGTGCTGGAAGCCGAAGATCTGGCCCCAGAAGTCGGTGTTCATTCGGCGGTCCTCACGTGATGCTCGAGGTGGTCGTGCACCCCGTAGCCCTCGGGCGAGCCGAGCACGACGATGCGTCCGCGGCTGCGGATCACCTCGACCGGGGTGTCGTACATGTAGGAGAGCACCTCCGAGCGCAGCACCTCGTCCGGGGTGCCGACGCGGAATCGGCCGCCGGCGAGGTACAGCACCCGGTCGACCATGGGGAGGATCGGGTTGATGTCGTGGGTCACGAACACCACGGCGGTGTCGAGACTCCTGCGCTGCGCGTCGATCAGTTCGCTGACCCCTCGCTGGTGGTTCAGATCGAGCGAGATGAGCGGCTCGTCGCAGAGCAGGAGCCGGGGATCGCCCGCGATGGCCTGGCCGACCCGCACCCGCTGCTGCTCGCCGCCGGAGAGCAGGGAGACCGGTACCTTGGCGTAGGCGGTCGCGCCGACCGACTCGAGCACCTCATCCACCCGCCTGCGGGTCGCCCTCGAGTTGATCGGCAGACCCCACTTCGTGCCGTTCACTCCGAACGACACGAGGTCGCGGGCGCGCAGCGGCGTGCCCTCCTCGATGAGCTTCTGCTGGGGGATGTACCCGATCCGGTCGCTGCCGTGCCGCACCGGCTCACCGAGGAACTCGATGGTGCCGGAGGTGAGCTCCTGCTGGCCGAGGATGGTCTTGAGCAGGCTCGTCTTGCCCGTGCCGTTCGGCCCGAGCACCGCGAGGAACTCGCCGGGCTGCACATCGAGGTTGAGGTTCTGCCACAGCTGGCGCTCGCCGAACGACAGGGTCGCCGAACGCAGGCTCAGCACCGGCGGGGTGGCAGTGTCTGGCACGGGTCTCCTAGTCGAGCGCGGTCTTCACGGCGGCCAGGTTGGCCGTCATCCACGCGAGGTAGTCCTTGCCCTTCGGCAGGGTCTCGGTCACGGGCACGACGGGGATGCCCGCGGATTTCGCCGCCGCGAGCACGGCCTCGGTCTCGGGACCGCTGGTCTGCTCATTGTAGGCAAGCAGCTTCACCCGGTGAGCGGAGAACAGTTCGAGTGTCTGCTTCAGCAGCTGGGGCGGGACATCCGTCCCCTCCTCGATCGCGGAACTGAACTTCACCGGAGTCTCGTTGACGAGCCCCGCGGCGTTCAGCAGGTAGAGCGGCACCGGCTCGGTGATGGCGACCCCCTCGCCCGCGTGCGGGCCGGACGCCAGGGCGGCCTCGTCGGCCTCGAGCCGTGCGAGCGCCGCGTCGAAGGTCTTCTCGTTGGCGCGGTAGACCGAGGCGCTCTTCGGGTCGACCTTGGTGAGCTCCTTGCGGATGCGTTCCGCCACCTTCTGCACCGTGGGGAAGTCGTACCAGACGTGCTCGTTCAGCTCTCCCGTGGCCGGATGCTGGTCGAAGCCGGAGATGTCGACCGCGTTCAGCACGACCGCCTTGGTGTTGCCTGCGCCCTTGAGCAGGGTGTCGACGAAGTCGTCGTAACCCCCGCCGTTCTCGATCACGACGTCCGCCTTGGAGAGCGCCAGCTGCACCTGCGCGTCGCCCTCGAACGAGTGCGGGTCCTGGTCGGGGTTGGAGATGATCGAGTCGACCTGCACCGTGTCGCCGCCGATCTGCTCGGCCACGTCGCCCCAGACGTTGGTGGATGCGACGAGCCGCACCTTGCCGTCGTCGGCGGGGGAGGTGGATGCCGCGCACCCGGCCAACGTGAGGGTGACGGCGATGAGGGCGGCCGTTGCTACTGCTGCTCGCATGTCAGTGACTTTCCAACTAGATAACGCTAATGAGATTCGTTATCAATAGCATAGCGCCCAAGTCCGCAACTCCTGCAACCCGCCCTCAACCGGGGGAAGCGCGCGGCGGGTCAGTCCAGCAGCAGCGCCGGCTCCTCGATCACGCTGGCGACGTCCGCGAGGAAGCGGCTGGCGACATCCCCATCGACGACCCGGTGGTCGAAGCTCGCGCCCAGCGTCGTGACGAACCGCGATCGCACCTCGCCGTCGACCACCCACGGCTTCTGCTTGATCGTGCCGAGGGCGACGATGGCCACCTCGCCGGGATTGAGGATCGGCGTGCCCGTGTCCATGCCGAAGACGCCGATGTTGGTCACCGTGATGGTGCCGCCGCTCATCTCCGTGGGCTGCGTCTTGCCGTCGCGGGCCGTGATGGTGAGCTGCTCGATCGCCATCGCCAGGTCGCGCAGCGACAGCGCCTGCGCCTCCTTCACGTTGGGCACGATGAGCCCGCGCGGGGTCGCGGCCGCGATGCCGAGGTTCACGTAGTGCTTCACGATGATCTCGGAGTCGGTCCACTGCGCGTTCGCCATCGGATTGCGGCGCACCGCCCAGATCATCGCCTTCGCCATGATCAGCAGCGGCGAGACCTTCACGCCGGCGAAGTCGGGAGAGGCCTTGAGGCGCTTCACGAACTCCATGGTGCGGGTCGCATCCACGTCCACGAACAGGCTCACGTGCGGCGCCGAGAACGCACTCGACACCATCGCGGTGGCGATCGCCTTGCGCACGCCCTTCACCGGAATGCGCTCCTCACGCTCGTCCGACCACTCCGGCGTCTCGATGTTGCGGAACACGCTGGCCTGCGACGCGATCCGGATGACGTCGTCGCGCGTGATCTCCCCGGCGAGGCCGGTCGGATTCACCTCGGCGAGGTCCACCCCGAGGTCCTTCGCGAGCTTGCGGATCGGCGGCTTCGCGATGATCGTCGCGGCCGACGCGGCCGGCACCGAACTGGGGCGCGCGGCGGGGGCGGCCGCGGGTGCGCCGCCTGCGGCCGCGGGACGGTTGCGCCGAGACGTCACGTGCCCCTTGACCCCGTACCCGACCAGCACCGCGGCGGGCTTCTCCTCCTCCTCGATCGCGGTGACGACCGACATCTCCACCGCGGCGGAGGGCGCGGGCGCCGAGCCGTCGGAGGAGACGGAGATGATGGGCGTGCCGACATCCACCGTCTGCCCCTCCTGCACGAGCAGCGCGGTCACGACGCCCTCGAACGGCGAGGGCAGCTCCACGAGCGACTTCGCCGTCTCGATCTCCACCAGCACCTGGTTCACGGACACCGTGTCGCCCGGCGCGACCTTCCACTGCACGATCTCGGCCTCGGTCAGGCCCTCGCCGACATCCGGCAGTTCGAATTCTGAGGTGCTCACGGTGTGCTCCTGGCTGTTTCGGGTCGCTAGTAGGCGAGGGCGCGGTCGACCGCTTCGAGCACGCGGTCCGCATCCGGAAGGTAGGTGGTCTCGAGCTTCGCCGGCGGGAACGGGGTGTCGAACCCGGTCACGCGCAGCACCGGTGCCTCGAGCGAATAGAAGGCGCGCTCGGTCACGGTCGCGGCGATCTCGGATGCCACGCTCACGAACCCCGGAGCCTCGGCCGCCACCACGAGTCGCCCGGTCTTCTGAACGGACTCGATGATGGGTGCGTAGTCGATCGGCGAGAGCGATCGCAGGTCGATCACCTCGACGCTCGTGCCCTCCACGGCCGCAACTTCGGCGGCCTGCATGAGCACGTTGACCATCGCGCCGTAGCCGAGCAGTGTGACCTCGCTGCCGGTGCGCACGACACGGCTCGAGTGCAGGGGGGAGGCGCTGGCATCCAGGTCGACCGGCCCCTTGTGCCAGTACCGGCTCTTCGGCTCGAAGAAGATCACCGGGTCGTTCGAGCGGATCGCCTCCTGGATCATCCAGTACGCGTCGCCCGGCGTGCTCGGGCTGACCACGCGAAGTCCCGCCGTGTGCGCGAAGTACGCCTCCGGGCTCTCCTGGTGGTGCTCGACGGCACCGATGTGGCCGCCGAACGGCACCCGGATCACGACCGGCATGCTGACGGCGCCCTCGTGCCGGTTGGTGAGCTTCGCGAGCTGGGTGGTGATCTGGTTGAACGCGGGGAAGATGAACCCGTCGAACTGGATCTCGCAGACCGGCCGGTAGCCGCGCAGCGCGAGCCCGATCGCCGTTCCCACGATCCCCGCCTCGCCGAGGGGGGTGTCGAGCACGCGGTTCTTGCCGAACTCGCCGAACAGTCCCTCGGTGACGCGGAAGACACCGCCGAGCGGGCCGATGTCCTCGCCCATGAGCAGCACGCGGTCGTCGTCCTGCATCGCTTTGCGCAGACCGGCGTTGAGCGCCTTGGCCAGCGCGAGTTCCTCGGTCACTGGTCGAACCCCGCTTCGTAGTCGGCGAGCCATTGCTTCTGGGCCGCGGTCACCGGGTGCGGATCCGAGTACACGTGGTCGAAGATCGTGCCCACCGGGGGTGTGCCGAGTTCCAGGGTGCGGTGGCGGATGTCGGCGGCGAAGTCCTCAGCCTCCGCAGCGACCTCGTCGAACCAGGCGTCGGCCTCCCCGCGCGCCGACAGCCAGGTGCGGTAGCGCGCGATGGGATCCTTCGCCACCCAGGACTGCAGCTCCGCGTCCTCGCGGTACTTGGTGGGGTCGTCGGATGACGTGTGCGCGCCGATGCGGTACGTGACCGCCTCGATGAACTGGGGTCCTTCACCGCTGCGGGCCGCGTCGAGGCTCTTGCGCGTCACCGCATAGCTGGCGAGCACGTCGTTCCCGTCGATCTGCACGCCCGGGATGCCGAACCCGCCGGGGCGGTCGACGAGCGGAACGCGGGACTGGGTGGAGACCGGTACCGAGATGGCCCACTGGTTGTTCTGCAGGAAGAAGACCTCGGGCACCTGGTAGCTCGCAGCGAACACCATCGCCTCGTTGACGTCGCCCTCCGACATCGAGCCGTCGCCGAAGTACACGATGACCGCCTGATCGGAGTCGAGGTCTCCCGTCGCCGTCGCGCCATCGAAGGTGATGCCCATCGCATACCCGGTCGCGTGCAGCGTCTGCGAGCCGAGAACGAGCGTGTAGAGGTGGAAGTTGCCGTGTTCGGCGGGGTTCCATCCGCCGTGGGTCACGCCCCGCAGCATCCGGATGATGTCGAGACCGTCCACGCCGCGGGTCATCGCGATCGTGTGTTCGCGGTACGCCGGGAAGATGTGGTCCTGCGGCCGCGCTGCGTGGCCGGAACCCACCTGGGCGGCCTCCTGACCCATGCTCGGCACCCAGAGCCCCATCTGCCCCTGGCGCTGGAGATTGGCGGCTTCGACGTCGAACCGGCGCACCATCACCATGTCTCGGTAGAAGCGGCGGAGCGTCTCGTCGTCCAGCGCATCGATGTAGGGCTGGTACTCGTCGAGGGCGTCGCTCGGTACGAGCGAGCCGTCCACGGAGAGAAGCTGCACCGACTGTGGAGCTTGCGCCACGGTGACCTCGCAGTCTTGTTCGGCCTTCGCCAGGAAGGGGATCGGCGGGCGGCCCGCCGCACCGAGTTTCTAATCTAACCCGACCGCCTAGGTGGGACTTGGTAGATTGCGCACAACCTCCGCCGTGGCCCTTAGGAGTTTATCCACAGCCTCGGATTCGCCGATCGATACCCGGATGCCATCGTCGCCCAGAGCCCGGGCAACGATGCCGTGCTCGGCGAGGATCTCCGCGGCGCGTTCGGTGAACGCCCCGGTCTCCAGCCAGACGAAGTTGCCCTGCGGGGTCGGCACGTTCCAGCCCTGCTCGACCAGCGCGGTCCACACGGCGTCCCGCAGGTCGGCGATGCGGTCGACGCGCTCGAGCAGCCGCTCCTCGTGGTCGAGGGAGACGAGGGCCGCCCGCTGCGCCGGTTCGGTGACCGAGAGCGGTATCGCCGTGCTCCGAGCGGCGTCGAGGATCGCCGCCGGCCCGACCGCGTAGCCGATGCGCAGGCCCGCGAGTCCGTACGCCTTCGAGAAGGTGCGCAGCACCACGAGGTTGGGGTACTGCCCGATGAGACCACGACCATCCACCGCGTCGTCGTCGGTGACGAATTCGGCGTAGGCCTCGTCGAGCACCACGAGCACCGTCGGCGGCACCTCGGCCATGAAGGCGAAGAACTCGTCGCCGGTGACGACGGTGCTGGTGGGGTTGTTCGGACTGCACACGATCAGCACCCGGGTGCGTTCGGTGACCGCGGCCGCCATGGCCGGGAGGTCGTGCCTGCCGTCCGCGTCGTTGGGGACCTGGATGCTGGTGGCCCCCGCCACCGCCACGAGCCCGGGGTACGCCTCGAACGAGCGCCACGCATAGACGACCTCGTCGCCCGGGCCCGCCGCGGCCTGGATGAGCTGGGAGAGGATCGACACGGACCCCGCGCCCAGGTGCACCTCGGCCGGTCCCACCCCGAACCGCTGGCCGAGACGAGTGCGCAGTTCCAGAGCCGAGGCGTCCGGGTACCGGTTGATCGACGACTCGGCGAGCGCGGTGAGCACCTCGGGGATGGGGTCGAACGGGTTCTCGTTCGAGGAGAGCTTGAACGCGTCATCCGCCGCGGGCTTGCCCTGGCGGTAGGCGGCGAGTGCGACGATCTCGGGGCGGAGCCGCACTCCGGGCTGGTCTGGTTCGGTCACCGACCCAGCCTATTCCCGCGGCGGCAGTGGCCCGGCGCGGGCGTCTCGGGCATAGTGGTGCCATGCGATTCCTGGTTCGTCTGATCATCAACGCCTTCGCACTGTGGCTCACCACCCTGATCGTGCACGGGGTGACGGTCACCCCGTATGCCCCCGGCACCGTTCCCACCGTGCTGACGTTCCTGCTGGTCGCCCTCATCTTCGGAATCGTCAACGGCGTGGTCGGCACGATCGTGCGGGTGGTCGCCTTCCCGCTGTACGTGCTGACGCTCGGGCTCCTCGCCCTCATCGTCAACGGTCTCCTCCTGCTCCTCGTCAGCTGGATCTCCGGTCTCATCGGCTTCGGGCTCCACGTCGACTCCTTCTTCTGGGCCGGCATCCTCGGCGCGCTGGTGCTGGGCATCATCAGCTGGCTCATCGGCCTCATCTTCCGTCCGCTCACCCGCGACCGCCGCTAGCCGTATCGGGAGCACCCCGCACCGACAGCCAGGTGGTGGATTCCACCGGCCTCGCCCCGGCCACGAACCCGTCGAATCGCGAGCCGACGGCGCTCACACGCGACTCGGTCGTGTGGTCCATCAGTTCGGCCGTTGCGCGGTATGCGCCCAGCTGATGGGACGGGAAGTACTTGTCGTGCGGAACCACGCCGTCGGTGTACAGCTCGCGCCGCACCACGACCGGGTCCGAGTGCGTCCAGCTCCCGCTGAGTGCGGGGACGATGTCGTTGGTGTGCTCCACCGCCACCCACGGCACGCTCTCCGGTACAGCGGCCTGCGCCGCCGGCGCCCCGAGAGTGTAGAGCGCCCGCACGTCGTAGTCCCCGCTCCCGGCGATCCGCGCGGCGACCAGCCCGCCCTGGGAGTGCCCGGTGATCACCACCGGGGTGTGCGCGTCGATCCCCGCCGCGGCCATCGCCTGCCGCGTCGCCTCGATCGAGCCCGAATCGCCACCGGCTATGCCGTGCAGATTGCTCGTCATGTCCCACGGCTGATCGTCGTGACCGAGGGCGAAGTCGCGGGTGCCGCTCACGTAGACCTCGAACCGCGGTGATCCGTCCGGTCCCTCGTAGCGGTCGATCCGCACCTGCGCGGCGCCCTTCGGGATGCGGGCCGCGCGATCCTCCCATCCCTTCGGGGCCGAGAATTGGCCGGTCGAGCTCGCGCGCGTCGTGCTCACTCCCGTCTCCGTCAGGTAGCCGGCAGCGGACCCCGCAGCGATCACGCCGGCGGTCGCGGTTCCGACGCCCACCATTCCGGCCGCCTGCGCCGCCCGATCGAGGCCCGGAGGCACGTGGAGGGCACCGGCCGCGACATCGTCCGCGCTCGTGACGGCGAGCCGGACGGCCTGCACGAACAGCGGGCTGCTCAGCACCGAACTGTGCCCTTTGAACCAGGCGGCGGCGCCGCTCAGGATCCGCGCGCGCGTCCGCTCGGGAAGCGCGGCGAACGCCGCCGTCATCACCCCTGCTCCGAGCAGAAGGGGCAGGGCATCGACCGCGAGCGCGGGGAGAGCGAATCCGAGCGCATACCCCGCCAGCCCGGCGAGCCGCTCCGCCACGCCCTCGGCGGCCCGTTCTGCCACGCCGTAGGCGTCCGCCGCGAGAGTGAGTGCGGTGCGGAGCCGGACGCCGTGCGACCACGCACCGTGGGCGAGGAAGGCCGCGTCATCCATCGCCCGCTCCGCATCGAGGGCGCCAACGGGGGCGCTGGTCGCGTGCAGCTCGCCCGACGAGACCATCCGGTCGATCGAGGCGAGCTCCCGCCTGCACCGCACGAGCTCGTCCGTCATCGCTCCGAGCGCGGCAGCGGTCTCGAACAGCCCGTCGGTGCCAACGGCGAGCGATCCGCCGCCGCCGATGATGAGACCGTCACCCATGGCTGCTCACGATCGACAGCGCATGGCTGGTCGCCGTCTGCGCCGCACGCACCCGATCCACGACCCTGCCCACCTCGCGCTCGAACGCGGCGAGCTCGAGCTCGAATGCCGCGTGGGCCGGCCCTCGCCACCCTTCGCCTCCGGCCCGCGGAAGCCGCCGGCTGCGCTCCGTCAGCGCATCCGCGAGCTGATCGAGCCGCCTCGCCTGCAGCGCGAGTCTCTGCGCGAGTGCGGTCCGATCGATCGTTCCCATGTCCATCTGTTCCTCCCGTGGCACACGAGACTGCCGCGCTCTCGCCGGTCGCTCGTGCCACCCCACAGGCGACCGGGTCGAGGCGACCGTGTGAGCGAGGGGAGGCGCTCGGGTCCGTACTGCGGGAGAATGGCAGCATGAGCTTCGACCGCACCCTCGATGAGTCGGCGCTCTTCAGGATCTGCTTCGTCTGCACCGGCAACATCTGCCGCTCCCCGATGGCCGAGGTGATGTTCCGCGACATGGTCGCGAACGCCGGCTACGAGAAGCACGTCACGGTCATCTCGGCGGGCACCGGCGACTGGCACGTCGGCGAACACTCCGACGGCCGCACCATCACGGCCCTCGCCAACCACGGCTACGACGGTTCGGGGCAGCGGGCGAAGCAGTTCGATCCGACGTGGTTTCAGAACCTCGACCTGGTGGTCGTCTTCGACCGGAGCCAGGAGCGCATCCTGCGCGCCTGGGCCGGCAGCGACGAAGACCGCGCGAAGGTCCAGCTACTGCTGAGCTTCGACCAGGAGCAGTCCGCGGCACCGGATGTGCCCGACCCCTACTATTCCGACGCCGCAATGTTCGACACCGTGCTCAGCATGATCGAACGGGCCTGCGCCGCCCTCTACCGCCAGATCGAGCCCGCACTACGTCAGGGAGTTTCGTGAGTCCACTGCCAGAACAACCGCTCAGCCCGCTCGACGGACGCTATCGTCCCGCCGTCACCGCCCTCGGCGAGCACCTCTCCGAGGCGGGACTCAATCGGGCCCGCGTGCACGTCGAGATCGAATGGCTGCTCTACCTCACCGACCACGAATACTTCGGATCCCGCCGCCTCGAGCCCGAGCAGGCGAGGGCACTCCGCGCGCTCGTTCCCGACTTCGGCCAGGCCGACATCGACGAACTCGCCACCCTCGAGGCCACCACCCGGCACGACGTGAAGGCGGTGGAGTACTACGTTCGCGCCCGCCTGTCCGCACTCGGGCTCAACGACATCGCCGAACTCACCCACTTCGCGTGCACCAGCGAGGACATCAACAACCTCTCGTACGCGCTCACCATCCGCGCTGCGGTTCAGGATGTCTGGCTGCCGCGCGCCCGCGCCGTGCTCGCCGCACTCACCGACCGCTCGATCGCGCATCGTGCCGAGCCCATGCTCGCGCACACCCACGGCCAGCCCGCCACCCCGACCACGGTCGGCAAGGAGTTCGCCGTCTTCGTCGCCCGGCTGCGCCGCGTCATCGCCCAGATCGAGGAGACGGACTATCTCGGCAAGTTCAGCGGGGCCACCGGCACCTTCGCGGCCCACGTCGCCGCCGACCCCGAGCTCGACTGGCCCGAGATCTCGCGGGAGTTCGTCACGTCCCTCGGGCTGGACTGGAATCCTCTCACCACCCAGATCGAGCCGCACGACTGGCAGGGCGAGCTGTATCTGCGCATCAGCCACGCCAACCGGATCCTGCACAACCTGTGCACCGACATCTGGACCTACATCTCGATGGGCTACTTCACCCAGATCCCGCAGGCGGGCGCGACCGGCTCGTCGACCATGCCGCACAAGATCAACCCGATCCGGTTCGAGAATGCCGAAGCCAACCTCGAGCTGTCGAGCGCCCTGCTCGACTCCCTGGCCGCCACCCTGGTCACCTCGCGGCTGCAGCGCGACCTCACCGATTCCACCACCCAGCGGAACGTCGGTGTGGCTCTGGGTCACTCGGTGCTCGCCCTCGACAACATCGCGCGTGGGCTCGGAGAGATCGCGGTCAACTCGGCCAAGCTCGCGGAGGACCTCGACACGAACTGGGAGGTGCTCGGTGAGGCCATCCAGACGGTCATCCGCGCGGAGGTCACGGCCGGTCGGAGCTCGATCGCAGATCCGTACGCGATGCTGAAGGAGCTAACGAGGGGACGACGGGTGGGCGCTGAGGAGCTCCGGGCGTTCGTGGAGGGCCTCGACATCGGCGAGGAGGCGAAGGCCCGCCTCATCCGGCTCAGCCCCGCGACCTACACGGGACTCGCGGACGAACTCGTCGACTACCTGGGCGTGCCCCGGGCTCAGTGACCCGAGGGTCGGCCGCCCGCGTCGTCCTGCTCCGTGAGGTCGTTCCGTTCCGCCTCGTCCGGCTTGACGGCGAGCGACAGCATCGCGATCACCACCAGTGAGACGATGAACGCGACGCCGAAGAAGACCAGCGAGAGCACGGGCTGTCGCGTGCTCAGCAGCACGACGAGACCGACGAACACCGCGATCACCGCGGAGATGCCGACGAACTCGAGCGGCCGCAGGCGATCCTGCCGGGTGGGAGTTGTCACGCGCTGATCTCGCCTTCGGTGTTCTGATTCTGGGCCGCCGTCTCGGGCGTAGCCTGGGTTCCCCACTTCGCCGACAGCCCGGCGACCACGAGGTAGACCGCGACGATCGCCGCGTAGGCGCCGAGCAGACCGACCGCGACGACCGACGAGTCGAGCACGCGCCGCACATGGTCCGGTCCGGTGAAGGTCTGGCGGAACCCGGGCGGGATGACGAGGAACACGAGGGCCGCGACGGCTGTGAACACGCCAACGGCGATCCAGTCCGTCGATGCGACGAACCGACGGCGCGTGCGCAGTCCGCTGTAGAGCTCGAGGAACCCGGTGATCGCCGCGAAGACGGTCACGATGAAGAAATAGACCTGGACGCCCGCCGCGTGGAACACGAGCGCGAGGATGCCGGCCACCAGCGTCACGGCCCCCTGCGCGATGAAGAACCCACGGGCCCTGCCCCGGGAGAGTCGGGCCCACGCCACCGCGGCCATCACGACTCCGGCGACCACGCCGAAGACTCCGAAGCTGAGCAGGCCGAAGGTTGCCGAATGGTCCGCGGAGAACGTGATCCAGAGAGCGAGACCCGCCAAGGGGATGGCGCGGATCACGGCGACCGGCCAGTAGGCGGCACGCTGTTCTGCGTTCTCCTCGATGGAGCCCACGTGACCTCTTTCTCCTCGCGGCAACGCGGATCAGTTTACGCTGCCGGGACTGAGCGAACGCCCCCGCCCCCGGGCCGCAGGAATCGGTCGGAGGGGTCCTCGGCATGTCGGTGCCGACCAGCGCAAGGAAGGGAACAATCAGCGCGACAGCGGCCGAAGCCGGTCGTCGGTCACCGGGAACGACACCGAGTAGTAGACCTGGGTCGCGTTGATGTCGCCCCAGTCCTCTCTCTTCACGCGGATCGCCGAGGGTGACACCTCTGCGATCCGCACACGCAGCCAGGAGCCGTCGTCGAGACGCAGCTCGTGCGGGTCGGCGAGATACCCGAGACCGAGTTCGTCGAGAGTCTGCTCCGCGAGCATCCAGTCCACGGCATCGGTCCGTCGCCGCCCGAGCAGATCGATGGCTACGAAGTCGTCGCCGACGGGCTGGATCCACCCCATGCGCTCGCCGTCCTCCGCGCGTCGGTGTTCGATCCAATCGTCCATCCGTCAAGGCTAACGATCGACCCTCAGGCCGCGGCGACCAACCGGATCAGGCCGGAGCCATGTCCTGGAAGCGCGAGAAGTGACCCTGGAACGCCACCGTCACGGTGCGCGTGGGTCCGTTGCGGTGCTTGGCGACGATGAGGTCGGCTTCGCCGGCGCGGGGGTTGTCCTTCTCGTAGGCGCTCTCCCGGTGCAACAGGATCACCATGTCGGCATCCTGCTCGAGCGAACCCGACTCGCGGAGGTCGGAGAGCGCCGGCATCTTGTCGGAACGCTGCTCCGGCCCACGGTTCAGCTGCGAGAGCGCGATGACCGGCACCTGGAGCTCCTTGGCGAGGAGCTTCAGCGCACGCGAGAACTCGCTCACCTCCTGCTGCCGCGATTCGACGCGCTTTCCGGAGGTCATGAGCTGCAGATAGTCGATGATCACCATCTTGAGCCCGACCTTCTGCTTCAACCTCCGGCACTTCGCCCTGATCTCGACGAGGGTCATGTTGGGGCTGTCGTCGATGTAGAGCGGCGAGTCGTTGATGCGCCCGCGTGTGGATGCCATGGTCGTCCAGTCGCGGGCATCCATGGTGCCCTTGCGCATGTTCTGCAGCGGAATGGACGCCTCGGCCGACATCAGGCGCATGGCGATCTCGCTGCGCCCCATCTCCAGTGAGAAGAAGATGGACGGCTGGTCGTACTTGATGGATGCCGCGCGCGCGAAGTCGAGCGCGAGCGTCGACTTTCCCAGCGCAGGTCGGGCCGCGATGATGATCAGCTGGCCCGGGTGCAGACCGTTGGTGAGATCGTCGAGCTCGGCGAACCCCGTCGGCACACCGGTCATCGAGCCGTCGCGCCCGCGGGCGGCTTCCATCTCGTCGGTCGCGGCGTCGATCGCCAGGTTCAGGGGGATGAAGTCCTCCGCCTCGACCCCGCCGGTGACGCCGTAGATCTCCGCCTGGGCGTTGTTGACGAGGTCGACGACCTCGCCTTCGCTGGCGTAGCCCATCTGGACGATGCGGGTGCCCGCCTCGACCAGCCGACGGAGCACGGCCTTCTCGGCGACGATGGACGCGTAGTAGCCGGCGTTCGCCGCCGTGGGCACGAGCCCGGTCAGGGTGTGGAGGTATTCGGCTCCGCCCGCTCTGCCGATCTCGCCGCTCTTGACCAGCTCGTCGGTGACGGCGATGACATCGGTCGGCTCGCCGTGCGAATACAGCGCGAGGATCGCATCGAAGATGATCTCGTGCTTGGGGATGTAGAAGTCGACGGCCCGCACCGCCTCGATGACGTCGGCCACGGCATCCTTGCTGAGGAGCATGCCGCCGATGGCGCTCTGCTCGGCCAGGAGGTCATGTGGAGGGGTGCGTTCCGACTGCCGCTGGTCTCCCGATCGTTGATCGTTCGCCAGGCCCAAGTGGGCAATTGACATCGCACGCCTTTCCTTCTCACCGCGTCAGGCACCTGCCGGACAGTCTCCCCGACACCGGGGACATTCACGCGTCGGACGCACCGCGAACCCTGTCCCCCGTGTGACGCGGGACCACACTACGAAGCGCCGCCTCCCCGGCCAAGCGCCCCTGTGGATGAACTTGTGGAGGAATGGCGCGAAACGCCGGGAGTTGTGTGGGGAACCTGTGGATTGATGTGTGGAAACTCAACCATATTCTTCCAGCAAGTAGGCTCTGACCAGGGATTTATACTATTCACCCCTGTGTGCAGAAACATGTTTAGAGTGGTGGTTGAGACTTGTCCTCTTGACAAACGGCCTGTGCACAAAGGTGCGATACGGGGTCGCGAAATGACACCAAAAAGGGGGTAGACGGACGTCAGTCCGGCTACCCCCAGTGTGGTAGTGCGCTACTTCGCGGGAACGACCTTCACCGTGATCGTGGCGACGAGATCGTCGCGAAGACGAACGGTCGCCTCGTGCTGGCCGGTCGCCTTGATCGGGCTGGTGATCTCGATCTTGCGCTTGTCGACGGTGCCGAGGCCGGAAGCCGCGACCGCATCGGCGATGTCCGAGGTCTTGACCGAACCGAAGAGGCGTCCGCCCTCGCCGGCCTTGACCGCGAGGGTCACCGCGTTCGCCTCGAGCTTGGCCTTGAGGTCCTGGGCCTCCTCGATCGTGGCGTGCTCGCGTGCGACGCGAGCAGCCTTGATCGATTCGACCTGCTTCTCGCCTCCGCGGGTCCACGCGACGGCGAAGCCCTGCGGGATGAGGTAGTTACGGCCGTAGCCGTTCTTCACCTCGACGACGTCGCCGGGGGCACCGAGACCGGTCACCTCGTGCGTGAGAATCAGTTTCGACATGTCATTGCTCCTTAACGGCCTGAGCCGGCGTAGGGAAGCAGTGCCATCTCGCGCGCGTTCTTGACTGCGCGGGCGATGAGACGCTGCTCCTGCACGGAGACACCGGTGATACGACGGGCGCGGATCTTTCCACGCTCCGAGATGAACTTGCGGAGGGTGGCGACATCCTTGTAGTCGATGACGCCGACGCGAATGGACTTCGCGGGGGCGGCGTTCTTGCCGCCCTTGACGGTGCGGAGCGGCTTGCGGCGATCGCCGCTGCTCTTTCCAGCCATGGTTTCCTGCTTTCGGTTAAGTAGTGATGGGGAGACGGACTAGAAGGGCGTCTCGTCGTTGAAGTTGCCGGGCGTGTTCCACACGTCACCGCTCGCGGACTCGGCGGGGGCGGATGCCGCCCACGGCTCGTCCGCCACCTGGCCCCGGTTGCCGCCGCCGCCCTGTCCGCCCTCGCGGGAGGACGTGCGCGTCACCTGTGCGGTGGCGTAGCGGAGGCTCGGGCCGATCTCGTCGACCTCGATCTCGAAGCTGGTGCGCTTCTCGCCTTCCTTCGTCTCGTACGAGCGCTGCTTGAGCCGCCCGGTCACGATCACGCGCGACCCCTTGGTGAGGGATCCCGCGACGTGCTCGGCGAACTCGCGCCACACGCTCGCGCGGAGGAAGAGGGCTTCGCCGTCTTTCCAGTCGTTCGTTGCGCGGTCGAAGTTGCGAGGAGTGGATGCGATGGTGAAGTTCGCCACCGCGAGCCCGTTCTGCGTGTACCGCAGTTCGGGATCGCTCGTGAGGTTTCCCACGACGGTGATGACGGTTTCGCCTGCCATGAGCCTTACGCCTCCGACGGAGCAGCTGCTGCAGGCGCAGCCGGCGCGGCCGGAGCGGCGGCGACAGCGGCCGCGGGGGCTGCGGCGGGAGCCTTCGACGGGGCGGCGGCCTTGCGGGCGGCCTTCTCGGCGGAGAGCTTCGCGGCCTCGGCGACCTGAGCGATCGCCTCCTCCGCACGCAGCACCTTGGTGCGCATGACGGCCTCGCTCAGCTTCAGCTGGCGGTCGAGCTCGATCGTCGCATCCGGGTTCGCCGTGAAGTCGACGACGGCGTAGATGCCCTCGGCCTTCTTGTTGATCTCGTATGCCAGGCGCCGACGGCCCCAGACATCCACCTTCTCGATGGTTCCACCGTCATTGCGGATGACGTTGAGGAACCTCTCGAGGCTCGGGGCAACGGTGCGCTCATCGATCTCTGGATCGAGAATTACCATTAGTTCGTACTGATGCATAACTAACCCACCTCCTTTGGACTAGAACGGCCGCAGACGATCTGCGGCAGGAGGGTTTGGCATCGTGGCCCGCGGTCGGAGACCTCCGGGCAACCTGCCTAGTGTAGTCATTTACCCTCTGTTCTATCAAGGAGCGTTTCCCCATGACCCTCAGGGTTGCCATCGCCGGTGTCGGCAATTGCGCGAATGCGCTCATCCAGGGCGTGACGTTCTACGCCGGCGCCCGTGAGCACGAGGTCGTGCCGGGACTCATGCACACCCGCTTCGGGCCGTACTCGATCGGAGACATCGAGTTCGTCGCGGCCTTCGATGTGGACGCCGCGAAGGTCGGCCTCGATCTCGCCGACGCCATGTGGGCGAGCGAGAACAACACGCTGCGGTTCGCGGAGGTGCCGGCATCCGGGGTCCTGGTCCAGCGCGGCCCGACCCTCGACGGGCTCGGCGAGTACTACCGCGACGCGATCGAGGAGTCGGATGCCGCGCCGGTCGACATCGCGCAGGCCCTGCGCGATTCCGGGGCGGAGGTGCTGGTCTGCTACCTGCCCGTGGGTTCCGAGGAGGGTGCCCGCCACTACGCGCAGGCCGCCCTGGATGCCGGCGTCGCCTTCGTCAACGCGCTGCCGGTGTTCATCGCCAGCGACCCGGTGTGGGCGGCGAAGTTCGCGGATGCGGGGGTGCCGATCGTCGGCGACGACATCAAGAGTCAGCTCGGCGCCACCATCACCCACCGCGTTCTCGCTCGGCTCTTCGAGGAGCGCGGGCTCGTGCTCGACCGCACCTACCAGCTGAACGTGGGCGGAAACATGGACTTCCGCAACATGCTGGAGCGAAGGCGGCTCGAGTCGAAGAAGATCTCGAAGACCCAGTCGGTGACGAGCAACATCGACGCGCAGCTCAATTCTCGCGACGTGCACATCGGGCCGAGCGACCACATCCCGTGGCTGGATGACCGCAAGCTCGCCTTCGTGCGTCTCGAGGGTCACGGCTTCGGAAACGCGCCCACCTCGCTGGAGTACAAGCTGGAGGTCTGGGATTCACCGAACTCGGCGGGCGTTGTGATCGACGCGATCCGCGCCGCGAAGGTCGCTCTCGATGCGGGGCTCGGCGGCCCGGTGGAGGCGGCATCCGCCTACTTCATGAAGAGCCCGCCGGTGCAGTATCCCGACCCGGTGGCGCGCGAGCTGCTCGAGCACTTCATCCGCGACAACACCTGAGGCCCTCGAAGGGCCGAGCCCCTCAACCGCCTGTGCACAACCAGCCCGCCACACGGCGCGGGCCCGCAGAATGAACCCATGCGGCGAGGGCGCGAACTACACCCGCACGCGGTTGCCGGTTCGGCTGGTCTTCGCCGAGGAGATCGCGCGGATCGACGACGCGTTCGCCCGGGAGAAGCAGCTGCAGGGGTGGAGCCGCGCGAAGAAGGCCGCGCTGATCGACGGGCGGTGGTCCGAGCTCCAGGTTCTGGCGCGGCGGAGGGGTGAGGCGGGGGGTCCCTTCGAGAACCTCAGGGACCGCACCCAACCCGGTCGCTAAAACCCCGGTCGCTGAGGCCCTCGAAGCGACCTCCCCGCCCGAGGGCTAGCGCGCCGCCCACCACGCGCGAAGGCGCGCCTCGGCCTCGTCCGGTCCGAGCGCGCCCTCCTCGAGCCGCAGCTCCAGAAGGAAGCGATACGCATCCCCCACCTCGCGCCCCGGCTTCAGGCCGAGGATCGCCATGATCTGCTCGCCATCGAGGTCGGGCCGGATGGCGGCCAGCTCCTCCTCCTCGCTCAGCACCCGGATTCGCTCCTCCAGGTCGTCGTAGGCGAAGGCCAGCCGATCCGCCTTGCGCCGGTTGCGCGTGGTCACATCCGCCCGGGTGAGGATGTGCAGCCGCTCCAGCTGGTCGCCCGCGTCGCGCACGTACCTGCGCACCGCGGAATCCGTCCACGCCCCCTCGGTGTAGCCGAAGAACCGGAGGTGGAGCTCGATCAGCTTGCCGACGGCCGCGATCGTCTCGTTGTCGAATCGAAGCTCGCGCAACCGTCGCTTCGCGAGCTTCGCGCCCATCACGTCGTGGTGGTGGAAGGTGACGACGCCGCCCGGCTCGGTGCGTTTCGTCGCCGGCTTGCCGATGTCGTGCAGAAGCGCGGCCAATCGCAGGGTGAGATCCGGTGCCTCACCCGGATGCCGCGACTCCTCCAGGTCGATCGCCTGGTCGAGCACGGTCAGGCTGTGCTCGTAGACGTCCTTGTGGTGGAAGTGCTCATCGATCTCCAGTCGGAGCGCCGGAAGCTCCGGCAGCACGATGTCCGCGAGCCCGCTGTCGACGAGCAGCTGGAGTCCGGCCCGCGGCGCCGGCGTCTTCAGCAGCTTGCCGAGTTCGTCGTTCACGCGCTCGAGCGAGATGATCGAGATGCGGTCGGCGAGCTCCGCCATGGCCACCGCGGTGGGCAGGCTGAGCGTGAAGCCGAGCTGGGAGGCGAAACGGGCGGCCCGCATCATCCGCAGCGGGTCGTCCCCGAAGGAGACCTCGGGCGGGCCGGGCGTGGAGAGCCGGCCGGCGATGAGGTCTTCGACCCCGCCGGAGGGGTCGACCAGCACCTTCTGGGGAACGCGCAGGGCCATCGCGTTCACGGTGAAGTCTCGCCGCACGAGGTCCCCCTCGAGCGTGTCGCCGAACTCCACCACCGGCTTGCGGGTCTCGCCGTCGTAGGCGTCCGTGCGATAGGTGGTGATCTCCACCTGCTCGCCGCCGATGCGTGCGCCGATCGTGCCGAAGGCGCGCCCGATGTCCCAGTGCGCGTCGGAGATCGGAACGACGATCGACAGGATGTCGTCGGGCCGAGCATTCGTCGTGAAGTCGAGGTCGTTGAGGTCGCGCCCCAGGAAGGCGTCGCGCACCGATCCGCCCACCAGCGCGAGCTCGAAACCGGCCGCCTCGAAGGCCGTCGCAAGACGCGCGATCGGCGGCGAGTCGGCGAGTTCGGACAGCCGCCGGATGGCCGTTGCAGCGCTCTCCATGCCCTCCAGACTACCGGCGCAGCCGTGGCGCTCCTCAGCGGCTCGTTCAGGTCGCTGCCCCTAGAATCGCCTGAGGCTGATGGGTCGAGTGACGCTCAGCCGCCCGCAGCCTATGAGACTCTCCGCACTGCTCCTGTCGCTGGCCATGGCCACCGGTCTCCTCGTCGCGCCTGCGGCTGCATCGGCCGCCGGCACCGCCACGCAGCAACCGCAGGCGGAGATCGAGTTCGCCCCGGCCGCCGCGGGAACGCTGCAGCCCGGCAACCCCCTCATCGTCACCGGCACCATCACCAACACGTCCGACACCCCGCTGGCGGCGGGGGCGGCGACCGTCTACCTCGATCGCAACGCGGTCACGTCCCGCGATGCGCTCAACGACTGGATCGGGTCATCCGACCCGGTCGCCACCACCAGACTCGGCAGCCAACTCGCCTCCATCGAGACGCCCGCCGTGCCCTCGGGTCGCACCGTTACCGTCACCGTCACCGTGCCGGAACCGAGCATCGGGCTCTCGGCCACCGCGGGGTGGGGAACGCATCTGCTGGCCGTCGAGTACTCCGTCGCGGGCTCGTCCCTCGGGCAGTCCCGCTCGTCGCTGGTCTGGTACCCGGGTGGTGACGTGCCGAGCGTCTCACTGGGCTTCGTGTACCCGCTCACCGTTCCCGCCGGATCGACCGGGCTGATCCCGGCCGACCTGCTGGCCACGTACACGGCCCCCGACGGCCTGCTCACCCGCCAGCTGGACCAGGTCCTCGACCGGCGTTCCGTGGCCATCGCGCTCGACCCGATGATCCTCGCCTCCATCAGAATCCTCGGCAATTCCGCGCCGCAGTCGGCGATCGACTGGCTCGCCCAGCTGGGCGCCGTCACCAACCAGTCGTTCCCCCTCACCTACGCCGACTCGGATGTCGCGGCCGAGCACCAGGCCGGGGCAGCGACGCTCTACGCCCCGACCAGCTTCCAGATCGACCCGAAGCTGTTCCCGGGCTACACCGTCGCTCCCACCACCACGCCGACCGCGACGCCCACCCCGAATCCCACCTCCACACCGGCCCCCGCCGTGCCCAGCCTGGCCACGCTGATGGACTTCACCTACACCCCTGGGCTGGCGAAGCTGGTCTGGCCGACGGATGGCACGGTCGTCGAGTCCGACCTCGACGCCTTCAAGGGGTACGGGTTCACGCGGTCCATCCTGAGCTCGAGCAACGTCTCGTTCGGCGATCTGGACTACACGCCGAGCGCGGCCGCCACCGTCTCCGGGCATCCGGCTCTCGTCTCCGACGCGCAGATCTCCCGTCTTCTCAGCCAGGCGGCGAGCGCGACGGACGACATCACCTGGGCGAAGGACGTCGCCGAGCTGTCGTCGGCCATCGCCGTCGTGGCGAAGCAGCGCGGTGCCGGGGAGCGCTCGCTGCTCGCCGGCTTCGCACGCGGTCAGTCCGGGGACTACCAGCGCCTGACTCAGACCCTGCAGGCGCTCGGCCAGCAACCGTGGGCGGGATTCACGCAGGTCACCGAGCTGCTGGGGCAGAAGCCGGTGGATGCCGCGATCTCGGGCAAGGGCGAATCCTCAGCGCGCATCGCCACCGTGCGCTCGCTGATGGCGTCGGAGGTCTCGATCGGCTCGTTCTCGTCGATCCTGAGCGATCCGACGCTGCTCACCGGGGAACGCCGGCTCAGCCTTCTCGCGCTGCTCGCCAATTCCTGGAACGCCCAGCCCAGCGCGTGGGAATCGGCGGCGAAGAAGTACCTCGCATCCTCCGCCAAGACCCTGACCTCTGTGAACATCGTCAAGCCGGGGTCGATCTTCGTGCCCGCCGAGTCCGTGCCCCTCGGTGTGGCCGTGACCAACGGTCTGCCGTGGCCGGTGACCGTGAATGTGACCCTCGTCTCGCCCAGCTCGGTGATCGAGGTGGAGAAGACCGCCATCCCCCTCACCGTCGAGGCGAATTCGCAGGGCAAGGCGTCGGTGCCGGTGAAGGCGGTGGCGAACGGCCAGGTCACCGTGCGCGCGTCGCTCACCAGCGCGACCGGGGTGCCCATCGGCAAGCCGGTCGGACTCGACCTGAACGTGCAGGCCGGCTGGGAGACCGCGCTGACGGCGGTGATCGCCGCCGCGCTCGCCGTCGTCTTCGGCATAGGCATCGTCCGCAACGTCCGCAAGCGTCGCCGGCAGCGGCGCGACGGACTCCTCGACGACGGTGGCGGCGACAGCGAGAACGACGACGGCGCCGCCGAGACGGATGCCGCGCCGACGGGATCGGCAGCCGAATGAGCGACACCGTCGGCTCCCCCGACTCCGACGACAGCCTCGACACCGATGTGGTCTCGTCGGCGGGGATGGGGAGGGCCAGCGCCATCCTCGCAGCCGGGACGGTGGTCTCCCGGGTACTCGGCTTCGTCCGCGCCGTGGTGCTCGCCGGCGCGATCGGCACGCTCGCGGCCGGCGACGCCTTCGCCGTGGGCAATCAGCTGCCCAACAACATCTACGCGCTGATCGCGGGCGGCGTGCTCAGCGCGGTCCTCGTTCCCCAGATCGTCAAGGCTGCCGCGCACCACGACGGCGGTGAGCAGTACATCAACCGGATCGTCACGCTGGGCATCGTCGTCTTCGCCGCGGTGACCATCGTCGCCACCTTCGCGGCGCCGCTCCTGGTGGGCCTCTACACGACCTCGTCCTCGGGATCCCGCGGATTCACCCCCGCAGGTTTCGCCCTCGCGACCGCCTTCGCATACTGGTGCCTGCCCCAGATCTTCTTCTACGCCCTCTACAGTCTGCTCAGCGAGGTGTTGAACGCCCGCCGCGTCTTCGGCCCCTTCACCTGGGCGCCCGTGCTCAACAACGTCGTCTCCATCGCCGGCCTCGTGGTGTTCATGGCCCTGTTCGGTGCGGCGAACGCGAATCAGAGCGTCGCGGACTGGGATGCCGGCCGGGTGACGCTGCTCGGCGCGACGACGACGCTCGCCGTGGCCGCTCAGGCGCTCATCCTCTTCCTGTTCTGGCGCAGGGCCGGGCTGCGGTACCGCCCCAACTTCCGCTGGCGGGGCGTGGGGCTGGGGGCAACGGGCCGGGCGGCCGGCTGGCTGTTCGGCATGATCCTCATCACCCAGCTCGCCGGGATCGTTCAGACTCGCGTCGCATCCATCGCGTCCGGCGAAGGCGCGTCCGTCTTCGTGCTGCAGAACGCCTGGCTGCTCTTCATGCTCCCCCACTCCGTCATCGCCGTGTCGGTGGCCACGGCGTACTTCACGCGGATGAGCGGTCACGCGGCGAAGGACGACTTCGCCGGCATCCGCGGCGATCTCTCCTCCTCGCTCCGCACGATCGGGCTCTTCAACGTGTTCGCGGCCGTGGCCGTCTCGGTCGTCGCGTACCCGCTCGCGCGCATCTTCGTGCACACCGGCTTCGACGGCGTCCGCGGCATGGGCGATGTGCTCTTCGCCTTCATGCCCGGTCTCGTGCTCTTCAGCATCCTGTTCGTGGTGCAGCGCGTGTTCTTCGCGCTCGGTGAGACCCGCACGGCGTTCTTCCTCCAGTGCGTGCAATCCGGCCTCTTCGTCGTCGGTGCCCTGGCCTGCATGGCGCTTCCCGCCGAGTGGATCGCCGTCGGCATCGCCGCGGTCACGTCGATCGCCGGCAGCGCGCAGGCCGTCGTTGCACTGGTCGTCGTGCGCCGTCGCATCGGCGGAATCGACGGACGGGTCGTGGTGGGTCGCCACCTGCAGTTCCTGGCGTTCTCACTGGTCGCCGGTGCGGTCGGCCTGGTCGTCGTGGTGCTGCTGGGTGGATTCTCCTCCGCAGGCTTCGCCCAGGTATCCGTGGGCACGGCGTTCGTCACCGTCGTCGCGGCCGGTGCCGCGATGGGGATCGTGTACCTCGCGCTGCTGGCCGTGTTCCGCAACCCGGAACTGGCTGTCGCCACCACCACGATCCGCTCCCGGTTCCGCCGCTCCGCGTAGGCTGGACACCCCCTGGGGGCGCGGAATAGCGGGCCAATAGGATGTGTTGTACCGATCAGCGGCCCGGCGGCAACCCCGGGTCCTTCAATCGAGGAGCTCCAGTTGCGCCAGACCATCATCATCGGATCGGGTCCCGCCGGCTACACGGCCGGAATCTACGCGGCCCGCGCCAACCTCAAGCCTCTGCTCATCGCAAGCTCCGTCGAGGCGGGCGGTGAACTCGTCAAGACCACCGAGGTGGAGAACTTCCCCGGCTTCCCGGAGGGCATCCAGGGCCCGGACCTCATGGTGAAGCTTCAGTTGCAGGCCGAGAAGTTCGGCACCGAGATCGTGCTCGACGACGTGGTCGACCTCGAGCTCGACGGCGACGTGAAGCGAGTGAAGCTCGGCAACGGCGATGTGCACGAGGCGCTCAGCGTGATCTTCGCCACGGGCTCCGCCTACCGCAAGCTCGGCATCCCCGACGAGGAACGGCTCAGCGGCCACGGCGTATCGTGGTGCGCCACCTGCGACGGGTTCTTCTTCCGACAGAAGACGATCGCGGTCGTCGGCGGCGGCGACTCCGCCATGGAGGAGGCGACCTTCCTCACCAAGTTCGCCGACAAGGTCTACGTCATCCACCGCAGCGAGACGCTGCGCGCCTCGAAGACCATGCAGGACCGCGCCTTCGACAACCCGAAGATCGAGTTCGTGTTCAACAAGGTCGTCGAGCGCATCTACGGCGACGAGTCGGTCACCGGTCTGGGCCTTCGCGACACGGTGGATGGCACCGAGACCACCCTCGACGTGAACGGCCTGTTCATCGCCATCGGCGCCGACCCGCGCACGCACCTCGTGCACGGCAAGCTGGAGCTGACCTCCGAGGGCACCATCGCCGTGGACGGCCGCTCGTCGCGCACCAGCGTTCCCGGCGTGTTCGCCGCGGGCGACGTGCTCGACCCCACGTACCGCCAGGCGGTCACGGCCGCCGGATCGGGCACCGTCGCGGCGCTCGATGCCGAGCACTACCTGGCATCCCTCCCCAAGAATCTTCTCGCGCAGGCGGTCGTCGACCACCAGCCCGAGGCAGTCTCGGCCTGACGGCCGCCCAACCATCGAAAGAGAGAACACCATGTCCAACGCCAAAGATGTGACCGACGCCAGCTTCCAGGCCGACGTGCTCGACAACGAGAAGCTCGTGCTGGTCGACTTCTGGGCCGAGTGGTGCGGCCCGTGTCGCGCCGTCAGCCCGATCCTCGACCAGATCGCAGCGGAGCACTCCGACAAGATCGAGCTCGTGAAGGTGAACGTCGACGACAACATGCAGATCGCCGCGAAGTACCAGATCACCTCGATCCCCGCGATGAAGCTGTTCAAGAAGGGCGAGGTCGTCAAGAGCGTCATCGGTGCCAAGCCGAAGCCGGCGCTCGAAGCCGACTTCGCGGAGTGGCTCGCGTAAGTCCCCGTTGCCGTACGAAAGGCCCGTCCCCCTCTTGCGGGGACGGGCTTTTCGCATCCGCACCGTATTCTGGAGACTTCGAGCCCACTTTCGACTCACGGGAAAGCAACCATGACCGGCAACGGAAACCTCCAGCCGGGTTCGGGGACCAACCTCGACCCCTGGTACGACCTCTATGCGGACCGCACTGCGGGCCTGAGCGTCTCCGAGGTCCGAGCTCTTTTCGCCGTCGCGTCGAGACCCGAAGTGGTCTCACTCGCCGGCGGCATGCCGTTCGTCTCCGGCCTCCCCACCGGGCTGATCAACGGCGCCTTCGAGCGTGTGATGAGAGACGAAGGCCCTGCCGCCCTCCAGTACGGCTCGGGTCAGGGCATCCCGCGGTTGCGTGAGCACATTCTCGAGATCATGGCGATCGAGGGAATCCGCGGCAGTGTGGATGACGTGGTCGTCACCACCGGGTCCCAGCACGCTCTCGAGCTGGTCACCAAGCTCTTCATCAACCCGGGCGACGTCGTTCTGGCCGAGGGCCCCAGCTACGTCACCGCGATGGTGGTGTTCAAGTCGTTCCAGGCGCAGGTCGAGCACGTGGCGATGGACGACCATGGGCTCGTTCCGGAGGCGCTGCGAGAGCGGATCGCCGCCCTCAAGGCCGCCGGGAAGACCCTCAAGTTCCTGTACACGATCCCGAACTTCAGCAACCCGGCGGGCGTGACCCTCACCTGGGAGCGCAGGCTCGAGATCTTGGAGATCTGTCGCGCCAACGACATCCTCGTCCTGGAGGACAACCCCTACGGCCTTCTCTACTTCGACGCACCGCCGCCCCAGGCCATGCGGTCGGTCGAGGAGGAGGGCGTGATCTACCTCGGCACGTTCTCGAAGACCCTCGCCCCGGGATTCCGGGTGGGGTGGGCGCTCGCTCCGCACGCGATCCGCGAGAAGCTGATCCTCGCGAACGAGGCGGCCGTGCTCTCGCCGAGCTCGTTCAGCCAGTACATGATCACTGAGTACCTGGACACAGCCGACTGGCGTGGCCAGATCGACACGTTCCGGGGAATCTACCGGGAGCGGCGCGACGCGATGCTCTCCGCGCTCGGCGAATACCTCCCGCAGCTCTCCTGGACCGTGCCGAACGGCGGCTTCTACGTCTGGGCCACCCTTCCCGAGCACCTCGATTCGAAGGCGATGCTCCCGAGGGCGGTCAAGGAGCTCGTGGCCTACACCCCGGGCACCGCGTTCTACGCGGACGGCAACGGGCGCAACAATATGCGGCTCTCGTTCTGCTACCCCACCCCCGAGTTCATCCGGGAGGGCATCCGTCGCCTGTCGATCGTCGTGAACGGCGAACTCGACCTGCTCAACACCTTCTCGCAGACGGCGCCCCTCAACACCGTGCAGCCACGGCAGGGCATCATCTCCCCGCCCTCGAACCTTGCCTGAGACCATGAGCGAATTCACCCCCCGTAACGTCGTCGTCCTGGCCGGCGGAATCTCCCACGAACGCGACGTCTCCCTGCGATCCGGCCGTCGCGTGGCCGACAGCCTCGCGCAGCACGGCATCTCCGTGGAACTGCGCGATCCGGATGCCTCCCTCCTCGACTACCTCGCCACCAGCCGGCCGGACGTCGTGTGGCCCGCGCTGCACGGAGCCAGCGGCGAGGATGGCGCGCTGCGCGGCCTTCTCGACCTGATCGGCATCCCGTATGTGGGTTCCACCTCCGATGCGGCGCGCCTGGCGTGGGACAAGCCCACCGCGAAGGTGCTCGTGGCTCGTGCCGGCGTCTCGACTCCGCGGTCCATCGCCCTCTCGCGCGACTCGTTCCGCGAGCTCGGCGCTCAGAGCGTGCTCGACAGCCTCGAGCTCGAGCTTCCCGTGCCGCTCGTGGTGAAGCCCGCGCAGGGCGGATCGGCTCAGGGCGTCACCCTCGTCGACAGCCGCGATGATCTGCCGCGGGCCATGGTCGATGCCTACACCTATTGCGATGTCGCGCTCGTCGAGCAGCGCATCATCGGCACGGAGATCGCGGTCGGCATCATCGATTCCGGCGACGGCCCCGTCGCGCTTCCTGCCGTAGAGATCCAGCCGCTGTCGGGGGTCTACAGCTTCGAGGCGCGCTATAACGCGGGCGAGACCCGCTTCTTCACTCCGGCGCGCCTCGACGAGGATGTCAGCGCTCGCGCCGCGGGTGCCGCTCTCGACGCGCACCGCACCCTGGGCCTGCGCCACCTCTCCCGCGTCGACATGATCGTCGATGCGGCGGGCACGCCATGGTTCCTCGAGGCGAACGTGCTGCCCGGGCTCACCGAGACGTCGCTTCTTCCCCAGGCCCTGGAGGCCGCCGGCCACGATCTGGGCTGGGTGTATTCGGCTCTCGCCGAAGCCGCCATCCGGGAAGCGCGCTGGCGTCCGTAACCGTCATCACCAGTTACAGGCTGTTGCTGTAACCGTCATCACCGGTTAGCCGCTCGCGATTGTTCCAGTGATGCCGGTTACATCAGGTGGGGCGGTTTCAGCCGAAGCCCGGCTCGTTCAGTTCCGCGAGAATCCGATTCAGGTCGGCAACCGTGGCGAAGTCGATGACGATGGACCCCCTTTTTGACCCCAGCGACACCTTCACGCGAGTGTTCAGCCGGTCGCCCAGGCGCTGGGCGATCTCATCCAGGTGCCCCTGGCGGCCGCCGGCGGTGGGCCGCGGCGATCGCGCCGGCTTGGTGCTCACCAGACCGGCCGCCGCCTCCGCTGCACGCACCGAGAGGTCTTCGTTCACGATCTTGGTGGCGAGACGCTCCATGGTCGCTTCGTCGCCGGTGGAGAGGATGGCGCGGGCGTGCCCCGCACTGAGCACGCCGGCCGCAACACGGTTCTGAATGGATGTGGGGAGCTTGAGCAGGCGCAGTGTGTTCGTGATCTGGGGACGTGAGCGGCCGATTCTGCTCGCCAGCTCCTCCTGGGTTATTCCGAAGTCAGCCAGGAGCTGCTCGTAGGCGGAGGCCTCTTCCAGCGGGTTGAGGTTTGCGCGGTGAAGGTTCTCGAGCAGCGCGTCGCGAAGCATCGCCTCGTCTGCGGTGTTCTTGACGACCGCAGGGATCGTGTCGAGTCCGAGTCGCTTGCTGGCGCGGAGGCGCCGCTCCCCCATGACCAGTTCGTACTGCGCCTCGCCCGCCGCGGCTCCAGCGATCGGTCGCACGACGATCGGCTGAAGCACACCGACCTCGCGGATCGACGCCACGAGTTCGTCCAGGTCCTCCTGCACGAACTCTTTGCGCGGCTGTGACGCGTTCGGCACGATATCCGCGGGATTGAGGTTCGCGAGGCGTGCCCCCGGCACGGAGACGAGCGGATCCGCGGCGCTTTTGGCCGACGAGGGGAAGAAGACGTCGACCGGGCGCTCCGGCGAACCCTGGTCCGTGGGAATCAGTGCGCCGATGCCTCGTCCCAGGCCGGTGCGCTTGGGCGCGGCCATCAGGCGGGGGCTCCGCGGAAGGCGATTTCGCCGGCCGCTTCGAGGTAGGACAGGGAGCCGGGAGAGTAGGTGTCGTAGCTGATCACCGTTTGACCATAGCTTGGCGCTTCAGAGATCCGCACCGATCTGGGGATAACCGCGGTGAGAACCTGCGCAGGGAAGTGTTCGCGCACCTCGGCGGCGACCTGGTTGGCGAGGTTGGTGCGCGAGTCGTACATCGTCAGGAGAATCGTCGACACGGTGAGATCGGGGTTCAACCCTCGTTCGATCAACGAGATGTTGCCGAGCAGCTGGCTGAGCCCTTCCAGCGCGTAATACTCGCACTGGATCGGGATGAGCACCTCCCGCGCCGCAACGAAGGCGTTGATGGTCAGCAGCCCCAGCGACGGCGGGCAGTCGATGAAAACGTAGTGGAACGAATCATCCTGCCCGTCCAGGAAGGCGTCGAGCGCGCGCCGGAGGCGGTGCTCGCGCTCTGTGAGATTGACCAGTTCGATTTCTGCGCCGGCGAGGTGGATCGTCGCGGGAAGGCAGTAGAGCGCGTCGTATTCGGGACTCTTCTGGATGACGTCTGCCATCGGACGGTCCTCGACCAGCACGTCGTACACGCTCGCCGTCTCTGCCCGGTGTTCCACCCCGAGCGCTGTCGAGGCGTTTCCCTGGGGGTCGAGATCGATGACCAGCACCCGAGCGCCGCTACGTGCCAGCGCTGCCGCGAGATTGACCGTGGTAGTCGTCTTGCCCACCCCGCCCTTTTGATTGGCGATGGTGAAGATCCTCGTCCGTTCAGGCAGGGGCAGCACCACTGCCGCGAGTGCCTGTCGACGGCGCGTGATGTCAGAGAGCTCACGGGCCAACGGCGTGTCATCGAACACTGCGTTCTCCGATTCCTGGACGGGATGTTTCACGTGAAACCTTCTTCTCCCTCTCGCGGTGCGGGGGCACGATAAGAGATAGCGACGATCCTGGGTTAGCTCACGCGGGTGACTGGAGCCAGTCCCACTGTAGCCGCTGCGCTCCCCCGCTCCGCTCCATCCACCGTTTCACGTGAAACACTCCCTGACACCCCGGGGGCCACCACGGGGCGCCGCTTCGAGAACCTCAGCGCCCGGCCGCCGAATCCAAAACCGCGGTCCCTGAGGCTCTCGAAGGGGCCACCACGCAAAAACCAGCCAAACCAGGGGCCGCTTCGAGAGCCTCAGCGCCCGGCCCCAGGAACGCCCCGCGGTCCCCTCCATAACCTCAGCGACCGGGGGCGGGACCCGCGGCGGTCCCTGAGGCCCTCGAAGGGACCACCACGCACACGCCAGCCAAACCGGGGGCCGCTTCGAGAACCTCAGCGACCGGCCTCAGGATCGCCCAGCGGTCCCCTCCAGAACCTCAGCGACCGGCCGCCGAACCACGGTCCCTGAGGTACTCGAAGGGACCACCACGCAAACACCAGCCACCACGGGGTCGCTTCGAGAACCTCAACGGCCGACTCCCGGACACCCCACCGGCCCCTGAGGCTCTCGAAGGGACCCCCACAGCGCTCGCTTCGAGAGCCTCAGCGACCGGAGTCGTGGACCGCCTCGCAGCCTCAGCTGGCGGGATGTTTCACGTGAAACATCGCTTGGCCCCCGAAGAGGGGCCGCTCAGTCGACGCGGGCCCGGAAGACTCTGGTGGGCTCGGGTACGACGCCCTCACCCAGAGTGAGTACCTCGGGGTCGGTCAGCCGTGCACGACGCATCACCTTCGCGGCCGCGTCCATCTCGGCCTGCACGCTTGCACCCTTCAGAAACAGGAGCTCACCACCAGACTTCACCAGTCGCGCAGTGATCGGAATCAGCTTGGAGAGCGAACTCACTGCACGCGCCGTCACCTGATCGAGCCAAGGACTGAAGGTCGCCTCCTCCGCGCGAGCTCGGACCACCTCCACGTTCTCGAGGCCAAGGCGAACGGTCTCTGCCTGGAGCCAGTCGACTCGGCGCTCCATCGGTTCGATGAGCGCGAATTCGACATCCGGTCGCGCGACGGCCAGCACCAGCCCGGGCAGACCTGCTCCGCTGCCCACATCGCCCACGCGACCCGGAGCCAGCAGGGGAGCGAGCAACACGCAGTTGATCACATGCCGTGTCCAGAGACGGGGGAGTTCGAGCGGTCCGATGAGGCCGAGCTCCTCGCCGTACTGAGCGAGATGCGCCGTGTAGGCGCGAGCTATCTCGATACGGTCGCCGAAGAGCTCACGCGCGTAGCCCGGTTCTGGCTCGATGTCTGTGGAGGTGGTCACGACTGTTTCACGTGAAACTACGCGCGGCTGATGACCGTGTGACGGTCAGCGCCCTCACCCTCGGACTCCGAGGAGAATCCGCGCGCCGAGACGAGGTCGTGAACGAGCTTCCGCTCGTAGGACGACATCGGGGGGAGGGCAGCGGATTCCGCGCCATCCTCGATGCGCGCGACCGCCCGGTCGACCAGAGCCGCAAGCTCCGCCTCGCGGGTCTGGCGTGAGCCACCCACATCCAGGATCAGACGCGAGAAGACGCCGGTCTTCGCCTGCACGGCGATGCGGGTGAGCTCCTGCAGCGCACCCACCGTCTCCGGCTTCGACAGCAGTCTGAGGTTGCTGTCCTGGCTGGAGTTGACCGACACGTATGCACGACCGTCGCGCGCATCGATGTCGATGTCGCCGTCGAGGTCAGTGATGTCCAGCAACTCCTCGATGTAGTCCGCTGCGATGTCGCCCTCCTCCTCGAGCTGCGCGATGGAACGCGACGAGCCCGGGGCCTCCACTGCCGGAGTCGACTCCTCGTCGACGCTGGCGACGACGTCGGTCTCAGTGTTGGTGTCTGACATGGTGCTCACTCTCTGGATGAAACGAAAATCGCTATCGCGGCTGCGACCGCTACTACTTCTTCTTCTTCTTGTTCCGGTTCTTCGGGTTCACGGGCTGCACCCGCTGAGTCGTCGGGCGAGGGCCCTCCACTGCGGGCTGGGCCTCCTCCACGATCGAGAAACCCTGGCCGCGCCGCTGCGCCTTCTTGGCCATCCGGCTTTCGCGAGCGAGCGCCGCCTCGCTGCCAGGAGTCGGCATGTTGCGGATGACGAGGAACTGCTGACCCATCGTCCACAGGTTAGTGGTCAGCCAGTAGAACATCACGCCGAGGGGGAAGCTGTAGCCCGAGAAGGCGAAGACCAGCGGGAGGATGTACAGCAGCACGCGCTGCTGGCGGTACATCGGGCTGGCCTTCATCTCGGCCGACTGGTTCTTCGACATGATCTGAAGCTGCGTGATGAACTGCGAGGCGGTCATCAGGATCACCATCACCACCGCGATGACGATGACGTAGACGTTGCCGTCCGCCGTGCTGATGGCGAGGTGAAGAGGTGCGACCCCGAACAGCGAGGACTTTCCGAACGAGTCCGAGAGGGTCTTGTTGAGCAGGCCGATGCCCACGATCCCGGTCTGCGCGTTGTGCAGCACCGAGAACAGGCTGAAGAAGATCGGCATCTGAATGAGAAGCGGCAGGCACGAGCTCAGCGGGTTGGTGCCCGTCTTCTTGTAGAGCTCCATGGTCTCGCGCGACATTGCCTCGCGCGAGAACTGATCCTTCTTGCCGCGGTATTTGTCCTGGATCTTCTTCAGCTGGGGGGCGACTTCCTGCATCCTTCGCTGGCTCTTGATCTGCCTGACGAAGATCGGAATGAGAGCCGCTCGAATAACCAGCACGAGTCCCACGACCGACAGCACCCAGGTGAGACCTGCATCCGGGTCCAAACCGAGGAAGGTGAAGAAGCCGTGCCACACCACCAGCAGGAACTCCACCACCCACTTGATGGGCCAGAGGATCGTTCCGAAGAAGCCAACGAATCCGTTGACAATGCTTTCCATGACCTAGGTCACCTTTCCGTGGCCGGCTACTACAAAACCAAAACGTGTGACGTCGTATTTGTGCACATGCGGAGCGGGGACGTCATCCACTCCACCGGCAGCCCAGGGATGGCAGCGAGCGATTCGCAGAGTTCCCAGCACGACGCCCTTGATCACGCCGTGCTGCTGGATGGACCCGAGCGTGTACGCAGAACATGAGGGATAGTAACGACAGACATCGCCGTACAGCGGGGAAATGGCTGCTCGGTACGCCCTGAGAACAAGGACGCAGATGTTCCGCGGAAGAAGCAGCAGCCACACGAGCAACCTATTCACGCGCGCGTCACACCCTTATCGAAAACGCCGAAAATCTCCGCTCGCAGGGTATCCCACTCAAGCTGCGCTGCGCCTGGCAAAGCGCGAACCACCACTTCGGATCCGGGAGCGAAGGAATCGAGGCGCTGATAGGCCAGAGCTTTCAGCCTGCGCCGCACGCGGTTCCTGCTCACCGCCGAGCCCACCGTCTTGGGAACGATGAAACCGAAGCGGGTGGGGCCGGACCCGGGCATCGTGTAGACGACGGTGTGCTGAGACGACGAACGGCGACCCCGCCGAACGAGTCGGCGATAGTCGTCGGCGGTCACCAGCCGGTTGGCCCGGGCCAACACAGGTGACTTACGCGGAGAGCTCGGTGCGCCCCTTGCGGCGGCGAGCGCCCAGGATCGCGCGGCCCGCGCGGGTGCGCATGCGAAGACGGAAGCCGTGCACCTTGGCGCGACGACGGTTGTTCGGCTGGAACGTTCTCTTGCTCATAATTCGATCTCCACGTGTCGGAACTCCGTATGGCCTGCCGAATGCGAAAGAGCAGCGAGCCCGAAGAAGTACAAAATAGCCAATGCGGCTGAAGTCAACTGATTAAAAATACGGGCTTAATCCGCTGCGGTCAAACGGCCCGCTTCGAGCGTCCGCATTATGCACACTACGGGGTCACCATCTTGGCAGCGACATGCGGTCACGAACTATGGTGGTTCACTACACAGTCGGTGGATAACTCTGTGAGTAACGTTCCCAAATTCTTCTAGTGAGGACCTGATGGCAGACGACGCGGACACGACCCAGGAGATCTGGCGTTCCGTCCTCGGCAGTCTGCGTGAAGACGAGAGGATCACACCCCAGCTGCAGGGCTTCCTCAGTCTCGTCGAACCCAAAGGGGTGATGGCCGGCACGCTCTATCTCGAGGTGCCCAACGACCTGACACGAGGAATGCTCGAGCAGCGCATCCGGCTCCCCCTGCTCAACGCCATCACCGCGCTCGACGAGGATCAGTCCGTCAACAACTTCGCCATCGTGGTCAACCCGGAGATCACGCACGACGCCCTCCAGCAGCAGAGCAGCGCGGCGGTCGAAGAGCCCTACCTCGAACAGACCATCCCGCCGGCGCCGGTGATCGACAGTGGCACGACCCCGAGACGAGCGGACTCGCGCCTCAATCCGAAGTACAACTTCGACAACTTCGTCATCGGCGGGTCGAATCGCTTCGCGCACGCGGCGGCCGTCGCCGTCGCGGAGGCACCCGCCAAGGCATACAACCCGCTGTTCATCTATGGCGACTCGGGACTCGGCAAGACCCATCTTCTCCACGCCATCGGCCATTACGCCGAGAGCCTCTATCCCGGCATCCGCGTGCGCTACGTGAGTTCCGAGGAATTCACGAATGACTTCATCAATTCGATCGCGAACAACCGCGCTTCGGTTTTCCAGTCGCGGTATCGCGAGATCGACATCCTTCTCATCGACGACATCCAATTCCTCCAGCGGGCCGTCGAGACGCAGGAGGCGTTCTTTCACACCTTCAATACGCTGCACGACCATAACAAGCAGGTCGTCATCACGAGCGATCTCCCGCCGAAGGCCCTCACCGGATTCGAGGACCGGATGCGTTCCCGCTTCGAGTGGGGACTGATCACCGATGTGCAGGCGCCCGACCTCGAGACGCGCATCGCGATCCTGCGCAAGAAGGCCCAGAGCGAGAAGCTCCAGGTGAGCGCCGAGATCCTCGAGTACATGGCGACGAAGGTGTCGTCGAACATCCGCGAGCTCGAGGGCACTCTCATCCGCGTCACCGCGTTCGCGAGTCTCAACCGCACGCCGGTGGACATGGCGCTGGTGCAGACCGTCCTCAAGGACCTCATCACGCTCGACGACGACAACGTGATCGCACCGGTCGACATCATCAACCACACCGCGGAGTACTTCAAACTGACCGTGGACGACCTGTACGGATCGTCCCGGTCGCAAGCGGTGGCCACCGCACGGCAGATCGCCATGTATCTCTGCCGCGAGCTGACCAACCTCTCTCTGCCCAAGATCGGTCAGCTGTTCGGCAACCGCGACCACACCACCGTCATGTACGCGAACAAGAAGATCAGCGAACTGATGAAGGAGCGCCGCTCCATCTACAACCAGGTCACCGAGCTCACCAGCCGCATCAAGCAGAACCACCGCTACGGCAAGATCTAGCAATAACCCACATGTGTAAACCCCTGTGGATAACTGTGGAGACTCGCCGGTCGACCTGTGGGTAGACGACTCGTCCTTGTGAATTCAGGACTCGGACGAATGACATCCTTCGACGGCTTCCCCGCGTCATTCCACATCCGGCCCACATCTCACACGGCTGTAGTTCTCAACATCCGACGGCCATCGGGCAAGTTATCCACACTTCCCACAACGGTTAAGAAGATTAATCCCTTTAATAATTCACTGGTCGAGGAAAGAACCTCTGGGGTCGAGCATCTGGGGCCTGTGCCAGTATTGATCTCCCAAGAACACATCGGCATGCGGCAAGGAGAGACATGAAGTTTCAGGTCAATCGCGACGTCTTCAGCGAAGCCGTCTCCTTTGCAGTGAAGCTGCTCCCCCAGCGCACCACGCTTCCCATCCTCAGCGGCGTGCTCATCGAGACCACCGAGACCGGGCTGACGTTGTCGTCGTTCGATTACGAGGTGTCAGCGCAGACGCAGATCAACGCCGAGGTGGAGGAGGCCGGTCGCATCCTGGTGTCGGGTCGCCTCCTCGCCGACATCGCAAGCCGACTGCCGAACGCTCCCGTGGAGTTCTCGACCGATGAGGGTCGCATCTCGGTCCGGTGCGGCTCGGCCAACTTCACACTTCTGAGCATGCCGGTCGAGGAGTACCCCACTCTGCCCACGATCTCGGCGCAGTCGGGACTCCTCCCCGCCGAGTCCTTCGCAACCGCCGTCGCGCAGGTCGCCGTCGCCGCGTCGCGCGACGATGTGACCCCTGTGATCACCGGCGTGCAGCTCGAAGTCTCCGAGAACAGCCTCACGCTGGTCGCCACCGATCGCTACCGGGTGGCGGTGCGCGAGGTGGAATGGGATTCGTCCGGTTCGTCGGTCGATTCCGTCACGGCTCTCGTTCCTGCTCGCACGCTTCAGGAGATCGGCAAGACCTTCGGTCACAGCGGCACGATCTCGGTCGCCATCACCAACAGCGACGACCGAGAACTGATCGCGTTCAGTGCCGATCGCAAGACGGTCACTTCACTGCTCATCAAGGGCAACTTCCCGCCGGTGAAGCGACTGTTCCCCGAGACCGTGGACAACTACGCGGTGATCAACACGGCGGAACTCATCGAGGCGGTGCGCCGCGTGTCGCTCGTGCTCGAGCGAGAGGCCGCTCTGCGGTTCACGTTCTCGCTCGACGGGGTGACTCTCGAGGCCATCGGATCGGAACAGGCCCAGGCGTCGGAGACCATCGACGCGCATCTGAGCGGCGGAGACACGGTCGTCTCCCTCAAGCCGGCATTCCTCCTCGACGGACTCGGCGCGGTCCACTCCGAATTCGTGAGGATCTCCTTCACGAAGACGGAGAACCCGAACAAGCCGGGGCCGGTGCTGATCACCAGCCAGTCATCCAAGGATCAGCCCGGGGCGGACAATTACAAGTACCTGCTGCAGCCCAACCTGCTGCTGCGCTAGTCCCGCTGGTTTTCTCGGAAGAAGTTCATATGCACATCGGTCTCGTCGGTCTCGGCAAAATGGGCAACAACATGCGCGAGCGTCTGCGCGAACACAAGATCGAGGTCACCGGCTACGACCGGAACCCGGATGTCTCGGATGTCGCATCGCTCGGTGAGCTCGTGAAGGCTCTCCCTGCGCCGCGCATCGTGTGGGTGATGGTGCCGGCCGGGGAGATCACCACGGCCGTGGTCACCGAGCTGATCGGTGAGCTCGACGAGGGTGACATCATCATCGACGGCGGCAATTCCCGATTCACCGAGGACTTCAAGCACGCCGCACTCGCTGTCGAGAAGGGCATCGAGTTCGTCGATGCCGGCGTCTCCGGTGGTGTGTGGGGTCTGAAGAACGGCTATGGACTGATGGTGGGCGGCAAGAAGGCCGACATCGATCGCGCCATGCCCGTCTTCGACGCACTGCGCCCCGCCGGTCCCCGCGACGAGGGGTTCGTGCACGTCGGAGAGGTCGGATCCGGTCACTACGCGAAGATGGTGCACAACGGCATCGAGTATGCGCTGATGCAGGCGTACGCCGAGGGCTATGAGCTGCTCGACAAGCGCAAGGACATCATCAAGGACGTCACCGGCACGTTCAAGGCGTGGCAGCGCGGAACGGTCGTGCGCTCCTGGTTGCTCGAGCTGCTGGTGCGCGCTCTCGAGGAGGACCCGGAGTTCGAAGACATCGAGGGGTACGTCGAGGATTCCGGCGAGGGTCGCTGGACCATCGAGGAGGCCCTCGCCAACGCCGTCCCCGTGCCCACCATCAGCGCGTCGATCTTCGCCCGGTTCGTCTCGCGGCAGGCCGGCGAGTCGCCGGCGATGAAGGCGGTCGCGGCACTGCGCAATCAGTTCGGCGGGCACGCCGTCAAAAAGGCCGAATAGCGGCGCGTGCTCGTCACCCACCTGAGCCTCACGGACTTCCGCAACTACGAAACCGCAGAGGTCCCGCTGGTGGCGGGCGCGAACCTGTTCGTCGGCAGCAACGGTCAGGGCAAGACGAATCTGGTCGAGTCCCTGGGGTATCTCAGCACGCTCGGATCCCACCGGGTCTCGACCGATCACGCGATGATCAGGCAGGGTCAAGATGCCGCGATCATCCGTGCGCGGTTGGAACACGCCGAGCGGCAGCTGCTGGTCGAGGTGCAGCTGAACCGGTCGGCGCCGAATCGAGCGCAGGTCAATCGTTCGCCGATCAAGACCCGCGAGCTGCCGAGGTATTTCTCCA
The DNA here is from genome assembly GCA_966212465.1 of uncultured Lacisediminihabitans sp. Classification (GTDB taxonomy): domain Bacteria; phylum Actinomycetota; class Actinomycetes; order Actinomycetales; family Microbacteriaceae; genus Lacisediminihabitans. Next base: position 88,765 of record CBIHRK010000008.1, read on the forward strand.
GCGTGTTGTTCGCGCCCGAGGATCTCGCGCTCGTACGTGGCGAGCCCTCGGGTCGTCGGCGCTTCCTCGACGAGCTGCTGATTCTGCGGTCCCCGCGGTTATCGGGAGTGATCGCAGACTATGACCGTGTGCTGAAACAGCGGAACACGCTGCTGAAGTCGGCGCGCTCCTCGGGACTGAAGGAGAACCAGCTCTCCACACTGGAGATCTGGGACGAGCGTCTGGTGGCCCTGGGCAGCGAGATCATCGAGGCCCGGTCGGCGCTGGTCGCGGAATTGCAGCCGGAGGTCGCCGCCGGATACGTGGCGGTGGCGGGTGAGGATCACCGTGCCGCGGTGGCCAGTCAGCTCAGCATCCTCGGCGGGTCGGCAGACGACGACGAGGTGATTCCGTCGAGTCTGCGTCGCGACCGCCTCACGGCGGAGGAGATCGCCGATCGGTTCCGCGCCGCTCTCGTGCGAGTGCGGCGCAGTGAGCTGGATCGTGGAGTCACCCTCGTCGGCCCGCACCGCGACGACGCCGTCTTCGAGCTGAACGCGCTGCCCGCGAAGGGGTATGCCAGCCACGGTGAATCGTGGTCCTTCGCACTGGCGCTGAAGCTGGCATCGGCGACGCTGCTGCGGCGGGAGTCGGCGACCGGCGATCCGGTGCTGATGCTCGACGATGTCTTCGCCGAACTGGACACGTCTCGGCGAGCCCGGTTGGCCGGCGCGGTCGCCGACTATGAGCAGGTGCTCATCACGGCAGCGGTGTTCGACGACGTCCCCGGCGAGCTCACCGGTAACACGGTGCGCATCGCTCACGGTACGGTGGTGACCTGATGGTGCCGGAATCGCCGGACCACTCGGAGGCACGGGCCGTGTTCGAACGGTTCCGCCGCGTCTTCGGCGACGGCGCCTCCCGCAGCAGCGACGCCCGCAAGCGCGCGAAGCGCGAGCCCGGTTCGACCAGGCCGTTCGGCGGCGGTCGCGAACCCGAGGGACTCGGCTCGGTTGTGGATGCGCTCACCTCCCGTCTCGGATGGAATTCTCCGCTCGCCCAGTCCGAACTGCTCGCATCGTGGTCGCAGATCGCCGGCGCGGAGACCGCCGAGCATTCGACCCCGGTCGGTATCGACGACGGCGTGCTGACCGTGCGGTGCGACTCGACGGCCTGGGCGACCCAGCTGAGACTGATGCGAGTGCAGCTCATGACGAGCATCGCGATGAGGTACCCGGACGCCGGCATCCAGTCGGTGCGTTTCGAAGGGCCGGGTGCCCCCTCGTGGAAAAAAGGCCCCAGATCAATTCCAGGGCGTGGTCCGCGGGATACTTACGGCTGACAAGGCAAAATCGGTCACCCGACCGATTCGGAGTCCGCAGACGGCGAAATCGGCCCTTTCGCGCCCGTCGTTTGGTAGAATCGAAGAGTCGTCATTGGCATCATCCCCCGAGGGTGCCCGACCGTGAACGGCACCCCCGAACTACCTGGCAGGAGCCAATTACACATGGCAGAGAACCGCTCGAATACCGCGTCTGAAGACAGCTACGGTGCAGATCAGATCCAGGTGCTCGAGGGGCTCGAGGCAGTCCGCAAGCGCCCCGGCATGTACATCGGTTCCACTGGCCCCCGCGGTCTTCACCACCTGGTCTACGAGGTTGTGGACAACTCTGTGGATGAAGCGCTCGCCGGCTTCTGCGACACCATCACCGTGACGATGCTGAAGAGCGGCGGCATCCGCGTCGTGGACAACGGCCGCGGAATCCCCGTCGATCTCAACAAGTCGGAGAACAAGTCCAGCGTGGAGGTCGTGATGACCATCCTCCACGCCGGCGGCAAGTTCGGCGGCGGCGGCTACTCGGTGTCGGGCGGTCTGCACGGCGTGGGCATCTCGGTCGTCAATGCGCTCTCCGCGCGGATGGAGACCGAGGTGCGCAGGCAGGGCGCGGTGTGGAGGATCAGCTACACCAATGGTGTGCCGGATGCGCCGCTCGAGCGCGGCGAGGCCTCCGAGGAGCACGGCACCACGCAGACGTTCTGGCCCAGCGCCGAGACGTTCGAGACGACCGAGTTCGACTTCGAGACGCTGCGCGCGCGCTTCCAGCAGATGGCGTTCCTCAACAAGGGGCTCACCATCACCCTGATCGACGAGCGGCTCATCGACAGCGACGAGGTCGTCGAGGTCACCTATCTCTACGAGAAGGGTCTCGTCGACTACGTGGAATACCTCAACTCCGCGAAGAAGGTGGAGGTGGTGCACCCCGAGATCATCTCCTTCGAGCAGGAGGACACCGAGAACAAGATCTCGCTCGAGGTGGCCATGCAGTGGACGACCTCGTATCAGGAGAGCGTGCACACCTACGCCAACACCATCAACACCCATGAGGGCGGAACCCACGAAGAGGGATTCCGCGCGGCCTTGACCACCCTCGTGAACAAGTACGCGCGCGAGAAGGGGATCATCAAGGAGAAGGATGAGAACCTCACCGGCGACGACGTGCGCGAGGGTCTCACCGCTGTCATCTCGGTCAAGCTGGCCGAGCCGCAGTTCGAGGGTCAGACGAAGACCAAGCTCGGCAACACGATCGCCAAGTCGTTCGTGCAGCGCATCACCGGTGACCAGCTGGGCGATTGGTTCGACCGCAACCCCACCCAGGCCCGGGACATCATCCGCAAGGCGATCCAGGCTTCGGCCGCCCGTCTCGCCGCCCGCAAGGCGCGCGAGCAGACCCGCCGCAAGGGTCTGCTCGAGTCGAGCGGCATGCCCGGCAAGCTCCGCGACTGCTCCAGCAACGACCCGTCGCTCTCCGAGATCTTCATGGTCGAGGGCGACTCGGCCGGCGGCTCGGCCGTCCAGGGCCGCAACCCGGAGTTCCAGGCGATCCTCCCGCTGCGGGGCAAGATCCTCAACGTGGAGAAGGCGCGGCTCGATCGCGCCCTCGCCAACAACGAGGTGCAGTCGATGATCACGGCGTTCGGCGCCGGAGTGGGCGAGGACTTCGACCCCGACAAGGCGAGGTACCACAAGATCGTGCTGATGGCCGACGCGGATGTCGACGGCCAGCACATCACGACCCTGCTGCTCACTCTGCTCTTCCGCTACATGCGCCCGCTCATCGACCTCGGCTACGTGTACCTGGCTCAGCCGCCGCTGTACCGGCTCAAGTGGAGCAACGCTCCCCACGAGTACGTCTACAGCGACCGGGAGCGGGACGCCCTTCTCGAGGCCGGGCTGGCCGCGGGCAAGCGGGTGCCGAAGGACAACGGCATCCAGCGCTACAAGGGTCTGGGCGAGATGGACTACAAGGAGCTGTGGGAGACGACCATGGATCCGGCGACGCGCACCCTGTTGCAGGTGACCCTCGACGACGCCCTCGCGGCGGACGAGATCTTCTCCACCCTCATGGGGGAGGACGTGGAGTCTCGCCGGAGCTTCATCCAGAAGAACGCGAAAGACGTCCGCTTCCTCGACATCTAGTCCACCGTTCCCCGGGGTTCCCGGGGAACGCCACCGCTACCGTCCCTTCGAGAACCTCAGGGACCGACGAAAAGATGAGAACTCATGGCTGACGAAGATACCCCCGACGAGGTAGTCGAAGAGCAGATCCCGGGCAAGGCGATCGACACCGCGCACGACAAGATCTCGCAGGTCGACCTCCAGCTCGAGATGCAGCGCTCCTACCTCGACTACGCGATGAGCGTGATCGTGGGACGCGCGCTCCCCGAGGTGCGCGACGGGCTCAAGCCCGTGCACCGTCGTGTGATCTACGCGATGTACGACGGCGGCTACCGGCCCGACAAGGGCTTCTCCAAGTGCACGCGTGTGATCGGCGACGTGATGGGGCAGTTCCACCCGCACGGCGACTCCTCCGTCTACGACGCCCTCGTGCGACTCGTCCAGCCCTGGAGCCTGCGCTACCCGCTCGCGCTCGGCCAGGGCAACTTCGGTTCTCCCGGAAACGACGGCGCCGCAGCGCACCGGTACACGGAGACCAAGATGGCTCCGCTCGCCATGGAGATGGTGCGCGACATCGAGGAAGAGACCGTCGACTTCCAGGACAACTACGACGGCCGCACCCAGGAGCCGACCGTGCTTCCGAGCCGGTTCCCCAACCTGCTCGTGAACGGTTCGGTGGGGATCGCGGTGGGAATGGCCACCAACATCCCGCCGCACAACCTGCGCGAGATCGGCGAGGGCGCCCTCTGGCACCTGGCCCACCCGGATGCCACGCAGGAGGAGCTGCTTGAGGCGCTCCTCCAGCGCATCAAGGGGCCCGACTTTCCCACGGGGGCGCAGATCCTCGGGCTGAAGGGCATCCAGGATGCCTATCGCACCGGGCGCGGATCGATCACCATGCGCGCCGTGGTCAACGTGGAGGAGCTGCAGGGTCGCACGTGCCTGGTGGTGACCGAGCTGCCATACCAGGTGAACCCGGACAACCTGGCGCTGAAGATCGCGGAGCTCACCAAGGAGGGCAAGCTCAGCGGAATCGCCGACATCCGTGACGAGACCTCCGGTCGCACCGGCCAGCGCCTCGTGATCGTGCTCAAGCGCGACGCGGTTCCGAAGGTGGTGCTGAACAACCTCTACAAGCACACCCAGCTGCAGGAGAATTTCGGCGCCAACATGCTGGCGATCGTGGACGGCATCCCGCGCACGCTGGCGCTCGACGGATTCATCACCGCCTGGGCGACCCACCAGATCGACGTCATCGTTCGCCGCACGCAGTTCCGTCTGCGCAAAGCGGAGGAGCGGGCGCACATTCTTCGCGGGTACCTCAAGGCGCTCGACGCGCTCGACGAGGTCATCGCCCTCATCAGACGGTCCCCGACCGTGGAGGACGCCCGCGACGGCCTGATCGAACTTCTCGACATCGACGAGCTTCAGGCCCGCGCCATCCTGGACATGCAGCTGCGCCGGCTGGCCGCGCTCGAGCGCCAGAAGATCATGGACGAGCACGACGAGATCGAGGCGCAGATCGTCGAGTTCCAGGCGATCATCGCGAGCCCTCAGCGCCAGCGCGACATCGTGAGCGAGGAGCTCACCGAGCTCGTCGCGAAGTACGGCGACGATCGGCGCACCGAGATCATGTACGGCTTCGACGGCGACATGAACATGGAAGACCTGATTCCCGAGGAGGAGATGGTCATCACGGTCACGCGCGGCGGGTACATCAAGCGCACGCGCAGCGACAACTATCGCAGCCAGCACCGCGGGGGCAAGGGAGTCAAGGGCGCCCAGCTGCGAGCGGATGACGTGGTCGAGCACTTCTTCGTGACGACGACCCATCACTGGCTCCTGTTCTTCACCAACACCGGCCGGGTCTATCGCGCGAAGGCGTACGAGGTGCAGGAGGCCGGGCGCGACGCCAAGGGCCAGCACGTGGCGAACCTGCTCGCGTTGCAGCCGGACGAGGAGATCGCGCAGATCCTCGACATCCGCGACTACGCCAGCGCCCGCTACCTCACGCTCGCCACGCGCGGGGGTCTGGTGAAGAAGACGGCGCTGACCGAGTACGACACCAATCGCACGGGTGGCATCATCGCCATCAATCTGCGCGACGGTGACGAACTGGTCTCGGCGATGCTCGTGGAAGAGGACTCGGACCTGCTGCTCGTCTCGCGCAAGGGGATGTCGATCCGCTTCACCGCATCCGACGAGGCGCTGCGTCCGATGGGACGCGCGACGTCGGGCGTGATCGGGATGCACTTCCGCGACGACGACACGCTGCTCGACGCATCCGTTGTCAGTGATCAGGGTTACGTGTTCGTGGTGACCGAGGGGGGATACGCCAAGCGCACCTCCGCCGACCAGTACCGGGTGCAGGGCCGCGGCGGCCTCGGCATCAAGGTCGCGAAGCTGCAGGAGGCCCGCGGCGACCTCGCCGGTGCGCTCATCGTGGAGGACGACGACGAGGTGCTCGTGGTTCTTGCCAGTGGCAAAGTGGTACGCTCGTCTGTCGCCGAGGTTCCGGCCAAGGGTCGGGACACCATGGGAGTCGTGTTCGCACGATTCGCCGACGACGACAAGATCATCGCAGTCGCGAAGAACAGTGAACGCAACCTGGACACCCACGACCAGGCCGCTCCCGAAGGGGAGGGCACGATCGAGGTCGCCCAGGACGGGAAGGACGAATCGGTAGATGAGTAGCGTCGCGGAGAAGCTCCAGCGCAAGTCGCAGCGGGCAGCAGCAACCAAGCAGGTTCGTCTCAAGCTCGTGTACGTGGACTTCTGGTCGGCAGTGAAGCTGTCGTTCCTGATCACGGTCGTGCTCGGCATCATCCTCGTCGTGGCCACGCTCCTCGTGTGGATCGTGCTGGATGTCACCCACATCTTCGCCACCCTCGACGGGCTGCTGCGCGACATCCTCAACGATTCCGCCTTCAGCGTGACCTCGACGCTCTCCCTGCCGACGGTCGGGCTGTTCGCCCTCATCGTGGCGATCCTCAACGTGATCGTCGGCACCGCGCTTGGCGCGGTGACCGCGCTGCTGTACAACTTCAGCGTGCGGATCACCGGTGGTCTGCTCGTCGGATTCACCAACAACTAGACGGATTTAGCGAATCTCGGCGGGTGCGATACTCTCGTATCTGCTCTGATCCGCGATCAGGGTCACGGGGATATAGCTCAGGCGGTTAGAGCGCTTCGCTGATAACGAAGAGGTCCCAGGTTCAAGTCCTGGTATCCCCACGCGATTGTGTGAAACGCAACCAGCTCTGAGTGCAAGCGGAGCGCGCGTCGCACCTGGCGGGTTCGCCGCAGGGGCAGCGGTTAACCAGACAAACACGGGGCCTTAGCTCAATTGGTAGAGCGCCTGCTTTGCAAGCAGGAGGTCAGGGGTTCGATTCCCCTAGGCTCCACAGTCAGACGAGCGAGCGCCTCTCAGGCAGGCTCTTCCGTCGTCGCGGGAACGACCGTCTCGGTGGTGTCGTCCTCGTCGGCCACCCAGAGCTCGTCATCCGCTCGGAGGGTCTGCCACGCCGCATACGCGACTCCGGCGGCCACGACCAGGCCGACGCCGAGCAGGATGTAGCGGCCGGGGCCGGGCGTGGGCTTCGACGGAACGATCCCGACCTTCTTGCCCAGCTGGCTGCCGGCGCTGTTCGCGCGCTTGAGCGCCTCACGCACGCGCGGGTCTTTGGCGACCTCCAGAACGGCGATGGCGGAGGCCAGGGCCGACGAGATCGAGGGTGCCACGTCGTTGATCTTCTCGCGTGCGCCCTCGGCGACCGCGCTGACCCCGGGGGCGACCCGGTGCTCGTAGACGTCGCGGACGGCGGGTGCGACGTTCTCCCTGCCGATCTCGGCAGCGTGGTGTCCCGCACGACGCGCCACGTCGCCGGCCTGGCCGAGCAGAGCGCGCTGGTTCTCGATGATCTCGTACGCCGCGGCGCGGAGCTTCTTCAGTTCTTTTCTGCGCTTGCGAGACAGTTCCATCAGAGACCTCCGGTAGTCGTGGCGTACAGCACACCAATAATTGCACGCCCGGCGTCGAGCACACAGTGGGTTGCTGTGCGAAGCCTGAATGCGAGATGACGCTGTGAAAGAATATCTCTATGCCTTCACACACTCAGGTCGCTACGCTGCACACTACGCTCGGCGACATCAAGGTCAACCTGCTCGGAAACCACGCCCCCAAGACCGTCGAGAACTTCGTCGGCCTTGCCACGGGAACGAAGGAATGGACGCATCCCGCCACCGGCAAGGTGTCGACCGACCCCCTCTACGACGGCGTGATCTTCCACCGCATCATCGACAACTTCATGATCCAGGGCGGCGACCCGCTCGGTCAGGGCACCGGCGGACCGGGCTACAACTTCGACGACGAGATCCACCCGGAGCTCGATTTCACCAAGCCGTACGTGCTCGCCATGGCGAACGCCGGTCTCCGCATGGGTCGCGGCACCAACGGTTCGCAGTTCTTCATCACCACCGTTCCGACCACCTGGCTGCAGGGAAAGCACACCATCTTCGGCGAGGTCGCCGACGAGGCATCCAAAGACGTCGTGAAGAAGATCGAGGCCGTCAAGAAGGATGGTCGCGACCGACCCCTCGAGGATGTCGTCATCAACAGCATCACCGTCGAAGACGCGTAGGCGGTCGACCTCCCCGTGACACAGGTGCCGGATTCTCCGGCCAACTACTGCTACCGGCATCCGGACCGCCAGAGCTTCGTGCTCTGCCAGCGCTGCGGACGCACGATCTGCCCCGAATGCCAGACCCAGGCGGCGGTCGGCGTGCACTGCCCGGAGTGCGTGCGCGAGTCGCGTGATTCCGCGCCGCGAACCCGGCCAGCCGTGGTGACGCGGGCGCGGAGCGCTCTGCTGACACGGGACGCACCGCTGGTGACCTACGCGATCATCGCAATCTGCGTGATCGTGTTCCTCGCCGAGGCATTGACCGGTCTGTTCGGGCAGCGGGGCAGCTCGCTGGAGAACCAGCTGCTGTACTACCCGCCCTTCACAGTCCTCCGGCCGTGGACGATGGTGACCGCGCTCTTCGTGCACGCGAGTCTTCCGCACGTCGCGTTGAACATGTTCTCCCTCTGGGTGCTCGGCCGGCAGATCGAACCGATGCTGGGCCGGGCGAGGTTCGCCGCGCTGTTCCTGCTCAGCGGGATCGGCGGTTCGGTGGCGGTGCTGTTCATCGCGCCGTCCACGCCGGTGCTCGGAGCATCCGGAGCGATCTTCGGGCTGTTCGCCGCGTACTTCGTGATCGCGCGACATCTGGGGGCCAGCGGCACTCAGCTGCTCGTCGTCATCGGCGTCAACCTGGCGGCGGGATTCATCATCCCCGGCATCTCGTGGCAGGCCCACCTGGGAGGCCTTGTCATCGGGGGGCTCGTCGGTCTCGTGTTCGTGCGCACGAGGGCGCGTCAACGGCGCTTCGCCCAGTGGATGCTGGTGGCGGGCGTGCTGCTTCTGCTGGTGGTGCTCACCGCGATCGGGGTCGTGCTGCTCGCGGCGCGAGGCTAGAAGTTATCCACAGCTGTCTCCACAGTGGGGATAATTACAGCCGTGTAACTCGGTGGCGGATCAGCGCCAGCGCGTGGTCATGAGGAACCCGATGAAGAGGATTCCGAAGCCGACGAGGATGTTCCAGGTGCCCAGCGAGGGAACGGGCAGCGTGTTGCCGCTCACGTAGTACACGATGATCCAGGCGAGGCCGATGATCATCAGGCCGAACATGATGGGCTTGAACCAGATCGGGTTGGGTGCGTCGTCGCCACCCCGGGTCTCCTCGGGGACAGCGGACTTCGTACGGGAGTTCGTTCTGGCCATTCCGGAATTGTAGCGTGCGGAACGGTGCGAGCCCCGGCCGTATTGTGAGGAAGAGGCTCCGGATCAGGCGCGAAGCCTAGAATCTAGTACATGAGCGACAACCCGCCAGTGGGGAGGCAGGCCCGCCGGGCGGCGAAACGTCCGCGCGTGAGCGTCGTCGGCGTCATCGGGGAACTGTTCATCACGGCGGGCGTGCTCGTCTTCCTCTTCCTCGGCTGGCAGCTCTGGCTCAACGACATCATCGTGGGAGCCCAGCAGGACAAGGCGGGCGCCCAGCTGGCCCAGCACCTGAGCGAGGTGCCGATCAAGGCAGCACCTCCCGCCGCCGTCAAGGACTACGGAACACCGGCGGTATCCGCCGTTCCCGGCAACGCGGCACAGTTCGCCGTCGTGTACATCCCGCGATTCGGCACGGAATACGCGAAGACGCTCGCACAGGGCGTCGGCACGCACGACGTGCTCGACCAGGGTTGGATCGGCCACTATCCGGGAACGGCCATGCCCGGAGAGATCGGCAACTTCGCAGTCGCCGCGCACCGCACCACGCACGGAGCGCCGTTCAAGCAGATCGCCTCGCTGCAGGTGGGCGACAAGATCTACGTCCAGACCGCGATCGGCTACTACACCTATGCGTTCCGCGGCCTCGAATACGTGCGGCCCACGGCGGTGGACGTGCTGGACCCCGTGCCCCGGGCGCCGGGCGCCGCCCCCACCGATCGGATCATGACCATGACCAGTTGCAACCCCATGTTCTCGGCATCCGAGCGCATCATCGCGTACGCATCGCTCGAGTCCTGGCAGCCGGTGAGCGCGGGAGCGCCGAAGGCCGTCGCGGACACGATCGCGGCGGGGAAGGGCTGACCATGTACGGTGCACTGTGGCGGCTCATGCCGGGACCGGTCTGGCTCCGCGTTATCCTGATGATCATCTTCTTCACCCTCGTTCTCACACTCCTGGTGGTCTTCGTGTTCCCCTGGCTCAACACCTTCGTCAACGTCAACGATGTGACGGTGAACCAGTGACGCGCGTTCTGGTCGTGGACAACTACGACAGCTTCGTGTACACGCTGAACGGATACCTTCTGCAACTGGGCGCCGAGACCGACGTGGTGCGCAACGACGCGTTCGCGGCGGATGACGCTGCCGCCCGCATCGCGGACTACGACGCGGTGCTGCTCTCCCCCGGGCCCGGCACGCCGGCCGACGCCGGTGTGTCGATCCCGATCGTGCGCGCGGCGCTCGGCTCCGGCCAGCCGCTGCTCGGGGTATGCCTCGGGCACCAGGCCATCGCCGAGGCGATGGGAGCCACAGTGACCCACGCGGAAGAGCTCATGCACGGCAAGACGTCGCTCATCGAACACGACGACAGCGCGTTCTACGAGGGGGTGCCCCAGCCCTTCACGGCGACCCGGTACCACTCCCTCGCCGTCGTGGACGGCACCGTCCCGGCCGAGCTGGTGGTCACCTCACGCACTACGGGCGGCGTGATCATGGGGCTGCGGCACGAGAGCGCACCGATCTTCGGGGTGCAGTTCCACCCGGAATCCGTGCTCACCGAAGGCGGGTACCTCATGCTGGCGAACTGGCTCGCCGTGGCGGGACTGCCCGCCGCGCAGCAGACCGCGAAGGGTCTGACGCCGCTCGTCAACCTGGGCTGACGCCGGCCGACGATCAGCCGCCCGAGGTGGCGGCGCAGTAGCGGATCGTGATCGACGACTTCTGCGGCTGGTTGTCGCCGGTGAGCGACTGCGAGGTGACCTTGCCGCCGGAGCAGCTCGTGTCTTGAACGGGGTTGATGTTGAGCTGCAGCGCGCCGAGCGTAGTGTTCGCGGCCGCGATGTCCTGACCCACCACCGGCGGGATCGAGATCAGGCCGTCCGACACCACGAGATCCACCTTGTCGCCCAGTCGCACCGACGCGCCGCCGTCGGGGCTGCTGCTGATCACGACCCCCTTGGCGATCGTGGGCGAATGGGATGGCGTGGACTGCCCGTAGGTGAGACCGTGCGCTTTGATGGCCGCGATGGCATCGGCCTCCGCCATGTTCGAGACGCTGGGGACGACCACCGATTCCTTGCCGGTGGAGACGACGACCGTCACCTGCTGTCCCTTGCCCACGCGCGTGCCCTCCGGCGGCGACGTGCGGATAACCGAGCCGTCGGCCACGGTCGCGCTCGTCTCCTGCGTGCTCGTGGGCATCAGGCCGTCGGCTGTGAGCGTCTTCTTCGCCTCGTCGTAGGTCTTTCCCGCGAGGTTGGGGATCTTGACCGAGAGGTCGTCGCCGAGTGTGGTCGGCGGGAGGTTGATGACCCAGAAGCTCACGGCCACGATGATGACGGCGATGGTGAGGATGCCGACCCAGATCCATGCGACCGGCGGTCGGTTCTGCGTGCGGACCGCCCGTTCATCGTCGGGTGCCTGCAACTGCCGCAGCGCGGCCTCGGAGCCCGCGGTCGCGTTCGGGTTGACCCCGAAGAGGGTGGAGTTGAAGTCGCCGGCGGCCGGGAGCTTCCTGGTCGGGATCTCGCCCGAGCCGGCGGCCTCCAGGTCGGTGCGGAACTCCGCCGCCGTCTGGAAGCGCTCGAACTTGTCTTTCGAGAGCGCCCGCAGCACGACGGCGTCGAGCGCCGGCGAAACCTTCGGATTGAGGGTGCTCGGCGCCACCGGCGCCTCGCTGATGTGCTGGTAGGCGACCGCGGCAGCCCGCTCGCCACGGAACGGCGGCCTGCCGGTGAGGAGCTCGAAGAGCACGACGCCGGTCGAGTAGAGGTCGGTGCGGGCATCCACCGCTTCGCCCCGGGCCTGCTCGGGCGAGAAGTACTGCGCCGTGCCGATCAGGCTGCTGGCATCCGCCACGGTCGCCGCGTTGTCGGAGACGGCACGGGCGATGCCGAAGTCCATGACCTTGACCTGGCCGTTGGCGGTGACCATGACGTTGGCGGGCTTGATGTCGCGGTGCACGAGCAGCGCGCGGTGGCTGTACTCGAGGGCGGTGAGGATGCCGCTCACGATGTGGACCGCCTGCTTCGGGTCGACCGGTCCCTCGGCGATGATGTCGCGGAGCACGCGCCCGTCCACGTATTCCATGACGATGTAGGGGACCTGGGTCTCCAGGCCGTTCTCACCGGTGACCGTCTCCTCGCCGGCGTCGAAGACGCGGACGATGGTGGGGTGCGCCATGCGCGCGGCCTTCTGCGCCTCCTCGCGGAAGAGCACCCGGAACTTCGGGTCGGTGGCGAGCGACGGCTTGAGCAGCTTGATGGCGACGCGACGGCCGAGGCGCGAGTCGGTGCCGACGTGCACGTCGGACATGCCGCCGCGACCGATAAGGGCACCGACCTGATAGCGGCCTGCAAGCAGGCGGGTGCCTTCGGTCACGATGCTCTTCTCCTGTGTGGTGCGGGGCGAGTGCTAGCCAGTGTACTGGGTGGCTGCTGAGCGTTCGGCTGGGGCGAGGCGCCCTACTTGACGGTCAGCGTCGACGCCGGGGAGCTCGGGGACTGTGCCCCGGAGCAGTTCGCCGTGTACGTGATCGAGTACGTCGCGCCGCTGGCGGCACCGCTCGGAACGGCCACCTGGATGGTGGCGGTGTTGCCCGGCACAGGACTCGCCGGGTTCAGCGTGACGGCCGGCGCCCCCGTGCTCGGCGTGACCGTGAACGCGTAGCTGGTGAGGGTCGACTGGTTGGGGCACACCGTGTACGCGGGGATTCCAAAGGAGGCGGAACTGCCCGCGGCCACGCTCTCCGAGGTGGGGTCGAGCGCTGCCGGCGCACCCGGCGTGGGGAACGCGCCGTAGAACTTCACCGTGACGTTCGTGCCCTTGTCCAGGTTGCCGGTGGGCGCGACCGAGAACGCGGTGTTCGCATCCGCGGGGGTGGGCGGCGTGCCGGCATCCGGAACCAGGGTTCCGGAGAGCCCGAACGACGTGAGAAGGCTGTTGACCTGCGCCGGCGACTTGCCGGTGAACTGGTCGGCCGAGATGGTGACGGTCGAGCTCGTGGGCGTCGTCGAGGGTGAGGGGCTCGCCGAAGGGGAGGACTGACTCGTCGACGGGCTGGGTGAGGGGGTCGGCTTGCCGGAAGGGTTGCCGAGCAGCGTGATGAGGGAGAAGACCAGCACCACGAGCAGGATGGCGATGAGCGCAACGAGAGGCCAGGTCCACGGACTACGGCGCTTCGACACCTGCGTGGGGTCGGGCTCCGGAATCCCCGCGGCGGGCATGACCGTCGTGGCGAGGGAGGTGCTGGGAGACAGGGTCTTCGTGGCGCCGAGGATGCCGGGCACGGATGCGGCAGCCCCCGAGACATCCCCTCGGCGCAGCGCCTGCGCGGCGCGAGCGAGGTGGGCGGCGGAGGCGGGGCGGTCCGCCGGGTTCTTGGCGATGCACGCGAAGACGAGATTGCGCACCGGCTCCGAGACCGTGACCGGAAGGTCGGGCGCGATCTCGTTGATCTGCGCCATGGCGATGGCCACCTGCGATTCGCCGGTGAACGGCCGCCGCCCCGCGAGCGCCTCGTAGGCGACGATGCCCAGCGAGTAGATGTCGGTCGTGGGGGATGCGGGATGCCCGCTCGCCTGCTCCGGCGAGAGGTACTGCACGGTTCCCATCACCTGTCCGGTAGCCGTGAGCGGCACCTGGTCGGCGATGCGCGCGATGCCGAAGTCGGTGATCTTCACCCGCCCGTCGGGCGTGATGAGCAGGTTGCCCGGCTTGATGTCGCGGTGCACGAGCCCGGCGGAGTGCGCGGCATGGAGTGCCGACGCGGTCTGGGCGACGATGTCGAGCACCCGATCCGTGGAGAGCACGCGCTCGCGCTCGAGGATCGTGGAGAGCGCCTCGCCCGGAACGAGTTCCATGACCAGGTAGGCGCTGCCGTCCTCCTCGCCGTAGTCGAAGACGTTGGCGATGCCCTCGTGGTTGACGAGAGCGGCGTGGCGGGCCTCGGCACGGAAGCGCTCGAGGAACCCGGGGTCGCCGAGGTACTCGTCCTTGAGGATCTTGATGGCGACGGTGCGACCGATGACCAGGTCGGTCGCCTGCCAGACCTCGCCCATGCCGCCGATCGCGACGCGGCTGGAGAGCTGGTAGCGCCCCCCGAACGTGAGGCCACTCGTGGGTCTCATTTGTTCAACACCGCCTCAATAACTGTTCGTGCGATCGGCGCCGCGACCGCGTTGCCGAAGCTCGTCCCGTTCTCTACGACCACGGCGACTGCCACCTGTGGGTCGTTGGCGGGAGCGAAACCGGTGAACCAGAGCGTGTACGGCTTGCCATCGCCGTTCTGGGCTGTGCCTGTCTTACCGGCAACATCGACTCCTGCAATTCTTGCATTACTGGCTGCTCCATTGGCGACGTTGGCGATCATCAGCGTGGTGAGTGTCGAGGCCGATCCAGAGCTGATCGGGTGCCCGAGGACCACCTGCTGATAGGGCTGGATCACGGTGAGGTTGGGTGCCGTGATCTGCTGGATCAGGGTGGGCTTCATGAGCTCGCCGCCGTTGGCGATGGCGGCGGTGGTCATCGCGATCTGGAGGGGCGTCACCCGGTCGTCGTACTGACCGAACGACGAGAGCATGGTGTGCGAGTCATCCATGCCGGACGGGTAGGTGCTGGGCGTGACGGCCATGGGCACGGAGAGCGACTGACCGTAGCCGTACGCCTTCGCGTACTTGGCGATCTCGTCCTGCCCGAGTGCGAGACCGAGCTCGGCGAAGGGGATGTTGCAACTGAGGCGCAGAGCGGTGGCGATGGTGACCGTGGGCGTGCCGCCGCAGGTTCCGCCCTCGGCGTTGTTGATGTACGTGTTGGTGCCGGGCAGCTTCAGCGTGGGCGGGTTGGGGAATTCGCTGTCGGGCGTGTACCTGCCGCTGTCGATCGCTGCAGAGGCGACCACGAGCTTGAAGACCGAACCGGGGTGGTACAGGTCGCCGGCGATGCTGCGATTGAACAGCGGATGCAGCGGCGAACCCAGCAGCGCCTTGTACTGGGCGATCACGCTGCTGGTGTTGTGCGACGCGAGCAGGTTGGGGTCGTAGGCGGTCTTCGAGATCATGGCGAGGATTGCGCCCGTCTTCGGGTTGATCGCGACGACCGCGCCGGTGTGGTTGCCGAACGCATCCCACGCGGCCTGCTGCACCTTCGGGTCGATGGTGGTCGCCACCGCCGCGCCCTTCGGGTTCTGGCCCGTGAGCAGGGAGTTCACGTAGTCGAGGAACTGGTCGTTGGCGTTGCCGCTCAGATAGTCGTTGAGCGCGCCCTCGATCCCGGTGTTGCCCTGGTTGAGTGTGAAGTATCCGGTCACCGCCGAGTAGAGCTCGGGCTGCGAGTACACGCGCTGGAACTTGTAGGCGTCGTTGCTGGGCGTCGACTCGGCGATCGCCTGGCCGTCGACGAGGATCGGGCCGCGCTCGGCCGAGTAGCTGTCGTACAGCGTGCGCACGTTGTGGGGGTTGCTGCGCAGGTTGTCCACCTGGAACACGGTGATCACGGTCGTCGACCCGAACAGCAGCACGAACATGACCAGCACCGCCAGACTCACCCGCTTGAGTTCGCGGTTCACTCGATCACCACCCTCGGTTGGTTGCGCACGCTGTCGGAGAGGCGCAGCAGCAGTGCGGCGATGATCCAGTTGGCCACGAGCGACGAGCCACCGGCCGCGAGGAACGGCGTGGTCAGACCGGTGAGGGGGATGACCCGCGTGACCCCGCCCACAACGATGAAGACCTGGAGGGCGATGACGAACGAGAGGCCCACGCCGAGGAGGCGGCCGAAGTCATCCTGACCGGCGAAGCCGATGCGGAAGCCGCGCGAGACGAACAGGAGGTACAGGGCGAGGATGGCGAACAGGCCGACGAGGCCGAGCTCCTCCCCCAGGCTCGCGATGATGTAGTCGCTCTCGGCGAGCGGAACGATGGTGGGGCGGCCCTGGCCGAGGCCGGTGCCGACGAGGCCGCCGTGGGCGAGGCCGAACAGGCCCTGCACGAGCTGGTAGCTGCCGCCGACCCTGTCGTAGATGGCCGGGTTGAACGGGTCGAGCCACGAGGTGAAGCGGCCGTGCACGTAGCTGAGCACCGAGCCGGCGATCACCGCGCCGCCGACGAAGAGGCTGAGGCCGAGGATCACCCAGCTGATGCGTGCGGTGGCCACGTAGATCATGACAAGGAAGAGGCCGAAGTAGAGCAGTGCGGTGCCGAGGTCGCGCTGGAAGATGAGCACCACCATCGCAGCCGCCCAGATGACCAGGATCGGGCCGAGATCGCGGGCGCGCGGCAGCCGCATTCCGAGGAACTTGCGACCCACCATCGAGAGGCTGTCGCGGGCCGTCACCAGGTAGCCGGCGAAGAACACGGCGAGGGCGATCTTGGCGAGCTCACCGGGCTGGAAGGTGAACGAGCCGATGCCGATCCAGAGCCGGGCGCCGTTGACCGTGCGACCGATCCCGGGGAGCATGGGGAGGAGCAGAAGCACGATGCCGACGAACATCGCAACGTAGCGGTAGCGCTGCAGGACGCGATGGTTGCGGATCAGCAGCAGCACGGCGCCCGCGATCACCATGGCCATCGCCGTCCAGGCGATCTGCCGGATTCCGGCGGAGCCCCAACCCGTGAGGCTCTTCGCGAGGTCGATGCGATAGATCTCGGCGATGCCGATGCCGTTCAGCAGGAAGATCACCGGGAGGATGAACGGATCGGCCTCCGTCGCAGTGAACCTCAGCACGATGTGCATCGCGATCGCGAGCAGACCGAGGGCTCCCGTGAGGATCAGCATGTTGGGGAACAGCCGGCCGAGCGCGCCGAGCTGCACCAGCACGACGGCGAACTCGACGATCAGCGCGGCGAAGAGCAGAAGGGCGAGCTCGAGGTTGCGCAGCTTGGCGGGAACGCGGATGCGCTTGATCGTGCGGGTGAACACCTGCAGCGGGCCGGCGTCGACGGGGCGTGGGGCGGTGGGGGCCTGCGTCATGATCAGTTCGTGCCGGCGCCGAGGCGTTGAATGATGCTCTTCGCGTCGGACAGGCTGTCCGCGTTGATCGTGTCCTCCACGGTCTGTCGCGCGTAGCTGCTCAGGTCGGAGAGCTGGATGCTGGTCTGCTGGTAGACGCTGTGCAGCGAGATCGGGCCGATGTCCTGCTGCACCCCGCGGTAGATGGCGACCGTCTGGCCGTCCACCCCCACGTAGTAGTGGGTCTGGGTGACGCGGTACCCCACGAAGAGCGCGGTGACGATGAGCAGCACGACGATGATCACACCGACCAGCCAGCCGATCCGCCGGTTGCGCGCTCGCCGCCGGTCTTCGAGGATCAGCTCGTCGAGGTACTCCTCGGACTCGGGCTCGAAATGGCTGTCCTCCTGCTGCGTGGACTTGAGCGGATGCAGCAGAAGGGTGGGAAGACGCAGCGGGCGCCGCCCGGTGTCCCCCTCGAAGGTCAGCGGCAGCGCCGCGGAGCCGACGATCGACGCCGGGACGGATGCGGACTCCCCGGACTCGTCGATGTCCACCACCACAACGGTGACGTTGTCGGGCGCGCCCTGGTCGAGGCTCTCCTTGACGAGGCGGTCCGCGGCATCCCGAGCGTTGGGGAGGCCGTTGAGCACGATCTCGATCTTCTCGTCCGAGACGTAGCTGGAGAGACCGTCGGAGCAGAGGAGCCAACGGTCGCCCGGTTTGACGTCGTGCACCGTGGTGTCGATCTCGGGGGCGGCATCCACGTCTCCGAGCACCCGCATGAGCACCGAGCGCCGCGGGTGGACCGCGGCCTCCTCGGGGGTGATGCGGCCGCTGTCGACGAGGCGCTGCACGAAGGTGTGGTCGGCGGTGATCTGCTTGAGCTTGCCGTCGCGGAGGAGGTAGATGCGGGAGTCGCCGATGTGCGCGATCGCCACCGAGTCGCCCGCGCGGAGGATGGCGCTGACGGTCGTGCCCATGCCGGTGAGTTCCGGGTGCTCGAAGACCGTCTCGGCCAGCAGGGAGTTGGCGGCGATGAGGGAGGAGTGCAGGGCGAACTCGGCGTCGTTGGCGGAGGCGTAGGGCCGATCCGCCTCCATGACGCGCTTGAGGGCGAGTGCGGAGGCCACATCGCCGCCCGCGTGACCGCCCATGCCGTCGGCGACGACGAAGAGCTGGGTGCCGGCATACCCGGAATCCTGGTTGTTCGCCCGGATCTTGCCGACATGCGAGACAGCAGCGCTCTTTCCCGAAGCTGCCATTGCTACCGCCGAAGTTCGAAGCTTGTCGTGCCGATCCGAACCGGGGTGTTGAGGGGTACAGGGGTCGGAAGGGTCACTCGCACACCATCGAGGAACGTGCCGTTGGTCGAGTCTAGGTCTTGCACGACCCAGGAGTCGTCCCAGCGCATGAGGCGCGCATGGTGCGTGGAGGTGTAGTCGTCACGGATGACGAGACCGCTCTCACTGCTGCGCCCGATGGTGAGCGGCTCGTCCGGCAGGGTGAGCTCCAAGCCCTCCTTGGGACCGGCGGTGATCACCAGGCGGGTGGCGAGACCGTTCCGCGCGGGCGGGGCCGGGGTCGCGGGGGACCGAACCGACGACGGTGCAACCGGTGCCGCCGAGGGCGCCATGGCCGATGCGACGAACGGCGCGGCGCTCGCCGGCTGCGACGGAAGCTTGCGCACACGCTGGCCGAACAGGTCGGTGCGCAGCGCGTAGACGACCGCGAAGACGAACACCCAGAGGATGAAGAGCAGCCCGAACCGCAGCAGCAGCAGGGTCAGTTCGCTCATCGAATGCCACCGGGATCGTCGCCGACGCGCAGGTCGGAGAACTGGTCGACGTCGGCGGACTGGGCAAGCACACGGAAAACGATACGGGTTCGACCGATGTCGATCACGGAATCGGGTGGCAGCGGGGCCTTCGTGACCCGCACGCCATTAAGAAGGGAGCCGTTCGTGGAGCCGAGATCGTTGACCTGTGCGCGGGCGCCGTCCCACAGCACCTCCACGTGCTTGCGGGAGATGCCGGTGTCGTCGACCGTGATGTCGGCGTCGCTGCCGCGCCCGATCACCGTGCGGCTCTTGACGATGGGGTAGCGCTTGCCCGCGACATCCAGCACCGGGTTCCACGTGACGTGCCCTTTGACGCTCTCGGAGTCGATCTGCACGACCCCTTCTGTGAGCGACGGGTCCTTCTCCAGCGCGATCGAGATGCCGCCGGCGAACTGATAGTGCTGAGCGACGGCATGCTGGGTGACGAGCTGGGTGAGCTGGTCAATGAGCACGGGGCCGATGCCGGTCATGCGGTCGTAGTCACCGCGGGCCAGACGCACGGTGAAGCGATTGGGAACGAGGATGCGGTCGCGAGCGACGACTGCGGCCTTCGTGTCGAGCTCGCGACGAAGGGCCGCAGTGATCTCGATCGGCTGCAGCCCTGACTTGAACGTCTTGGCGAAGGCGCCGTTCACCGCGCGCTCAAGACCACGTTCGAAGCTGTCCAGTAGGCCCAATGGTCTCCCTCGCTGCCACTCCCCTGAGTAACCGATGTTAGCCGCCCGGGCTGTGAGCGGGGCTCCAGGCAGCCAGCGGATTCGTCTGCGCGGAGCACGGGTGCCTCGCCTTCGACCAGCCCGCCGTGCTGTGCTAATCTCGCTAAGTCTGCGCGAGTGGCGAAATTGGCAGACGCGCACGGTTCAGGTCCGTGTGCCCGTGAGGGCATGGGGGTTCAAGTCCCCCCTCGCGCACCATCGAATCCCAGTGTTTGCTTGAGAAAGCAGAGCTGGGATTCGCTGTTTCAGGCCGCGTGATACCGGCGTGATACCTAAGCAACGTCGCTCCCTTAGATTGGCCTCCGATGTCGAACCCAGCGTTCGAGCTCCACGAACTCCTCAAAGGATGGGCTGTGACGGCCGGAAGTTCGGTCGAACTCGCCCGCGGAGGAGGCGTTCTCACCACGCGAGAATTCTGGGAACAGCACCGCGATGCTGTCGAGTTGCTAGCGCGAATCGAGATCGACATCTCGGCCATGGAGAGGGCCGGCGATGACATGGAGGACTTCAGGGCCTATGTCACCGGTTGGTACGAGGCCGTGTTCGCTTACACTCAGGGATTTAAGCCAGGCAGCAACACCAACGTTGCAATGCTGCGAAATGACTCCGCAGCGATGCTTCGGTCGCTTGGCTTGCTGATCGAAAAGGTCGGGGTCTCGACTGGCGGCAGCCCGACGCATCGGGCGTCGTTGCTGCAGTGCATTGAGCAGGCGACGGCGATCATCGACAGCGAGTTGTCCGGCTGGGATCCCGCCGAGAAGGAGTACCTCTTCCGAATCCTTGAGTCCGCTCGAGCGGCGCTGAAGGAGTCCGCGATTTTAGGGTCATTTGACTTGAGGTCGACGATCAACGAACTGATCGGAGCGATGACCGCAATCGCACTGGATATCAGAATCGCGGATGGACCGAGCTCTTCACGCTACGAGGCCTTCATGGCCTGGGTTGGGCGCACTTCGACGGTACTTCGCGGAATCGTTTACGACGCTGCGGCACTGGCGGCCATCGCAGAAGCAGCAGTCGATGTGACGAAGCAGGTCACGGGCGGCTGAGGGGCTCCGCGACGTAGAGATCGCGGATCCGAGAGGCGACCGTCAATTGGGCGGTTCGCGTCGCTGCCATTGCTTGGCGCACGGCGAATTCGGCCTCTGACTCCGTCTTCTGGCCTAATGCGATCGAGTTGAGTCGCGTCTGCGCGTCGTCAGCAATTTTTCTGATCCCGTCGTCGAGTATCAACTGGATGAGCGCGTCGCATTCCTGATTTGCAAGCAGCGCCTCATCCTCGATCTCCCGTACGCCCGGAATGTCATCCGTTCGGTGGGAGCCGTATGGGCTGTTGGTGGACCTCGCGACTTCGAGGTCGACCATGTGGAACCGCATCGTGACCCGCGCCAGTCGAGTGAGGCTTGCGTAGGCATCTTTGAGGGACGCCAACTCGAACTGTTCTCGACGATCGACCGTGGCTTGTGCGCGCGAGGCGATGCGAGCTTCGGCATCCCGGATCCTCTGCCTCGCATCCCGGCGCGACTCGGTAAGAAGCGTGCCCGCGTAGCCGAGCATCAGCGTCAGGACGGGGAGAACCACGTTGAACCACGTCATGCGCCCGCTCCGTACACGAGCGATGCCAGCTTCGAGGCAGCTTCGCGTTGCAGCGTTGGAATCACGTGCGAGTACGTGTCCAGGGTGATCGAGATTTTCGCGTGACCGAGGCGTTCGCTGACGATCTTCGGGTGGACGCCGCCGGCGAGCAGGAGCGTCGCGTGGGTGTGCCGCAGGTCGTGGAGTCGGATCTCGGGCAGAAGATCCTCGCCGAGTTCCGCGCGAGCGGCCGCCAGCTGGGTCTGGAATGACCGGGAGAAGTGCTCTGGCTGGCGTTGGGCGCCGTCGATGCGGCCGAGGACGTAGGCGTCCGCGCGAGCGAGGGTGAGGGCGACGGAGCCGCGCCAGGCGCGGTAGCTGCGGAGTGCGGCGAGTGTCTGTTCGTCGACGTCGATCACGCGGGGCTTTCCGGACTTGGGTGGGCCGATGACCATCTCGCCGACGTTGCCCTTGTTGCGGACGAGCGTGAGGGCCCGCCTGACGCTGATCGTGGCCGCGTCGAAGTCCACATCCCCCCACCGGAGGGCGAGCGCCTCACCGCGGCGCATGCCGGTCATGGCGAGCACCAGCCAGGCCGGGTGCAGTTCTTCGTCGCGAGCCCTGGCCCAGTCGAGGAAGCGGCCGAGCTCCTCCCCGGACCATGTGTGCATCTCAGGCGAAGCGGCCAGACGCGAGGACGGCGGCACCGCCTTGTCTGCCGAGTTCACCGCGAGGCGTCCGTCCCTCACAGCGGCGCTGAGAGCGCTGTGCGGGATCGTGTGGATGTACCGAACCGTGCGAGCGGGAAGGCCGCCGGCACCGTCTGCGCGCCCTGAGGTCTCGAGGCGCCTGTACAGCGCCGTCAGCTTCGTCCCGGTGATCTGGTCGAGTCGTTGCTCGCCGAGAGTGGGCACGAGGTGCAGGCGCATGTTCTTGCGGTACGACGCGACCGTGTTCCTTCGTGAGCTGGATGTCGACCGGGTACAGCGGAAACCTCGGCTTCTAGCTATGACAGGCGTGTCCATCACTCTTGTGATCACCTCGGGATCGACTCTAGGGTTCGATTCGTTCTACTGGTGGTTCGTGCAATCTGCATACGCGGCCGACAGGGCTGTCGGCGTTCGCCAAGCATTGACGTCTCAGGCCGAGGTCGACAACGTCGTCTTGATGGGCATTCTGCTTCAGAATACGAGCTATAGCTCACAGGAGGCGTTCGCGTACTACACCCCTGTTCCAACTTCGCTTACAAATGTCGCCGACGCTATCAAGGCGTCCGCGCCCACGATCCCTACGGGAACTCCGCACCCGGGGAAGATCGATCACTGGGCGGCAACGACGCGCGGTTACCTCTATTGGGGCGCACCGACGAGCGATACTGAAGTGCAGATCTCCGACCTCGCGGGTTGGGCGCTTGATCTAAATTCAGTTTGGCAGAATTACGAAATTGCCCGCCTGGCGGGCTACTCTGCCGGCGTCTCCGCGTACTTCGGGACCTATGTTGGTGGTTCCACTGGGCGTTTCACCTTCGATCAGCTGATCGCGGACATCGATGGATACAACCTCATCGCGCTTTACCCAACCCGGACCATCCCGTTGGAGGTGGGTCTAGGCGACTACCTTCAACGGTGTTATAATGATCCCACGTACCGATGGCGACAATTTATCATCCACCGCTGTCAGAGCTCCCTGGTCGTCGCCGCTCAGCTGGCCATGAGCGTCTACACGACATCAAACCCAGGCGTAACCGGATCAGTGTTGTTCAAGGACAACGCCTACCACTTCCCTCGCCATCCCGGAAAGCAGAAAGATCCGGCGACAGACCCAGCCCCCAACGTGGCAGC
Source organism: uncultured Lacisediminihabitans sp. (assembly GCA_966212465.1). GTDB lineage: Bacteria > Actinomycetota > Actinomycetes > Actinomycetales > Microbacteriaceae > Lacisediminihabitans. Next base: position 111,941 of record CBIHRK010000008.1, read on the forward strand.
CACCGAACTCGCAGATTTGGGCGCGGCATTTGCGGCGAAGCTCGGACAGCTGGCGGCCCTTTGAGGCAGACTGGGACGACCATGCCAGACGGACCGAGCGGCGTCAAAAACATGCTGCACATCCAGTTCGCCGGTCTCGGACCTGCGATTGTCTGGGTGGTGGCTTCGCTGTGGCAACAATGGGGTTGGTTCTATGTAAGCCCTCCGGCGATCACTTGTGACTTCAACCAATACCCCGCTTACGCAACGTGGACCATTGTGGCCACTCTCGTGATCGTTGCAGCGAGTGGGGTGCTTTACCTTTGGATCGGCCTGCGGCAAGCGGGCCCAGGACGGCCGGGTTCCATCGTGCTGGGCGTAGGGCTCGCGATTTCGTTCTTGTTCGGATTGGCAGCCTCTTTATTCCAGATTCTGCTCTTTACAGGACTTCAGGGGCTGGGAGGGCCGCTGCCAACTGCACCGCATCTGGTCAACGAGATCTTCCTCTTGGCAGTTTTCGTCCTTCCGCCCATAGCTGGACTTTGCAGCGTATTCATCGCTAACTCGCAGGCCGCTCTGGAGAGAGTGGGGAGGGTAAACCGGGGGCGGCTCGCGTTTGGCGTAGCCGCAGGGGTGACGCTACTGGCGCCGATAGCCGCATATCTCGTCGTTGGAGCGAACTGCGCGAATTCACTTTGACCATGCGTTCGTAGGCTAGTTCGCCGCAAGCAGGTCTATTGCGCTATTGCGCCGACGCGTCGCACTTACCGCGGCCGGGGTACTTGGGGGCGCTTGCATGGCGGCGACCTGCACAACGGTGCGGAGGATCTGAAACTCCACTGTGGAGGATCAGCTACGAACGAGCCCACGAAAGATGGTGGGCTCGCTTCACTCAATTCAACACGCGAACGGCTTCCGAGTGGCTCGAGGGCCGTTTCGTCGTTCTGCCCGGACCACGCACTCAGGAGAGCACTGCGCGGCGGTGGTTTTTTTCCGCACGGATGTCAGGATGCTTGATGATCCGGAAACACTAGGAGTGCAGGCGCCTCGACCTGCTTCGGCAGGGCGGAGGGTGGAGTGGCTCGATCAGAGTTCGACGACGTCTACCACCGCTACTACAACCACGTGCTCCGGTTCGCCGAGCGTCGGGTCGACGCCGAAACCGCCCGCGACGTGGCGGCAGAGTGCTTCGCGATCGCGTGGCGGAAGTTCGACCCGGCCGAGCCGCCGGAGCTCCCGTGGCTGTACCAGGTGGCCCGCAACGTGCTCGGCAACGCGTACCGGCGCCGCGCCCGCGACCTGAAACTGCTCGACGCTCTGCGCCATGCGCAGGCCGGGGAGGCGACAGCGCCTGACGGCATCCGGAGCGCGATGGAACTGCTCGGGGTGAGGGAACGGGAGGCGCTCGAGCTCACCTACTGGGAGGGGCTCGGCGCGGCCGACGTGGCGAAGGTGCTCGGCTGCAGTGAGCAGGCGGCCTGGAAGCTGATCAGTCGCGGCCGTCAGCGTCTGCGGCGGATCCTGGAGCCGACCCGCACCTCCGATGAGCAGATCGCGTCGAGCGGACAGGAGGAGGACTCGCATGTTTGACGACGAAGAGCTCGGCCGCCTCATCCGCTCGGCCGATCCCGCCACCACCCCACTGGACTCGCCCCTGGATGTGCGCGCGCTCGTCGACCTCGGTCGCATCACGGGTGCGGTGCCCCGCGACCCCGTGGAGTCGGTGTGGCGGAATCGACGCACCTGGATCGCGTTGCCGAGCGCGGTCGCGCTGCTGCTCGTGATCGTGCTGGTGCTGCAGGGCTGGAACCTGTTCGGATCGCACACCGCCACCAAGGCGGTCGCCGCAACCCCGCCCCTCCTCACCGCGACCCCGTCGCCATACACGTTCGGAGAAGTCATGCACCGCGCGATGGACCAGCTGCGTTCGACGACCGGACCGGCCGAGAGCCGCCGGGCCTCCTACGCCACCTGGAACCTCAACGTCGATGCCGACTTCAAGGACTCGCCGTCCTCCTTCATCTCCACAGAGGATGTCACCCTGACCTGGAGCCCGGACCTCTCGGGCACCCTCGTGCGCACCGTCGGCAAGACGATCGCGACCGACACGGCACCCGGCGACGGCGGCGCCCTTCCCCCGCAGGAGGGCACGCTGCTCTCGTCGCAGACCTACAGCGCGGGCGAACTGGGGGTGCTCAACCAGGGGGCGCCGCCCACCGACTCGGCGAGCATGCTGGAATACCTCCAGCTCGTCGCCGGGGAGGGGAACGACGACCCGGTCGACCTCCTCGACGCGGTCACGTCACTGCTGAACGAGTGGACGCTCACCTCGCAGCAGGAGAGCGCGGTGCTCTCCGCCCTTCGGCACGTCGACGGGTTCACCACCTACGGCGAGGTGACCGATCGGCTGGGTCGGCCGGGGATCGCGCTGCTGGCGAAGTCGCCCACGAACACGAGTTTCGAGTCCCTTCTCATCCTGAGCCCGACGACCGGCAGGATCCTCTCGGTCGAGACCATCTATCTGGGCGGAGTGCAGGACCTGCGGGATCTCCACGCCCCCGCGGTCGTCAACTACACGGCGTGGAGGGACTGACGTGGCACGGCACCTGCTCGTCGGACTGGCGGCCGTGATCCTGGCGCTCCCGGCTACGGCGTTCGCGTTGCCCACCGCCTCCCCCTCCGTGCAGGAGCAGGTGGATGCCGCGCTCGCCGCAGTGCCCGGTGGCGTGCAGACCAGCGCGACCACCGTCTCGTGGGAGCGCGGAACCGTCACGCTGACCGTTGCGCCCGCGAAATCGGTCGGCTCCTGCGTGACGGGCTCGTTCTGCGCGTTCAGTGGAACGAATCTCACCGGCTCGAAGCTCACCTTCACGTCGTGCACGGTCCATTCGACGGCGGCGCTCTCCGGCGGTGTGCACTCGATCGCGAACGCGACGGCGCTGGGCACCGTCTACGGGGAGACCTCCTCCGGCACGGTGCTGAGCATCGTGCTCCCCGGCGGTCAGCAGAACAGCTCGCCCGCGGGGATCGCCCAGCTGGACTGCCTGTAGCCGCGGCGCAACTGCACGGCGTCTTGTAGCCGGAAGTTGCACCCGTGGCAGCGCCCGCGCGCTCCTGAAATAGATTCATTTGTTTCGGGGGGAAGTGCAGAAAATGGCCAATCAGCCGTTCGTTCGAGGTGCTCAAATGGCTCTGGTGCAGCGACTCATCGACCAGGGTGCTCGGCAGATCACCGTGCGCGGCCGGTTCATGTCAACGGTGCGCACCTTCATGGATCGGGCGGAGACCACACTGGAGGCATCCGGCCGCACCTGCTTCCGGGTGCAGGGAACAGCGCAGCTCACCTCGGTGCCGCTGAGTTCCCTGTCGCTCGCGGGCCTGCATCCGATGAAGGAGTCGCGGGGTGCCGCCGCCGTCGCCGACCTGTCGGAGCAGTTGCGCAAACGCCTGCCGCGCCACGGGGTGCTCCTGGTCGACGCGATCGGTGCGGTCGACGAGCTGTCGTTCGGCATCCTCTCCGCCACCGCCGAACGGCACCAGATCCCGCTGATCGCGGGAGACATCCGCCCGGGCGGTCTGACGGCGTTCGGGGACCGATCGCTGGTCGCCGGGATCCCCTATGTGGTCGATCTCGGCCCCCTCGGGTTCCGAGAGATCGAGCAGCTCATCACCGCACGGCTGCAGGGACCGGTCGACGAGGCGACCATGAGCGAGATCTACGCGATGTCCGGCGGGTACGGCGAGATGGCGATCGCGGTGGCCGAGGCCGCTCGGGCGGATGGGAAGCTCCGGCTCACCGGAGGCGTGTGGCACGCGTGCGGTGCGCTGTGGTCGCCGCTGCTCGTGGACCTCGTCGCCGAGCTGCTCTCCGAGGTCGACGGGCGCGACCGCGACATCCTCGCTCTGCTGTCGATCTCGACCATCGCCGATCGGACTGCGCTCGTCTCAACGATCCCGGCCGACGTGCTCGAGCGGCTCGACCTGAGGGGCTTGATCGAGTGCCGCGTCATCGACGGGGAGACCACCCTCGTGGTGTCGCCGCCCATGCTGGCCGAGTACTTCCGCCACCAGCTCGCCCCCCTGGCGCGCCGGCGTTTGGCGCAGACCCTCCAGAATCAGAACGTCACCCCGATCGTCGGGTCCATGGCCGATACCGTGCCCGATGCGGACGGGGTCGACGCGATCGCCGTACGGGTGGTGCACGAGGTCATCGCCGCCCGGAAGGCGGTGGCGCGCGCGGACTTCATGGCCGAGCCCACGGTCGGACACGCCCTGGCCTACCTGCGCATGCTGATGTCCGGCCGTCCCGAGTGGGACGACATCGCGGAGCTCATGCGCCTGGTGGGCCCGGTGACCCACGACGAGAACGGGGCGCGCCTGCTGGGCCTCTCCGCGTATGCGCACGCCTTCGTACTCCACCAACGGGACGACGCGCTTCTGCTGCTCGACCACGGCCGGGAGACCTTCCCGCCCGAGATCGCCCCGGTCTTCGCCGTGGCCCAGGCCGAGATCGAACTGCGTGGCGGCAACCTGGATGCCGCGCTCGCGCTACTCGAAGTCGACACGAGCTCCTCGCCCGCCTTCGTACGCAACGCCGTGTGCGAGATGTCCGCCTACCTGCACGTGGGGCGCGGCGATTTCCCGAGCGCCCGAGCGGCGCTGAACCGCCTCGATCGGGATGCCGGGTCGTGCACCACCCGCCGGGCCGACGCCGAGGTGCTCACCCTCATCGGTGAGGGGCGCTGCGTGCACGCCGAGACGATCGCCCGTCGCGCCTTCGCCGATGCGCGCAGCGCCGCCGACCCCGTCGGTCTGTGGCGGGCGACGTACGCCGTCGGTGCCGTGCAGCTGGTGCAGGGCCGATTCGATGGCACCGTTCCCCTGCTCAACTCGATCATCGCGCTCGGTGCTCCGCCCCCGCAGTGCGAGCCGGAGGCATCCGCGGTCTTCACCGCCGCGGAGGTGGTGGCCGCGCGCACGGGCAAGACCCTCTCCCCCCTGGTCCGCGATCGGGGACGCACGCTCCGCGCTCGAGTTCAGGGTCTGTTCCCGGGGATGAGCGGCGAGTGGCTCGACGTGCACGCCACCGAGGACCGCGCGCCGGACGGCGAGCCGACACTCGTGGTGTGGGAGGCCGCCCGCAGCGTCTACGAGCGCGGCGGGCGTTTCTCGGCACTGATGACGATGACCACCGCACTCGGAAACGACCCGGTCCCCGCCCTGGTGGAGGAGCTTCACACGCTCTTCCCGGCCGGCACCTCGCCCTTCGTCGACGCCTGCGTCGACTACGTCGATGCGGTCGCGAGCCGCAGCCCGGACGCCGTGTTCCCGGCCGCGTCGCGTCTGCGCGACGTGGGTCGGTTCGGTCTCGCCTACGACCTCTACTCGCGGGCGATCGACTGGGCCGTCGAAGGCGGCGACGCCGCCATGGGGGTGCGGGCGCGTCTGCTCCGCGCCGACCTCGAGATCACCGCCAAGGCAGACTTCGGCGCGATCCGCCTGCGGGAACGCCTGCTCACGCTCACCGAACGCGAATCCGAGGTCGCCGCCCTGATCGCCACCGGTGCCAGCAACAACGACATCGGCATCCACCTCGGCATCAGCACCCGCACCGCGGAGACCCACGTCTACCGGGTGATGCGCAAGCTCGGCGCGCTCGAGCGCGGCGACGTCATCCGCCTCCTCGCCGCGCAGCAGCAGTCCCAGTGAGGCCCGGGTGGATGCCGGCGCCTCAGCCTTCTCAGGTGCCGGGCGTCGGCGAGCCGCTCGGGCCCGGCGTGCCGCTCGGCGACGGGGTCGGCGTGGTCGACGGGCGGACCGTCGGCGCGATGCAGGCGTTGGCGAGCTCCTGCGCGTCGGTGCTGTACGCCTTGGCTGCCTTCAGCGTGGCGTCCTTGTCGATGGGGGTGTGGTTCACCGCGTCGATCAGGTCGGTGGCGGACCGGTATGCCGACTCGGCGATCCGCTGCACCGTCGTTCCACCGGTGGTCTGCACGAGCGTCTTCAGGATCGAGGAGACCTCGGCCAGGTTGCGAGCAGCCTGCTGCCTCGGATCCTTCGCCGCCTCCGCCGAGCTGAGGAGGTTGTTGATCTTGGTCGTGGCGATGGCCACCTGGGCGCAAGCCGCGTCGTGACGGGACAGGTTCTTGCCGTCGCTCGCGAACTCGGACCCGCGGTTGCCGCCCGTCGCGGCGAGGGTGATGGCGATGGAGCCGACGATGAGGGCCACGGCGGCGCCCGCCACGGCCACGATCGTGATGCGTCGGGTGCGCCTCGACGAGGGTGAGCGGTGCTGGCTGGGCATGGCGATTGGTTCCTTCTGGTGCGGAATGGACGGAGCAGGATGAAGCATCGACGGTAAATCCCGCAGTTCGGGGCTGCGCATCCGATCGTCGCGATCGACGTACCGTGCGACGGCGAATGACGTAGTCCGCGCCCGGGCGGAGGTCTGGAGGCGCCCGCGTCGGCCGCGACATGCACTGCGCCGGCGATCGCACCGGACAGACCACCGCCCCGCCCCTGGCTCGCCGCGCCTCACTACGTAGGCGGCGGCGGAGGAGCCCCGCGTCGCGGGCGCAAGCGCACGCAGCAGCCCAGGCGATGCCGGATGCTGGCGGTATCCGTCGTCGAGCCAGAGAGGGGGCGCCGTGGCGAACATCGTCTCCGAGTACACCGCCGATCGCGCTCACGCCGCGGCACGCCAGGCTCTCAGCGCGGTCTTCGCGCAGGATTACGCCGGCGCGGCCCGCTGGATCGACACTGCCCTGGTGATGATGCCCACGAGCATCCCGTTGTGGACGTGCCGCGCTGGCATCGCGCTGTTCGCCGGCGACCTCGCCGCGTACGACGCGACGACCAGAGAGATCCTCGCGGTGGATCCGCGGAACCGCCAGGCCCTCGTGGGCCGAGCGCTCTTCGGAGACCTGATCGGGGCGGTCTCATCCGAACGGACCTGGCGGGAGCTGGCCACGCACTACCCGCACGATCTGCCGGTCTGGCGGCGGCGGCACTTCGAGCTCTCGACCCCGATCGACCTGGTCGCACCGGGCGGATCGCCGACGGATGACCCGCACACGGCGATCGCGGTGCTGGGCGCGGGCCTCACGCCCGAGGGCGCTCCGACCGCCACGCTGCTCCAGCGCGTCGAGCATGCGGTGCAGCTGCACTCGAGAGCTTCCCGCTGCACCGTTCTGGTGTCGGGCGGCAACCGTCGGAACGGACGGACCGAGGGCGCGGTCATGCGTCAGCTGCTGATCGAGCGGGGCGTGCCGGAGGCGGCGATCGGCGTCGACGAATCCGCCACCAACACGATCGAGAACGCCTTCGCCCTCTTCGATCTGATGGCGGGCCGCGAGATCCGCGAGATCACGGTCGTCACCAGCGGTTTCCATGCCCGCCGTGCCGCACACGTGTTCTCCAGTGCCCGACGACTGCTGCGGGATCGCCTGCACCGCGCTCACCCCGTGCCGCGATGGTCCGCGTCGTCGGCGGTCACCCCGCCGACGCGCGCCGAGGAGATCGCCACCCGCCGCGACATCCTTCGCGTCAACGGGTACTGGGCGTTCCCCCAGCTCGAGCGCTAGCCTCGGCGGCAGGGCGCGCGAACAGCACCCGGCACAGGATCGCACCCAGCACGGCCATGACCAGCACCGCTGCGACATACAGCGCATAGACGGTCGCGACGGCGGGCGTGCGGGCCGGGGCCGGCGCGAATGCGGCGACGAGGTCGACCACGACGAGCAGCAGCGCGGCCGCGACCAGCACGATGACGACGGGCGCGCGCAGCCGACGGCCGAGAAGGGCCGCGATGACGAGAGCGACGCCGCCGAGCAGCACGACGACGAACAGTTCGCCGGGCATCAGATAGTCGACGGTCGCCCGGCGGGAGGCGACCCAGGAGACGAGAGCGAGCACCAGCGGCGCGGCCAGCGGGAAGGCGGTGAGCACGGTGCCGAAGAGGGCGAGCACGCGAGCGGTTTCGACGCGCCGCCGCCCCGACCCCTCGGCACCGGCCCGCGGATGACGCGAATTCTGCATGCTGCCACGGTGCACCGTCGCGGATGTGCGGAGGGGGCCGAAAGTCACCACCCACGTCGTCGGTGGAGGATTCAGGAAATCGAACCTGACAGGGCGCCCCGATAGGCGCATCCCCCGGAATCAAGCGCCCTCAGACTACCCAGCGGGGCCGGAGCGGACGGACGGATCCGGCGGAGTGTCGACGTTTGGTGACACGCCGTTCTCGGCACTCAGATTGCTCGCGCGGCCGTCTGTCACAATGCGCTCGTGAACGACGTCGATCGGGAGGCCTCAGGCGCGCCCTCGTTGTATTTTCCCGAGCGGCTGCCCGCGGCATCCGAGGGCCCGGTCGACCCTTACCGAGCGACACGGTACCGCGGCACGGTGGTGGCCGCGATCGCGCTGGCGGTCGTCGTGGTGGGGGTCGCCGTCGTGCTCTCGCTGCAGACCTGGAACGGCACGGGGATGACGCCGCTCGCCCGCGCTGTGCTCGGCATCAACCTCCTCGGCGGCGTCGCACCGATGGTCGTGTACGGGCTCGCGGCGGTGGCGCTGGTCGTGCTCGCCGTTCGCCGGCCCACCCGTGGCGTGGTCGTGAGATCGCTGCTCGGAGCGGGGGTCGGAGCTCTCGCCGCGGTCGCCCTGCTCTGGTATCTGCTCGGCACCAACGCCCTCGGCGTGGGCCTGAGCGCAACCACGATGGCGTGGGGGATCGTGGGCTTCGCCGCGATCGGATTCGCGATCTCCGCCCTGGTGCGGAGTGCGCCGTGGCGCAAGCTCGTCGCGGTGGTCGCGGCGGTGCTGTTCGCGGCATCCGCCTATCTCGGGATCAACGCCGACTTCGGGCTCGATCGCACCGTGGCCGACGTGGCCGGGGTGTCGCTGCAGGGGCCGATCGCGCTGCCGACGCACGTGCCCCATCCGTCGGCGACGCCCACCTCCCTCGCCGGTGGAGCGCTCTGGGCCAACTGGCGCCCGCCCGCCGGGATGCCGTCGGTGGGCAGGCAGGGGCAGGTGACCATCCCCAACACCCTCTCCCACTTCTCGGCACGCCCCGCGGGACTGTACCTGCCGCCTGCGGCGCTCGTGGCGAACGCACCGGCCCTACCGCTCGTGATCATGATGATGGGGCAGCCGGGCAACCCCGACCCGTCATTCTCGGCCGCCGTGCTCGATCGGTTCGCCGCGCAGCACCAGGGGCTCGCCCCGATCGTGCTGGTTCCCGACCAGATCGGCAACCCGGCCGTGGACCCGATGTGTCTCAACACCGCCCGCCACGGGAACGCCGAGACGTACATCGTTCAGGACGTGGTGGCCTGGGCCCGCGCCAACCTCCACGTGATGCCGGACCCGGCGCACTGGACGATCGCCGGCTACTCCAACGGCGGACAGTGCGCCCTGTCGTTCGGGGTGAAATACCCGCAGATCTGGGGCAACGTGCTCGACATCTCGGGCGAGGCCTACCCGGGAGCGGACCGGCCGGCCAAGACCCTCGCCACCGAATTCCACGGGGACCGTGCCGCCTACGAGGCGGTCAAGCCGCTGAACCTGCTCGCCGGGAGGAAGTACCCCGACACGGTGGGCATCTTCACGGTCGGATCCGACGACGCGCTCTACCGCTCGCAGGCGAAGGCGGTCTACGCGGCGACGACGGCGGCCGGATGGAAGACCACCTACTTCGAGGTGCCGAACGGCGGTCACGTGCTCGGCGCGCTCAACGGCGGACTGCAGGAGGGCTACACGGTGCTGTATCCGCGACTCGGGCTCGCGAAGCCGTGACCTGCGCCCCCTGAACTTCTACGCCCCCGACAGCGTGCTGTCTACGTGCACAAGCATCTGGAGCCACATCCCGCCGGGCGTGTTAGCGTCGGCCAATGGCACGAATAGTCGCGGTCTCACCGGCACTGCCCGACCACGTCTACAGCCAGCAGCAGATCACCGACGTGATCGCACCCATGCTGACCGCGGACCCGTCGCGGCAGGCGGTGCTGCGCCGACTGCACGGCGCCAGCCGCGTCGACACCCGCCATCTCGTGATGCCGATCGAGCGCTACCGCGACGCCACCACCTTCACCGAATCCAACGGGCGATTCATCGAAGCCGCCGCGGACCTCACCGAGCGTGCGCTGCGTGGCGCGCTCGCCGCGGCGGGGCTGCAGCCCGAGGATGTCGACTACCTCATGTTCACCTCGGTGACGGGCATCTCCGCCCCCTCGATCGACGCCATGGTGATGGCCCGCCTCGGCCTCCGGGCCGACGTGAAACGGGTTCCCATGTACGGCCTCGGGTGCGTGGCCGGGGCCGCGGGCATCGCGCGGGTCGACGACTACCTGGTAGGGCATCCGGATGACGTCGCGGTGCTGCTCGCCGTCGAACTGTGCTCGCTCACCTTCCAGCCCGGCGACGACTCCATGGCCAACCTCGTGGCGACCGGCCTGTTCGGCGACGGCGCCGCGGCCGTCGTGATGGTGGGCGACGCCCGCGCCGCCGCCATGGGCGCCCGCGGCGTCGACGTGATCGACACCCGGAGCAGGCTCTACCCGGACACCGAGCAGGTGATCGGCTTCAACGCGAGCGAGACGGGATTCCGGATCGTGCTCACCGCGCAGGTCTCCGAGGTGATCGAGGGCAACTTCGGCCGCGACACCTCCGGGCTCCTGGCCGACCACGACCTCGACATCGCCGACATCGACACCTGGGTGGCGCATCCGGGCGGCCCGAAAGTGCTCGACTCGTTCAGCACGGCGCTCGGGCTGCCGGAGCACGCGCTCGACCGCAGCTGGGAGTCGCTGGCGCGCGTGGGCAACCTCTCCTCCGTGTCGGTGCTCGACATCCTCGCCACCGAACTGGCCGATGAGCATGCGCCGGGAACGACGGGCCTGCTGTTCGCCCTCGGCCCGGGAGTGAGCGCCGAGCTCGTGCTGCTGAGGTGGGCGTGATCCTTTACGCGGTGCTCATTCTGGCGACGGGCGCCGAGCGCATCGTCGAACTGGTCATCTCGCGGCGCAACGCGGCGTGGTCCTTCGCGCACGGCGGCGTGGAGTCCAACCGCCGGCAGATGGCGTGGATGGTGCCGCTGCACACCCTCCTCCTGCTCGGCTGCCTCGTGGAGGTGTTCGCCCTCGACCGCCCGTTCATCCCCGTGCTCGGCTGGCCGATGCTGGTGATCGCGCTCGGCACGCAGGTGCTCCGCTACTGGTGCATCCTCACCCTCGGCAGGCAGTGGAACACGCGCGTGATCGTCGTGCCCGGCATGCCCCGCGTGACCGGCGGACCGTACCGGTGGATGTCGCACCCCAACTACGTCGTGGTGATCGCCGAGGGCATCGCGCTGCCGCTCGTGCACACCGCGTGGATCACGGCGCTCGCGTTCACCGTGCTCAACGCGATCCTGCTGTTCGGGTTCCGCATCCCGGCGGAACGCCGCGCTCTGGCGGCGCTCACCTCATGACCGCCGACGTCGACGTCATCGTGGCGGGCGGCGGACCGGCCGGTCTGGCGGCGGCGATCGACGCCCGCCTGCGCGGCCTCACGGTAGCGGTGATCGAGCCCCGGGAGCCCGCGATCGACAAGGCCTGCGGCGAGGGACTGATGCCCGGCGCCCTTCCGCTTCTTGCGCGGCTGGGCGTGCAGACGCCGGGGTTCGACCTGCGCGGGGTGAGCTACCGCTCCGAACGGGGACGCGTCGACCACCTCTTCCCCGGGGAGCCGGGGCGTGGGGTGCGCCGCACGGCACTCCATGCGGCGATGCGGGCGCGGGCAGACGAGCTCGGCGTGGAGACGGTGGTGGGGCGGGTCGAGGGCGTGCAACAGGATGGTTCGGGGGTGGTGGGGGGCGGCATCCGGGGTCGCTATCTCGTCGCCGCCGACGGTCTGCACTCCTCGGTGCGCCGCTCGCTCGGCGTGGAGCGGCCGGTTCGCGGCGGGAGGCGGTTCGGGCTGCGTCGGCATTTCCGCATGGAGGCCGGTGACCTCATCGAGGTGTTCTGGACGCCGCATGCGGAGGCGTACGTGACGCCGGTGGGCGACGGGGTGGTCGGCGTCGCGGTGCTCGGTCCGCAGGGCACCGACTTCGAGCGAACCGTCGCGGGCATTCCGGAGCTCGCTCGCCGGGTGAGCGGTGCAGAGCCGGCGAGTGCTTTGCGCGGCGCGGGGCCCTTCCACCAGCGCACGACACGGCGCGTGGTGGGCCGGGTGCTGCTGGTGGGCGACGCCTCCGGGTACGTCGATGCGATCACCGGCGAGGGCATCCGGGTGGGGCTGGCCCAGGCGGCGGCGGCCATCGACTGCGTGGTGGCGGATGCCCCGCTCGCCTACGAGCGTCGCTGGCGGGCCGGCACGCGCGACTTCCGCTTGCTCACCGCGGGGCTGGTGCGCGCGGCAACGTCGCCGCTGCGTGGTGCGATCGTGCCGACGGCCGTGCGTCTTCCGCGCGCCTTCGGCGCCGCTGTGGACCGCCTCGCCCGCTGACCCTGTGTGCAACTCCTGCAGCCGGCCGGTAACCGGTGCATTTCTGCGGGAGTCGCGGACCGGGCTAGGCGGCCGGGGCAGCGAGCGCGTCGAAGAGGGCGTCGAGCCGGGGGTCGACGCGGTTGAGCTCGGGATGCGCGCGGCGCCACTCGACGATCTCGCGGGCGCCCTGCGCCCACGTGGTGGTCGCCACGTAGTCGGGCACGAAGTGTCGGAGCTTCGAGTTGTCGAAGATCACGGAGTGCGAGCGGTCGCCGAGGTGGCCCGGTCCCTGCTCCGCGTCCGCGGCCGCGAGGGCGTCGGAGGTGACGTGCGCGATGGTGGGGACCACGCCGAGCGCCGCACCGAGCGTGCGGGTGATCGTGTCCCAGGTGTTCACCTCGTCGGAGGTGATCGTGAACGCCTCCCCCACGGTGGTCGGGTTGGCCAGCAGGCCCACGAACCCTTTCGCGAAGTCGCGCGCGTGGGTGAGGACCCACAGCGAGGTGCCGTCGCCGTGCACGACGACCGGCTTGCCGTCGATCATGCGCTGTACGGCGGTCCAGTCGCCGTTGAGGGGGAGGCTCGTCTCGTCGTAGGTGTGGCTGGGGCGCACGATGGTGACCGGGAAGGCGTCGTCGCGGTAGGCGCGCAGCAGAAGCTCCTCGCAGGCGATCTTGTCGCGGGAGTAGCGCCAGAACGGGTTCGCCAGCGGGGTGGACTCGGTGATCGGCAGTCGCATGACCGGCTTCTGATAGGCGCTCGCCGAGGAGATGAAGACGTACTGCCCGGTGCGCCCGGCGAAGAAGTCCACGTCGCGCTGCACGTGCTCGGGGGTGAAGGCCACGAAGTCGGCGACGGCGTCGAACTCGCGGCGACCGAGCGCTTCGCCCACGGAGAGGATGTCGCGGGCATCCGCCTGCAGCACCTCCGCGCCCGGCACCTCCCCGCGGATCGACGTGGTGCCGCGGTTGAGCAGGGTCACGTCGAAGCCCTGCCCCACGGCGCGGGCGGCGACGGAGTGGCTGATGGTTCCGGTGCCGCCGATGACGAGCAGGGAGGGGGAGGGCATCAGGCGGCCGCCTCGATCAGTCGGGTGAGCGTGTCACGGATGGATTCGAGCTCGGCGACGGGCATGCCGAGCCTCTCGATTATCTGCCCGGGGACGGCCAGCGCGCGTTCGCGAAGCGCCGTGCCGCTCTCGGTGAGACGCACCTCGAGGGATCGTTCGTCGACGGTGCTGCGTTCGCGGGTGAGGTAGCCGGAGGCCTCGAGTCGTTTGAGCAGCGGCGAGAGCGTGGCCGGTTCGAGGGAGATCGCCCGGCTGATGTCGGCCACCGTGCGCGGGCTGCGCTCCCAGAGTGCGAGCATGACGAGGTACTGCGGGTGGGTGAGGCCGAGCGGGGCGAGCACCGGGCGGTACAGGGAGACCACGCTGCGGGCGGCGACGGCGACGGCGAAGCAGACCTGGCGGTCGAGGGCGAGGGGATCCGGCATCCGACGATTCTACTCGGTGCTTTGTGTGCATATAATTAGTGCACTAAGGAAAAATGATGACGAAGCGAACGGGCAAGGCCCGACTCCCCTGGTGGGACAGGCTCAACGGAACCCTGATCCCCTACATCGGCCCGCCCCAGCTGGGCCCCTACGACCAAGAACCCGAGGAGCACGTGAAACCGTGCCCGATCTGCGGGCAGCCCATGGCCGGCCACGGGTTCGAGCGCGTCGCGGGCAAGCCGACCTATGTGACCTGCCCGCCCGTCGGGGCGTAGCGGCGGCCTCAGCCGAGCAGCAGGGTGCGCAGATGCGCGGCGTCCTTCGCGACCCCGATCGCGCCGACCTGCTCTGCCGGTGAGCCGTAGCCCCACTCCACGAAGATCGTCGGAACGTCGTTCGCCGCCGCGCCCTCCACGTCGTAGCCGCGGTCGCCCACCATGACGGGCCGGGAGACGTCGACCCCGGATGCCGCGAGCCTCGCGAGCGCATAGGCCACGACGTCCGCCTTGGCGCTGCGCTTCTCGTCCTCCGACGCGCCCGACAGGAAGGCGAAGTACCGGGCGAGATCGAAGTAGTCGAGGGTGACCGTGGCCAGCGACTCCGGCTTCGACGTGGCGAGGGAGAGCGGGATGCCGGCGGCGTGCACCGCCTCGATCGTGGCGGCGACACCGGGGTAGACGGCGCTGTTGAACACGCCGGTGGCCAGGTAGTGCGGGCGATAGGTCTCGAGCGCGTGCTCGGCCTGAGCCGGCGACATCCGGGCCCGGTCGCGGAAGGAGTCGAGGATGGGCGGGCCCACGTAGAGCAGGAGCTCGGCGGGGCTCGGGATCGGGCGGCCCAGGCGCTCGAAGGTCCAGGCGAGCGAGGAGGTGATCCCGGGAGCCGAGTCGACGATCGTTCCGTCGAGGTCGAAGAGCACGCAGCTCCAGTCGGGTTTCATCGTCCCCACCCTATCCGTGCCGCCCCATTGTTCCGTTTCGGGACGGGCGGCACCCGGCGCGCCGGCCCCCTCGTCCCGAAACGGAACAGGGAGGGTCAGAAGAGGCGGGAGTGGCTGTCGTCGAGGCCGCGCATCGCGTCGTAGTCGAGCACTACGCAGCGGATGCCGCGATCCTGCGCCAGCGTGCGCGCCTGCGGCTTGATCTCCTGCGCGGCGAAGACGCCGGCGACGGGGGCGAGACGCGGATCGCGGTTCATCAGCTCGAGGTACCGGGTGAGCTGCTCCACCCCGTCGATGTCGCCGCGCCGCTTGATCTCGACCGCGACCGAGGCGCCCGTGGCATCCCTCGCCAGGATGTCGACCGGCCCGATCGCCGTCATGTACTCCCGCCTCACCAGGCTGAAGCCCTCGCCGAGGAGCTCGATCTGTGCGGCGAGCAGCTTCTGCAGGTCGGCCTCGACGCCGTCCTTCTGCAGGCCGGGGTCGACGCCCAGCTCGTGAGCGCTGTCGTGGAGCACTTCGTGGATGGAGATCACGAGAAGGTCGGCGGTCTTCGCCTGGCTGACGCGCCAGATCTCGGCGACGCCGGCATCGGCCTGCTCCGGGTCGGGTTCCGTGACGGTGAGGGTGGCCGGCGGGCTCATCCAGTTGAGCGGCTTGTACGAGAGCGAGTCGGAGTGCACGAGCACGCTCCCGTCGGCCTTGAGCAGCAGCAGCCGGGTCGCGAGCGGGAGGTGCGCACTGAGGCGCCCGGCGTAGTCGACGGAACAGCGGGCAATGACGAGACGCACGTCCCCAGGATAGGCGCTCGGGCACGGGCCCCCGGCGCCGGCGCGTCACCCCTCGATGCGCTCCAGGATGCCGGCGAGCTCCGCTGTGCCGAGTGCGACCCACGGCCCGCTCGGGTTGATCACCAGCCCGGTGAATGGACCGTCGATGGCTTCGTGGATGATGTCGGCCACGCGCCGGGTCGCGAACGAGTCCTCCACGTTCCGCGCGCTCACCTCCACGCCCGAGGTGAAGGCGAGCAGAACCGGGCTGCCGTCCGGCGCCTCGGAGCTGCGGATCTGAACGGGAGAGCCGTCGGCGATGCCCGATTCGGGCACGGAGTCGCTGTCCACGGCGAGCACGAGCGGGCCGTTCTCGGCCAGGGCGTCGATGACCGCCTGCTGGCGCTGGAGGGGGTCGGCGAGCGAGAGCGCCTCCTTGACCGCATCGTTGCGCTCGCCGCGCAGGGCGAACTCGGCGTCGCGGGCAGCGATGGCGCAGGTGGGGCCGGCCGCGTCGAGCACGAGCCAGCCGTACTTCTCCGAGGTGACCAGGGAGAGCACGCCGGCCGCGGGCTGCACGATGGATTGCACGGCATCCGCGTCGTCCGGGTGCATGCGCACCACCTGCTCCTGGGAGGTGTAGGCGAAGAGCGCCGGCTGGCCGTCGGGTCCGGTGCCGCCGCCGAACTGCAGGGTGGCGCCGACGGGATAGCTGAAGGCGCCGTCCGCGCCGACGACGGGGCGGTCGGATCCGGTGGAGTCGAGTAGGAGCTGGCCCACGAGGCATCCGCGCAGCACGTCGAGATAGGTCTGCTGCTCCGGTTTGGCGGAGAACGCGGCGATGGTCTCGCGGAGGTCGCTGTTGTCGACGGCCAGGAAGCCGGGGTTGCTGTCGCTCATCTCTCGAGGCTACCGAACGCGGTGGCGCGGGCTAGAGGTGCGCCTCTCCCGCGGACTCGCCCAGCTCGGTCGCGCGGTCGCCGTGGGGGTTGCGTGCGGCACTGGAGCAGAGGCCGGCGACGACGATGAGCACCAGCACTACGAGCAGGGCGTGCAGGAGTCCCACATGCTGTCCCAGGAATCCGATCACCGGCGGGCCCACCAGGAAGGCGAAGTAGCCGATCGTGGCGACCGCGCTCACGCGCGCGCCCGCCGTCTTGGGGTCGTCCGCGGCGGCCGACATGCCGACCGGGAAGCCGAGGGAGGCGCCGAGGCCCCAGAGCACGACTCCGATCACGGCGACCCAGACGATCGGCACGAAGATGAAGACGAGCAGCCCGGTCGCGGCCAGCGCGGCGCATCCGCGCAGCACGGGCACCCGTCCGAAGCGGTCGAGCAGCTTCACGCCCGCGAGCCGGCCGACCGTCATCGCCGCCACGAACACGCCGAAGATCGCCGCGCCCTCCGCGTTCGTCACGCCGTGGCCGTCGACGGATGCCAGCGCCAGCCAGTCGTTCGCCGAGCCTTCCGTGAACGCCATGCCCAGCACGATCAGTCCGATCAGGATGGTGCGCGGGTCGCGCCAGATCGCGAGACGGTCGCGCCAGGTCATCTGGTGGGCGTCGCCCGCGGTCTCGGCCGAGTCGCCGTCGACGATGTGCTCGGACTGGAAGTAGCGCACCGCCACCACCACGGTGACGACCATGACCAGGGCGATGGCCCCCATGTGGATCCAGATGGCGAGATGCACCGCCTCGGCGAGCGCGCCGACCGCGGCGCCCACCACGGTGCCGAAACTGAAGAAGGCGTGGAAGATCGGCATGATGGCCCGCCCGAGCACGCGCTCGTTCGCCGCGCCGAGCACGTTCATCGCCACGTCGCAGATGGAGAACGCCGCACCGAAGAGCGCCAGCCCCGCGAACACGAGGCCGTAGACGGGAACGAAGGACGCCCCGAGCCCTGCCACGGCGAAACCGACCGGCCCGATCGTGAGGGCCAGCAGGATGGTGGTGCGCACGCCGATGCGCGCGAGGATGTGGCTGGAGGCGAGCAGACCGAGGATGGATCCGACCGCGATGCCGAAGATGAGCAGTCCCATCTCGGAGGTGCTCGCGTGCAGCGCGTCGCGCACCGAGGGAACGCGGGAGACCCAGCTGGCCATCCCCACGCCGCAGATCGCGAAGATGGCGAAGATCGCGTTGCGCCAGGAGACCACCTGCCGGCGGCTGAGGCCGCCGGGGTAGGTGCGCGGCACGGTCTGGGTCATGGTGCTTCCTCGGAAATCGGGGGCTCGAATCGATTCGACCGAATCGATTCGACTACGCTACCGATTCATGGATGCCGAGGCAAGACCGCGCGCCACCCTGGCCGCGGTCGCGGCTCGCGCCGGGGTCTCCCAGTCCACCGCGTCCCTCGCGTTCAGCGGCTCGGGGCCGGTGTCGGATGCCACGCGCACGAAGGTGCTGGCCGCGGCATCCGAGCTCGGCTACGCCGGGCCGGACCCCCGCGCGCGGTCGCTGCGTCAGGGGCGCTCGGGGATCATCGGCGTGGTCATCGAGGACCGGCTGCGCGACGCCTTCCGCGACCCCATCAACATCGCGATGCTGGACGGCCTCGCCGACGAGGTCGGGCCGACCGGCGCGAGCGTGCTGCTGCTCACCGAGACGGCCGAGTCGTCGGGCGGCGTCGAGTCCGCCCCGGTGGATGCCGTGGTGCTGCTCGGCTGCAGCACCCGCATCGACGAGCGGATCGACGTGGTTCGCCGCCGGGGAATCCCGGTCGTGGCGATCGAGGCAGAGCATCGGGACGGCGTGTTCGCGGTCGACCTGGACAACAGGGAGGCCTCGCGCACGATAGCCCGCCACCTCGCGAAGCTCGGTCACACGCGCGTCGCCGTGGTGACGCTCGACCTCGACGCCGCCCACTCCCGCGGGCCGCTGACGGATGCCGCGGTCGCCGCCAGCACGAGCTTCGTCGCCCTGCAGCGGCTCGCGGGCGTGCGCGACGTGTTCCCCGGCGTGAGCGGCTGGTCCGCCGCGGGCAGCCTGATCGAGGAGGGCACCACGGCCGGCCTCGCCTTGCTCGCCGATCCGGCGACCCGGCCCACCGCGATCATCGCTCAGAGCGACCTGCTCGCGGTGGGGGTGATCCGGGCGGCGGAGCAGCTCGGGCTCGTGGTGCCGCGCGATGTGAGCGTGGCCGGTTTCGACGGCATCCGCATCGACGGCATCGCTCCCCTGGTGCTCACGACGATGGCGCAACCGGCGGTGGAGAAGGGCCGCGCCGCCGGCAGCGCGGTGCTCGCCGCTCTGGAGGGACGGCAGCCGCCCCCGTCGGCCTTCGTCGCGCGGTTTGTGGCCGGCAGCAGCACGGCGCCTCCTATGAATTTCTAACATTCACAAAACAGTGAATCAGGCGTATCGTCGCCTCTCGTGGCTGACATCATCGAGGCGACCGGCCTCACGAAGAACTTCGGTCGAGTGCACGCCCTGGCGGGGCTCGACCTTCGCGTCGCGGCGGGAGAGGTGCACGGCTTCCTCGGGCCGAACGGCGCGGGCAAGTCCACCACCATCCGCGTGCTCCTCGGCCTGATCGACCGCCAGGGCGGCGAGGCCGCGGTCTTCGGGCTGGATCCGTGGAGTCGATCCGTGGACATCCACCGGCGTCTGGCCTACGTGCCGGGAGACGTGAGCCTCTGGCCCAGCCTGAGCGGCGGCGAGGTCATCGATCTGCTGACCTCGCTGCGCGGGGGTGCCGACCCGGGCCTGCGGGCCCAGCTGCTCGCCGACTTCGACTTCGATCCGCGCGTCAAGGCGCGCAACTACTCGAAGGGCAACCGGCAGAAGGTCGCCCTCATCGCGGCGTTCGCCCGGCGGGCCGACCTCTACGTCTTCGATGAGCCGACCAGCGGCCTCGACCCCGTGATGGAGTCCGTGTTCCGCCGCCACATCGACCGCGTGCGCGCAGAGGGTGCGACCGTGCTGCTCTCCAGCCACATCCTCAGCGAGGTCGAAGAGCTGTGCGATCGGGTCACCATCATCCGGGCGGGCGCGACCGTCGAGACGGGCACGCTGACCGAACTCCGTCACCTCACCCGCACCAGCTTCACCGCGGTGACGGGGGCGGATGCCGCCTCCCTCACCGCCCTCGCCGGCGTTCACGATGCCCGGCGGGAGGCCGACCGCCTGCACTTCGACGTGGACGCCGACGCACTGCCGGCCGTGCTCGCGGCGCTCGCCGGTCTCGGCGTCGAGGGGCTGACGGTCACGCCGCCCTCCCTCGAGGATCTCTTCCTGCGCCACTACGCGACCCCCGCGGGCGACACCGTCGCCTCGGGGGCGGTGCGCTGATGTCGGCGCAGCGGGGATTCCTCCGGCTGCTGCGGTCGCAGGCGCGACGCGATCGCTGGCAGCTCGTGGTCTGGGTTCTCGGCACGACCCTCTTCGCCGTGGGGAGCGGCCGGGCGGTGATCACCGCGTTCGCGAACGAGCACGACCGGGCCGGCATCGTGCAGCTCGCCGCGGCGAACCCGGCGCTGCTCGCCATCCGCGGAATCCCGAGCGGCTCCTCCCCCGGCGCGCTCATCTCGTTCCAGCTCTTCACCTACATCGCCATCTGCGCGGCGCTGATGAGCACGTTCCTCACGGTTCGGCACTCGCGCGGCGATGAGGAGGCCGGGCGCACCGAGCTGCTGCGTTCGGCACCGATCGGGCGCACCACGGCGCTTCTGGCCACCCTCGCACTGGGCGTGCTCGCGAATGCGGTGCTCACCGCACTCATCGGAATCGGTCTCATCGCGATCGCGCTGCCCGCGGCCGGGGCCTGGCTCTTCGCGCTCGCGGTCGGCGGCACCGGGCTCGCCTTCTGCGGCGTGGCCGCACTGGCCGCCCAGCTCGCGCAGACCTCGCGGGCCGCGAACACGATCGCGGGGTTCGGCGTGGCCGTCGCCTTCGGGCTGCGCGCGATCGGCGACGCGCTGGGCACGACCTCGAAAGATCTGCTGCACGTCACGAGCGCCTGGCCGTCGTGGCTCTCGCCGATCGGCTGGGGTCAGCAGGTGCGTCCGTTCGCCGCGGACGATCCGCTGCCGCTGCTGCTCGACCTCGCGCTCTTCGTCGTCGGAACCGCGAGCGCCGTGCTGGTCGCCCGGTCGCGGGATCTCGGGGCGGGCGTCATCCGGGAGCGCCGCGGCCGCGAGCACGCCGGACCCGGCCTCCGCAGCAGCCTCGGACTCGCCTGGCGGCTGCAGCGCCCCGCGGTGATCGGGTGGGCGGTGGGCGGTGCCCTGCTGGGCCTCTTCGCGGGTGCGCTCGCCCGGCCGGCGATCGACGCGGTGAACAAGAACCCCTCGCTCGCGGTCGCCGTGCGCGGGATCGTCTCGGGGGGCACGAGCAGCCTGCTCGACGTGTTCATCGCGGCGATCATGGCCTTCCTCAGCGTGCTGTCGGCCGGAGCGGGCATCCAGGCGGTGATGCGGGCCCGGTCGGAGCAGACCGACGGGCACGCGGAGCTGCTCGCGGCGGCGCCGCTGGGGCGCGGGCGCTCGCTGCGCGACGGCCTCATTGTCGGACTTCTCTCCGTGGTCGTGGTGTGCGTGGTGGGAGGCCTCGTGGCGGGACTGGCCTTCGGCGCGGGAGGGGAGCCGCAGGAGTTCTGGCCGTCACTGCTCGCGGCGGTCGTGCAGGTGCCGGCCGCGCTCGTGTTCGCCGGGGTCACCGCCCTCGTCTTCGCGCTGATCCCGCGGGCCACGATCGGACTGGGCTGGGGTCTGCTCGCACTCGGCTTCGTGCTCGGCGAGTTCGGCGCCCTGCTCAAACTGCCGAGGTGGCTGCGCGACGTGAGTCCGTTCACCCACACGCCGGTGGTACCGGGCGACGACCCGCACTGGTGGCCCCTCGCGGTGCTCGCCCTGATCGCGGTGGCGGCGGGCGGTCTCGCGCTCGCCGTTGTGCGCAGGAGAGACTTGGTGACATGAGCGGTGTCGAGGAGTTCGCGGAGCAGACGGCCGCCACTCTCACCGCGGCCGGCTTCCCGCGGATGCCGGCGCGCGTGCTCCTCGCACTCATGGTCACCGAGAGCGGCAGTCTCACCGCGGAGGAGCTGGCCGCACGTCTCGGCGCGAGCCCGGCCGCCATCTCGGGGGCGGTCCGCTACCTGCAGGCCGTCGCCATCATCCGGCGCCACACCGAGCCGGGCACCCGGCGGCACCGTTACGAGCTGCCCGACCACTTCTGGTACGCGACCTCCAACTCGCAGGTGCCGCTCTACGCACACCTGATCGCGCTCTCCGAGCGGGGCGCGGCGGCCATGGAGGAGGGCTCGCTCGCCCGGTCGCGCGTCGAAGACATGGCGAGCTATTTCCGGTTCATGCGCGAGCGGCTGCCGGCCCTCATGGAGGAGTGGCTGGCCACCCGCGGCGCCTGATTGTTCCGTTTCGGGACGCGCGATGCGCGGCGCCGCGGCTCGCTCGTCCCAAAACGGAACAGGGGCGGGAGGGCGCCTAGAGTGGTGGTCATGAGCGCCGAACCCCTCGCATCCGGAATCGACATCGACGAGCTGGACGCAGGTGTCCGGCCCCAGGACGACCTGTTCCGGCACGTGAACGGCAAGTGGATCGCACGCACGCAGATCCCCGCGGACAAGGCGCGGTACGGCTCCTTCTACGTGCTCGCGGAAGAGGCGGAGAAGGCCGTCCGCGACATCATCACCGAGGCGCAGTCGGCGGAGCCGGGCACCGAGGAGCGCAAGTTCGGCGACCTCTACGCGAGCTTCATGAACGAGGAGCGCGTCAACGAGCTGGGCGCGACGCCGCTGCACGGCGACCTGGCCGAGGTGGACGCCGTCAGCGACATCCCCGGCTTCCTCTCCACGGTCGGCCGTCTGGAGCGCAAGGGCGTCAGCGGGTTCTTCCAGCTGTACATCGACAACGATCCGGGCAACCCCGAACGGTACATCGCGCTCTTCGAGCAGGGCGGCCTGGGCCTGCCCGACGAGAGCTACTACCGCGAGGACAAGTTCGCCGACATCCGCACCGCCTACGTGGACTACCTGGAGAAGATGTTCGGCCTGGCCGGGATCGCGGATGCTGCGGCTCGCGCCCAGCGCGTGTTCGACCTCGAGACCACCCTCGCCGCATCGCACTGGGACAACGTCGCGAGCCGCGACAGCGAGAAGACCTACAACCTCACCACCTGGAAGTCCGTGGTCGAGACCGCATCGACCGCCACGGACGACGGCCCCGACCTCGATCGCTGGCTCGCCGGCCTCGACGCGCGCGACGGCGTCTTCGACGAGCTGGTGCTGCGCCAGCCGTCGTTCCTCGAGGGCCTCGCGGCCGCTCTGAACGCGGGCAACCTGGAGAAGTGGACCGACTGGCTGCGCTGGCAGGTCATCCGCTCCTCCGCAGCGTTCCTCTCCGACGACTTCGTGGAGGCGAACTTCGACTTCTACGGGCGCACGCTGACCGGCACGCCGGAGCTGCGCGCGCGCTGGAAGCGCGGCGTCTCCCTGGTGGAGGGGTCGATGGGCGAGGCGGTCGGCCGCATCTACGTGGAGCGGCACTTCGCCGAGGACGCGAAGGCGGCCATGGACGTGCTGGTCGGCAACCTCATCGAGGCCTACCGGCAGAGCATCGGCTCGCTCACCTGGATGACGGAGGCGACCCGCGCCCGCGCCCTGGAGAAGCTCGAGAAGTTCACCCCCAAGATCGGCTACCCCGTCAAGTGGCGGGACTACTCCACTCTGGAGATCAGCGCGGACGACCTGATCGCGAACGTGCGAGCCACCAGCGAGTTCGAGTTCCAGCGCGAGCTCGGCAAGATCGGCACCCCGCTCGATCGCGACGAGTGGTTCATGACCCCGCAGACGATCAACGCGTACTACAACCCCGGCTTCAACGAGATCGTGTTCCCGGCCGCGATCCTGCAGTACCCGTTCTTCGACGCGAACCGGGATGCCGCGGCGAACTACGGCGCGATCGGTGCGGTGATCGGGCACGAGATCGGTCACGGCTTCGACGACCAGGGGTCGAAGTACGACGGCGACGGGCGACTGATCGACTGGTGGACGGCCGAGGACCGCGCCGCGTTCGAGAAGCTGACCGGCTCGCTGATCGAGCAGTACAACGCGCTCGCGCCGCGGCAGGTGCCGGACCATCACGTGAACGGTGCGCTCACCATCGGCGAGAACATCGGCGACCTCGGAGGCCTGTCGATCGCGTGGAAGGCGTACCTGATCTCGCTCGCCGGCCCGTCGAGCGCCTCAGGGGCCGAGCCGGAGGTGATCGACGGCCTGACCGGTGCCCAGCGCTTCTTCCTCTCCTGGGCTCAGGCCTGGCAGCTCAAGGCGCGCGACGAGGAGGTCATCCGGCTCCTCTCCATCGATCCGCACTCCCCCAACGAGTTCCGCTGCAACCAGATCGTTCGCAATATCGACGAGTTCTATGAGACCTTTGCAGTGACGGAATCCGACGAGCTGTGGCTCGAACCCGAAGAGCGCGTGACCATTTGGTAGTTGAAACGCGAGACAACGAGCGACGCTCACGCCTGCGCACCCCGCGTGAGCCGCGACACCGTGCCCCCGGCGGTGTCGAGAACTTCACGAAGTCCTTCACAGCGCTCGGGCAGGTCGCGTACGGCGGCGCCAGCGTCTCGGCGCACGTCGTCGATCTCCGCAGCAACCTGACCCTCCTCTCCATCGACGACCGCATCGTGCTCCCCACCGCGAGCATCGGCAAGATCCTGCTGCTCGTGGAGGTCGCCGCCCGCATCACGGCTCGCGACTTCGCCGGCTACGGGATCCTCGACAAGACGCCCGGCGACGCCATCGCCGACTCCGGCCTCTGGCAGCAGCTGCAGGCGCCCGCCCTGCCCGTGACCGATCTCGCGGCCCTGGTGGGGGCCACTAGCGACAACCTCGCCACGAACGTGCTGCTGCGCCAGGTGGGGCTGGATGCCGTGCGCGCACGCACCGAGTCGCTCGGCCTCGCCCGCACCGCCCTGCTCGACCTGGTGCGCGACTCCCGCGGACCGGACGACGCCCCCCAGCTCTCCGTGGGCTCGACCGCCGAGCTCGCCTGGCTGTTCGCCAGCCTCTCGCGCGGGCAGATCGTCGACCACGTCACCAGTCACCGCGTGCTCGGCTGGCTCTCCAGCAATGCCGACCTCTCACTAGTGGCCAGCGCCTTCGGTCTCGACCCGCTGTCGCATCGCGGGGTCGACCACGGCATCCAGCTCATCAACAAGACCGGAACGGATGCGGGCGTGCGCTCCGAGGTCGGCCTGCTCAGCGGCCCCCGGACCGGGATCGCGTACGCGGTCACCGTGCAGTTCGACGACGAGTCCCTCGCGACCCGCCTGCAGGTGATCGAGGCCATGCGAACCGTCGGCTACGACCTCCTGGAGTACGTGCACTGATCTACCCCCTAAGTGGGGGTAGGTGTCCTCCATTGGGGGGACGCCACGGCTGATAGGTTCTCAGAGCAGACCTGCGCACGGACCCGAAACCCGACCAGCGACGCACAACCGGAATCACCTGGCACGAATCCCGAATTACCCGAATACCGACGTTTCCCCCGACGTCCGCAGTGCCTTTCGGCGCGCTCCCCCGACGCGCCGTGCAGCACAGCCCTGCGCTCCGAGGGTGAGCGACGCTCCCTACCCAGGAGTACGCAATGAAGAAGACCATCGCCGCCATCACGACAGCGATCCTCGCCATCGGACTCGCCCTCACCGGCGTGACCACGGCGGCGAACGCGACCGGATCGGGTGACGCCGTGCCCTACACGGTCACCACCACGAGCCTGACCCTCCCCTCGCCCGCGGTCTTCTCGGCGGCCGTGAACAACGACGCCAACATCAAGTACATCCCGCTCTCGCAGTACACGGCCGGACAGACCTACTCGTCGATGCCGTCCACGTGGACGCCGACGACGATCAACATCCACCTCGAGGGCAAGGACGGCTACGGCCTCGCCGTCGAGGGCAAGTCCACGGTGCCCTTCGACAACGCGCTGAGCGGCGGCGCCTTCCGCGGCACGCTGCCCAGCACCGGTTACTGCATCGTGTGGGTGCAGGTCGGCAACTACAACGAGCACTTCGGCGAGGGCGGTCAGGCGCCGCTGTGCACCGACGCGCCGAAGGATGCCGCGGCCTCCGTCTCCACGACCGCCGCCACCTGCAAGACCGCCGAGACCCTGGTGCTCGGGGCTGCCACCAACGCCACCTGGGGCGCGGTGACCACCGCCGCCGGATCGACCCCCGGCACGACCACCTACAGCGTGACCGCCACCGCGGCCGCGAACCACGCGTTCGGCGACGGCACGAAGACGAAGACCTTCGCCGGCACGCTGGCGGGCAAGGTGACGGGCAACGCCTGCTCGTACACCCCGGCGTGCATCGACAACCCCACCTTCTCGTACACCTACAACGGTGTCGACGCGGGCACCATCACGGTCACGAAGTACGGCACAGCCACCGGCACGCTGTGCAAGCCGCTCTCGGTGCGCGCGGCAACCTGGACCTACGACAGCCCGATCAACCCCGCGAACAGCGGATGGCCGCAGACGCTCAAGGGCTACAACGACGTGACGGTCACCTCCCTCGGAACCGTCAGCTACCAGGCGCCGTACGTGGCCACGTGCAAGCAGAACGACATCTACGCGTCGTTCGCGGGCTTCGGCGACCTGACCCTGCCGACCCACCTCACCGCGCCGAACGCCCCGCACGAGCCGTCCTTCCTGCACGGCGTGCTCGCCGGATTCGGGCCCACCCCCACCTACTTCCAGTCGACGACCGCGGGATGCGACATCACCAAACCGGTCGCCTCGCTCAACGGCGGCGCGTGCTACTACGACACCGCGCAGAAGGGGTCGTTCAAGTCCGTCACGTTCGAGTACGACAACCGGGCGTCGAACGTCCCCGTCGACTTCGCGGTGCAGGGCGACTCGGCCTACAACCGCACCGTGCCGGCCGGCCAGGTCGTCTACGTGTCGGCCCCGGCATCCTGGACCGGCGGTGTGAGCTACACCGTGGTCGCGGCCGGTCAGACCTACTCGCTGAGCATCCCGGCATATGCCGGATGCCCGCCCACCGTGCAGACCTGCTCCACCCAGAACGCGGCGACCGTCTCGACCAACCTCGCCGTCAACGGCTGGGCCTACGACGAGACCCGCGCGAACGGGCACAACACCTACGTCTCCGGCGGCCTGCACATCGTGACCGACGGCACCTCGGACACCGGCGCGCGCACCGACGGCGTCTCGGGCACCTGGAACACCGACAAGGCGGCGGGCTATCACGCCCTGAACATCCCGCTCTCGCAGGTGGGCGTGCCGAGCATCGACTACACGTCGAACTCGGGATCGCTGCCCGGCATCCAGCTCACGCTCTCCAAGAACGGCGACGGCGTGGCCGACGCCACCCTCGTCTACGAGGGCGTGACCGCCTGGGGCAACCCGTCCGGACTCACCGGTGAGGGCTACTGGTGGTCGACCAAGCCGCTCGGCACCGTGAGCTCCACCCCGGCCCCCAACCCCGGCTACCAGTACTCCTGGGGAACGCTGAACGACTACCTCGCCGCGTGGCCGAACGCCGCCGTCACCCGGGTCGGCTACTCGCTGGGCTCGGGGGCGCAGGGCGACGGCGTGATCCACTCGATCTCGGTCGGCTGCGACACCTTCACCTTCGCCGGCACCGACGTGCCCGTCTCCTACGTGTCGCCGGTCACCTTCAAGGATGTCTGCGGCAACGGCGACCAGATCAACATCCCCACCGGCGTGAGCGGGTACCACTACGTGACCGACGACGAGCGCGTGCTCGGAGTGGGCACGGTGACGGTGACCGCGGTCGCCGACGCGGGTCATTCGCTGCCGAAGAACGGCGTGTACTCGTGGAGCCACACGTTCGTGAGCGACACCGACAACGGCTGCGTCGCCTTCGAGGGCGACCCGACGGTGACTCCGCAGACCTGTGGCCTCGCCGAGGGCGACGCCCCCGTCTCCGGCTACATCACGGTGTTCGCCGCGGCGCACGTGAGCTACATCATTCACAACACCGACGTGCCGTCCCGGGCGAACGACGTGACCGTCCTCGACGGCAGCACGCAGCTGCCGGTCGGTCACTACGCGGTGACCGCCGTGGCGGATGCCGGGTTCACGCTCACCAACGTGCCGCCGACGACCCTGCTCGAGATCGTCGACCAGGCCGTCGACTGCCAGCTGCCGTCGCACGCGGCGTTCACGCCGGACGTGACGGCGGGCGGTGAGAGCTGCCATGACGGACAGGCGGTGAGCGGATTCATCCAGATCACCCCCGGCGACGGCCTGCGCTACTTCGTCGGCACCACCGAGCTGGTGGCGGCGCGCACCGCGTTCGCACCCGGCACCTACCAGGTGACCGCGGTGGCGGGCGCCGGTGACACCGTGCTGGGCACGAACCCCGTCACGGTCGTCGTGGACGCGCTCGACACGTCCTGCGCCGACCTCAAGACCCTCGCCTTCACCGGCGTGGAAGGCACCGCCGGCTTCCTGGGTGCGTCGGCGATCCTGCTCCTCATCGGAGCCGCGTTCATCTTCATGAAGCGTCCGCGCAACATCCGCGAAGGCGAGTAGCGCAAATCGGATGCCCCGGCCTCAGGGCCGGGGCATCCGCGCGTCTCCAGACGTTCATCCGCAACCCCCTTGTCCCCTATAGGGGGGACATGTTACTTTGTCGAAGCGCGACCGAGCCGGCACCCCGAATGCCGGTCCCACCCGACGGGCGCGCGCTGGGAGAGTGACGAACCCGAAGTCGATCCACCTGTGCCTCGCGGGCATCTGAGACCCGCGACCCCCTTCTGCTGCGCCGCCGGCCACCCACCGGCGAGTCGCTTGACCCTGCCCTGACCGCCGCACATCTCCATACCCGAATCGGGAGATCAACGCACCATGAAGAAACTCCTCGCCGCGGCGAGCGCGCTCGCGCTCTCACTCGGCCTCGCCCTCGTCGCCGTCGCGTCGCCGGCATCCGCCCACACCCCCACGATCGCGGCGACCTGTTCGTCGCTGAGCGTCAGCCTCGCCGACTACGCGGCGGATGCGGCCCACCCCGAGTCGAACACGGTCGCCGTCGTCATCGACGGTTCGCCCGCGACCGATCCCGCGGTGACGCCGTTCGCGACCACCTACAGTCACACCTGGCAGCTCGACCCGGGCAAGGCGCACACCTACAAGGTCACCGTCGTGGCGTGGGACGACTACGCGTACGACGTCTCGAAGACGGGCACCATCGACCCCTGCATCACCCCCGCCGCCCCCACGTTCGCCGAGGCCACTTGCACCACGGCGACCGGCTCGTACACGATTCCGGAGACCGCGAACGTCGTGTACTCCGTCGCGGGAGCGCCCGTCACGGGCACGAGGAGCGTCGCTCCCGGCACGTCGATCACCATCACGGCCGCGGCCGCACCCGGTTTCGCGCTGTACGGCACCTCCACCTGGCAGCACACGTTCGCGGCAGCGCCCGGCTCGTGCGGGCAGCTCATCGCACCGCTCCCGCCGGTGGTGCAGCCGATCGTCTCGTGCGGAACGCACGGATCGCTCGCGCTCACTCCGGTGACCGGGGTCGTGTACACCTTCACCACAGGCAGCGCGGGCCAGACCGAGGGCCCCTACGTCATCGTCGCCACGCCCGCGCCCGGCTACTCGTTCGCGGCCGGTGCGAGCGTCACCTACTCGGGAACGCTCGGCAGCTACTCCGAGTGCGCCCCGATCGCGACACCGCCGGCGGTGACCGCCCAGAGCTGCGTGGCTACGGAGGATTCCGCGACGCTCGTGAGCGGCAGCATCCAGACCTTCGCCCAGCCGGGCGTCACCTACACGATCCACCGCACGGATGCCGCGGGCACCGACGTCACCACCGCCGGAGGGGTGGCGCAGCTCCCGCCGGGCACCTACACCGTCACCGCGCATAGCGCCCTCGGCGCGATCGCCGGCCGCTCGGTGTGGTCGGGACTCGTCATCGCGCCCGACCTCGACTGCGTGGAGCTGCCCTCGCACGCGCTGATCTCGGGCTCGGTCACGGCGACCGGTCAGACCTGCGTCGGCACGAGCATGCGCAGTGGTTCGCTCGCCTTCGAGCAGACCCCCGGTGCGATCGTCTACCGGCTGAACGGCGCGGTGGTGGTCGCGGACACCCTCGCGGTGGCACCGGGCACGTACACGGTCACGGCCGAACCGGCGTCGAGCGACTTCCAGATCGACGGCCCCTCCAGCTGGACGGTGACCGTGACGGCGTTCCGCGGGATCTGCGGCGACCTCCCCACGCTGGCGCTCCCCGGGGGCGACTCCGGCACCCTGGCCTACACGGGAGTGGACGACGGAGGGATCGGGTTCCTGGGGCTCACCGGTGCGATCATGATCGCCTGCGGAATCCTGCTCCTCCGCACGCGTCGACGCGCCTGACCCCGCCCGGGAGGGCTAGGCGAGGAGCTCGTCGGCCTCGGCGGACGACTCGGGTTCGGCGATCGTGACCCCGAACAGCGCCTCCACGGCCTGAGCGAACCGCTCGCCATCGCCCGACCGGGCGAGCTCGCGCGCACGCACCGACGGCGTGTGCAGCAGCACGCCGGCGAGGTGGCGCAGCGCCGCCTCCGTGCGCGGGTCGTCGCCGCGCTTGCGCGAACGCTCCACCTCGGCCTCGAGCAGTTCGAAGACGTGACCGCGCAGCGCGACGATCGCGGGCGCGAGGCGCTGCTCGGCGGCATGCGCCGCGAACTCGTCCGCCGCCGCGCTGACCAGGCTTCGCGCGTCATCCGCCGCGGTCAGCTCTTCGAGCGGTGCGTGCAGGCTGACCGTCTCCAGGTCGAGCAGCTCGACGCCCCCCACCTCAGCGACCGCGGGGTCGACGTTGCGCGGCAGGCCGAGGTCGACCACGATGCGGCGATGGGCCGGGGTGAGGAGGTGCGGCACGATGACCGGGGTCTCGGAGGAGGTGCAGGTGATGACGACATCCGCGTCGGCGAGGGCCTCCGCGAGCGAGGCGACCGACCGCACGCCGTGGCGCGCGGCGAAGGCGGCCGACCGGCCGGACGGGGAGAAGACGGCGATGTCGTGCACACCGCGGTCGCGCAGCGCCGCCAGCGTGGTGCCCGCGTACTGGCCCGTGCCCACGACGAGCACGCGGGTGGAGCTCCAGTCGGTGACACGGCTCGAGACCAGTTCGAGCGCGAGGCGCACCAGCGAACGCCCCACGCCGCCGATCGCCGTGCGCGCCTTGACGCCGCGCGAGGTCTGGGAGGCCTTCTGGAAGAGGTGCTCGAGCTCCGAGGAGGTCGTGCCCGCCGCCCGGGCCTGTTCCAGCGAACGCCGAACCTGGCCGGAGATCTCGTCCTCGCCCAGGATCACCGATTCGAGACCGGAGGAGACGGCGAACAGGTGCTGGGCCACGTCGTTGCCGCACAGCACCGTCACCGAGTCGCGCAGATCGGATGCCGCGACGCCGCTCATCTCGCTCACCACGTCGACCGCGGTCTCGACGGCCACCGCGGCCGCCGCCGTCAGCGGCTCGTCGATGTCGAGGTAGGCCTCGAAGCGGTTGCAGGTGGCGAGCACCACGACGCCGCTCACGAAATCGCTGCGCTCCACCAGCTCGCCCGCCGCGCGCGGAGCACCGATGGAGAGCTTCTCCAAGAGGTCGAAGCTCGCATTCCGGTGACTGGAGGTGAGGCAGAGAAGCACGTGCTCCATGTTACGTCCGCTTCACTGGGAGCCTCTCACGCATACTTGAATGGTGAATCTGCCTGCCGACCATCCGCTCGTCGACGGGCGCACCGGCTCGTCCCCCCTCATCCGCGCCTACCGAGGCGATCGCCCCGAGACCCTGCCGGTGTGGTTCATGCGCCAGGCCGGGCGCTCGCTGCCCGAGTACCGGGAGCTGCGCGTCGGCATCAGGATGCTCGACGCGTGCCTCGATCCGGCGATGGCGAGCGAGATCACGCTGCAGCCGGTGCGCCGCCACCGGGTCGACGCGGGCATCTTCTTCAGCGACATCGTCGTGCCCATCAAACTGGCCGGCGTCGACGTCGAGATCGTGCCGGGGCGGGGGCCGGTGCTCGCCTCCCCCATCCGCACGGCGGCGGATGTCGCGGCGCTCCGCCCCCTCGACCCGGCGGCCCTCGCCCCCATCTCGGACGGGGTCGCCCGCACGGTCGCCCAGCTCGGCACCACGCCGCTGATCGGGTTCGCCGGTGCCCCCTTCACGCTGGCCGCCTACCTGGTCGAGGGCGGTCCGTCGAAGGACCACCTGCGCGCACGCACCCTCATGCACGCCGATCCCGACACCTGGGATGCCCTGCTCACCTGGGCGGCCGACGTCACCGGCGCCTTCTTCCGCGCCCAGGTGCTCGCCGGGGCGAGCGCCGTGCAGCTCTTCGATTCGTGGGTGGGCTCCCTCTCCGCGGCCGACTACGAGAGGCGCGTGGCGCCGTTCTCCGCCCGCGTCATCGAGCACGTCGCCGACCTCGGCGTGCCGGTGGTGCACTTCGGCGTGGGCACGGGCGAACTGCTCCCGCTGCTGCGGCAGACGGGTGCGGACGTGATCGGCGTCGACGACCGCATCACCCTCGCCGAGGCGTCCCGCAGGCTCGGCGGCGACGTGCCGCTGCAGGGCAACATCAACCCCGCCCTGCTCGCGGCGCCGTGGCCGGTGCTCGCCGAGCACGTGCTCGAGGTCATCGAGAGCGGCAAGGCCGCGCCATCGCACGTGCTCAACCTCGGCCACGGGGTGCCGCCCGACACCGATCCGGACGTGCTCACCCGCATCGTGGAACTCGCTCATGCCTAGCGCCATCGTGGTGGGGGGCGGTGTCGCCGGGCTGGTCTTCGCCCGCGACCTGCTCGCCGCCGGGTGGACGGTGACACTCCTCGAGGCCGCGGACCGGCTGGGGGGCAAGGTCGCGCTGCACACGCTCGCGGACATCCCCCTCGACGCCGGCGCGGAGAGCTTCGCCAACCGTCGTGGCACGGTCGCGGGCCTCGCCGCCGAGCTCGGGCTCACCGTCGTCGCACCGCGCTCCGAGGGGGCGTGGCTGAAGCCGGCGGTGGGCAACCCGCTGCCGCTGCCGGCCACGAGCTTCCTCGGCATCCCCGGCACCCCCCTCGCCTCCGACGTGATCGAGGTGATCGGCATGCCCGGCGCGCTGCGGGCGCAGCTCGACGGGCTGATGCTCGGCCAGATCGGCTCGAAGGAGCGCACGCTCGGCGGGATGGTCCGCCGCCGGATGGGCGAGGCCGTGCTCGAGCGGCTGGTCGCCCCCATCGTCACCGGCATCCACTCGAAGCACCCGGACGAGCTGGAGGCGGATGTCGTCGCCCCCGGCCTGCGCACGGCACTGTTGCGCACCGGGTCGCTCGCACACGCGGTGCGTTCGCTGCGGGAGGCCTCCCCGGCCGGCTCGGCCGTGTCGGGCATCGACGGCGGCATCCAGCGCATCGTCGAGCGGCTCGAGCTGGACTTCGAGCGGCGCGGCGGCAGCGTGTGGCTCGGTTCCCGGGCGGTGGCGGCGGATGCGGCATCCGTGACCCTCGCGGACGGCACCCGCCTCACCGCCGACCACATCGCCCTCGCGACCCCGCTCGACGCACCCGCGGAGGCGACGATCGCCCTCGCCACCCTGGTGGTCGACTCGCCCGAGCTCGACTCCGCGCCCCGCGGCACCGGGCTCCTGGTCGCGGCGGGCGCACGGGAGATCGGGGCGAAGGCGCTCACCCATGCGACCGCGAAGTGGCCGTGGCTGGCCGCCGGGCTTCCCGAGCACCGGCACGTCGTGCGCCTCTCCTACAGCGCGGCATCGGCGACGCGCGAGCAGGCCCTCCTCGACGCGCAGGCCCTCCTCGGCGTGACGATCCCGGATGCCGCGGTGCAGGGCTTCGACGTCGTGGCCTGGCCCGCGGTCCCGCCCGCCCCCACCCCGATCGAGGGCGTGGTGCTGGTCGGCGAGAGCGTCGCGGGCACCGGGCTCGCCGCGGTCGTCGCGCACGCCCGCCGCGCTGCGGCGGCGCTGGTCACCGGAGGCTGAGCGGTCGGCGTCCCGTCGCGCGGGGTCCCGTCAACCCCCTGCTGCCCGGCGGAGCCTGCACGTATGCTGGGAGGCCTAGAGTCCGCCCGACGGCGGGCTACTGTGGCACGTGCCGTCCGGTATCCCGGGCGCGACGAAAGGAAGACATAATGCGAGGCAAAGCACTTCTCGTCGTCGGTTTGGCTGTGGGCTATGTGCTCGGTGCCCGCGCCGGACGCGAGCGTTACGAGCAGATCAGGGCCGGCGCGCAGAAGCTCTGGGGAGACCCCCGCGTGCAGCGGCAGGTGAAGCAGGCCGAGAACTTCGCGAAGGACAAGGCCCCCGAGGTGGTCGACTTCGTGAGCGACAGCGTGAAGAAGGTCGCCAACCAGGTCGCGCCGAAGCGCTCGACCGCCGCCAAGCGAACCACCGCCTCGAAGGCTTCGACCGCGAAGCCTGCCAGCGAGAAGTAGGTCGGCCGTGAGCATCCCGCCGACCCGGAAGAAATCCGTCTTCCAGCTGATCGCCGACATCCCCCGACTCCTGATCGAGCTGATCAAGGAGGAGCTGGCTCATCTGAAGGACGAGCTGGTCGCCAAGCTCAAGCACGCCGGAATCGGCATCGGCCTGTTCGCGGTGGCCGGCGTCTTCCTGTTCTTCATGCTGCTGGTGCTCGTCGCCGCGGCCGTGCTCGGCTTCGCCACCATCCTGCCCGCGTGGCTGGCGGCCCTGGTGGTGGCCGGCATCCTGCTGGTGCTGATCATCATCCTGGTGCTGATCGGCGTCGCGCAGCTCAAGAAGGGCGTGCCCCCCACCCCGACGGAGACGATCGACAGCGTCAAACGCGACGTGAACGCGATCAAGGGAATCGGAAAGCGACAGGAACCATGAGCGACACGGCAGAGATCCAGGCCAAGGTGATCAGCGCGCGCGACCAGCTCCAGGACACGCTCGACGAGATCGGCGAACGCCTCAACGTGCCCAAGCGGGCCAAGAAGTCGTACCGCGAGAACCCGGTGCAGTGGAAGGTCGGTGCGGCCGTCGCGGTCGCGGTGGTCGGCGGGCTCGTCGCCTGGGCGATCGCCAGACGCGACTGAGCTCCGCCCGCCTTCGCCGTTTTGGGTTCTCACAGCGGCGCGAGGGAGGATAGAGGCCATGAGCACCGCGCCGTCCCCGAGCGGCTACACCCTCTGGGCTGTCCTCCGTCGAAACCCCACCATCCCCCTCAACGTGGATGCCGCCTCCGGCGCACCGTCGAGCCTCACCGAGGCGGTGGGCCGGGTCGAAGCGCGCGGCGTCACGCTGCGCGGCTTCTACGACGTCTCGTCGCTCCGCGCGGACGCCGATCTGATGATCTGGCTGCACGGCGGCGAGCCGGAGGATCTGCAGTGGGCGCTGCGCGAACTCCGCCGCACCGACCTGCTCCGCGACCTGCTGCCGACCTGGAACGCCATGGGCGTGCACCGCGATGCCGAGTTCAGTGCCAGCCACCTGCCCTCGTTCATGCGGGGCAAGGAGCCCGAGGCCTGGGTGACGGTGTACCCGTTCGTGCGCTCCTACGACTGGTACCTCCTGCCCGAGGATGAGCGGCGCGCGATGCTCGCCGATCACGGACGCAAGGGGAGCGAGTACCGCCAGGTGCTCGCCAACACGGTGGCGTCCTTCGCTCTCGGCGACTACGAGTGGATCCTGGCCCTGGAGGCCCCGGAACTCGTCGACCTGGTCGACCTGATGCGCCACCTGCGCCAGACGGAGGCGCGCAGGCACGTGCGCGACGAGATCCCCTTCTACACGGGCCGCCGCATCGACGTCAGCGAGATCCCGGAGATCCTGTCGTGAGCGCCGACGGAATCGAAGACGGCTGGGTCGAGACCCCCACCGCGTACGACGCGATCCTCCTCGCCAGCTTCGGCGGGCCTGAGGGGCAGGACGACGTGATCCCGTTCCTGCGCAACGTGACCCGCGGCCGCGGCATCCCGGAGGAGCGGCTCGAGGAGGTCGCCCACCACTACCGCGCCTTCGGCGGGGTGAGCCCGATCAACGACCAGAACC
Source organism: uncultured Lacisediminihabitans sp. (assembly GCA_966212465.1). GTDB lineage: Bacteria > Actinomycetota > Actinomycetes > Actinomycetales > Microbacteriaceae > Lacisediminihabitans. The sequence goes on from CBIHRK010000008.1 coordinate 147,614, forward strand.
GCGAGCTCAAGGCCGCGCTCGAGGCCGAGCTGGCGCGCCGAGAGATCGCTCTGCCGGTGCTCTGGGGCAACCGGAACTGGGCCCCCTACCTGCGCGAGGCGCTCACCGAGGCGGCGGATGCCGGGTATACCCGGTTGCTCGCGATCGGCACCAGCGCCTACAGCTCGTACTCCAGCTGCCGTCAGTACCGCGAGGACTATGCGCAGGCTCTCGCCGACACGGGCCTCGAGGGCTCGATCACGATCGACAAGGTGCGTCAGTTCTTCGACCACCCCGGTTTCGTGGAGCCGTTCATCGAGGGCGTGCGCGACGGCCTGGCCCGGGTCGCGGCACAGGGCGTGCCGGTCGAGAAGACCCACGTGCTCTTCTCCACGCACTCGATCCCGTCCACGGATGCAGCCAAGAGCGGGCCGGAATCCCGCGGCTTCGGCGAGGGCGGCGCATATGCCGCCCAGCACCTCGCGGTCGCCGAGGTCGTCATGGCCGCGCAGGGTGCAGAGGGTGCGGAGGCGTCCGCGAAGACCGCCGCGAGCCCCGGGTACTCCCTGGTCTACCAGTCGCGCTCCGGTCCGCCGACGCAGCCGTGGCTGGAGCCCGACATCAGCGATGCGATGCGCGAGCTCGAGGCATCCGGCATCGAGGCGTTCGTGATCGTGCCGCTCGGCTTCGTTTCGGATCACATGGAGGTCAAGTGGGACCTCGACACCGAGGCGATGGAGACCGCGGAAGAGCTCGGGGTGTTCGCCGTGCGCGTTCCCACGCCCGGCGTGCACGCGGCGTTCGTCTCCGGTCTCGTCGACCTGGTGCTGGAGCGTCGTGACGGGGTTCCCGTGGGCGAGCGGCTCAGCGTGACCCCGCTCGGGCCCTGGTACGACGTGTGCCGCCCGGGATGCTGCGAGAACGTGCGGCTCGGGTTCAAACCCGCGCTCGCCGGGGTGGCACCGTGAGCGTCATCCGCATCGGCACGCGGCGCAGCGCGCTCGCGCTGGCGCAGTCCGGCCAGGTCGCGGACGCGGTGCGGCGCGCGACCGGCGGCGAGGTGGAGCTCGTGCCGATCAGCACGGAGGGCGATCACTCCACGGCCTCGCTCGCCAGTCTCGGCGGCACCGGGGTGTTCGCGAGCGCGCTGCGCGAGGCCCTGCTCGCCGGCGAGTGCGATCTGGTGGTGCACTCGCTCAAAGATCTCCCCACCGACGTCTTCCCCGGCCTGCGCCTCGGCGCCGTGCCACGACGAGCGGATGCCCGTGACGCCCTGGTCGCCCGGGACGGATTCACGCTCGACACCCTGCCGCTGGGCGCCCGCGTCGGCACCGGCTCCCCGCGACGTGCGGCCCAGCTGAAGCGCCGCCGACCCGACCTCGAGATCGTGGACATCCGCGGCAACGTCGACACCCGCCTGTCCCGGGTGACCCCGGTCCCTGAGGCTCTCGAAGGGTCCGCCCCGGTCCCTGAGGCTCTCGAAGGGCCCACCACCGACCGCCTCGACGCCGTCGTCCTCGCCATCGCGGGGCTCACCCGCCTCGGCCGCCTCGACGCCGTCAGCGAGTTCCTCGACCTCGGCCCGTGGCCCACCGCGCCCGGGCAGGGCGCCCTCGCGATCGAGGTGCGCGACGACCGCGACTCGGCCCTCGAGCCCGTGCTCCGCGCCCTCGACCACCGCCCGTCCCACCTCGCCGTGCTCGCCGAACGGGCCGTGCTCGCCCAGCTGCAGGCCGGGTGCGCGGCCCCCATCGGCGCCACTGCGGTGCTCGACGGCGAGCTGCTGTTCCTCTCTGCCACGGTCTACGCGCCCGACGGGTCTGGCTCCGTGAGCAGCTCCCACGCCCTGGTCGTGGAGGGCACGCCGGCGGAGCGGATGCTGCAGCCCACCGAGCTGGGGGAGCGCGTGGCATCCGAACTCCTCTCGCTCGGCGCAGCGGAGCTCGCACCGCTCGGAGGGTCCGCATGAGCGCGGCGAAACCGCTCACCGGCTGGCGGGTGCTCGTGCCCCGTGGCGGCAAGTGGGGCGACAATGTGGCGGCCCTGCTGCGCGGCCACGGTGCGATCCCGGTGATCGCCCCGATGATCAACTTCGCCAGCGCCGAGAACCCGGTCGAGCTCTCCCGAGCCCTCAAGCGGCTGGAGCGCGGCAAGTTCGAATGGCTGGTGATCACCAGTGCCACCACCGTCGACGTGCTGATGAGCCAGCAGGTGGTCGTGCCGCCGACGACCCGCATCGCGGCGGTCGGCGAGACCACCAGCGCGGCGCTCACCCTCGCCGGGTACACGGTCGACTTCGTCCCGGACGGGGACAACTCGGCCCGCGGGCTCGTGAAGGAGTGGCCGGCATCCGACATCACCGGTCGGGTGCTCATCCCGCAGTCCGACATCGCCGAGCCCACGCTGGTGGCCGGCCTCGGCACGCTGGGTCTCGACGTGGAGTTCGTCACGGCCTACCGCACGGTGGGCGTGCCCGTCGCCGAGCACGTGGCGGCGGATGTCACGTCCGGTCGCATCTCGGCGATCCTCATCACCTCGGGAAGCGTCGCCCGGCAGGTGCAGGCGCAACTGGCGCCCCTGCCGGAGGAGACGGTGGTGGCCGCCATCGGGCCGCGAACCGCGTTCGACGCGCGTGAGGCGGGCCTCACGGTGCACGTGATCGCCGAGTCGCGGTCCGCCGCGAGTCTCGTCGAGGGCCTGGTGGAGCACGTCGTCTCGCTGGGCAGCGACGAGGGCGCGCAGTCGTGACCGGCTTCCCCACCATCCGCCCGCGTCGGCTCCGGTCGACCCCTCAGCTGCGCCGCCTCGTGGCCGAGACGCACACCAGCCCGGCGCAGCTGATCCTGCCCCTCTTCGTTCGCGAGGGCATCACCTCGCCCGAGCCCATCGGATCGATGCCGGGCGTCAGCCATCACTCCCTGGACAGCCTGCGCTCCGCGCTGGTTGAGGCGGCGGAGGCAGGCATCGGGGGCGTCATGCTCTTCGGAATCCCCGAGCAGAAGGATGCCGTGGGCTCGGGCGCGACCGACCCCGAGGGCATCCTCAACCTCGCCACCCGCGTCGCCGCCGAGGAGGTGGGCGACGCGCTCGTGGTGCAGACCGACCTCTGCCTCGACGAGTTCACCGATCACGGACACTGCGGTGTGCTGGATGCCGAGGGCCGTGTGGACAACGACGCGTCGCTCATCCGCTACCGCGAGATGGCCCTAGCCCAGGCCGAGGCGGGGTCCCAGCTGCTCGGTCTCAGCGGAATGATGGACGGTCAGGTCGGGGCGGTGCGCGAGACGCTCGATCTCAACGGCTTCCACGACACCGCCATACTCGGTTACGCCGCGAAGTACGCGTCGGCCTTCTACGGGCCGTTCCGCGAGGCGGTGAACTCCTCGCTGCAGGGCGACCGGCGCAGCTACCAGCTCGATCCGGGCAACCGGCGGGAGGGGGTGCGCGAGATCCTGCTCGATGTGGAGGAGGGTGCCGATGTCGTCATGGTGAAGCCGGCCATGAGTTACCTCGATGTGCTCGCGGACGCGCGCGCCGTCAGCCCGGTGCCCGTGTGGGCCTACCAGGTGTCTGGCGAGTACGCGATGGTCGAGGCTGCCGCGGCGAACGGCTGGATCGACCGTCGTCGCGCCATCGAGGAGACCGTCACCAGCATCCGCCGAGCGGGCGCGGACGCCGTGCTCACCTACTGGGCGGTCGAGCTGGCCGGCTGGCTGCGCTCACGATGATCGGGGAATCCGAATGAGGGAATCCGCATGAGCGGCAATGAGCGGCTCTTCACGCGCGCCAAACAGTCGATCCCGGGCGGGGTGAACTCCCCGGTGCGCGCGTTCGGATCGGTGGGCGGCACCCCGCGGTTCATGGTCTCGGCGCGCGGTCCGCACATCACCGATGCCGACGGTGTCGAGTACGTCGACCTGGTGAGCTCGTGGGGACCCGCGATCCTCGGGCACGCCCACCCCGCCGTCGTCGCAGCGGTGCAGGATGCCGCGGCCCGCGGTCTCTCGTTCGGTGCGAGCACCCCCGGCGAGACGGAGCTCGCCGAGCTGGTGCGGGAGCGCGTGAGCGTGGAGGGTCAGCGCCCGCTCGAGCGTCTGCGGCTTGTCTCCACGGGCACCGAGGCGACGATGACGGCGATCCGTCTGGCGCGTGGCGCGACGGGCCGCGATCTTCTGGTGAAGTTCGCCGGTCACTATCACGGGCATTCGGACGGCCTCCTCGCCGAGGCGGGGTCCGGGGTCGCGACGCTGGCGATGCCGGGGTCGGCGGGCGTCACGGCGGCGACCGCCAACCAGACGCTCGTGCTGCCGTACAACGATCTCGGGGCGCTGCGCGAGGTGTTCGCGAAGCACGGGCCGGACATCGCGGCCGTGATCGTGGAGGCGTCGGCCGCCAACATGGGCGTGGTGCCCCCGGAGCGCGGGTTCAACCGGGCCATGGCGGCGATCGCCCGTCAGCACGGCGCGCTCACCATCTTCGACGAGGTGCTCACCGGGTTCCGTGTCGGTCCGGCGGGGTGGTGGGGTCTCGAGGCGTCCCGCGTCGTGCCGGACGGTGCCGGATGGCAGCCCGACCTCTTCACGTTCGGCAAGGTCATCGGCGGGGGCATGCCTCTGGCAGCTCTCGGCGGTCGTGCCGACGTCATGGACTTGCTCGCGCCGCTCGGTCCCGTCTACCAGGCCGGCACTCTGAGCGGCAACCCGGTCGCGGTCGCGGCGGGCATCGCCACGCTGCGTGCCGCGGATGCCGCCGTCTACGCGAAGCTCGACGCGGTGGCCGACGAACTCGCTCTGGCCGTGACGGCGGCGCTCGCCGCGGAGGGTGTCGAGCACGTCATCCAGCGCGCAGGGAACCTGTTCTCGATCGCGTTCAGCGCTCTCCCGCCGCACAACTACGCGGAGGTCAAAGCGCAGCAGGCGTTCCGCTACCCGCCGTTCTTCCACGCGATGCTCGCGGCGGGCGTCTCCCTTCCCCCGTCGGTGTTCGAGGCGTGGTTCGTCTCGGCGGCCTTCGACGATCGGGCGATCGGTCGCGTCATCGATGCCCTCCCGGCGGCGGCACGGGCCGCGGCTGCGGCGTCGGCGTAGCCCTCAGGCGCGGCGGGTCGCGAGCCGGCTCGTGCTGTCTAGGCTCGGTGCTGTCTCGACTCAGTGCAGCTCGACTCAGTGCAGCTCGACTCAGTGCGCGAGCAGCCCGGACACGAGGAGCACGATCGCGATGAGCGGCAGGGTGCCCTGGAGCACAGCCGCCCGGGAGTTGGCACCGCGCGAGCTGATGAGGAGCACGAGCGCCGCTGCGAGCATGCTCCCCGTGGAGAGCAGGATCAGGGCGGCGCCCGCGCCGAGGTGGGTGGGCAGCATCAGCACGCCGAGCACGGCGCCGATCGCGAGGAACAGGTTGTAGAAGCCCTGATTGAGTGCCATCGGCCGTATCGTGTCGGCCTCCGCCTGGCTGCGGATGCCGAACACCTTCCACGTGCTCGGCCGCGTCCAGAGCATGCTCTCGAGAATGAAGACGTAGACGTGGAACAGGGCGGCGAGCACCGCGAACACGGAGGCGACGATGAGCAGCACCGTCGAGGCGCGAACCACCGCCACCACGACCTCTCCGGGGAGCATTCCCGGCAGTGACCGGGCGAGTGAGCCCGGCAGCACCCCTGTCCGCGCTCCGAACAGCGTTTCAGCCACCACGGTTTCAGCCAGCACGTGAGCGATCATGTGGGTCAGCTTGGCAGAGTTCCGGCCCGGACGTCGACGACAGTGCGTCCTCTCACCGCGCCGTCGAGCAGCCGCGAGGAGTAGTCGATCGCCTCGTCCAGCCGGATCGTGGTCGTCATTCGGTCGAGCAGGTCGAGGTCGAGGTCGGTTGCCAGCCTCGACCAGGCCTCCTCGCGAAGGGGTCGGGGAGCGTAGACGGAGTTGATGCCGGTGAGCGTGACGGCCCGGAGGATGAACGGCAGCACGGTGGTGGGCAGATCCGCGCTCGCCGCGAGTCCGCAACTGGCGACCGTGCCGCCGTAGCTGGTCTGCGCCAGCACGTTCGCGAGGGTCTGGCCACCCACCGAGTCGATGGCGCCCGACCACCGGCCGGACTGCAGCGGCTTGCCCTTCTCGCCGAACGGGGTGCGATCGACGACCTCGATGGCCCCGAGCGAACGCAGGTACGCGGATTCCTCGAGCCGGCCCGTCGACGCGACCGGACGGTACCCGAGCTTCGCGAGCAGCGCGATGCTCACCGATCCGACCCCGCCGGCGGCTCCGGTCACCAGCACGTCACCGTTCACGGCGCCGGCCCGTTCCAGCGCCAGCACCGCGAGCATCGCGGTGAACCCCGCCGTGCCGATCGCCGCGGCGCGCTGCGGCGAGATCGGTGCGGGGAGCGCGACCAGCCAGTCACCCGGCACGCGCGCCCGCTCGCTGAGCCCGCCATGGTGGTCCTCGCCGATGCCCCAGCCGTTGACCAGTACCCGGTCCCCGGGCGTCCACCGGGGGTCATCGGATTCCGCGACCCGGCCCACCAGGTCGATGCCCGGGATCAGCGGGTCGATCTTCGCGACGCCGGGTCGCCCGTTGAGCGCCATCGCGTCCTTGAAGTTGAGGCTAGAGAAGTCGACGTCGATCGTCACGTCGCCCCTACCGGAACCTGCGGCGGGAGCGGCGGCGGGAGCGCCGTCGGTGGCCCCCGAGCCGGATGGCGCATCTGCTCCGGCGCTCAGCACGCTCTCGTCGAGCTCGATGAGTTCTGCGTGCGCTCGTGGCGCGGCGGCATCCGCGGCATCCCTGACCTGGCTGACTCGAATCGCTCGGAACATGACCATCACGCTACCCGCGCGGCGGTCCACCGGGGTGGCGCCGGGATGGGCCGCTGCTTGGGATCGATCGACGTGGGCGGCACCACGTGGTAGCTCCCGCCGACGCGACCCACTCTCCAACCGTTGTTGTGCACCAGCATGTGGTGATGTCGGCAGAGCAGAACCCCATCGGCGATGTCGGTTCTGCCGTGGTCCCGATCCCACTCGTCGATGTGATGGGCCTCGGTCCACCCCGGCGGTCGATCGCAGCCGGGGAAGCGGCATCCTCCGTCGCGGGCGGCGAGTCCGATGCGCTGGCGGTGCGTGAAGAGCCGCTGAGTGCGCCCCACGTTGACCACCTGTCCCTCGGTGTCGAACTCGATGGGCACGACCCCCGCGGTGCAGGCGTGGCGCAGGGCGGTCTGAACGCTCACCGAGGCGGTCTCGCCCTCGATGTGGGCGGCACCCCTCCCGCGAGCGAGGTCGGCCGCGGTCACGTGGATCCGCACGGCGGGAAGAGCGCGGCCCACGACCTCGCGCAGGTCGCCCGCGAGCCCGGCGCGGAGCACGGTGATGAGTGCGTCCACGGCGATCTGGTCGGTGGTGCGGGGGTCGTCGAGAAGACGCTCCTCCCGTGCCTTCTCGGCACCGCCGGTGAAACGCGGGCCACCACGGCGCGGTGATGTGGCGGCATCGACGACGGCCCGCACCTGCGCGGCCGATTCGGGGTCGAGCTCGCCCGTGATCCTGGTCATGCCGCTGGGCAGCGGGTACAGGCGCACGTACCTCATCTCGCGCAGCTCGTGTTCGCGTGCCGCCACTCCCTCCGCATCGAGGGCGTCGCGCAGCTGACGCGCGAGCGTGGCGAGCCGATCGACCCCGACCGCCGCCGCGACCTCGATGAGTTCCGCCGCGGCGTCGACGAGCACCCGTTCCGGACTCGGCGAGTCGGCGAGGGCGGAGCGGATGACACCCGCGGCCTCGACCGACAGTCGGCCGGCCGACACCGCCGCGCCGATCGAGCCCAGCCAACCCGGAACGGGCGGCGCCTCGGGCGCAGGGGCAACGACATCCATCAGCCCGCCGACCCGCACGAGCGTGCCGGCCTCCCGCCTGCCCACACCGGTGACCTTCTGCACCAGTTCCTGAGGGGTGCGCGCGCCGAGTCGCTGAGCGAGCCCGCTGTGCCCCAGCTCACGCCGGGACCGGTGAGCGATCACGGCCGCCACCCGCGCGGAGTGCGCGTCCGCCGCGCGGCGCAGCTCGCCGAGCAGCCGCTGGGCCTCGATGACCTCCGCGTCGGACAGCGCCGCCTCGGCGGGGAGGTGGAGAGCCATCGCCTGCCGCACGAGTGCGGTGAGAGGCGCTAGGTGATTCATGCCTCTATTGTCTCAGCGACCGCCGACACGGGGGTCGGCCGTCGGTGGGACTGTGGAAAAGAGAGCGAGGAGCGAGCCTGTGGGGGAGAGGGCTACCCGAACAGGATCGCGGCCTCGTCGTACCGGGCCTGCGGAACGGTGTTCAGCTTGCCCAGCGCATCCTCGAACGCGACGTGCGTGATCGACGTGCCGCTCAGCGACACCATCCGCCCCCAGCGCTGGTGCACCACCGAGTCGACGGCCGCCATTCCGTACCGGGTGGCCAGCACGCGGTCGTACGCCGTGGGGGTGCCACCGCGCTGGATGTGACCGAGCGTGGTCGCGCGCGTCTCGACGCCGGTCCGCGCCTCGATCTCGGGCGCGATGAGCTCGCCGATCCCGCCGAGTCGGGGGCGTCCGAAGGCGTCGAGCCCGCGCTCGGAGTGGGCGTCGTCCATGGAGTCGAGGTGGAAGCCCTCGGCGACGACCACCAGGGGGGCGCGACCGCGATCCTTGGCCGAACGCACCCACTCGCAGATCTGGTCCATGCTGGTCTTCTGCTCCGGGATGAGGATCACGTGAGCGCCCGCGGCCATGCCCGAATGCAAGGCGATCCAGCCGACGTGCCGTCCCATGACCTCGGCGACCATGCAGCGCCCGTGCGAGTCGCCGGTGGTGCGGAGCCGGTCCATCGCGTCGGTGGCGATCTGCACAGCGGTGTCGAACCCGAACGTGTAGTCGGTGGCGGAGAGGTCGTTATCGACCGTCTTGGGCACGCCCACGATGTTGATGCCGGCATCCGACAGTCGCTTCGCGGCGGCCAGGGTGCCCTCGCCGCCGATCGCGATCAGGGAGGTCACCCCGAGTTTCGCCATGTTGTCGCGCACGCGCTCGGCGCCGCCCTCGCCCTCGAAGGGGTTGGTGCGGGAGGTGCCGAGGATGGTGCCGCCCTGCTTGCCGATGCCCTGGATGTCTTTGCGCTCCAGCGGCATGATGTCGGCGTCGACCACGCCACGCCAGCCGTCGCGGAATCCGACGAACTCCTGACCGTAGATCTGGGTGCCTTTGAGGACGGCCCCGCGGATGACCGCGTTGAGGCCGGGACAGTCGCCGCCGCTCGTGAGGATTCCGATGCTCATTGCACCATCATTCCGTAACTTTCGGCGTTCTTATTACCGCCCACTGTGGAGATCCACCACTCGCAAACGCTTGCGTTGTGGGGCTGAGCCAGACGCCGGCAAAGCTCTCGTGACGAACGGCATCCGGGCGGATGCCGGTGCGGCCGCGTACGCTCGAATCATGAGCCTGGCAGTGGAGAATGCGGATGCACCGCCGCTGCGCACCACGTACGCCCCGGCTCGCCCCGTGGACCTGAAGCAGACGCTCCGACCGCTGCATCGCGGCACCGGCGACCCCACGATGCGCTGGGACGGCTCCGGTGTCTGGCGCACCTGGTCCACGCCCGAAGGGCCCGCAACGCTGCACCTCGCTCAGCGCGGCGCCGCAGTGGATGCCGTGGCCTGGGGCCCCGGCGCCGAGTGGGCGATCGCCGGGGTGCCCGAGCTGCTCGGCGACGGGGATGACGACGAGGGTTTCGACGTCAGCGCACACAGCTTCCTGCACGAGTCCCGCCGCCGCAACGCCGGCCTGCGCCTGCTGCGCACGCGGCTCGTCTTCGAGATGATGCTGGCCGCGATCTTCGAGCAGAAGGTCACCGGCAAGGAGGCCCGGCACGCCTGGCGAGTGCTGATCACCAAACACGGACAGCCTGCGCCGGGCCCGGCGCCCGTGGGGATGCGGGTCTTCCCCACGGTCGCCTCCTGGCGGCGCGTCCCGTCGTGGGAGTGGCATCGGGCGGGGGTGGGCCCGGAACGGTCGGACACGGCGATGCGTGCTGCGTCGGTCGCGGCATCCGTCGAGCGCACCCTGAGCCTCGGTCGTGGCGGTCCAGCGGTCGAGCGGGCACTCCGGAGCATCCCGGGGGTCGGGGTCTGGACCGCCGCGGAGACGATGCAGCGCGCACATGGGGATCCGGATTCGCCGAGTGTGGGCGACTACCACCTTCCGGCGGTGGTGGGCTGGGCGCTCATCGGCAAGCCGGTCGACGACGACGGCATGCTCGAGCTGCTGGCGCCGTGGGCGGGTCACCGGCAGCGGGTCATGCGGCTCATCGAGGCGAGCGGGTTCGCCAAACCGCGCTTCGGGCCGAGAATGACGATCCCCGAGCACCGCAGCCGGTAGCAATCGCACAACCGCCCGCACGCCGATCCGGTGCTGCTTGTGGCGGCCCGACAGCGCGGTGGTCGCGCTCGCGCGGTGGGGCTAGCGTTGCCGGGTGCACTTCATCTTCAGGACGTTCCTCGTCTGGCTCAAACGCAACGGGCCCAGGATCGGGCTGCTGGATGTGGGACGCATCTCCTTCCGTGTGCTGCCCACCGACATCGACGTGATGGGCCACATGAACAACGGCGTGTACCTCTCGGTGCTGGATCTCGGGCGGATGGATCTGCTGCAGCGGTCGGGGGCGTGGTCGAGGATGATCCGCGCCGGCATCCTGCCAGTCATGGCGAACGCCACGATCACGTATCGCAAGTCACTGCTGCCCTGGAAGAAGTTCTGGGTGGAGACGCGCATCGTCGGCTACGACGAGAAGGCCGTGTACATGGAGCAGCGCATGGTGATCGACGGCGAGATCTACGCGCAGGCGACGCTGCGCGGCCGTTTCGTGAAGAAGTCGGGCGGCACGGCGAGCATCGCCGAGTTCGCCGCCGCCGCCGGGATGGACCTGGCCGCCCTGCCTCCCGCGGGCTGGATCGTGCGCTGGGTCGCGGACACGTCACTGCCGCCCACGAAGGCTCCGGCGCCCAGCATCTGGGAGTGACCCATCCACGCGAGTCTTCTTCGCGTATAGGATGTTTACGAAAACAATGGTGTGATCGTGCACCATCCGGTTCGCGGCCGCACCCCCGATCCGAGGGAGAGCCCTATGACGACCGAGACCGCCGACATCCTCCGCCGCCCGCGGCGGGACGCATCATCACGACTGCTGTGGGCACTTCCCGTGCTCCGCATCGCCACCGGACTGGTGTTCTTGTGGCCCTTCCTCGACAAGCTGCTCGCCCTGGGCTTCGCGACCGGTCGCAACCCCCGATCGGGCGCTGTGCAGCTCTTCGGTCCGGACTCCTGGCTGAACGGGGGGTCTCCGACGAAGGGCTTCCTGTCGTTCGGGGTGAAGGGACCGCTCGCGTCGGCATTCCACGCGATGGCGGGCACGCCCGTCGTCGACCTGCTGTTCATGGCGGGAATGGGCGGGGTGGGGATTGCTCTGGTGCTGGGGATCGCGACGCGGATCGCCACGGTGGCGGGGATCGCGCTCATGCTGCTGCTGCCCATCGCGGTGTGGGAGAGCCCCAATAATCCGATCGTGGACGAGCACCTCGTCACCGCTCTGGTGCTGATCGCGCTCGCCGCCGTGCCGGACGCCCGGCGCTTCAGCCTCGACGCGCGCTGGCAGCGACTCTCGGTGGTGCGTCGGTTCGCCGCGCTCCGTTAGCGTCGAGGGCGCGTCTCCGACCACGTAGACGCGGGAATCGGCATCCCCGAGAAGCTCGATCTTCGAGCACCGGACCTTACGCGCGGCTCTCCTGCCCGTACGGCGCCGCGCAACGGCACGTCATGGCGCTCGTGGGGCTCTACGTTGCCGCGGTGCGCAAATCTGTGAGAGTCCTGTCGGCGATGCGGGCGTGGTGCGCCCTCGGTGTGGCGATGACGTTGCTCGTCGGTCTGATCGTGGCCACTCCGATTCCCTCGGAGGCGGCCCCGATGAGACGGGGCAGGGAAACGGGGGCTAACTAGGGGTCAGTAGTCTTCCTCGACGTCGAGCTCGTCCTCTGACTCGGGGGTCTCGAGCGGCCCGGTGCCGAAATTCGCGGCGCTGGCCGCCGGGGCCGCGCCCTCGAGCAGCTCCTGGGACGCCTTCAGCGCAGCCTCCGCCTCGGCGGGGTCACCCGCGGCCGCGCCGCCCTGATTGGCGAACTGGTCGAAATCAGCCATGTGCGACTCCCTCCGCTCGAACTGCCGCAGGTCGAGCCTAGCCAGCCCGCGCGCGACTAGCCAGCGTGCGGGTCGGCGGAGAAGCGACCCTCGGGGTCGTACACCCCGCGGGCGGCCTGCACGCGCTCGTGGATCTCGGTCGGCCAGCTGCCGGGGAACTCCGCCGCGGACGGATGTCCCGCGAAGTTGATGTTCGTCACCCGCGACCTCCACGGCGCGACCTCGTCCTCCAGGCGCCCGTAGAACGCGGCGATCGTCTCCGCCGAGGATGCGGGCGTGATCGCCCCCACCGCCCCGAGCATGAACGAGGAGTCGCGCCCTCCCACCGCGCTCCCGCCGGCGACGTCGATCGACGTGCGACCGCCGATGTGGCGCAGCTCCACGGCGATGAGCGGGATCTGCTGGTCGGCGCCGATCAGCCGGAGGAGCACGGTGGCGAACTCGTCGTCGATGGCGGTCAGCCCCATGCCCTTCACCCAGCTGGGCGACGGATCGCTGGGGTCGTTGTGGATCATCGCGATCTTCGACGTGGGCATGTCTCCGAGCAGGTCGGCCAGGGGGGTCGCCAGCTCGCGAAGCGGGCGCGCATGGTGCTCGCCCGCGCTCCCCGGCTGCGCGAACCGCAGTGCGAGGAGCGTCTTGCCCCGGAACGGTGGCGGTACCGCCTCGAAGGGAGGGAAGCGCACGACGGCGACCGAGGTGGTGACGTCGGCCGGGGCATCCGCGGTCCAGGCGATCCAGCCCCGGAGCACCGGCTCGATGTCGGCCGTGTCGAACATGAGCGAGCCGCCGTAGATCTCGGCGAGGTCGACCAGCGCGAAGTCCATGCTCGTGACGACCCCGAGCCCGGCCTTGCCGCCGCGCAGCGCCCAGAACAGCTCGGGATGATGATCGGCGTCGGCCACCACGACGTCTCCGTCACCCGTGACCACGCGGAACGACCGCGCATAGTCCGAACTGAAGCCGTGGCTCCGCGCGAGCGGACCCAGCCCGCCGCCGAGGGTGTAGCCGACGGCGCCGACCGACGCCGACGATCCGGTGATCGGCAGCAGCCCGTACGGGGCGGCGGCCTCGATCACGGCGCCCCACCGCACGCCGGCGCCGATGGTGGCCACACGCATGCCCGGGTCGATGGACAGTTCGTCGAGACCGGACGTGACGAGGAACAGGCCGTCGTCGATCCGCCCGCCCGCGCCGTGGCCCGTCGCCTGCACGTGCCCGTGCAGACCGTGACGCGCGGCGAAGCGCACCGCCTCCTGCGCGTCTTCCTCGCTGCGAGCGACCACCACGACGGCAGGGTCGTATTCGGCGGCCAGATTGAATCCGGATGCGGCGGCCGCGACGCCCTCATCCCCCCGGGCGAGCACGCTGCCGGTGACGCGCGCACGCAGATCGTCGAACTCTGACGCGGGAATTTCCATGACGAGAGGGTAGCGGCCGCCGGCGACGTTCGGCCAGGTCGGTGCGGCATGGTTATCTAGTCTTCGGGAACCGAGGGGAACGCAGTGACAGCAGTAGAGGAGGCGACGCCTCGCCGCCGCAGCGGGTGGCTGTTCGTGCGCGACGTGGTGATCGTTCTGGTGGTCGCCATCCTCGTCTCGGTCGCACTCAAGGCGTTCGTGATCCGGTCGTTCTACATCCCGTCCGGCTCGATGGAGAACACGCTCCAGGTGCAGGACCGGATCGTGGTGGATGAGCTGGTGCCGAAGGTGATCCCGGTGCAGCACGGCGACGTGGTGGTGTTCCGCGACCCGGGCGGATGGCTGGACGGAGTCGTGCCGTCGCCCAAGCCGACCGGTCTCGCCGGCGCGGTGGACTGGGTGCTCACCCTCGTGGGCCTGAGCGCCACCGACAGCGACGACCATCTCGTCAAACGGGTGATCGGCCTGCCGGGCGACCGGGTCTCGTGCTGCAACGCGTTCGGGCAGGTCAGCGTGAACGGCATCCCGCTGAGCGAGCCCTACATCCTGCCGGAGGCGCTCACCGACCAGCGCAAGGAGTACACCTTCTCGGTCACCGTGCCGAAGAACTCGCTGTGGGTCATGGGAGACAACCGGGGCGACTCCCGCGACTCGCGGTTCAATCTCGCCGGGCCGACGAAGGGCTTCGTGCCGTTCCAGGATGTCGTCGGCCGCGCGTTCGTGATCAGCTGGCCCGCCGCGCACTGGACCTGGCTCGATGACTACCCGCACGTCTTCGACGGCGTGGGCCGCTGAGAGCGAGAGCGACTCAGAGGGCGGAGAGCACCGCCATCGCCGCGTTGTGGCCGCCGATGCCGCTCACCCCGCCGCCGCGACGCGCACCGGCACCGCAGACCAGCACCCGGTCGTGACCGGTCGCGACGCCCCAGCGCTCCGCCGCGGTGGTCGGTGGCTCGTCGTCCTCCGCGAACGGCCAGGAGAGCGGCCCGTGGAAGATGTTGCCGCCGGGCAGTGCCAGGTCGGCGGCGAGATCCGCGGTGGTCTTGGTCTCGAGGCAGGGGCGGCCCGCGGCATCCGTCATCAGGAGCGGTTCGATCGGCTCGCCCAGCACGCCGTCGAGCGAGGCGAGGGCGGCCGCGGTGAGCTCCTCGCGTGAGGCGTCGAGTCCGTGCGGAACGTGCAGGCCGAACAGCGTGAGGGTGTGCGCGCCCGCGGCGGCCAGTTCCGGCGACAGGATGCTCGGGTCGGCCAGGGAGTGGCAGTAGATCTCCGCGGGCAGCGGGCTCGGCATCCGCCCCTCCCGCGCCGCGTCGAGCGCGTCGCCGAGCTGCCGGTAGCCCTCGTTGATGTGGAACGTGCCCCCGAATGCCGCCGCCGGGTCGACGGAGCTGTCGGCCAGTCGCGGCAGCCGCCGCAGCAGCATGTTGATCTTCACCTGCGACCCCACCGGCTCCTCGACGTGCTCGCCCATGAGTCGTGCGAGCACGGCGGGCGCCACCCCCGACAGCACCACGTCGGCGCCGAGAATCCGTTCCCGGTCGCGCAGGGTGTAGCGCACCTCGCCGTCCGGGGCCACCCAGGTCACCTCGGCGCCCGTGACGATCCGGGCGCCCGCCGCCCGCGCCGCGCGCTCGAGCTCGCCGGTGACGGCGCCCATCCCGCCGACGGGCACATCCCAGTCGCCGGTCCCGCCGCCGATCACGTGGTAGAGGTAGCACCGGTTGGCCGCCAGCTCGTGGGCGGAGGCGAGGGTGCCGATGAGCGCATCCGTGAGCACGACCCCGCGCACCAGATCGCTCGCGAAGGTGCGCTCGATCACCTCGCCGATGGGGCGCTCCACGAAGTCCTCCCAGGCCGCGGCATCCACCATTCGCCGCGCCTCGGAGCGCAGGAGCAGCGGGTCGCACACCGTGGGGAACAGCGCCTCGGCGAGAGCCGTCGTTCGGCGCCCGTGCTCGCGCCACTCGTGCAGCGAGGAGCCGACCGCGCGCAGCGATGCGTCGGTGGCCGCGTCGTCCCCGTTGTCGATGAGCAGTCCGCGGTCCGTGCCGGGGAGCGGGGTGTACGAGGAGTGGCGCCGGCGCTTCAGGGTGAGGGAGAGCCCCAGCTCGCGGATGATGCGCGCGGGGAGCAACGACACCAGGTACGAGTAGCGGGAGAGGCGGGCATCCACCCCGTCGAAGGCGACCTCGGAGACCGCGGCCCCGCCCACGTGGTCGAGCCGTTCGAGCACGGTGACGTCGAGCCCGGCCTGGGCCAGGTAGGCGGCGGCGGTCAGCGCATTGTGGCCGCCGCCCACGATGGCGACGCGACGTGCCGTCACGCGCTCTCCGCCTCGGGCGGTGCGTCTTCGTCGGCCGCGCAGCCGATCGCGTCGACGACCCGGCCCGAGAGCGAATCGATCATGGCCAGCTCCTCGGCGCTCAGCACCTCGAAGAAGTAGCGGCGGATGGCGCGGCTGTGCCCGCGCGTGGCCCCCAGCAGCGCGCGGCGCCCGGATGCCGTGAGCCCGATCCACGAGCCCCGGGCATCGCTCTCGCACTCCGTGCGCGAGACGAGACCGCGCCGCTCCATGCGGGTGACGAGATGCGACACACGACTCTTCTCCCAGCCGATGGAGGACGCGATCTCGGTGATGCGCAGCTGGCGCCGGTCGGCGAAGTCGATGGCGACCAGGATCTCGAACTCGGAGGCGGAGAGCCCCGAATCGCGCTGCAGCTGCAGGTCGAGCGCGCGATCGAGCTGGCGGCGCATCGAGTAGAACGACCGCCAGACCTCTCGTTCGGCGCCGGAGAGCGCGGGCGTCTCCTCCATCGCGCAATTGTATCCGCGACCCCCGGCAGGGGCCACGTGCAGGAGTTGTGCGCGAGGAGCGCGCCCGCGCAGTTCCCCGTCGTCATCCGGCAGAACAGTGCGCAGCCGGGCCGCGTACCCTGAAAGCATGACCTCGCAGGCCCCCGACGTCCCCGTGCGCACCGACCCCCTCGCCGACGAGACGATCGCGACGGTGCGCCGCTGGCTCGCCGAGAGCCGGGATGTCGCGCCCGACGCCTCCGCCGAGCGGCTCGCCGGGGTGCTCAAAGACCCCCGCGGCCTGGACTTCACCATCGGGTTCGTCGACCGGGTGGTCCGCCCCGAGGATCTTCGGGTCGCCGGCCGCAACCTGGAGGCGCTCTCCCGTCGCATCCCGGCCTTCCTGCCGTGGTACATGAAGCGCGCCATCCAGCTCGGCGGCGGCTTCGCCCCCCTGGTGCCGTGGCCCATCGTGCCGAGCGCGCGGGCCGTGCTCCGCAACATGGTCGGCCACCTCATCCTGGATGCGACGCCCAAGCAGCTGGATTCCAGCATCGCGGCCCTTCGTCGCGCGGGCACGCGGCTCAACATCAACCTGCTCGGCGAGGCGGTGCTCGGCGACGAGGAGGCGAACCGGCGGCTGCAGGGCACGCGTGAGCTGCTCGAACGCGACGACGTGGATTACGTCTCCATCAAGGTCTCGTCGGTGTCGAGCCAGCTGTCGATGTGGTCGTTCGACGAGACGGTGGCGCGGGTGGTGGACCGGCTCACGCCCCTCTACGAGTTCGCCGCGGCATCCCCCACCCCCAAGTTCATCAACCTCGATATGGAGGAGTTCCGCGACCTCGACCTCACCATGGTGGTGTTCACGCGCATCCTCGAGCAGGCGAAGCTGAAGAACTTGGAGGCCGGCATCGTGCTGCAGGCCTACCTGCCCGATGCGCTGGGCGCCCTCCAGCGGCTCACCGACTGGGCCAAGCGGCGCCAGCTCGCCGGCGGCGCGGGAATCAAGGTGCGGGTGGTGAAGGGCGCCAACCTCGCCATGGAGCATGTGGATGCCGCCATCCACGGTTGGCCGCAGGCCACCCTGCCCAGCAAGCTCGAGACCGACACCAACTACAAGCGCGTGCTCGACTGGGCCTTCACCCCCGAGCACACCGACGCCGTGCGCATCGGCGTCGCCGGCCACAACCTGTTCGACATCGCCCACGCCTGGCTCCTCGCCCGGCAGCGTCGCGTCGACACCCGGGTGGAGTTCGAGATGCTGCTCGGCATGGCGACCGGGCAGGCGGATGCCGTCAAACGCGACGTCGGCGGCCTGCTGCTCTACACGCCGGTGGTGCGGCCGTCCGAGTTCGACTCGGCCATCTCGTACCTGGTGCGGCGGCTGGAGGAGAATGCGAGCCCGGAGAACTTCATGTCCGGGGTGTTCGAGCTGGACGATCCGGAGATCTTCGACCGCGAGAAGCAGCGCTTCCTCGATTCGCTCGAGGGGCTGGCGCGGCCGGTGGTGGCGACCAACCGCACCCAGGATCGCACCGTGCCGGCGCGCACCGAACCCATCGACACGGCCCCGCGCGAATTCCGCAACGAGCCGGACACCGATCCGTCGCTCGCCGCCAACCGGGCCTGGGGGCGGGCCATCCTCTCCCGCGTCGCCGACTCGCGGCTCGGAGCGGACGCGATCGCGGCCGCGCGGATCACCGACGCCGAAACCCTGGAGGCCCGCATCGCCGCCGTCCGCACCGCGGGTACCGCGTGGGGCGAGCGGCGCGCCGACACCCGCGCCGCCGTGCTGCACGCGGCGGGCGAGGCGCTGGCCGCGCGCCGGGCCGAGCTGATCGAGGTGATGGCGAGCGAGACCGGCAAGACGATCGCCGAAGGCGACGTGGAGGTGAGCGAGGCCATCGACTTCGCGCACTACTACGCGGAGCGCGCGCGCGAGCTGGACCGCGTGGAGAACGCGCGCTTCCTGCCGCCGAAGCTGATCGTGGTCGCCCCGCCGTGGAACTTCCCGGTCGCCATCCCCGCCGGCTCGATGCTGTCGGCGCTCGCCGCCGGCGCCGGAGTCGTGATCAAGCCGGCACCCCAGGCTCGCCGCAGCGCCGCCGTGCTGGTGGAGGCGCTGTGGGAGGGCGGCGTACCGCGCGACGTCCTGGAACTCGTCGACGTGGACGAGAGCGACCTCGGTCAGCGACTGATCTCGCACCCCGACGTCGACCGGGTCATCCTCACCGGCGCATTCGAGACGGCGAAGCTGTTCCGCTCCTGGCGCCCCGACCTGCCGCTGCTGGCGGAGACCAGCGGCAAGAACGCGATCGTGGTCACCCCGAGCGCCGACCTCGATCTCGCCGTGGCGGATGTGGTGAAGAGCGCGTTCGGGCACGCGGGGCAGAAGTGCTCCGCCGCCAGTCTGGTCATCCTGGTGGGGTCGGTCGGCTCCTCTGAGCGGTTCGTGCGTCAGCTGGTGGATGCCGTGAAGACGCTGCGCGTCGGGTATCCGCAGGATCCGACCAGCGTGATGGGACCGATCATCGAGCCGGCGCACGGCAAGCTCGCGGTCGCGCTCACCACCCTCGACGCCGACGAGTCGTGGCTCGTGAAGCCGCGGGAACTCGACGAGTCCGGCAGGCTGTGGTCGCCCGGCATCCGCGACAACGTGCAGCCGGACTCCGCCTTCCACCTCACCGAGTACTTCGGGCCGGTGCTCGGAATCATGCGAGCCGACACGCTCGAGCAGGCGATCCGGCTGCAGAACGCGCCGGCCTACGGGCTGACCGCGGGCATCCACTCGCTGGATGCCGCGGAGATCGCCCTCTGGCTCGACACCGTCGAGGCGGGCAACCTCTACATCAACCGCGGGATCACCGGCGCGATCGTGCGCCGCCAGCCCTTCGGCGGCTGGAAGCGCTCCACCGTCGGAACGAGCGCGAAGGCGGGCGGTCCCAACTACCTGCTCACCCTGGGCGAGTGGGAGCCGATCTTCGATGCGCCCGGCGAGGCCGTCGTGCTCGAGGGGCTCTCACCCCGCGTCACGACGATGATCGAGGCGGCGCAGCCCGGCATGGACTTCCTCGAATTCGACCGGGTGCGGGCTGCGGCGGAGAGCGACCAGCGCGCGTGGGCCGCGGAGTACGGCCATGCGCGGGATGTCTCGGCGCTCGGCGTGGAACGCAACGTGTTCCGCTACCTGCCGGTGCCGGTCACGATCCGGCTCGCCGAGGGGGCATCCCCCGCCCAGCTGATCCGGGTGCTCGCCGCCGCGACCCTCGCGAAGGCCCCCGTGACCGTCTCGACGCCGGTACCGCTGGCCGCGGGTCTCGTGCGGCTGTTCCGCGACGAGCTGTCGCCTACGCGGGTGGTGGACCTCATCATCGAGTCGGACGAGCGCTGGCACGAGCGGCTGCTGGCCGTCAAGGAGAGGCCGCGCCGCATCCGTCTGCTCGGCGGCGACCCGGTGGAGCTGGCACGCGTGCTGGGCGGCGATCCGGACGTGGCGATCTATGCCGGCCCGGTCACCACCTCGGGGCGCATCGAGCTGCTGCCGTTCCTGCACGAGCAGGCCGTGAGCATGACGGCGCACCGCTTCGGCAACCCCGACCCGGGTCTCGACGCGGTCGTCATCTAGCGCGAACGCCCCTCGCGACGGAGGGCGGGATGGCAGGCTGGTGGCATGGCATCCGCACTCGCTCCCCGCATCCCGCTCAACTCCGGCACGGACATCCCCGCGATCGGCCTCGGCACCTGGCCGCTCGACGACGCCGAGGTCGCGCCCGTGATCGTCACCGCTGTCGAGGCCGGCTACCGCCACATCGACACCGCCGCGAAGTACGGCAACGAGCGGGGCGTGGGCCAGGGCATCCGCGACAGTGGTGTGCCGCGGGAGGAGCTCTTCGTCACCACCAAGCTCGACGGCGGCTACCAGGGCGAGGATCGGGCCATCGCAGGCCTCGACGGTTCGCTCGAACGCCTCGGCCTCGAGTACGTCGACCTGCTGCTCATCCACTGGCCGCTCCCCGCCCGCGGGCAGTACGTCTCCACCTGGAAGACGTTCGAGAAGCTCGTCGCGGCGGGCAAGGCGCGGGCGATCGGCCTCTCCAACTTCAAACCGGCGCACATCGAGAAGCTCGTGGCCGAGACATCCGTCGTGCCCGCCGTCAACCAGGTGGAACTGAACCCGTACGTCCCGCGGCACGACGAGCGGGCGGCGGATGAGGCGCACGGCATCGTCACGGAGGCGTGGGGCCCTCTCGGCCAGGGCAACGATCTGCTGCGCTTGCCCGCGGTCGCGGCGATCGCGGAGCGCACCGGCCGAACGCCCGCGCAGGTGGTGCTGCGCTGGCACGTGCAGCAGGGCATCGTGGCGATCCCGAAGTCCGCGAATCCGCAGCGCATCGCCGAGAACATCGACGTCTTCGACTTCGAGCTGACCGAGGCCGACCTGGACGCCCTGGCCGCCCTCGACCGCGGCCCCGCCGCCGGCGTAGACAGCGACCGCACCGGCCACTAACCCCCGCACCTTTCGCCGAGGGGCCTTAGATGGTCGCTTTTCCGGGCGAAAAAGCGACCATCTAAGGCCCCTCGGCGAAGATCAGAGGAGGTCGGGGTGGTGGAGGGCCGCCACGTCGGGGTGGGCGCGCAGGCGGCTCTTGAGCATGTTCTCGCCGAACACCCCGAAGATCGGGTTGTCGGGATCGGATGTCACGCCCGCGGCCTTCGCGGCGAGCTCGGGCGGCAGCGGCAGCAGCGGTATCGCCGTGTCGAGCGCGGGATTGAAGAAGAACGGCACCGAGATGCGGTCCTGGCCGATGAGCGGCGAGATCACCCGGTGCACGGTGGCCTTGAGGTAGCCGTTCGTCGCGACCTCGAGAGTCTCGCCGATGTTGACCACGAACGCGCCATCCACCGGGGGAGCGTCGATCCACTCGTCGCCGTACTGCACCTGCAGGCCGCCCTTGCCGGGCTCCACGTAGAGGAGCGTCAGCACGCCCGAGTCCTTATGGGATCCGACCCCCTGTCGCGGCGTCGGATCGGATGTGCCGGGGTAGCGAACGATCTTGAGCAGGGTCGACGGGTTCGTGGCGAATGCCTCATCGAACACGCCCTCCGGAGCACCGAGAGCCGCCGCCCAGGCGTGCAGCAGGCGGAGCCCGACGGCGGAGAGCTGCGCGTTCCATTCGAGGGCTGCATCCCGCAGCTCCGGCAGTGCGGCCGGCCACTGATTCGGGCCCTCGAGCACCCAGTACGGCGCGACGCCCTCGCCTTTCGGCACGGCGGGGCGCTCCGGACCGATGTCGATCTGCTCGCGCCAGTCGACCGCGCCCTGGGTGAGCTCGCCGCCCACCCGGGTGTAGCCGCGGAAGTGCGGGCTCTTCACGTTCTCGATGGCGAGCTTGTCGCCCTCGGGCAGGTCGAAGAAGGCGCGCGCGGTCGAGATCATGCGGCGCTGGAGCTCGTCGCCGATGCCGTGGCCCACCAGGTAGAAGAAGCCGACCTCGTGCGTCGCGCGCAGCAGCTCGCGGCGGAACGCTTCGGCCGCCTCCGGTCCGTCGTCGAGGCGGGAGAGGTCGAGGATGGGGAGGGATTCAGGTGCGCTGGCCACGCATCCATCCTCCCGCCGCTGCCCCCAACGTCTCGCAGTGTTACGCGAGGGGCCTTAGATAGTCGTTTTCGACCCACCAAAACCGACAATCTAAGGCCCCTCGGCGAAGGGGGGTTAGGGGGCTAGGGCGGCGGTTACTAGGGCCAGGGCCTCGGTGGGGGGGAGGCCCAGGGCCGCGACGCGGTCGGCGTAGGCTCGCGCGGCATCCTGCGCCATGCGGTGGATGGCGTCGCCGCTCGCCCGCACGAAGGAGCCGTTGCGCCCCCGCGTCTCGATGATCTCGGATGCCTCGAGCTCCCGGTACGCCCGCGCCACCGTGTTCGCGGCGAGCCCCAGCTGCTCGGCGAGCGCCCTCACGGTGGGCAGTTTCGCCCCCGCCGCCAGCGCGCCGGACTGCACCAGCGCGACGACGCCGGAACGCAGTTGCTCGTAGGGCGGCACATCCGACCCGTGGTCGATCGTCAGGTTCATTCGTGCGTGCGGTGGATGAGCTTGGAGAGCACGATCGCCGAGCGGGTGTGGTCGACGTTGGGCGCGATCCGCACGC
Organism: uncultured Lacisediminihabitans sp.; assembly: GCA_966212465.1. Classification (GTDB taxonomy): domain Bacteria; phylum Actinomycetota; class Actinomycetes; order Actinomycetales; family Microbacteriaceae; genus Lacisediminihabitans. The sequence goes on from CBIHRK010000008.1 coordinate 170,157, forward strand.
GTTCCAGGGCCAGTTCGAGCGAGGGGATGTCGCGGGAGCGCATGTGCACGATGGCGTCCGCGCTGCCGGTGACCGTGCCGGCATCCACCACCTCGGGCACCCCGGAGAGGATGCGCTGCAGTTCGGCCGGCGCCACCGTTCCGCGGCAGAACAGCTCAACGTAGGCCTCGGTGGCGAGACCGTCGACCGCGGGGTCGACCTGGATGGTGAACCCGCGGATCACCTTGTCGGCGACGAGGCGGTCGACGCGGCGCTTCACCGCGGACGCGGAGAGGCCGATGACTTCCCCGATGTCGCCGTATCCGGCGCGGGCGTTCTGGCGGAGGAGGTCGATGATGCCGTAGTCGAGGCTGTCCATGGTGCAACTGTATGGGTTTTCGTTGTGCCATAACACGGCTTTTTGGCGATTACGTGCGCGGTTCGGCAGGAATGTTCCGATGTGTGCGTGTGAGACTGGTTGTACCGCCAAAAATCTTCTAAGGAGCCACTGTGTCGGCCACCAGCCCCGCGACGGATGTCGCCACCCCCGCACGCGTGCCCTCGACCCGCACCGTGCTCATGTGCCGCCCCGAGCACTTCACCGTGAGCTACCGGATCAACCCCTGGATGCACCCGGAGGACCCCACCGACACCTCGCTGGCCGTGCGCCAGTGGGACGTGCTCCACCGCACCTACCTCGACCTCGGTTTCGACGTTCGGCTCATCGATCCCATCGACGGCCTGCCGGACATGGTCTACGCGGCCAACGGCGGCTTCGTGCTCGACGGCATCGCCTACGGCGCGAGCTTCACCTACCCGGAGCGCCAGCCCGAAGGCCCCGCATACATGGACTGGTTCCGCGAGAACGGCTTCGAGGTGCGGGTGCCGGAGAACGTGAACGAGGGGGAGGGCGACTTCCTGCTCGTCGGCGACGTCATCCTCGCCGGGACCGGATTCCGCAGCGCTTCGAACAGTCACGCCGAGATCGCGGGCATCTTCGGCCGCGAGGTCGTCACCCTCGAGCTGGTGAACCCCAGCTTCTACCACCTCGACACGGCGATCGCCGTGCTGGACCCCCAGCCGGGCATCGAGAACCCCAATATCGCCTACCTCCCCAGCGCGTTCAACGAGGCGGGCCTCGCCGTGCTGCGCGAGCGCTTCCCCGACGCGATCCTGGTGAACGAGGAGGATGCGTCCGTGCTCGGCCTCAATTCGTTCAGCGACGGATACAACGTGGTGATCGCGTCGCGGGCGAAGGACTTCGAACGCCAGCTGCGCGAGCGCGGCTACAACCCCATCGGTGTCGACCTGAGCGAGCTGCTGCTCGGCGGAGGCGGTGTGAAATGCTGCACCCTGGAACTGCGCCGCTGAGCGAGTCGGTGGACCTGATCCACCGCGAAGACGAGCACATCGCGCACACCTACCACCCCCTCGAGGTGGTCGTCGCGACCGGCGACGGCGCCTGGGTGACGGATGTCGAGGGCCGCCGCTACCTCGACTGCCTCGCCGCGTACTCGGCGGTGAACTTCGGCCACGGGCATCCCGATCTGATCGCCGCGGCGAAGGAGCAGCTGGATCGGGTCACCCTCACCAGCCGGGCCTTCCACAACGACCAGCTCGGGCCGTTCGTCGAGGCTCTTGCCAGGCTGGCGCGCAAGGACATGGTCATCCCCATGAACACCGGCTCGGAGGCCGTCGAGTCCGGCCTGAAGCTGGCGCGGGCGTGGGGATACCGGGTGAAGGGCGTCGAGCCGGGACTCGCGAACATCATCGTCGCGGACGGCAACTTCCACGGCCGCACGATCACGATCGTCGGCTTCTCGAGCGATCCGGTGGCGCGCGACGGCTTCGGCCCGTTCACCCCGGGCTTCCGTTCGGTGCCCTACGGGGATGCCGCCGCTCTCGAGGCCGCGATCGACGAGAACACCGTGGCCGTGCTGCTCGAACCCATCCAGGGCGAGGCGGGCATCGTCGTGCCGCCGGCGGACTACCTGCCCGCCGTGCGCGAGATCACGTCGCGTCGCAACGTGCTGTTCATCGCCGACGAGATCCAGTCCGGCCTGGGGCGCACCGGCGCCACCTTCCAGTGCGACAACGTGCATGTCGTGCCCGACCTCTATCTGCTGGGCAAGGCTCTCGGCGGCGGCATCGTGCCGGTGTCCGCGGTGGTGGGCGACGCCGACGTGGTGGGCGTGCTCGGCTACGGCGAGCACGGCTCGACGTTCGGCGGCAACCCGCTCGCCGCGGCGATCGGCCACGCCGTGGTGCGACTGCTGGAGACCGGCGAGTACCAGGCGCGCTCGCGCGAGCTGGGCGCGCACCTGCATTCGCGGCTGAGCGCGCTGGAGGGACGCGGCGTGCTCGAGGTGCGCGGTGCGGGGCTCTGGGCCGGCATCGACATCGACCCCGCGCTCGCGACCGGTCGCGAGGTGTGCGAGCGTCTGGCCGCGAAGGGTGTGCTCGCGAAGGACACGCACGGCTCCACCATCCGTCTCGCCCCGCCGATCGTGGTGACGGCGGAGGAGCTCGACTGGGCGGTGGAGCAGCTGGAGGCGGTCCTCGCGGAGCTCGCGTAGCCGCGGGACTCCCGGTGGGCTACTTCTTCTTGTCGGCCGGGAGCGTCACGTCTTTGCGGTCCGGCCAGACGTGGTCCAGGATCGCGACGCGATCCGGGAAGTACCGGTAGACCGTTCCGATCGAGACCTGCGCCCGGCTCGCGATGTCTTTGGTGGTGAACCTGTCCCTGCCCTTGGTGCCGAGCACGTAGCGCGCGGCGTCCTCGATCGCGTGAAGCTGCGCGATCGCTCGTCGCTGCTTGGGCTGCACCCGCAGTGATTCGGTGGGTTCGTGAGGTTGTGTTCTCGTGTTTGCCACGGCTCTCTCCGTCTCCAGTGCCCCGTCGTGACTAATTCTTACCGACCCTGCGCGGCGAACGCTAGGTAGAACGAGGTGTCGGGGGCGTATGAGCGGCGGTTTCCCGGGTCACGCCAAGGTGACGTCGGGTCAGGCCTGTCCGAAGACCTGTCGCTGACGGCCGAGACCCTCGATCTCGATCTCGCAGACGTCTCCCTCCGCGAGGTAGGGGAAGCGGCCGGAGAGCGCGACACCCTGCGGGGTCCCCGTGAGCACGAGGTCGCCGGGTTCGAGCAGCATGTACTGGCTCAGGTGCCAGATGAGGTGATCGACGTCGAAGACCATGTCGCGGGTGGACGAGTCCTGGCGCGGTTCGCCGTTCACCCAGCTCCTGAGACGGAGGTCGCGCGCGTCGACCTCGTCCGGGGTGACCAGCCACGGGCCCACCGGCGTGAACCCGGGCGACGCCTTGCCCTTCGACCACTGGCCGCCGGAGACGGCGAGCTGGAAGTCTCGCTCCGAGAGGTCGTTCGCCGTCACGTACCCGGCGATGTGGGCTGCGCTGTCGGCGGGCGAGTCGAGGTAGAGCGCCGCCGCGCCGATCACCACGCCGAGCTCAACCTCCCAGTCGGTCTTCACGCTGGTCTTCGGGATGTCCACCGGGTCGTCCGGCCCCTGGACCGTGTTCGACGGCTTGAGGAACAGGATCGGGATCTCCGGCGGCAGCGATCCGGATTCGGCGGCGTGCGCCGCGTAGTTCATCCCGATGCAGACCACGTCGCCCGGTCGCGCGATGGGGGAGCCGAGGCGGGTCTCCGCGGTGACCTCGAGAGCGGGGAGCGTGCCCTCGGCGAGGGCGGCGCGCGCCGCATCCAGGCCGCCGGCCAGGAAGGCGCCGTCGATCTCCCGGGTGATGGAGCGCAGGTCGTAGTAGGTCTCACCCACTAGGGCCGCTGGGATCTCGTGTCCGGGCTCACCGATTCTGGCTAGTCGCATTCGTCGATACTATAGGATCCTCCCGTCGAACCCGCGCCCTCCTAGGCTGGGGGCATGCCGCCCCTCCCGAGGATCCGAGTGCGCACGCGCATGACCGGACGCGACTCCACCGAGCCGCACCGCGCATCCAGCCCGCTCGAGCTGCTGTTCGACCTCACCTTCGTGGTGGCGGTGGCGCAGGTGGCCGGCGGTCTGGCCGAGAAGACGGTTCACGGCGAGCTCGTCGAGAGCGGGCTGGTGCCGTACCTCACCGTCTTCTTCGCCATCTGGTGGGCCTGGATCAACTTCACCTGGTTCGCCAGCGCGTACGACACGGATGACGTGCCCTACCGCCTGCTCACCATGCTGCAGATGGGCGGGGTGCTGGTGCTCGCCGCGGGGGTGCCCGCCGTGTTCCACGGAGGCAGCTTCCTCGGCATCACCGTCGGCTACGTGATCATGCGCGTGGCCGCGGTGGCCCAGTGGCTGCGGGCGGGCCTCGAGTCGCCCGAGGGCCGGGTCATCGCCTTCCGCTACGCGGCGGGGGTCACCGTGGTGCAGGCCGGATGGGTCGCGCGCCTGTTCCTCCCCGAGGACCTGGGCCTCGCGTCGTTCGTGGTGCTCGCGCTCGCCGAACTCGCCGTGCCGGTGTGGGCCGAGCGGCCCGACCTCACGCCGTGGCACGCGCACCACATCGCGGAGCGGTACAGCCTGTTCACGATCATCCTGCTCGGCGAGTCGGTGTCGGCCGCGACGATCGCGGTGCAGGGCATCGTGACCTCCCGCGGGGTGCACGTCGAACTGGTCTTCGTGGCGATCGCCGGCCTGGTGCTGCTGTTCGCGATGTGGTGGCTGTACTTCATGGAGCGGCCGTCGGAGGGTCTCGCCGCGCGCACCAGCCGGGCGGGCGTGTTCCTCTGGGGGTACGGACACGGCGTGCTCTTCGCCGCGGTCGCGGCGGTGGGCGCGGCGCTCGAGGTCGCGGTCGAGGAGCCGCACGAGGTCTCTGCCACGGGTGTCGGTTTCGTGCTCGCCGTTCCGGTGGCCGTCTACCTGCTCATGCTCGCCGGGGTGACCATCGTGCTCCGGGTCCCGCTCGCCACCCCCGCGGCCGCGACGGCGGCTGCGGTCGTGCTGGTGATCCTCCTGCCGCTGGCCGCGCCGCTGCTGGGCGTGGCCGGGGTGGTCACCGGCATCGCCCTGGTCGCGGCCGGGCTCACCGCCACCTCGATCGTGGTGGGCGTGCGTCGGTCGGGGCTCGCGGGCTAGACCAGGCCGGCGGCGAACTCCGCGAAGCGCTCGCCCATGCGGCGATACCCCTCGGTGTTCGGATGCAGGTCGTCGGGCAGCAGGTCGCTCTCGTCCGGCCCGAGCAGCCGCAGGCCGTCGAGGTAGTGGAGGTTCGGGTCGTCTCCGCGCGCGGCCACCACGTCGGCGAGGATCTCGCGCGTTCCCGGGATCGTGAGGGGGCCGGCATCCGGGGCTGACGGTTCGTGGATGGGGCAGTGGATGGCCGAGACCAGCACGAGCGGCGTGGTCGGGTGCGCCTCGCGGATCGTGTCGACGAAGCCGTGCGCCGCCGTGCGGAAGGCGCGCGGCGAGAGCGTGTGCGTGCCGACCACGTTGACACCCAGCTTCAGGCTGATGAGGTCGGCGGGAAGGTCGCGGATGGTGCGCGCCACGAAGGGGTCGAGCATCGCCTCGCCGGCGAACCCCAGGTTGGTGCTCGCCACCCCGAGACGCCGCGCAGCGACCGCGGGCCACGTCGTGGTGGGGGCGAGGGTCTCCAGGCAGTGACTGATCGACGACCCGTGGTGCACCCAGCGCGGACGCGGGTCCGCGGCGGGCGGGGCGGCATCCGCGTCGGTCTCCAGCAGCAGGAGCTCGGTCTGCGCGGCGTGCGGCAGCCAGATCTCCACCCGCTTGCTGCCGGCGGGCAGCTCCGCGAACCGGATGTCGGCGGGCTCGCCGGCCCGCAGGCTGGAGGTGAGATCCTCCTCGAGCCGGAACACGGGCCCGGTCTCGATCGGCACGGTCTGAACCCGCTCCCCGTCGACCACGAGATCGACCGCGGCCTCGACGAGGGAACCCCAGGCGATGTCGATGCGGGTGAACACGGCCTGGAGCCGGATGCGCGTAGCGGAGGTCTCGAAGGCGAGGATCACCCCCGCCGTCGCGCCCACGTCGAATCGCATCAGCTCGTCCGGGACCTCGCGGTCGGCCCAGGCGGGCACCCGTCGGGGTGCGACCCCGCGTGGCGTCCGCTCGATCGAGACGGCGCCGCGGATCTCGACACGGTCGGTGCGGAAACGGTATTCGGGCATCGGACTCCTTCGTCGAGCTCGTGGGTGGTTCGGCTAGCCGACCTTCGCGCGGCTGCGCGGCGCAGCGGCGCGTGTGGCCGTCTTCACGGGGGCGGGGGCGGCGGGAACGCTGAGGGCCCGGGGCGTGAGGCGCTCAAGCTGGGTCACGTGCTGCGGGGTCAGCTCGGCGAGCGAAGCCACCCCGAGGAGCTTCATGGTGCGCTCGATCTGGTCGCGCAGGATGTAGATCATGCGGTCAACGCCTTCGCGGCCGCCCGCCATCAGGCCGTACAGGTAGGCGCGGCCGACGAGCGTGAACTTGGCGCCCAGGGCGATCGAGGCCACGATGTCCGCCCCCGACATGATGCCGGTGTCGATGGCCACCTCGGTGTGCGCACCCACCTCGCGCACGACATCCGGCAGCAGGTGGAAGGGGATCGGTGCACGGTCGAGCTGACGGCCGCCGTGGTTGGAGAGCACGATGCCGTCGACGCCGAGGTCGACGAGCTTCTTGGAGTCCTCGACGTTCTGCACGCCCTTGATGACGATCTTGCCGGGGAACAGCTCGCGCACCACGGCGAGGTCGTCGAAGGAGATCGACGGGTCCATGGCGGCGTTGAGCAGTTCGCCCACGGTGCCGCCTGTGGTGCTCAGCGAGGCGAACTCGAGCTTGGGCGTGGTGAGGAAGTCCCACCACCACCACGGGCGGGGGATGGCGTTGACGATCGTTCCCGGGGTGAGCTGCGGCGGGATGGAGAATCCGTTGCGCTTGTCACGCAGCCGTGCCCCCGCGACGGGGGTGTCGACGGTGAAGAAGAGGGTGTCGAAGCCGGCGGCCGCGGCACGACGGGTGAGGTCGTACGAGATCTCGCGCTCGCGCATGACGTAGAGCTGGAACCAGTTGCGCCCGCTCGGATTCGCCTCGCGCACCTTCTCGATCGAGGTGGTTCCGAGGGTGGAGAGCGTGAAGGGGATGCCGGCCGCTCCCGCGGCACCGGCCCCGGCCAGCTCGCCCTCGGTCTGCATCAGCCGGGTGAAGCCGGTGGGCGCGATCGCGAACGGCAGTGCGCTCGGGCCGCCGAAGATCTGCGTCGAGGTGTCGACGGTGTCGGGCAGGCCGCGCAGGATCGACGGGCTGAACTCGATGTCGAGGAACGCCTGGCGTGCGCGGTCGAGCGAGATCTCGTCCTCGGCAGAGCCGTCCGTGTAGTCGAAGGCGGCCTTCGGGGTGCGGCGTTTCGCGATCGTGCGGAGGTCGGCGATGGTCAGCGCGGACTCCAGCCGGCGCTTCTTGCCGTTGAGCTCGGGCTTCTTGAACTTCATCAGCTCGAGCAGCTCCGCGGGCTTGGGGATCTGGCGCTCCTGCTTCATGACGGTTCCTCCGTGTGATCGTCAGACGTGTGGTCCTGGTCGTACTTGCGCAACAGCCGGTCGCGCGCGGTGAAGATGTGTTCGCGGGTGAGCCGGCCGGAGAGGGCGATGTCGCCCGCTTTCAGTCCGTCGAGGATGCCCTCGTGCTGCTCCGCGACATCCGCCGGGCTCATCAGCTGGTGGGCCTGCACCTGGCCGATGCCGAGTTCGATCTCGCCCATGATCAGCGAGTGGAGCCGGGCGAGGCGCGGACTCGACTGGCCGAGCACGAGCGCGCGGTGGAAGTCGATGTCGGTGCGGGCGAGCGCCGCCCGGTCGTCGGCGCGCGCCGATTCGACGAGCTCGCGGTGGAGGGCCAGCGCCTCGGGCGGCACGACGCCGAGCTTGGCGAGGTTCTGAATGGCCTCGTGCTCGATCAGGGCCCGCGTGGCGTAGAGATCGTGGATGTCGTCGCGGTTCAGTTCCGGCACGCGCGCGGTCTTATGGGCCTGCCGGGTGAGGAGGCCCTCGCTGACGAGTCGTTCCAGTGCGGCCTTCGCGGTGGGGCGGGCCACGCCGTATTCGAGCGCGATGGCCGTCTCGGTGACGAGGGTGCCCGGCTCCACGGCGGCGGTCACGATGTTCTCCCGGAGCGCTTCGTAGACCGCGTCCGGCAGCGATGTGGTCTTGAGCTGCGTCGCCATGCGACCCCCTTGTCCGTCACTTGTTAGACAAGTATACGGAAATCGCCGATTCTGTCGACCGCAAATCGTATAGCATCTATGAAACACGATTCTTCGCGACTCGATGGAGAGACCTCGAATGACCGATCCGACGCTGCCCACCCTGGCCATCGGCGCACAGATCGCCGCTCCGCGCTGGGCCCTCCTCGAGCGCGAGATCATGACCACCCTCGACCGGGTCGCCCACGAGTTCGTCGCCCGATACACCCGGGAGGACGGCACCCTCGTCTGGCGCGACGAATGGCCCGGAATGGATGGCTCGGACGACCCCTACGAGGCCTTCATGTACCTCGCGCTCTTCTACAGCCTCGGCGGCGACGAGTCCGTGTACGCCGCGGCGAGGAAGATGTGGGACGCGATCACCTGGCAGTGGACCCAGTACGGGCAGATCGACCGCGAGTTCGACGGCTACTACGACTGGATGCATCACGGCGAGGCGAACCTGTTCCACTACTTCTTCGGGCTGACCAAGCCGGAGTCGCTCGTCGACAGGCAGCGTGCCGACCGCTTCGCCCGGATGTACACGGGTGAGGATCCGCTCGCACCGAACTACGACCCCGAGCTCGGCATCATCCGGGCTCCGCAGTCCGGCAGTCGCGGCCCGCGTTTCGTGGTGACCGAGGAAGATCTGGGCACCCACCGGGGGGTGCTCGACGGATACCTGCCCCCGTTCGAGGACCTCTCGACCGTGCCCTTCCCCGCGGCCACGACCCCGTGGGCCGACGACGCCGTGTTCCGCGAGATCATCGAGAAGATGAATCAGCGCACCACCCGCGGGGACGTGCCGCTGAACATGAACGCCACGGGGCAGATGACGCACGCCTACATGTACTCCGGTGACGAGTCGCTTCGCGACTGGGTCGTCGACTACATCGCGCGCTGGAAGGCGCGCGCCGATGAGAACGGCGGGATCCTGCCTGACAACGTGGGGCTCTCCGGGGCGGTCGGCGAATACCTCGACGGCAAGTGGTGGGGCGGCCACTACGGGTGGCGCTGGCCGCACGGCTTCATGACCATCATCGAGCCGACCCTGAACGCGGCGTTGAACGCACTGCTGCTCACCGGCGACGAGCAGCACCTGGCGCTCGTGCGCCAGCAGCTCGACGCCAACTTCGCGCTCGGTCGCGACGAGGGCGGAGTGCGGATGGTGCCGCACAAGCACTTCGACAGCGGCTGGACCGACTACCGGCCCGCGAACCCGTTCCACGCGATCCACCTCTGGGCGAGGACGCTCGCCGACGAAGACCGCGAGCGCGTCGAGCGCACCCGCGGCGGCGCGGACTGGAGCACGGTGCGGTACCCCGTCGAACCGCTCTCCGCCAAGCACTTCATCGTCAACACCCCCGCCTGGTACGAGTTCGTCACCGGAGCGAACCCGGGCTTCCCGGAGCGGGCGCTTGAGGCCAATATCGCGCTGATCGAGCAGCAGCTGCGCCGGATGCGCTCGGCGGACGGCGATCCGGCGGGCTTCGCCGACATCCATCACATCGAAGGCCACACGCAGGCGCTCGACCTGCAGATCGACGGCTACGCGATCCACATCTGGCAGGAGTTCAACCCCGTCTACGTGGAGTCGCTGGTGCAGCTCATGTGGGGTGCTCCAATGCACGTCTCGCACGGCGGCCTCCAGCACTCGACGGTGCGGTACTACGACGCCGTCGAACGCCGGCCGGGGCTGCCCTCGGATGTGGCCGCTCTCGTGCACGCGATCGGACCCGACTTCGTCGAACTCGAGCTGGTCAACCTCGATCTCGCCGAGGGCCGCTCCGTGGTGGTGCAGGCCGGATCGTTCGGCGAGCACGAGTTCACCACCGCCGTGGCCGACGGGGTGGAGGTCGCCGTGGCCGGGCGATGGCTGCGAGTCGACCTCGCGGCGGGCGCCGGCTCCCGCATCCGCATCGGGATGACGCGCTACGCCTCGACCCCGACCTACGAGACGCCCTGGTCGCGCCGAGAAGAGTGGGCCCCCCTGATCCGGGGCAGGTCCGCGGCCCCCGCGAACTCACCCGGGTTCATTGCGCGGTAGTGGTTGCCCGGACGGGTCCGCAGCGCGCCACTACTGCGCAACGAGCGGGGGAGGGGCTGGTGCGCGGGGCTAGAGCTTCGCGTTCAGGGCCTCGACGGCGGGGATGAAGCGCTGCCGCGAGGATTCGATGTGGCTCAGCATGAGCTCGCGGGCAGCCGAGCCGTCCCCGCCGGAGATGGCCGCAGCGATCTCGGCGTGCTCGGTGAGCGCGAGCGGGCGCTTGCCGCCGCGGTAGTACTCCTCGAACATGTTCTGCACGAAGCCGGCCTCGCTCGGCTCGACCTCTTCGATGCTCAGGGTCGCCTTGTACACGCGGAACAGATGCATGTGGCAGTGGGTGCGGATGAACGCCTCCTCCACGTAGTGGCTGCCGGATGCCCGGGCGACCAGTGCGTGGAACCGGGTGTCGTGCTCGACGAACTCCGGGTAGGTGGAGGCGGTGCCGGTGCGGGAGATGTGCTCGGCGCGTTCGAGCTCGGCATCCAGGGCCTCGAGCTCCCGACGGGAGCTGCGCCTCGACGCCTCGGCGGCCGCCCACGGCTCGATGATGCCGCGGAACTGGAACAGGTCGTCGAACTGCTGCACCGAGAGCAGATCGGTGGCCTCGTAGCCGCGCAACGGGATCTTCGTCACCAGCCCGTCGGCTTCGAGCCGCGCGAGGGCCTCGCGCACCGGGGTCTGCGAGACGCCCAGATCGCGGGCGAGCTCGTCGATGCCCACGTGCTCGCCGGGGGAGATCTCGTGGTCCAGGATCATGGCGCGGATCGCGTCGTAGGTGCCGTCGGCGAGCACCAGTCGCCGCGGAGCCACCCCCGGTCGCCGCGTGGAGTCCTTTGCCACGGTCACCCTTTCGTCACTCAGCCCTGATGCGTCGCGCTAATCGTATATCCGACAATGCGCGGGTCCCGGGGATTCGTCAGACGGTGCTCGGCACCCGGAGGCCGTCCATGCCGCCGTCGATGGCGAGCACCGAGCCGGTGGTGGAGAGCTGGTCCGGGCTGGCGAGGAAGCGGATCGCGCTCGCGACCTCCTCCGCCGTGACGAGTCGCCCGCTCGGCTGGCGCTTCTCCAGCGCGGTGCGCTCCGCCGAGGGGTCGTCCGCGAGGCCCAGCAGCCGGGCCACCCAGGGGGTGTCGGCCGTGCCCGGGTTGACGCAGTTGACCCGGATCTCCTCGTGGATGAGGTCGGCCGCCATCGCGAGGGTCAGCGACTGCACCGCGCCCTTGCTGGCCGAATAGACGACCCGCTGCGGCAGGCCGACGGTCGCCGCGATGGAGCACGTGTTGACGATGGATGCCGCGGCGCTCCGCCTGAGGAGCGGCAGCGCCGCCGCGGAGACGCGCGAGATCCCGACGACGTTGATGTTGAGCACGCGCGCCCACTCCTCGTCGGTGGCATCCTCGACGGTGCCGATCGCGCCGATCCCGGCGTTGTTCACGAGGATGTCGATCGTGTCGACGCTCTCGGCCACGGTGGCGAAGGCGGCGGCGACGGAGTCGGTCGACCCGACGTCGCACCGCACCCATTCGGCGACGCCCTCCATGGAGCCGATGCTGAGGTCGAGCCCGAAGACCCGCGCGCCCGCGGCGGCGAAGTTGCGAGCCGTGGCAAGTCCGATGCCCGATCCGGCGCCGGTGATGACGGCGACGAGGCCGGTGAGTTCTGCAGCCATATGCGGTGTGCTCTCTTCATTGAGGGATGGTTCTCGTCCCCCCGGTACGCTCGTCGAACCGCCCGAGCATCCGCGATTGGGTCGTGAAAAAATACTATATAGGATTCTGCCGAATCATGTAGCATGACTTTCACTGGAGCGAAGATGCTTTCTTTCGTTCCTTCACGGCATGAAAGGGAGCACCAATGAAACGACTTGTAATCGGGATCGTGGCGGTGGCGGCGATGACGCTCAGCCTCGCAGCGTGCTCGACCACCATGAACAGCTCCTCGGGCAAACCGAGCCTGCTGCTCTGGGTCGACACCCCGCGCATTCCCCAGGCGAAGGCGTACCAGAAGCTGATGGCGGGCAAGGAGACCATCAAGATCGAGGTCATCGCCCAGGCCGACGCCCAGACCAAGATCGCGCTGCACAACCGCACGAAGAGCGGCTGGCCCGACGTGATCTTCGGCACCGCAGCCGACACGGCGCAGTTCCTGGACCCGAGCAACGGCTACGCCGCCGACCTCACCAAGCTGGTTCCGAAGAAGATCTTCGACGGCTTCGGCGAGGGCAACAGCGACTGCAAATTCGACGGCAAGTACTACTGCCTCAAGAACGACCTCGCGAACACCGTGCTCTGGTACAACACGAAGATCTTCAAGGAGCTCGGCCTCACGGTGCCGACCACCATGAAGGAGTTCGCTGAGACCGCGATGAAGCTCAAGGGCACCGGATACTCGGCCGGCGCCATCGGCGACCAGAACTACTACGCGTCGTTCCTGCAGTCGAGCGAGTGCCCGCTGGCGGCCGTGCCGAAGCCCAACACCGTGCGCATCGCGCCGAGCGACCCGAAGTGCACCCGGGTGGCCCAGCTCGTGCAGCCGTTGCTGGACGCCGGAGTGGTCGACAAGCGCTCCAGCTTCGACGCGGGCTTCATCGCGGACGTCGCGAAGAAGGACAAGGTGGCCATGACCCTCGGCCCGTCGTGGTTCGGTGACTTCGTCATCCGCCCGGCCGACTCGTGGGGCGTGCCCGCCGGCGAGATCGCCGACGCACCGATGCCCGCCTGGGGAACCGGGTCCGACAACAAGTCGGGCGCCTACGGCGGCGGCGTGTTCACCGTCTCCTCGCACTCGAAGTTCCCGCAGGCCGCGGCCGACGCGGCGGTCTGGCTGACCACCTCGGACACCATGGCGACCGCCAAGACCACGCCGACCTTCCCGGCCTACGGTCCGGCGAACAAGCTGTGGGAGAAGCGCATCTCGCAAGACCCGTACTATGCCAACAACGTGTACACGGCGATGGCGGCCGGGGCGAACAACATCTCGCAGGTCGACCGGCCGGTGCGGTTCGCGTTCGTCGCCCAGATCGGAACGGTGCTTCAGGCGGACATCAACGGCGGCAAGTCGCTGAAAACCGCGCTGGATGACTACGCGGCCTCGCTGCAGAAGCTCGCCCCGTCATCCGGGTACAAGGTCATCACCAAGTAACACCGCCGTGGGGGGGGGGGGGGGGGGGCGGCCGCGGCGCCCCGCCCCGCGCGGCGGCCGGCACGGGGAGTCAGGGGGGGAGCGGGGAATAAGAACAATAAC
>CBIHRK010000009.1:0-132259 GCA_966212465.1 uncultured Lacisediminihabitans sp.
GGCTGGGGGGGGGTTGGGGGTTGTGTGTGTGGTTGGGGCGTGCGGTGGGGGGGGGGGGGCGGGGGGGGGCCGGGGCGGGGCCCACGACGAGTGGTGCGGTGGTTCCTAGAAGTCGTACTTGTCGATGTTGTCGGCGTTGAACTCCGTCGGGGGTCCCACGATGACGGTGTTGTCGGTGCCCACCTTCAGGGTGCCGAGCGAACCGGCGTCGAACGAGTCGCCCACCTTGCCCGTGATCTTGCCGTCGACGAGCGCACGCGCCGCGTAGACCGCCGCCTGGCCGATCTTGGCCGGATCCCACAGGGCGAACTCCTTCACGGTGCCGTCCTTGACGTACTTGCGCATCTGGTTCGGCAGTCCGAGTCCGACGAGCACGACCTTGCCCTTGTAGTCGGAGGTGCTCAGGTAGCGAGCGGTGGCCGCGATACCGACCGTCGTGGGCGAGATGATGCCCTTGAGGTTCGGGTACGACTGCAGGAGGCCCTGCGCGACCTGGAACGACGTGGTGTCGTCGTCGTTGCCGTAGACGGTCGTGACGAGGTTCATCTTCGCGTACTTCGGGTTGGACTTGAGCTCGGCCTTCATGAAGTCGATCCACGCGTTCTGGTTGGTCGCGTTGGCGGTCGCCGACAGGATGGCGAAGTCGCCCTCGTTGTTGATCTGCTCGGCGAGCTGCTTCAGCTCGATGAGCGCGACATCCTTCGCCACGACCTGGTTGATGAACAGGCTGCGGCAGGACTTGGCGGTGTCGGAGTCGAAGGTGATGATCTTGGCGCCGCCGGACTTCGCCTGGTTGAGCGAGGAGCAGACGGCGTTCGGGTCGTTGGCCGCGATCGCGATCACGTTGATGTGCTTCTGCGTGAGCGTGTTGATGTAGCTGACCTGCGACGAGGCGCTCGCCGTGTTGGGTCCGACGACGGAGACCGTCGCCCCGACCTTGGGGCCGTTGTCCTTGCCGCCGCTCAGCTCGACATCCGTGTACGGGTTGTTGAGCTGCTTGGGCACGAACGCCATGGTGAACGACTTGGAGCTACCGCCGGAAGAGGAGGGCGATCCGCCGGCGGCGCAGCCCGCAAGGGCCACGGCGGCAGCGGTCGTGACCGCGGCGATGGCGAGGACGCGGCGCGCAGTGCTCATCGAGCGGCCTCCCGCCTGGTGAAATAACTTCATTGTTTTCCCTTTCTGATGGATCGGCGCCGGGTGCTCGGCGCCGACGGTTCACGCAGCCGAAGCGTCGTGTACGAGGTGGCGCGACCGTCGGAGTTCGGACGATCTGCGCACGCGGGCGCTCACACTGGGAGCGATCACCGACAGCACCAGCAGGCTGCCCGTGACGATGGTGAGCACGGTGTCGGGAAGTCCCGCGAGCTGGAGCGAGTAGTTCACGGTGCGGATGATGAGCACGCCGGCGACCACGCCCACGATGCCCCCCGAGCCGCCGAAGATCGAGACCCCGCCGAGCAGCACGGCCGCGACGACGCTGAGTTCGAGACCGGTGACGCTGTCGCTCTGGGCGCTCGAGTAGCGCAGCACCCAGAAGATGCCCGCGAACGCCGAGATCCCGCCGCTGGCGACGTAGAGCCAGAACTTCGAGCGGTTCACCCGGATGCCGACGAAGCTCGCGGCCTCCTTGCTGAAGCCGAGCGCGTAGAGGGCGCGGCCGAACGGGGTGAAGTGGAGGATCACGCCGAACACCACCACCACGATCGCCACGAAGATCATGAACGTGGGGATGCCGGTGCCACCGATGGTGGAGGTGGCGAACCCGGTGAGGTCGAGCGGGAAGTCGGCCACCGCGTTGTCCCCGATCACCACGAGGGCGAGCCCGCGGAAGAGGGCCAGCGTGCCGATGGTCACGGCCAGGGAGGGGAGGCCCACGAGGGTGATCAGGATGCCGTTGACGGCGCCGGCGAGAAGCCCCACCAGGATGCAGACGACGAACACCCACCAGATGTTCCAGTGCGCGTCGTGGAACAGCACCCCCATCACGGCGGCCGAGAGGCCGGCGATGCTCGCCACCGAGAGGTCGATCTCGCCGGTGATGATGATCAGCGCCATGGGCATCGCCATGAGCAGGATCGGCACCGCGTCGATGAGCAGGAAGTTCACGGTGGCGACGCCGGCGAAGTACGGCACGAAGATGCTCGCCAGCACGACGATGAGCACCAGGGCGTACACGGTGTTGGCGTTGCGACCGAGCAGGATGCGGCGAGCGGAGCTCTTCGCCTTCACCGGTGCGGCGGTCGCGGTGGACTTGGGGGCGTCAGACATTGCGGGCCTCGCTCACTCGCAGCTTGCGGGCGGTTCGAAGGGACAGGATCCGGTCGAGCAGGATCGCGGCGATGATCAGCACGCCGACGATGGCCTGCTGCCAGAACTTGCTCACGTTGAGCGCGGCGAGGGCCCCGGTCATGGTGGTGAGGAGCACCGCGCCGATCGCGGCGCCGGTGACCGTGCCGCTGCCGCCGAAGATCGCGACGCCGCCGACCACGACCGCCGCGACGATCTGCAGCTCGAAGCCGGTGCCGGTGTCCGCGCCCACCGAGTTGAAGCGGGAGGCGTAGAGCACGCCGGCGAGACCGGTGAGTGCACCGCTGGCGATGAAGGCGCCCACCGTGCGGGCGTTCACCTTGATGCCGAACAGGCGTGCGGCATCCGTGTCGGAGCCGATGGCGTAGAGGTCGCGGCCCGACCGCGTGGCGAACATGTAGATCGCGAAGGCGATCACGATCACCAGCGCCAGGATGGCGAAGAGCGGGATGCCGAGGAAGGTCTGCACCGAGAGGTTGCCGAACTCGGCCGGTTCGTCGCCGATGAAGTACTGCTTGCTGCCGGCCCAGGCGTTGTTGATGCCGCGGTAGATGTACAGGGTGCCGAGGGTGATCACCAGGGCGGGCACTCCCGCCAGCGTCACGATGAAGCCGTTGACGGCACCGAGCACCGCGCCGAACACCAGCCCGATGACGAACACGAGCGGGATCGGGATTCCGGGGAACGCGGCGAAGACCGATCCGGTGCCGAACGCGGTGAGGCCGAGGATGGACCCGACCGAGAGATCCACGTTCTTCGTGATGATCACGAGCGCCTGACCAACCGCCATCACGACGAAGATGGTCGAGTTGAGCAGAAGGTCCTTCACGCCCTGCACGGAGAGGAAGCGCGGGTTGACCGCCTCCGTGACGATGATGAGCAGGGCGAGGGCGGCGAAGACGGAGAACTCGCGCGAGACGAAGATCCGTCCGATCGCGCGGCCCGTCCGGGCCTCGTGGACGAGGGGCGAACCAGCGGTCATTTCACGGTCTCCGATGATGCGCTCGCGGCGTGCATGACGGCCTCCGCCGTCGCCTCCGCGCGGGTGAGGGTGGTGGAGATGCGGCCTTCGTGCATCACCACGATGGTGTCGGCCATGCCGAGCACCTCGGGCAGCTCGGACGAGATCATGAGCACGGCGATGCCCTGCACCGCGAGCTCCGAGATCAGCCGGTGAACCTCCGACTTGGTGCCGATGTCGATCCCGCGGGTGGGTTCGTCGACGATCAGGAAGCGGGGGGATGTCGCCAGCCACTTGGCGATGACGACCTTCTGCTGGTTGCCGCCCGAGAGGGTCGCCACCGAGAGGTCCTGCGACCCCGTCTTCACCTGCAGCCGGCTCGTCCACTCCTCCGCGGCGGCGCGCTCGCGGCGTCCGTCGATGAGTCCGAATCGCGCCAGCTGCTTGCGCAGGGTGAGGGTGGCGTTGCGGGCCACCGAGAGATCCATGACGAGGCCCTGCTTGCGCCGGTCCTCGGGCACGAAGCCCATGCCGGCGTCGATCGCGGCCTGCGGCGAGTGGGCGGGCAGCGGCCTGCCGGAGACGGTCACCGTCCCGCTGTCGTACTTGTCGATGCCGAAGATCGCGCGGGCGACCTCGGTGCGGCCCGCACCGACCAGTCCGGCGAGCGCCACGATCTCACCGGCGCGCACGTCGAAGCTGATGTCGGAGAAGACCCCGGCGCGGCTGAGGCCGGTGACACTGACGACGGGCTCGCCGATCGCGGCATCCATCTTGGGGAAGAGCGTGGCGATGTCGCGGCCGACCATCTCCCGCACCAGCCCGTCGACGGTGATCCCGGAGGTGAGGTGGGTGGCGATGTAGGCGCCGTCGCGCATCACGGTGACGCGGTCGCAGAGGTCGAAGACCTCGTCGAAGCGGTGCGAGATGAAGAGGATGCCGGCGCCGCGTTCGCGCAGCGACCTCGCGACGGCGAACAGGCGGTCCACTTCCACGCCGCTCAGTGCCGCGGTCGGCTCGTCCATGACGAGCACCTTCGCGTCGAGCGAGATGGCCTTCGCGATCTCGATGATCTGCTGGTCGGCGATGGAGAGGCCGTCGGCGATGCGGTCCGGGTCGATCGGCACGCCGAGGCGGGCGAAGAGCTCGCGAGCCTGGGCGCGCATGGCGGGGCGGTCGATCAGCCCGAGGCGGCCGCGAGGCTGGCGCCCGACGAAGATGTTCTCGGCCACGGTCAGGTCGGGGAAGAGCGTGGGCTCCTGGTAGATCACCGAGATGCCGGCCGCCTTGCTGTCGGCAGGGCTGCGGAAGACGACCTCGTCGCCGCCGACCCGGAAGTCGCCGGTGTCGGGCTGGTGGACGCCGGCGAGGATCTTCACCAGGGTGGATTTGCCCGCGCCGTTCTCGCCGACGAGGGCGTGGATCTCGCCGGGCAGGATCTCGATGGTCCCGTTGGTGAGGGCGGCCACCGCCCCGAACGACTTGGTCGCGCCGGAGAGCGAGAGAAGGGGGGCTGAGCGCGGGGCTTCCGCGTGCTCGTCCTGTGGCGTCGTCATCGGCGTCCGCTCCTCCTCATCGAGGGTCTTCATTGAATCGTTTTAACAGTGGGACCGATTTGCACTCTATGGCGACCGCGGCCCGCGCGTCAAGTCGTGCGTTGAATCGTTCAAGTAACGGTTCTGAAACGTTCAGCGCTCTTCCGCGCTGCCCCGCGCGGAATACAGTCGGTGCATGACGCACGAGCGGGCGGGCAGCAACTGGGCCGGGAACGTCGACTATGTCGCGACCGGCCTGGCCCGCCCGCGCAGCGTGGACGAGCTGCAGGACCTCGTCGCGGCGAGCCCGCGGATCCGAGCGATCGGCACGCGGCACTCGTTCAGTTGCGTGGCCGACGGCGGCGGCATCCTGGTGGATCTCGCCGGAATCGACCCGCGGCCGGAGCTTCGCGAGGGCACGGTCACGGTGGGCGCGGCGATCCCCTACGGCGTGCTCGGCGCCTGGCTCGAGGGCAACGGGATGGCGCTCCACAACATGGGCAGCCTGCCCCACATCTCGGTGGGCGGCGCCATCGCGACGGGCACGCACGGATCCGGGGACGCGCTCGGAGCGCTCCCCACGGCGGTGCGCGCGCTGGAGATCGTGGGACCGGACGGCGAGCTGCGCACCATCCGCTCGGGCGATGCGGACTTCGGCGGCTCGGTCGTCGCGCTCGGCGCCCTGGGGATCGTCACCCGCGTCGCACTCGCCGTGCAGCCGAGCTACCTCGTGCGGCAGGACGCCTACACCGGGCTCAGCTGGAGCGCGGCGATCGAGCGATTCGACGAGGTGATGTCCGCCGGCTACAGCGTGAGCATGCTCTCCGACCCCGGCGGCCCGGACGTGGAGCACGTCTGGGTGAAGTCCCGCTCCGACGAGGCGCCCGACCGGCTCGCCGACGCGCGACGGGTGGTCACCGAATGGGTGCCCGGCCCGAACATGACCGACTTCGGCGCGGTGGGCCCGTGGCACGACCGGCTCCCGCACTTCCGCCTCGACTCCACCCCCAGCCACGGCCACGAGCTGCAGAGCGAATACTTCGTGGACCGCGCGGATGCCGCGGCCGCCCTCACCGCGGTGCGCTCCCTCGCCTCCCGGCTCTCGCCGCTCGCCCACGCCATGGAGCTGCGCACGGTCGCGGCCGACGAGCTCTGGCTGAGCCCCATGTACCGACGGGACTCCCTCGCCATCGCATTCACCTGGAAGTACCTGCCCGCGGAGGTCGCGGCGGTTCTGCCCGAGCTGGAGCGCGCCCTGGAGCCGTTCTCGCCCCGGCCGCACTGGGGCAAGCTCTTCTCGCCGGGGCTCCCCGCGGCGGAGCGGCTGCCCCGATCCGCGGACTTCGCCGCCCTCCGGCAGCGGGTCGACCCCGACGGCACCTTCGGCAACGCCGTGGCGCTCGACCTGATCGGCGGCGCGTGAATGAATCGTTCAACCCCGCGATGTGGGAGCATGCATGCGTGCCCATGACGCGGCGGATCGAGGACGGTGAACGATGTCGGTGAGCGTGAAGGATGTCGCCGCCCGCGCCGGGGTCTCCATCGGCACCGTCTCGAACGTGATGAACTGGCCCGAGAAGGTGTCGCCCGCCACGGTGAAGCGCGTGCAGGCCGCGATCGATGAGCTCGGGTTCGTGCGCAATGACGCAGCGAGGCAGCTGAGGGCCGGGCGCAGCAGGGCGATCGGTCTCGTCATCCTCGATGTCGGCAACCCGTTCTTCACCGACCTCGCCCGCGGCGCCGAGGACAAGGCGGCCGAGGCGGGACTCTCGCTCATCCTGGGCAACACCGACGAGCAGGCGGCCCGCGAGGCCACCTACCTCGACCTCTTCGAGGAGCAGCGGATGCACGGCGTGCTCATCTCGCCCTTCGGAGACATCACGGCGCGGCTGCGGCGGCTGCGCGAGCGGGGCATCCCGGCGGTGCTCGTCGACCGCACCAGCGCCGATCCGACGTTCAGTTCGGTGTCCGTCGACGACGTGGCGGGGGGCGCGCTCGCCGCGGGGCACCTCATCGAGCGCGGGCGCCGGCGCATCGCGTTCGTCGGAGGTCCGCTCGAGATCCGCCAGGTCACCGACCGCCTGCAGGGCGCTCGCGACGCGGTGGCGGGCCATCCGGATGTCACGCTCGAGGTCGTGGAGACCCGCGCGCTCAGCGTGATCGAGGGCCGTTCCGCCGGATCCGCGCTCCTCGACCGCCCTGCCGCCGAGCGCCCCGACGCGGTCTTCGCCGCGAACGACCTGGTGGCGATGGGCGTGCTTCAGGCTCTGAACATGCGCGGCTCGCTGCACGTGCCGGGGGATGTCGCCCTCATCGGCTACGACGACATCGACTTCGCCAGCGCGGCGGTCGTGCCGATGTCATCCATCCGTCAGCCGAGCGCGCTCATCGGGCAGACGGCGGTGACGATCCTCCTCGAGGAGGCCGCCGACTCGACCCTGGCCGCCCGCCAGGTCGTCTTCCAACCCGAACTGATAATCCGAGAAAGCACCACCCCCTAATCGCGAGGGGCCTTAGATGGTCGCTTTTTCGCCGCCAAAAGCGACCATCTAAGGCCCCTCGGCGTCTAGGTGGGGGCGCGGGGCGGGGGCGGGGGCGGCGCTGCGGACGGCGCCGGCGCTGGCGATGACCACGAGGCCGATGGCCACGGCATCCCAGATCGTGATCGCCTGGTGCAGCAGCACGAAGCCCACGAGCGTGGCGATGGCGGGCGAGACGCTCATGAGGATCGAGAAGGTCGAGGCGGGGAGTCGCCGGAGGGCCAGCAGCTCGAAGGCGTACGGAACGGCCGAGGAGAGCACGGCCACCGCGAGGCCGATTCCGAGCACCTCCGGTTGCAGCAGCGCCGGCCCCGCACTCAGGATGCCGACGGGCAGGCTCAGCACGCCGCCGATGCTCATCGCGATCGCGAGCCCGTCGAGCCCCTCGAACCGCCCGCCCGTGGCCTTCGACATGAGGATGTAGCCGGCCCAGAGGGCGGCGGCCCCGAACGCGAACGCGACACCCACGGGATCGAACGAGTCGAAGCCGCCCCGACCGAGCAGCGCGACCCCGCCGAAGGCGAGCACCGCCCAGAGCCAGGCGGACGCCCGCCTGCTGGTGGCGACCGAGAGCACCAGCGGCCCGAGCACCTCGATCGTCACCGTCGCCCCGAGGTGCAGCCGGGAGAGCGCCTGGTAGAAGAGGAAGTTCATGCCGGCCAGCGCCACGCCGAACCCGACCAGCGTCAGCCAGTCCCTCCGGCTATGGCCGCGCAGACTCGGGCGGGTCACCGCCATCAGCACGATGGCGGAGAAGACCAGGCGAAGAGTGACCGTGCCGCCGGCGCCGACCGTGGGGAAGAGGAGCACCGCACAGGATGCCCCCACCTCCTGAGCGAGCAGGCCCGCGATCACGAGCCCCACCGCGCCGACCCCGCCGAGTCTGCGGACGCGCGGGGGTGGGGTGGTCACCCCTCGAGCGTACGGGCAGCTACCGGGGCACCGTCGCCAGCCAGGTCGCGGCCAGCGCGCGCCATTGGGCCGCGCCGCCGTCACCCGGCTTGTCGGCCATCGCGAGACCGTGCTCGCCGTGTGGGAAGAGGTGCAGCTCCACCGGCACCGAGTGGTCGGCGAGCGCCTGCGCGAGTTCGAGCGAGTGCCGCGGTGGCACGGCGGTGTCCGTCGCCGTGTGCCAGACGAACATGGGGGGCGCGGCATCCGTCACCAGGGCGGGGAGGGAGACGGCGGCCTGCTGCTCGGCGGTGGACCCCGGGCCGAGGAGGTTGTCGCGCGAGCCGACGTGCGCGCCCTCGCCCATGAGGGTGACGGGGTAGCAGAGCACGGCGAAGTCCGGCACCTCGGGGCGGTGGGTGGAGGGGGCGAGCGCCGCGTGGCCGGCCAGATGGCCGCCGGCCGAGAACCCGAGCACGCCGATGCTTCCGGCGAACGACGAGCGTTTCTTCACGATCTGCCGCCGCACGAAGTCGAGCGCCTCGGGATGGCGATGCGGGGCCACCGGGTAGTCGAGCACGTCGGCGCTGTGGCCGAGCCCGCGCAGCCACTCGGCGACCGGCTCGCCCTCGTACTCTGCGCGGTTCTGGTAGCCGCCTCCGGGCAGCACGAAGATGTGGGATGCGTGGGTCACGAGTCGCACTCTAGCCGTGCGACGCGCGAAACCTCGCCGCAACATCGCGCCAGTAGGCTCCAACCATGGAAGGCCTGTTCGACGGATACGGCGCCCGGGCCGCGACGGGCCGCGCAGCGAAGACGGCTGCATGGGATGAGATGTTCCGGGCTCCGTCCGAGGTGCGCGGGGCCTACCGCGAGATCCACTCCACCCTTGCTCAGATGACGCAGGATGAGCTCCGCGGCCGCACCGACGCCCTGGCGAGCAGCTACCTTGCGCAGGGCGTGACGTTCGACTTCGCCGGCGAGGAGCGGCCCTTCCCGCTGGATGCCGTGCCCCGGGTGATCGAGCAGGCCGAGTGGCTCGACGTGGAGGCCGGCATCAAGCAGCGTGTGCTCGCGCTGGAGGCGTTCCTCGCCGACATCTACGGCACGCAGAACGCGGTCAAGGACGGCGTCATCCCGGCCGCGCTGATCAGCTCCTCCAGCCACTTCCACCGCGAGGCCGCCGGGATCGTGCCGGCGAACGGGGTGCGCATCCAGGTCTCGGGCATCGACCTCATCCGCGACGAGGCCGGCGCCTGGCGGGTGCTCGAAGACAACGTGCGCGTGCCGAGCGGCGTCAGCTACGTGATCTCCAACCGCCGGGTGATGGCGCAGACCCTGCCCGAGCTGTTCGTGTCGATGCGCGTGCGACCGGTCGGCGACTACCCGCACAAGCTGCTGCAGGCGCTCCGCGCGAGCGCGCCGGAGGGTGTGGACGACCCGAACATCGTGGTGCTCACCCCCGGCGTCTACAACTCCGCCTACTTCGAGCACACCCTGCTCGCCCGTCTCATGGGCGTCGAGCTCGTGGAGGGCCGCGACCTGTTCTGCTCCGGCGGCCGGGTGTGGATGCGCACCACCGCCGGCCCGACCCGGGTGGACGTGATCTACCGGCGCGTGGACGACGAATTCCTCGACCCGCTGCAGTTCCGTGCCGACTCGATGCTCGGCAGCCCCGGTCTGCTGCTCGCCGCCCGCCTCGGAAACGTCACCATCGCCAACGCAGTCGGCAACGGCGTGGCCGACGACAAACTCGTATACACCTACATGCCCGACCTGATCCGCTACTACCTGGGCGAGGAGGCGATCATCCCCAACGTGCACACCTGGCGCCTGGAGGATCCGGCCTCCCTCGAGGAGGTGCTCGACCGGCTGGACGAGCTCGTGGTGAAACCCGTGGACGGGTCGGGCGGCAAGGGCCTGGTGGTGGGGCCCGCGGCATCCGCCTCCGAACTGGATGCTCTGCGCAAGCGACTGCTGGCCGACCCGCGCGGCTGGATCGCGCAGCCGGTGGTGCAGCTCTCGACCATTCCCACCCTCGTCGAGGACGGCATGCGCCCGCGGCACGCCGACCTGCGGCCGTTCGCCGTGAACGACGGCAAGGATGTCTGGGTGCTGCCGGGCGGGCTCACCCGGGTGGCGCTGCCCGAGGGCGAGCTCGTGGTCAACTCCAGCCAGGGCGGCGGGTCGAAGGACACCTGGGTCGTGGGGGAGGACCCGTTGCAGGTCTCGCGCCACAGCATCCAGGGCCTGGTGGCCGATCAGGCGGCCTCGACGGAGGCCATCCCGATCATCTCGCACGAGGGCCACACCGTGGATCAGGCGCCGCGCGACCGCACCCTCGGCCAGGGCCAGCAGGAGCAACAGCAACAGCAGCGCGCGGACCCTGAGGTTCTCGAAGGGGCCGCCCCGAGACCGGGCCCTTCGAGAACCTCAGGGACCGGGGTGGTCGCATGCTGAGCCGCATCGCCGAGTCCCTCTTCTGGATCGGCCGCTACATCGAGCGCTCCGACGGCACCGCCCGCATCCTCGACGTGCACCTTCAGCTCCTGCTCGAAGACCCGTGGATCGAGGAGGACCTCGCCTGCCGCTCGCTCCTCAGCGTGATGGGCAGCACCCCGCCGCCCGAGGACGTGGTGCTCAACCGGCAGGGCGTGCTCGAGATCCTCGCCGTGGACAGGAGCGAGCCGGCATCCATCGCCTACTCCCTGGGTGCCGCCCGGGAGAACGCGCGCCGCGCTCGCGAGATCGTCTCCACCGAGCTCTGGGAGTGCCTCAACACCACCCGTGCCCGGATGCCGCGGCGCGTCGCCACCGACAAGGTGCATGAGTTCTTCGCGTGGGTCCGTGAACGCTCGGCGCTCGCCGTGGGCATCATCGAGTCGGCGACGAGCCGCGACGAGGCCTGGCAGTTCTTCACCCTGGGCCGCTCCATCGAGCGGGCCGACATGACCGCCCGCCTGCTCGCGACCCGCTCGCTCACGGAGGCCAGCGGCCCGTCGTGGACGACGATCCTCCGCAGCTGCGGCGCCTACGAGGCCTACCTGCGCACGTACCGCGGGGTGCCCAGCGCCCGGAACGCGGCGGAGTTCCTGCTGCTCGACAGGCTGTTCCCGCGCAGCATCCTCTTCTCGGTGCGCCGGGCCGAGATGTGCATGCGCGACATCGAGCCGCGCACCGACCGGGTGGGGGTGAGCGATCAGGCGCAGCGACTGCTCGGCCAGATCCGCAGCGAGCTGGAGTACCGGCCCATCTCGGAGATCCTCGAAGACCTGCCCATGCACATGGACAACGTGCAGGCCGCCACGAGCGCGGCATCGGAGGCGATCCGCCAGCGCTACTTCCCCACGAACGCCGCCCCGAGCTGGGTGGGAGAGAACACATGAACCGCCTGCGCATCAAGCACATGACCGGCTTCCACTACGGCGGCGAGGTCACCGCCAGCTACAACGAGGCGCGGATGCTGCCGGCCAGCGGCGAGGGACAGCTGGTGCTGTACTCCAACCTCGAGATCCTGCCGATCAGCGCCCACCACAACTACGTGGACTACTGGCAGAGCCGGGTCTCCTCGTTCGAGATCCTCACCCCGCACCGTGAGCTCGCGCTGACCGCGACGAGCCTGGTCGAGGTGCGGCCGCGCGAACATCCGCGCCATGTCTCCACCTGGGAGGAGCTGACCGCCACGGCCGAACGCGCCACCGAGTACGTGGAGCAGCGCAAGCAGACCCGTCTCACCGCGCCGCCGAAGGAGGTCGTGGCGATCGCCCGCGGCATCGCGGATGCCTCACCCGACCCCTGCACGGCGGCCCTCGCGATCAGCCGCAAGATCGGCGAGAGCGTGGAGTACATGTCGGGCGTCACCGGCGTGCACACCACCGCCGCCGAGGCGTGGGAGCACCGCAAGGGCGTATGCCAGGACATCACCCATCTCGCGATCGGCGCCCTGCGCGCGGTCGGCATCCCGGCGCGCTATGTGTCGGGCTACCTGCATCCGAAGCCCGACGCGGCCATCGGCGAGACGGTCGCCGGCGAGTCGCACGCCTGGGTGGAGTGGTTGTGCGACGGCACCTGGCGCGGCTTCGACCCGACCAACCAGATCGACATCGGCGACCGTCACGTGACCGTGGGGCACGGGCGCGACTACAACGACGTGCCGCCCCTGCGCGGCGTCTACGCGGGCCCTTTCAAGAGCCAGCTCTTCGTCAAGGTAGAAATCACCCGAGAGTCCTAGCGCCCGCACCCCCGCACCCCCCACACCTCGCCGATGTTCCGTTTCGGGACCATCGTGGCGGCGCGCGCCGGCACAGCCGTCCCGAAACGGAACAATGCGGCGGGGAGGTGGGCTAGGCGCGCTCGGCGAGGACCTCGGCGGGGGCGAGCCGCAGGCTCAGCCGGCGGTCCTCGACGGTGAGGCGCATA
The DNA here is from genome assembly GCA_966212465.1 of uncultured Lacisediminihabitans sp. Taxonomy (GTDB): domain Bacteria; phylum Actinomycetota; class Actinomycetes; order Actinomycetales; family Microbacteriaceae; genus Lacisediminihabitans. The sequence continues at coordinate 12,657 of CBIHRK010000009.1, forward strand.
CCGCGGTAGCGGATGAGCCAGTACAGCCCCACGAGCGTGGCGAGCACCCCGGCGGCGGCGCCCACCCCGAGCGACCAGCGCGGGCCGAACTCGTTGGCCACCCAGCCGACGATCGGTGCACCCAGCGGCGTGCCGCCCATGAAGATCGCCATGTAGATGGCCATCACCCGGCCGCGCACGGCGGGTGGCGTGGAGAGCTGCACGGATCCGTTCGCCGTCGTCATCAGGGTCTGCGCCGCCAGTCCGGTGAGGGCAAGCGCCGCGCCGAAGAACCAGTACCCCGGCGCGAACGCGGCCAGGGTGCATCCGACCGCGAAGACGGCCGTCGCCGAGAACAGGAATCGCATGCGCGGTCGCTCGCGCCGGGCCGAGAGCAGGGCGCCCGCCACCGATCCCACCGCCATGACCGACGAGAGGATGCCGAACTCGGCCGCCCCCTGGTGGAACACCACGGTCGACATGGTGGAGATGAAGATCGGGAAATTGAGGCCGAAGGTGCCGATCAGGAAGATCATGACCAGGATGACCATGATGTCCGGCCGCGATCGCACGTACCGGAAGCCCTCGACCAGGTTGCCGCGTTTGCGCGTCGCCCGCGGCGACGGCACGAGCTCGCGCACCCTCAGGAACCGCAGCGACAGCAGCACGGCACCGAACGAGACCGCGTTGATGAGGAACACCCATCCGGCGCCGACCGCGGCGGTGAGCACGCCGGCCACCGCGGGCCCGACCATACGCGCGAGACTGAAGGATGCCGAGTTGAGCGCCACCGCGTTGGAGAGGTTCGCGCCGCCGACCAGCTGCGACACGAAGGTCTGCCGCGCGGGCGCGTCGAACGCCGCCGCCACCCCCAGAAGGCCGGCGAACACGTAGACGTGCCAGAGCTGCACCACGCCGGTGACGGTGAGGATGCCGAGCGCAAGGCCCAGCGCGCCCATCGCCCCCTGAGTGAACATCAGCAGTCGCCGCTGATCGATACGGTCCGCGACGAGTCCGCTCACCGGGAGCAGGAGCAGCTGCGGGCCGAACTGCAGCGCCATCACGAAGCCGACCGCTGCGGCGTCGTGGTGAGTGAGCTGGGTGAGCACGATCCAGTCCTGGGCGGTGCGCTGCATCCACGTGCCCACGTTGGAGACGATCGCGCCGCCCGCCCAGATGCGGTAATTGAACCCGCTGAGGGAACGGAACATCGCACTCACTGCTCGGAAAGCCCCCTGAGGATGGGGGCGGCCGCGTCGAGGATCTCGCGGTGCTCGGCGCTGAGCTCCGCGAGACGCTGGGTGAACCACGCGTCGCGGCGGCGACGTGTCTCGTCGATGAAGGCGCGGCCGGCATCCGAGAGGTCGAGGTCGACCTTGCGCGCGTCGTCGGTCGCGGTGGTGCGGGTGACGAGGCCGGCTGCGACGAGGGCGTTGATGGTGCGGTTCATGCTCGGCGGGGTGACGCGCTCGTGCTCCGCGAGGGCACTGAGCGTCTGGGGTCCGCTGTTGGCCAGGGTGAAGAGCACGGAGCGCTGTCCCTCCGTGACGTCCTCGTCGCCCTGCATCGAGCGGATGCGACGGGCCAGCCTCTGAATGGAGAGGCGGAGTTCCTGATCGTCGTGCGTCACAATTACTTAGCCTAGCAAATTAGCAATGCTAATCAAATCCGCCGGTCGCGAACTCCGGCCGCGCAATACACTGACGGGATGCGGTTCACGGCGATGCGCGACGAACGGACGTTCGTCGACGCCGACGGGGTCACCATCCACTACTACGTGTGGCGGGCGGGAAAACCCCGCGGCGTGGTGCAGATCGCCCACGGTCTCGGCGAGTACGCCACCCGCTACGAGGATCTCGCCCAGGACCTGGTGAACGCCGGCTTCAGCGTCTACGCCGACGACCACCGCGGACACGGCGCGACCGGCATGGAGCAGTGGGGCGGCGACGTCTCGAAGATGGGGCGCCTGGGGGTGGGCGGCCTGCGCGCCACCATCCGCTCGGTGCGCGAGTTCACCGCGCTGGTTCGCGCCGAGAATCCCGGTCTCCCGCTCGCCCTCCTCGGGCACAGCTGGGGCTCGCTCATCGCGCAGGACATCGTCAACCGACACTCGGAGGACTACGACGCCCTCATCCTCACCGGCACCGCGTTCCGCACCCTGCGGCACATGAACGGCGGAGACCTGGCGCGACGTCACGCGCTGCCGGGAGGCACCGGATTCGAGTGGCTGAGCCGGGACGACACGGTGGGAAGGGCCTTCCTGGATGACCCGCTCACGGTCAAGGCGAACGCGATGAAGCTCTTCGGGGTGGCCGACAGCATCCGCCTCCTGGGGCGACCGGCCAAGGACGTGCCGCACGACCTGCCGGTGCTGATCCAGATCGGCAGCGAGGATCCGCTCGGCGGCATCACGAGCGTCGAGCTGCTGGCCGAGGACTACCTGAAGCGCTCGAAGCTCAGCGATGTGGAGCTCATCATCTACACGGATGCCCGCCACGAGGTCTTCAACGAGACCAACCGCGACGAGGTGGTGGCCGACACCATCGCGTGGCTGGAGAGCCGCCTCCCCCCAGGTCGCTGAGGCTCTCGAAGCGTGGTCGCTGAGGCTCTCGAAGCGTGGTCGCTGAGGCCCTCGAAGCGTGGTCGCTGAGGCTCTCGAAGCGCCTACGCTGGACTCATGCACGGTGAGTTCAAGGTCCCTGGTGGCAAGCTCGTGGTCGTCGACCTCGAGGTGGAGAACGGCCGCATCGCCGGATTCCGCCTGGCGGGCGACTTCTTCCTCGAGCCGGAGAGCGCGCTCGCCGCGATCAACTCGGCGGTCGAGGGCCTGCCGGCCGAGAGCGATGCGAAGACCATCACCGCTGCCGTGCAGGCGGCACTCCCGCCCGACGCGATCCTGCTCGGCTTCTCGCCCGAGTCGGTGGCCGTCGCCATCCGTCGCGCCCTCTCGAAGGCCGCCAGCTGGACCGACTACGACTGGCAGCTGATCCACGGCGAGTCCTACCCGCCCGTCGTGCAGATGGCACTCGACCAGGTGCTCTCCGAGGAGGTCGGCTCCGGGCGCCGCAAGCCCACCCTCCGCATCTGGGAGTGGAACGAGCCGGGCGTGGTGCTCGGCAGCTTCCAGTCCGTGAAGAACGAGGTCGATCTGGAGAACGCCGAGAAGTACGGCTTCCAGGTGGTCAGGCGCGTCAGCGGCGGCGGCGCGATGTTCATGGAGGCCGGCTCTGTGATCACGTACTCCATCTACGCCCCCCTCGACCTGGTGCAGGGGATGTCGTTCGCCGACTCCTACGCTTTCCTCGACGAGTGGGTGATCACCGCGCTCAAGTCGCTCGGGATCGACGCGTCGTACGTGCCCCTCAACGACATCACCAGCCCGACCGGCAAGATCGGCGGCGCGGCGCAGAAGCGTCTCGGCACCGGTGCCGTGCTCCATCACGTGACCATGAGCTACGACATGGACGGCGACCGCATGGTCGAGGTGCTGCGCATCGGCCGCGAGAAGATGAGCGACAAGGGAACCAAGAGCGCGAACAAGCGAGTGGATCCGCTGCGCAGCCAGACCGGTCTGAGTCGTGCCGAGATCATCGAGCGCATGGAGCAGACCTTCACGCGCCTCTACGGCTCGACCCCGGACACCGTGCACCCCGACGAGCTCGCGCGCGCCGAGGAGCTCGTGCAGGAGAAGTTCGGCACGGACGAGTGGCTGTACCGCGTCCCGTAACCTAGACGCATGGGTTGGCTGGTTTTCGCTGGGGTGGTGGCGGCCATCGGCGTGTTCGGCTTCCTCGGCCAGCGTTTCGGCCTGATCGACGTTCTCGGCAAAGACAAGCGGAAGCCGAGCGGTGGCGGTTCGGGCATCATGGGCATCGGCGACGAGGTGTTCGCCCCCGCGCGCCATGAGGCGGCCCTCGAAATGGACCGCCAGACCCTGCTGCCCGCGCCCGCTCCGCTCGCGGGCGACAAGGGTGACGAGAACAACATCTACGACGGGGTCGTGAAGATCGATCTCGACAGCCTGCGGCGCAACGGCGCCTAGCCACCGCGGTCGCCCCGGCCGGCGACGATGTCGGCGGATCCGTACGGTGCAGGCGGCGTCAGCGCGCTTCGAGCTCCTGGTAGTCGGGGTGCCGCGACATCCAGTCCACGACGAACGGGCATTCGGCCACCACGCTGTAGCGCGTCTCGGTTCGAATGGTGTCGAGCACCGCCTGCACCATCCGGTCGCCGAGACCCTCGTGCCGGAGGTGGGGGTCGATCTCGCTGTGGGTGAGGGCGATCGCGTCGCCGCGGATCGCATAGTCGATGAATCCCACCTGCTCCCCGTCGCTCTGGAACACGTACCTGTTCTGGTTGGGAAGGTGGAGGACTTCTGTGGGCATCCTTCGACCCTAGGCACGCGGCGCGGGCGACGCAAAAGGATTGACGTCCGCGCGATGGGAGGATAGGGGGATGCCGCCCTGGACCCCCGAGTCGCCCGACCTCGTCGTGCACGGCGACAACCTCGAGGCGGTGGCGCAACTGCCGGACGGCGCGTTCACCCTCATCTACCTCGACCCGCCGTTCAACACCGGCCGCAGCCAGACGCGTCGCTCCACCACGAGCGTGCGCACGGCGGGCGGACCGATCAAAGGGTTCAAGGGCCAGCAGTACGAGCGCATCCGCGGCGACCTGATGAGCTACGACGACGACTTCGACGACTACTGGTCGTTCCTCGAACCCCGGCTGGCGGAGGCGTGGCGGCTGCTCGCCGACGACGGCACGCTCTACCTTCACCTCGACTACCGCGAGGCCCACTACGCGAAGGTGCTGCTCGACGCGCTGTTCGGTCGCGAGAGCTTCCTCAACGAGATCGTCTGGGCCTACGACTACGGCGGAAAGTCGAAGAATCGCTGGCCGACCAAGCACGACACGATCCTCGTCTACGTCAAGAGCCCCGCCGCGTACCACTTCGATTCCACGGCGGTGGACCGCGAACCCTACATGGCGCCCGGCCTCGTCACGCCCGAGCAGGTGGAGCGCGGCAAGCTCCCGACGGATGTCTGGTGGCACACCATCGTCTCGCCGACCGGCCGCGAGAAGACCGGCTATCCCACGCAGAAGCCGGTGGGGATCCTCAGGCGGATCGTGCAGGCATCCAGTCGTGAGGGGGACTGGGTGCTCGACTTCTTCGCCGGCTCGGGCACGACCGGGGTCGTGGCCGCCGCCCTCGGGCGCCGCTTCGTGCTGGTCGACCAGAGCGATGAGGCGATCGCGGTCATCCGACGCCGACTGGATGCCGCGGGCGCCGCCTACGACCTCCGCTGACCTCGCCCGCCGGCCGGGTGGTCAGGCGGACTCGCGGCGCACGACCGTCGTCGGCATCACCGTGAGCTTCTCCACCGGCTCGCCCTCGATCAGGCTGACCAGCACCTCGGCCATGCGCGCACCCAGCTCGACGGAGGGCTGCGACACGGTCGTGAGCCGCGGGTGCGAGTTGATGGCGAAATGGTCGTCGTCGAATCCGACGATCGCCACATCCTCCGGAACGCGGATGCCCCGCTCCCGCAGCACCGAGAGCGCCCCGAACGCCATCTGGTCGCTCGCGCTGAACAGCCCGTCGAACGGCTCGCCGCGCTCCAGCAGCCGGGTCATCGCGGCGGCCCCGCCGGCGACGGTGAACTCGCCCACCTCGAGCAGCGACGCGGGCAGCCCCGCGTCGCCCAGCGCGCCGCGCCATCCCTCGACGCGGTCCAGCCCCGCGGCCATGTCCTGACGCCCCGCGATGGTGGCGATGCGGGTGCGGCCGAGCTCGATTAGCAGCCCGGTGGCGATGCGGGCCGCCTCGATGTTGTCCACGTCGACGACGTAGTTGTCGGTGCCCTCGTCGCTCATCGGACGCCCGCCGAACACGACAGGCAGGGTGCGGGCGAGCGCACGGTACGAGATGTCGTCGCTGTGGTGGGAGAGGATGAGCGCGCCATCCACGTTGCCGCCCTGCAGGTACCGCCGGGTCTTCTCCGGGTTCGTCTCCGAGGCGATGAGGAGGCTGAGCGTGTAGTCGGTGGAGGCGAGGCGCATCGCGATGCCCTGGATCACCGAGGCGAAGAACGGGTCGGCGAAGAACTTGGCCGTGTTCTCGGGGATCACCAGCGCCACCGCCTGCGTCTTGCGACTGGCGAGCGTGCGGGCGGCCCGGTTGGGCACGTAGCCGAGGGCCTCGATGGCACGGTTGACGGCATCCGTCGCTTCGGGCGTCACCTTGGGGGAGTCGTTGACCACCCGCGAGACCGTCGAGCGCGACACTCCGGCGAGCGCGGCGACCATCTCGAGCGTGGGCGCGGACGTGGTCTCGTTCGCCACAACCACCTCCCGCTCGCCGTGCAGCACCAGTTTAGGGGTCGCGGCGCGACGCAAGGGCCGCCCACCGTTCTCGCCGGTGGGCGGCCCTTGTCGGATGCTTCGCTCCCGCTACTTCCGCGGGTCGGGCTCCACGTCCTGCAGCTCGATCGGGCCGGTGTTCAGGAACGGCTCGACGGGCGAGCCGACGGTCTGCGCGGCCTTGGTGGCGAGGATCGCCTCGTCGGCATCCGCGACCTCCTGCAGCGCCGACTTCTGGCGGAGCGGAGTGGCCTTGAGGAAGAAGCTCAGGATGAACGCGACCGCGATCACCACGAGGCTCACCCAGAACCCGGTCACCATGGCCTGCGAGAAGCCGGTGAGGAACGGCGCCGAGAGGGCGTGGCTCGCTCCGTTGAGGAACGAGGTGTCGCCGTCGAGGCTGCCGCCGACACCGCTGCCGCCGCCGCTGTGGATGTTATTGAGAAACTTCGGCAGCACCTGGTCGACCACACCGTGGCGCTGGGTGGCGTTGGAGAGGTCCACCTGCGGCGGGAGCCCCTTCTTCACCGGGTCGACGAACGCGTCGTAGACCTTGCTCATGATGCCCTTGTTGTGCGCGGCTCCACCCACCGCCGGGTTGAGCGCGGCATCGAGCGCTTTGCGCAGCACGGACTCGGTTCCGAGGTTCTTCTTGATGGCGTCCCCGACGATCGTGAAGACCACCGAGAAGATCACCGCGACGCCCAGCGTTCCACCGATCTGGCGGAAGAACGTGGACGAGGATGTCGCCACCCCGATGTCGCGCGGCCCGACCGCGTTCTGGCTGGCGATGGTGAGCGTCTGCATCATCTGGCCGAGACCCAGGCCGACCAGCAGCATGGCGCCGGCCAGCACCCAGTAGTTCGTGTCCACCTTGAGGGTGGTGAGCACGAGGAATCCGAGGCCCATGAACGCGGTGCCGATGATCGGGAAGATCTTGTACTTGCCGGTGCGCGAGATGAGCTGGCCACTCACGATCGACGAGATCATGAGCCCCAGGATCATCGGCAGCAGCTGGAAGCCGCTCTCGGTCGGGGTGGAGCCCTTCACCAGCTGCAGGTACAGCGGGATGGTCGAGAGCGCACCGAACATGCCGAAGCCGACGAGCACGCCGAGGATGGTCGCGACCGAGAAGGTCGGGCTGTGGAACAGCGAGAGGGGGATCAGCGCGTCGGCGCCCATGACCCGCTCGATCAGGATGAACGCGACGATTCCGATGGCGCCGACGACGTAGCAGAAGATCGCTCCGCCGCTGTCCCAGCCCCAGTCACGGCCGTTCTCCGCCACGAGCAGCAGTGGGACGAGAGCCACGATGACCGACACGGCGCCCCACCAGTCGATGCGCACCCGGCGGTTCTCACTCCGCTTCGGCAGGTGCAGGAACCGGAGGACCAGCACGAGCGCGATGATGCCGATCGGGATGTTGATGAGGAACACCCAGCGCCATCCGGTGACCCACAGGATGAACGGCGCCCCGGCGAACAGGCCGCCGATGAGCGGGCCGATCACGCTGGAGATGCCGAAGACGGCGAGGAAGTAGCCCTGGTACTTCGCCCTCTCACGCGGGGCGAGCATGTCGCCCATGATCGCGAGCGGCAGCGCCATGAGGCCACCGGCGCCGAGGCCCTGGAGGGCGCGCGAGCCGGCGAGCTCGAGCATCGTGCCGGAGATTCCGGAGAGGAACGAGCCGACGAGGAACACCACGATGGCGAAGATGAACAGCGGCCGGCGACCGAAGATGTCGGAGAGCTTCCCGTAGATCGGCGTCGCGATGGTGGAGAAGATCAGGTACGCCGTGGTGACGGAGGCCTGCTGGCTGAGGCCGTGCAGGTCGTCCGCGATGGTGCGGATGGAGGTTCCGACGACGGTCTGGTCGAGGGCGGACAGGAACATTCCGGCCATGAGGCCGTAGATGACGAAAAGGATCTGCCGGTGGGTCATGACACCCCCCGACTCCTTCACCGCCTTGATTCGCGCAGCGTTGGCGTCGCTAGACATGGAACCTCGTTCGTGATGGGTTGTGAGCACAAATGGAGAAGGCCGCCGTGGGAACGCATTCCGACGACGGCGAAGAAACTTGCGTGGACTGCAAAGTTACACCCTCGGCAACGTTGGGTGCAACTCAACGGCGGTTAAACTCGGGGGATGCCACGACTCCGCATGCGCACCCTTCCCGCGCTGGCGGCTCTCGCGCTCATCGCCGTGACTCTGGCGGGGTGTGCGACGGATGCCGGGCCCGTCGCCACGACGACGCCGACGCCCGCGGCATCCACCGCGGCACCCCTGGTGGACAAGCCGAAAGCCTTCTTCGACAAGAAGCAGTTCTCCCTCGACGACCCCACCAGCATCTGGGTGGTGGTGAACAAGCTGCGCCCGCTGCAGCCCGCGAACTACGCACCGAAGCTGGTCACGCTCGCGGTGCCGCACATCTCGGCGCCGCTCATGACGCAGGAGGCCGGCGACGCGCTCGTGAAGATGTTCGCGGCATCCGCTGCGGAGGGCGGCGGCGCGCTGCAGGTGCAGAACTCGTACCGGTCCTTCGCCGTGCAGACGCGGACCCACGACTCGCTCGTCGCCTCGCTGGGCCAGGTGAAGGCCGACGCGCAGAGCGCGCGCCCCGGGTACAGCGAGCATCAGACCGGACTGGCGCTGGACATCGCGGCGCTCCCCTCCAAGTGCGACATCGCCGCGTGCTTCGGCCAGACCCCCCAGGGCATCTGGCTGGCGGCGAACTCGTGGCGCTTCGGCTACATCCTGCGCTACCCCGCCGACAAGACCGCGATCACGGGCTACATCTACGAGCCCTGGCACTTCCGCTACGTCGGGGTGGCCCTGGCCACCGAGATGCACACCGAGGGCATCACCACCCTCGAGGAGTTCTTCGGCCTCCCGCCCGCGCCCGACTACGCCCCCTGACCCCCAGACCCCCTCACCCCTGACCCCACTGTTCCGTTTCGGGACAGCCGGGCCCGCGCGCCGCGCGCCCGGCGTCCCGAAACGGAACAATGGCGCGCGCGGGCCGCGGGTCAGGATATGGCGGCGTCGACGATCGCCTTGGCCTCCTGCTGCACCCGCGCGAGGTGCTCGGCGCCGAGGAACGATTCCGCGTAGATCTTGTAGACGTCCTCGGTGCCGCTCGGGCGCGCCGCGAACCAGGCGTTGGCGGTGATCACCTTCACTCCGCCGACCGCCGCATCGTTGCCGGGGGCCTTGCTCAGCTTCAGGATGATTTCCTCGCCCGCCAGCTCCGTGGCCGTGATCGCCGCCCCGTCGAGCTTCGCGAGCTTGGCCTTCTGCTCCTTCGTTGCCGCCGCGTCGATGCGCTCGTAGACGGGTGCACCGAACGTCGCGGTCAGCTCGTCGTAGAGGGCGCTCGGCGACTTTCCGGTCACCGCGATGATCTCGCTGGCGAGGAGGGCGAGCAGGATGCCGTCCTTGTCCGTCGTCCAGGCCGTCCCGTCCTTGCGCACGAAGCTGGCACCCGCCGACTCCTCGCCGCCGAATGCGACGGATCCGTCGACCAGCCCCGGAACGAACCACTTGAACCCGACCGGCACCTCCCAGAGCCTGCGCTCGATCGACTCCGCCACGAGGTCGATCATCGAGCTCGAGACGAGGGTCTTGCCCACGGCGGCATCCTCGCGCCAGCCCAGCCGGTGCGTGTAGAGGTACTGGATCGCCACGGCGAGATAGTGATTGGGGTTCATGAGGCCGCCATCGGGGGTCACGATGCCGTGCCGGTCTGCGTCGGCGTCGTTGCCGGTGACCACGTCGAAGTCGTCCTTGTGCACGAGGACCGAGGCCATGACGGATGCCGACGACGGGTCCATGCGGATCTTGCCGTCCCAGTCCAGCGTCATGAATCCCCACTGCGGGTCCACCGCCCGGTTCACGACGGTGAGGTCGAGCCCGTACCGCTCGGCGATCGCGGCCCAGTAGTTCACGCTCGCCCCGCCCAGCGGGTCGGCGCCGATCCGCACTCCGGCCTTCTTGATGGCGGCGATGTCGATGATGTTCTCGAGGTCGTCCACGTAGTTGGTGCGGAAGTCGTAAGTGCCCACCCCGCTGGGCTCCGCACGCTTCACGTCGGTGCTGCCTGCGGCGATGATCTCGTTCGCCCGGTCGGCGATCCAGCTCGTGGCGTCGCTGTCGGCCGGTCCTCCGTGGGGCGGGTTGTACTTGAATCCCCCGTCGCGCGGCGGGTTGTGGCTCGGAGTGATGACGATGCCGTCGGCCAGCGCCTCGGTCCGCCCCCTGTTGTACGTGATGATGGCGTGGCTCAGCGCCGGGGTCGGCACGTAGTCGTCGAACTCGTCGACCAATACGTCCACACCGTTCGCGACGAGCACCTCGAGCGCCGTGGTCTGCGCGGGCGCGCTGAGTGCGTGCGTGTCGATGCCGATGAACAGCGGACCCGTCGTGCCCTGGCTCGCCCGGTACTCCACGATCGCCTGCGTGATCGCCGCGATGTGGGTGTCGTTGAAGGCGGTGTCGAGCGATGACCCCCGGTGGCCCGAGGTGCCGAAGACCACCCGCTGTTCGGGGATCGAGACATCCGGCACCAGCTTGTGATAGGCCCTGAGCAACTGCTCGACGTCGATGAGGTCGGATTCCTGGGCGGGCTGCCCTGCGCGCGCGTTCATGCCTCCAGTCTGGCCCACTCGCGGCAAATGGGTAGCTGCTCGAGGGCGGTCGCCGCGCGCGCCGATAAACTCGCAGCCATGCCGACGACACCCGCTGACGACACCTACTCCTACCTTGGCCCCGCCGGCACGTTCACGGAGGCGGCGCTCGCGCAGGTGCCGGAGGCCGTCGGCAAGACCTGGCGGGCGGTCAACAACGTGGGCCAGGCGCTGGACGACGTGGTGAGCGGCCGCAGCGTGGCGGCGATGATCGCCATCGAGAACACGGTGGAGGGCGGTGTCAGTGCGAGTCAGGACGCGCTCGCCACCATCCCGGGTCTCCGCATCATCGGCGAGTACCTCGTGCCGGTCAACTTCGTGCTGGTGGCCCGCCGCGGCACCGCGCTCGCCGACGTGAAGGTGATCAACGCGCATCCGGTGGCCTACGGGCAGAGCCGGCGCTGGGTGGAGGCGACGCTGCCCGAGCACGGTCACCTGCCGTCGACGTCGAACGTGGCGGCAGCGGCATCCCTCCTGGAGAACGACCAGGCGGATGCCGCGATCGCACCCCCGGGGATCACCGCGCACTACGACCTCGAGGTGCTCGCCGAGAACATCGGCGACAACCCCAATGCGCAGACCCGGTTCGTGCTGGTCAGCCGCACGGCACCCCTCCCCGCGCCCACCGGCAGCGACAAGACGAGCATCGTGGCCGAGCTGCCGGACGACCAGGCGGGACGCCTGCTCGAGATGCTGGAGCAGTTCGCCACTCGCGGGGTGAACATGAGCCTGCTGGCCTCGCGCCCCATCGGCGACGCCCTCGGGCGCTACCGCTTCGTGATCGACCTCGACGGCCACGTGCTCGACGAGCGGGTCGCCGACGCGCTGCTCGGCCTGAAGCGGTTCAGCCCGAACGTCGTCTTCCTGGGCTCGTACCCTCGTGCCGACAAGCTGCGGATCACGGTCACCGAGCGCTACGACAACGACGCGTTCATCGACGCGCGCGACTGGCTGCGGGAGATCACGAGGGGCTGACGGCCCCTTCGAGTGCCTCAGGGACCGGGCTGTCGGGAGACGGCCCCTTCGAGTGCCTCAGGGACCGGAACCTCGGGGACCCGGGCCCTGAGGCTCTCGAAGGGCCCCCGAGCTCACCCCTCGGACGGCACCATCACCGTCAGGGCCCCCGCATCCACCCAGGCGTGCACCGCCCTCGTCAGCCCGAACTCGTCGCCGTCGAGCTGGAACTCCTGCGGCGCGTCGAGCCGCAGCTTCAGGTCCCGTCCCGTGAGGTAGGTGACGTCCTTCACGTCGTGACTCAGGTCGATGAGCTGCCGCCCGAGCTCGCTCTTGCGCAGCACGCCGTTCTCCCAGGCCACCTTGTTCCACACCTTCAGCCAGCCGAACGGGCCCTGCGGCCGCAGCACCGCCACGTCGAGAAGTCCGTCGTCGGGCTTCGCGTCGGGCATGAGCAGCAGGCCGCCGGGAAGCAATCCGCAGTTGCCCACCAGCACGGTGTGCGCGCTCGCCGAGCGTTCGGGGGCGCCGTCGCGACTGAACCTGAGCTTGATCGGCTTCAGGTTGGGGATGGCGCGCACCCCGGCATCCACGTAGGCCAGCCAGCCCACCGCCTTCTTGAGCGTGGGGTTGGTGAGGGCGATCATCTTGGCGTCGAGGCCGACGCCCGCCATCACCAGGAAGACGTGCTCCGAGTGCGCCCCGTCCGCCGACGTGACGTCCACGATGCCGAGGTCGATGGGCCTCGGTCTGCCGGAGAACGCGGTCCCGGCCGCCTCCTCGATGTTGCTCAGCGTGAGGCCGAGATTGCGCGCCAGCAGGTTGCCGGTGCCGACCGGGACGAGGCCGATCGGCACCCCCGTGCCGCGAAGTGCCTCGGCGACCGCGCGCACCGTGCCGTCGCCGCCTGCAGCGAGCACCACATCCACGCCCTCGGCCAGCACCTGGCGGGTGGCGGCCTGGCCGGCATCCTCCAGGGTCGTCTCCACCCAGAGCGTGCTCCCCCAGCCAGCCGCCTGCTCCGCGGCCTCGACCGCCTTCGCGAGCCGGTCGGCATTGCCCTTGATCGGGTTGTGGACCACGGCCGCACGGGGGGACGTCACTGCCGGGGGCGGGGTCACGTGTCTTACGGTACGGCATTGCTCAATAGACTGGGCGGGTGATCGACCCCCAGCTCCTGCGCGACAATCCCGACCTCTTCCGGGTCTCCCAGGCGGCACGCGGCGACTCCGTCGAGCTGGTGGATGCCGCGCTCGCCGCCGACGAACGCCGCCGTTCCGCGATCACCGAGTCCGAGTCGCTGCGGGCCACCCAGAAGACGCTCGGCAAGCAGGTGGCGCAGGCCTCCGGCGACGAGAAGGCCCGCCTCCTGCAGGAGGCGCAGCAGCTGGCCGCCCGCGTGAAGGACCTGGCCCAGCTGGCGTCGGATGCCGAGGCCGAGTTCGCCAGGACCGCGGGCGCCATCGCCAACCCGGTCATCGCGGGCGTCCCGTCGGGCGGCGAGGAGAACTTCGTCACGCTCCGCGAGGTGGGCGAGAAGCCGGTGTTCGACTTCGAGCCGCGCGACCACCTGGAGCTCGGCGAGAAGCTGCGCGCCATCGACATGGTGCGCGGGGCGAAGGTCTCGGGCAGTCGTTTCTACTTCCTGCGCGGCATCGGCGCCCGCCTCGAGATCGCGCTGATGAACCTCGCGCTCGACACCGCGCTGCAGAACGGCTTCGAGCCGCTGATCACCCCCACGCTGGTGAAGCCGGAGATCATGGCGGGCACCGGGTTCCTCGGCGCACACGCCGATGAGATCTACTACCTGCCCGCCGACGACCTCTACCTCACCGGCACCAGCGAGGTGGCGCTCGCCGGGTTCCACTCGGACGAGATCCTGGAACTGGGGGAGGAGCCGATCCGCTACGCGGGGTGGTCGACCTGCTACCGGCGTGAGGCCGGCTCGGGCGGTAAGGACACCCGCGGCATCCTGCGCGTGCACCAGTTCAACAAGCTGGAGATGTTCAGCTACGTGCTGCCGGAGCACGCCGAGTTCGAGCACGAGCGCCTGGTGGCCCTGCAGGAGCAGATGCTGCAGGCCTGCGAACTCGCCTACCGGGTGATCGACGTGGCGGCGGGGGATCTCGGGTCGAGTGCCGCCCGCAAGTTCGACATCGAGGCGTGGGTGCCAACGCAGGGAACCTATCGGGAGCTGACCTCCACCTCCAACTGCACGACGTACCAGGCGCGACGGCTCGACATCCGCTACCGCACCGAGTCGGGCAAGACGGCGCCGGTCGCCACGCTGAACGGCACGCTCGCCACCACGCGGTGGATCGTCGCCATCCTGGAGACCCACCAGCAGGCCGACGGCAGCGTGCGCGTGCCCGCGGCGCTGCGCCCCTACCTCGGCGGCCTCGAGCTGCTCGAACCGGTCGCATGAGTTCGCCGAGACTGCTGATCGCGCTGGACATCGACGGCACGCTGCTGCGCGAAGACGGCCACGTCTCGGACGAGGTGCTCGCCCAGGTCACGCGTGTGCGCGAGCTGGGCCACGAGGTGATGCTGGCGACCGGCCGGTCGGTCTCCATGACGCTGCCGGTGCTGGACCGCTTCGGCCTCACCCCGCAGTACGTGGTGTGCTCGAACGGGGCGATCACGCTGCAGCGCGATGCCGACGCGCCGACCGGTTACAGCAGAGTGGCCGTGGAGGCCTTCGACCCCACCGAGGTGCTCACCACCATTCGCGGGAGCCTGGCGGATGCCAGCTACGCCGTCGAAGACGAGAGCGGCTTCTACCGCTACACCGGCTTCTTCCCGGATTCGTCGCTCGGTGCGGCGAGCGAGCGCGTGGACTTCGACGAGCTGCTGCGGCACGAGGCGACCCGGGTCGTGGTGATCTCCCCGGAGCACGCGATCGAGGACTTCCTCTCCATCGTCGAACAGATGGGTCTGCACAAGGTGACCTACAACGTCGGCTGGACGGCGTGGCTCGACATCGCGCCCGACGGCGTCAACAAGGCGACCGCGCTGGAACGCGTGCGCGAGTGGCTGGGCGTGCCCCGCACCCACGTGATGGCTGTCGGCGACGGCCGGAACGACATCGACATGCTCCGCTGGGCCTCCGTCGAGGGTCGCGGGGTGGCCATGGGCCAGGCGCCGGACGAGGTGCTGGATGCCGCGAACGAGCGCACGGCGAGTGACGTCGACGACGGCATAGCGCAACTCTTCGCGACGCTCTAGCTCTCCGCCGCGCCCGGTTGTCACCATCGCGGCCGCACGAACGCCCGCGTCGCTGACGAATCGCAGCGAAGAGGCGCGCGTCGCTAGACTCGGATCCGTTCCATGGAGGGCTGTCCGAGTGGCCGATGGAGCCAGTCTTGAAAACTGGTGGGCGGAAACGTCTCGTGGGTTCGAATCCCACGCCCTCCGCATCTGACCAGTTCGCGTCGTATCCCCGCATTCGCTGTCGATAGTTGACAGCGAGATCGCCGATCGGGTACACATCTCTACGTAAACATTGATGGCGACGTGAACATAAGGACAACGATGTCTTTGCCCCGCACCCTGCGTACCGCCGCGCTCGTCGCGTCGATCTCGCTGCTCGCACCCGCGCTGGCGGTCGAACCGATGCTCGGAGCGGCCCCGGCACGAGCCGCCGCCGTGGATGCCACCCTCACCCCGAACCCCGCCTACACCGGCCCCGCGTTCCAGGGCTGGGGCACCAGCCTCGCCTGGATGGCCAACGCCACCGGCGCCTACCCCGCCGCGGTGCGCGACGACCTCATCGACAAGGTCTTCGGCCCGGACGGCCTGCGTCTCAACATCGCGCGATACAACGTCGGCGGTGGCAACGCGAGCGACGTCGCCGACTATCTGCGCCCGGGCGGCGCGGTGCCCGGGTGGTGGAATGCGGATGCCGGCTTCCGCGACGCCCAGGGGCCGATCACCAGTGACTACGCCGACCGCGATCGCTATCTCGCCGCCTGGACGGGAGAGGAGGCATCCGACTACGACTTCTCGGCCGACCCCCGCCAGCGGGCCTGGATCGACGCGATCAAGAGGTACGTGACCACCTGGGAGGCGTTCAGCAACTCGCCGCCCTACTTCATGACGGAGAGCGGCTACGTCAGCGGCGGCACCGACTCGAGCGCAGACCAGATCCGCCCGGATGCCGTGAGCAAGTTCGCCACCTACCTCACCACGGTCGTGCAGCACGTGGAGCAGACGGAGGGGATCTCATTCAGCACGATCGACCCGCTCAACGAGCCGAACACGAACTACTGGGGCACCACCCTGGACGGCTCCGGAAAGCCGACCGGCGGTGGTCAGGAGGGCGCGCACGCCTCGCCAGCGCTTCAGTCCCAGGTGCTCGAGGCGCTGCGATCACGGCTCGACCAGGCGGGCACGACCACGCAGGCTGCCGTCGCCGGGCCGGACGAGACCAACCCCGGCACCTTCGTCTCGGACTGGAACGGCTGGAGCGCGGGCGCCAAGCAGGCGGTCAGTCGGCTGAACGTGCACACCTACAGCACCGATGTGCGCGTGCAGGCTCGGGACATCGCCAAGTCGTCGGGCAAGCCGCTGTGGATGAGCGAGGTCGAGGGCAACTGGGGCGGCAACTCGTGGAACCCGTCGTCGATCGAGAACGGCCTCGGGATCGCCGGGCAGATCACGTCCGACCTCCGTGAGCTCGAGCCGAAGGCGTGGGTGCTCTGGCAGCCCGTCGAGGACCTCTACAACATGCAGAACGTGGAGAAGAAGAACTGGGGTTCGGTGTTCGTCGACTTCGACTGCCAGGCGGACGGCACGTCGGTGCGCCGGGTGGCGGACGGGGATTCGTCGACCCGCTGCGGAGTCCAGGTCAACTCGAAGTACAACACGATCCGCAACTTCACCCACTACATCGCGCCCGGCGACCGCATCGTGCCCACCAGCGACGCGAACACCACCTCCGCGATCAAGGGGGACGGCTCCGGCGCGGTGCTCGTCTACACGAACACCGCGTCCAGCGCCCGCACGGTCGACGTCGACCTCTCGCTGTTCGGCACCGTCGGGGCCGGTGCGACGGTCACTCCGGTCACCACGACCGAGTCGCCCGCGACCGCCCCCACCCAGAACGCCCTCGTCGCGGGAGCGCCCGTCGCCGTCGATTCGGCCAGCAGATCGGCCACGCTCACCGTTCCCGCCAAGTCGGTCACCACCTTCGTGGTCTCGCAGGTCTCCGGCGTCTCATCCGCACCACCGGGACTCGCGGATGGCGCGCACCTCCGTCTCGTCGGAGACCAGAGCGCCAAGGCGCTCACCGGCACCGGCGCATCCGTCGTCATCTCGGCCCACGACGGACCGGACTCCGCCGCCGACCAGACGTGGACGGCCACGCGGGTCGCCGCCGGCGACGGCACCGGCCGCGACCAGTACGTTCTGAGCCTCGCAGACGGACGCACTCTGACGGCCGACGGAGGGAACGTGCAGCTCTCGCAGCAGTCCGCGGCCCAGGCGGCGGCCGATCCGGATTCGCGATGGCTCGCCGACACCACCGACGGTCGCACGTTCTCCCTGCTGAACGCGGGGCAGCAGCTGGTGCTGGACGTCTCGGGCCAGTCCACCGCCGAAGGCGCGCCCGTGGGGCTGTGGACGGCGAACAACGGAGAGAACCAGGCGTTCACCCTTGAGCCGGCCGGGGGTGTGCCCGCCTTCCCGAGCGCCGACTCCGACGCGCTCGTCGCCCACGACTTCACCCTCTACTACGCCAACTGCGGCGCATCGACCACGACGAGCGTGGCCGGCGCATCCCTGGGCCTCTACCAGTCGCGGTCGGATCAGCCGTACGGCCTCGATCCCCTCACCGGCGCGAGCTGGGGATACGTGACGAGCGACACGAGCGATCCGTTGGCGGGCGGCAGCACCGGCTCGACCACACCGGCCGCATCGCTCCTCTACGACGACGAGCCGTCGGGCGCGAGCCTCCCCGACCGCGAAGTGGCGTACTCGTTCCCGGTTCCGAACGGCACCTATCAGGTGACCTTCGGCGCGAAGCTTCCCGAAGGCTGGGCGCCCCGCGACGTGCGGCTCCTGGCGGAGGGGTCCTCGCTCGGCGTCATCACCGAGAACGGCACGACGAGCGAGCGCACCTTCCCCGTGACGGTATCCGACGGCCGTCTCGACGTCTCGGTGCACAGCCTGGCCGATCGCACCGACGGTCAGGACGATCCCGCCGTGAGCTACATCATCGTCAAGACCCAGGCGCAGTGGACCGCGGCGCTGCTGCGCCAGAAGCTGGCCGCGACGGCGGTCGCCGATCCCGAGAGCTACACCGACGCGAGCATCCAGGCCCTGGATGACGCGCGGGCGGTCGCGCGCGCCCTGGCGGATTCCGGCTCCACCGACGCCGACGCGATCCAGTCCGCTTTCCAGGCGCTCGCGACGGCGTTCGCGAGCCTGACCCGCACGATCGCGCCGTACACGAGCTTCCATCCCGGGCAGGCCTGGCTCGACGACGGCGACAGCACGATCCAGGCGCACGGCGGACAGGTGGTCACGTCGAAGGACTCCGGCGGCCGCACCATCTATTACCTGTACGGCGAGGACCGCACCAACGGGTACCACTCATCGCCGGGCGTGCACGTCTACAGCTCCTACGACCTCTACAACTGGACCGATCGCGGCGTCGCACTGCGAGCGATGAGCTCTCCGGACCAGTTCACCGACGACCCGTACTTCGCCGGGTTGTACGGCGACGACTCCGACGATCAGCGTGCCGCCGTCTACCGCGACCTCGGCACGGTGCAGACCGACCCGAACGTGAACCCGGCCATCCTCGAACGCCCGAAGGTGATCTACAACGCGACCACCCGCAAGTGGGTGATGTGGGTGCACGCCGACGGACCGTCCGTGACCTCCAACGCGCAGTATGCCAAGGCCAACGCCGGCGTCGCGATCTCCGATTCGCCGTACGGCCCGTTCCGCTACCTCGGCAGCTCCCGGCTCGACTACGCCTCGCCGGACGACCCCACCAACCGGGCGCCGGGCAACCCGGGCATGGCCCGTGACATGAACCTGTTCGTGGATGACGACGGCACGGCCTACATCATCTACTCGAGCGAGGAGAACAAGACGATGTTCATCTCCAAGCTCGACGCGGACTACACGGGGCTCGCCACCGATCCCGCCCACGCCGTCGAGGGGCGCGACTACCGCCGGGTCTTCGTCGGCTGGTCGCGCGAGTCCCCCGCGATGTTCAAGTTCCGCGGGCGCTACTTCCTCATGACGTCGGGCACCAGCGGCTGGTCGCCCAACCCCGCGGACTACGCGAGCTCGACCTCGATCCTCGGCGCCGACTGGACGGATCAGGGCAACCCGTTCCCGTGGTGGGCGCAGAGCACCTCGTGGAACACCCAGCCGACGTCGATCATCCCGGTCGATCCGATCGACGGGAAGTTCATCTACATGGGTGACCGCTGGAACAACGGCGACGATCTCGCCAATGCCCAGCTCGTCTGGCTGCCGATCAACCTGGGCGAGAGCGGCAGCAGCTTCGGCATCGAAGTGTGGGACGAGTGGACGCTGGACCAACTCGGCCAGTGGGCGGCGTGGGATGTCACGGATGCCCCGACGGCGCTGCACCTGGGGCAGACGCCGGCGGCGGCATCCGTGACGGTCCGCCAGAACGGCGTGGACACCGTCCGTCCGGTCACGTGGAGCGTCTCGGGGGACGTGAACGTGCCGGGGATGGTGACGATCACCGGCACCTTGCCGGACTTCGGCGGCAGGACGTTCACGCGCACCGTGCCCGTGCTCCCCGCGGGTGTGCGCTACCTCGTGAACGCCGGGGGTCAGCAGACCGCGGATTGGACAGCGCTCGTCACGGCGGCGCGCGCCGCCGGCCCGGTCTACAACCAGGCCCCCGACCAGGCGTTCGCGGCGGATCCGCAGACCGGCAAGGGCTGGGGCTACCTGGGGGACTCCACGGCCGCGGTCGGCGACGACTCGGGCGACATGTTCTCGACGCTGCGCTACGCGACCGGCGGCAGTGAGCTGAGTTACGAGTTCGACGGTCTGGCGCCCGGCGACTACACCGTCTACGCCGGGTACTACGACCCCTGGCCGTGGGATGACCGCGGGGCCAATGTGACCATCGACGGTGCCGTCGTCGAACACGACCGGGGGTACGCCGCCACGGATCAGGTGGCGACCTACACCGGCGCCGTCGTCGGGCGTGACGGCAAGCTGACCTTCGGTCTCAGCCCGACGCGCTCCCACGATGTGCAGCTCAGCTGGCTGATCGTGAGCGACGCGGATGCCGTCGACTCCCCGAGCCCGACCCTCTCCCTCTCCACGGTTCGCGTCACCGCCGGCGGCTCGGTCGAGGTCGCGGGCGCCGGGTTCGCGCCGGGGTCGACAGTGCGATTCGAGCTCCACTCCGACCCGGTGCTGCTCGGGGCCGCCACCGCGTCGGCGTCGGGGGCGGTGAGTCTGCGGGCGGTCGTGCCCGCCGACACCCCCGCGGGCACGCATCACGTGGTGGCCATCCTGCCGAACGGGGCGCAGGTGTCGGCGGAGCTCGTCGTGGCGTCGGCCGCGGCATCCGTCGCGGCGACCGGTGCGGAGCTGGCCGCGACGGGCGGCGGGATCGGCTACGGTCCACTGCTGGTGGCCGCCGCGCTGGTCCTGGTGGGCGGGCTCCTGCTGCTCGTGCGACGGCGACGGTGGTGGTCAGACGACGCTCGTCGACCCCGTGCTCGGCGCGATGGGTAGGGCGTCGGGCACGCGCAGGCGGAGCACAGCCTCGGTCTCCGTCACCTCCAGCCGCACGTCGCCGTTGAACCGCGCGGCATCGGACTTCAGCGAGGCGATGCCGAGACGCGTCGATTTCGATCGGCCCTTCTGCGCCCCTCGCGGCGGCTCCGAGCGCACCTGGGCCAGCAGAGCTCCGTTCTGCACGCCGATGATCACGCTGATCGGACCGCGCTGCGAGTGCTTCATCGCGTTGGTGATGCCTTCGCGCGCGAAGGCCACGAGCAGCTTCGCGATCTCGGGGGGCAGCGACCGCACCGCGGTGTCGGCGCGCAGCACCGCCGGGTAGCCGGCCTTCGACAGGTTCTTCATGATCGACCGGATGATCTCCTCCGGCAGCAGTGGTCGCTCCGGGTCGACGTCGCGCAGCGTCTCCGACAGCACGTTGTAGGCCTCGTCGAGCTGGGAACGGATGGTCTCGGAGACCTCCTGCGCCTCCGTGGCGGTGAGCTGATCGGGCCGCTGCAGCGCCTCGGTGAAGAGGCTGAGCAGAGCGAGCTTGTGGCCGAGACCGTCGTGAAGGGTGCGCCTCATCCGCTCGCGTTCCGCGGTCGCCACGGACTCGGCGAGGTGGCGCTGCCGTTCGAGCACGACGAACATCTCGTGCGCGGCCTCGACGAGTCGGCGGTCGTGCACCTCGAGAAGCACCCCGAACATCGCCGCACACACGTTGAACGCCACGAGGATCCCTCCGACGAGGAGGGCCACCCGGATCACCTTGCCGTCCACGCCGCCGGAGTCGGCCGCATTCACCGCGATCGCGATGCCGACCTGGAAGCAGATGGCGAGGGTGTTCACCGCCACGACGCTGAAGACCTGGGGCAGCCTCTGGGTGCGGGCGAGCCAGAACGTCGCGTACCAGGTGGGCGGCACGGCCGCGATCGTGACCGACGAGGCGACGCCGGCGAAGAGCGCGGCGAGCCAGGGGTGCCGATTCGTCAGCAGGAGGGCCGCGCCGCCGACGAGACCGCAGGCGACGTCGAGGGCGGTGAGCCACGACGGCGCGGGGATCGCGGTGAGCCAGGCGCCGATGAGACCGAGGGGCACCGTGATGCACGCGGCCCATACATCCTCGAGGCGGATTCTGCGGGTGCGGGGGAGATCTGATGTGGTCACAAGTTGCTTTCCTGGATGTTCGACTTTCGCGGGTGAGGGCATCGCCCGACACTTGGAAGCTGGGAGAGTGTCACGGATAGTGGAGTGAAGCGCCCGCTACAGGAGGTCTGAATGCTCGACGCCACCGTCATCTCACGAGTCCGCCCCGTGCAGCTGCTGATCGTCGACGACGACGCGCTCGTCAGGACGGGGCTCAAGCTCCTGCTGCGCGACGACCCGAAGATCGCCATCGTGGGTGAGGTCAACAGCGTCAAGCAGGCCATGCGATTCCTGGAGGGCCACCAGGTGGATGTCGCGCTGCTCGACGTGATGATGCCGGGGGGCAGCGGGCTGAGCGGTGCCGCGCTCATCGCGACCCGGTTCCCCCGCGTTCGAGTGGTGCTCATGTCCACCATCCACCCGGACGTCGTGCGTCAGAACGGCGCGAACACCGGCGTTAAGTACTTCGTCTCCAAGACCGCGTCCCGCACCGAATTCCGGGCCGCGATTCTCGACGTCCCCGCGGATGCCGACGAGTCGCCCCGCGCCACCGGCGGCTTCTCCGCCCTGTCGTTGCGCGAGCGTCAGATCGTCGCGCTGGTTGCCCGGGGCATGACCAACGACGACATCGCCAAGCGGTTGAAGCTGGCCACGAACACCGTCAAGACGTATGTCTCGCGCGCCTCCAGCAAGGTGGGTGCCACCAACCGCGTGCAGCTGGCGAACCGCTACCAGGAGTCTCTGCAGGAGAACCCCGAGGACTAATCGGCCCGCCGGGCTGGGCATGGTTGCGCTCCGCTCCATGTGACCCCGCGAAACGCACCGACTACCGGGAGGGGATGCCGTCCGGCGCGTGTCCCGAAACACGTGCGCCGGACGGCAGGGTATACCCAAGCGGTGGAGTCGGAGACTGCTACCCGTGCGCCTCCTCAACGTCAACACCACCGAACTCAGCATCACACCCTGCCTCCCCCCGCTTCGACGCCACAGGCAGAACGTCAACCTATGGCTACGTAACCATCATGAGTCATTTTCCACGTTCGGGCCACCGGTGCGACTGCCTCATTTTGTAGTCCGTCGGTGACCAATCGTCCGATCGTGGCTCGGCGAGGGCGGCCGCGAGCGTCAATTGGCTATGGCCGCGCTCTCGCGTGCGCCGGAAATGAAGAAACGAATAATTGTGAGGATTGTGTGAAGAATTTGGTTTCCCCTTCGAGCGACGGGCGGCTCGCCAGAGCTCGGCGGAATCGTCCCCGCATGCTCGCGTGCGTGCTCGGCGCGGCGGTCGCGGTCGGATCGGTGGCCATGGCGGCACCGGCGGGAGCGGCGCAGGCGTCGGCGGGAGCGGCATCCGCCACCCCGGTCTACACCGCCGACTCGAGCCCGATCCGTGAGGCGCGATTCTCCTCCGACGCCCGCTTCCAGGCCTCCTTCACCTGGGCCTCCGTCAACTCGGGCGTGCGCTTCGTCTTCTGGGTCAACGGCAGATACGCGGCCGACCTGCAGAACGACATCTCGCACTACGCGTCGAAGACCAACTTCACGACGGACGGCGGCGGATCCTGGGTCTCGCCGGGCGCCGTGCTGAAGAGCGGCGACCTCGTGCAGGTCGGCATCCCGACCGCGAACAACGACGTGAAGACCGCGACCATCCTCGCCACCCGCACGTATTCGCCGGGTGCGGACTACACGAACGCGACCAGCCCCGTGACGATCGCGAGCGTCACGTCGCGCCGTGTCACCGGCGTCGCCGGCAAGAAGGAGACCGTGGATGTCTGGTGGACTCCGCCGCCCGGCTTCGGCCTCTCCGTCGGGGGAGCCTCGTACCCCACCGACCCGGCCACCGGCGCGTACTCGCTCGAGCTCTTCCAGGACATCATGCCCGGCTCGACGGTGCAGGTCACCGCATACAACCCGACGACGCACACCGTCGACTCGCAGGCGCGACTCGTGTGGGGCGTCGCCACGGGCACTCCCCTCAAGGAGACCCACACGAGCGCGAGCGACCCGCTCAAGGTCACGCACCTCGACGAGAACAAGGTGACCGGTTTCGCCGGCACCGCCGAGACCGTCAGCATCACCTGGGACACGCTCGCGCACTACGGTTTCACCAGCCAGCGGGTGACCACCGACCCGGTCACCGGAGCGTTCTCCATCGACACCCCCTTCCCGATCGCTCCGTACTCGCGGGTGTGGGTGACGGCATTCGACCCGCTCACCAGCCAGACCGCGTCCGAGAAGCAGATGGTGTACCGCCCATGAGCGCGATGAATGCGAGCAGAAGGATGATGAGCTGCGTGCTGGGCGTCGCCCTCCTGGCCGGATCGGCCGTGGTCACCGCTCCCGCAGCCGCCGGGGCCGCACCGTTGGAGCGGAGCGCCGCAACCGCCGTCTCCGCGCAGAGCGACGAGCCGAATCCGGTTCGGGCCACCCAGTTCACCGCCGACGGCCGTTTCCAGGCGTCGATCTCGAGAGAGGCGGTCGAGTCGGGCGCGCGTTTCGTCTTCTGGATCGACGGCGAGTACGTCGGTGACCTGCAGGGGAACGTCGTGCACGGCGGCACGAAGACGGACTACACCAGCGGCGCGGGGGGCTCGTGGGTCACCATCGATGCTCGACCGGACCCGGGCGAGACGATGCAGATCGGGTTCGCCGGTCAGCAAAGCGCGGTGGTGATCACGGAGGTGCAGTACTTCCCTCGCCCGCAGTACACCGATGACGCGCATCCGCTCGCCCTGACCGAGCTCGCGTCGGGAAGGGTCACGGGTGTGGCGGGAACCCATGAGAAGGTGGATGTCACGTGGGAGACGCCGGACGGCGCGGCCTACGGCAGCGGCACGATCAACGCCGACCCGGTGACCGGGGAGTTCACCGTTCTGCCGAGCAACGACATCGCGCCCGGGTCGACGGTGATCGTCACCGCCTACGACCCGAAGAAGCACACTCCGACGTCGCACGTGAAGGAGCTGTTCACACCGGGTCGGATCGTGCCGCGGCCGCGACTCAGCTCTCAGGAGAGCCCCATCGTGGTGACGTCGGTCACCGCGAACTCGGTCTCCGGCTACGCCGGAACCGGCGAGAAGGTGCATGGTACGTCGTACCCGCCGAACTGGGGTGCCGTGGAGGGAACCAGGCGGTTTCGGGTCGATCCGGTGACCGGGGCGTTCACGATCACGTTCGAGCGGCCCTTCCCTCCGGGTACGGAGATCATGATCGACTCCCTGGACGCCAGGCTCGAGAACCGCACGGATACCCTCTACGTGACCTACGAGGGGTGAGCTGAGCGCGTCACTCGGTAGTTGAGGCCGGCCCCGTGACATCCGTCGGGGCCGGCCTTCGCTCGTGGGGCGCCTGCGTAGCCAGATGTCAGCGCTCCCGCCGCAACGCAGCCTCTGCCGCGAACGATGCGGCGTAATGGACTCGGCGCGGACCGGCCGCGCGAGAACCGAGACGTGACGAGAGAGTGAATCGATGACGGTGGTGGGGGCGGGGCCTCGGGGCCAGGAGGCGCGCGGGGTGCCAGGATCGGCGTCTCGCGTCGCGAGCGGTGCGCTGGCCGTGCTGGTGCTGCTGACCGGACTGGTGCTGGCCGGTCCCACTGCTCCGGTGTCGGCGGCGGGAGGCACGCCGAACGTGGCGTCGATCTTGCCGAAGAGCAGCAACCCGATCGGCGGTGAGCTGATCCACCTCACGGGCACCGACTTCCTTCCCGGACCCGTCTCCGTGCGCTTCTCGGCCTTCCCGGGCATGAACGCCCCGGCGCAGGGGTCGTCCAAGACGGTCGTCGCGACGTCCGCCACCGACACGGATGTCTACGTCTACTCGCCCCGATACGACTCGTTCCCGGGCGGCTCGGTGAACGGCACCATCCAGGTGCTCTCCGGCGATCGCGCCGGCGATGCGGGTGTGTGGTCGTTCACCTACCTCACCTCGCCGCTGGGACTCGGGCCCCTCGGCGCGGCGACCGGACCGGCCGCCGGGGGAGCGAACTCGGTGACCGAGGCGACGTGCGTCGTGCCCGGCTCCAAGCTCTTCGTGAATGGCGGGGAGACGCCGTTCGAGGACCACGGCAAGAGCCCTCAGCTCACGTTCACGATGCCGCCGGGTGTGATCGGGTCCCGGGTCGAGGTCTACCTGGAGTCGCCCGCCAATGCGTGCAGTGGCGCACCGACGCCGCATCGGGGATACGTGCGCTCGAACAGCCTGTTCTTCGAGTACCGTGCCGCCCCCACGTTGTCGGCATCGCCCGTTCCGTGGGCCGTCGGACGGCCCTTCTTCTTCAGTTTCGAAGGCACGACCCACGGCGAGGGGACGTTCACCGTCGCATCCGGAGCCCTTCCGCCGGGCCTGACGCTCGAGTCCCATAGGCCGCTGATCACCGGCACGGCCACCCGGCCCGGTACCTTCTCCGCGACCATTCGCGTGACCGATCGCGACGGGACTGCCGATCTGCCGGCGACGTTCCGCTTCGCCGAGATGATCTCGCTCGACGCGCCCCGGGGTGCGCTGGACAAGCCCTACAGCTGTGCGGTGACCTATGTCGACCAGGCGTCGGGCGCTGCCGCGACGTCGATCGACCTCGTCGGCGGGGAGCTGCCGCCGGGTCTCAGCTGGAACGCCGGAACCCGGGAGGTGAGGGGTGTCCCCAGGCAGGCGGGCACCTGGCGCGCGCTGTTCTCCGCGGACGGCACCGGCGTCGCCCCCGCGACACTCGAGGTGAGGTTCGTGGTGTTCGGCGCGCGGCCCACCATCAGCGGAGCCGCCGAAGACGGCGCTGCGCCGCGGGGCAAGGTCGGCGAACTGTACTCGTTCACTCCTCGCAGCACGCATGCCGAGGGAGCCACGTTCTCCGTCTCGGCCGGCGCTCTGCCGCCGGGAATCGACCTCGATCCGGCGACCGGCATGATTCAGGGCTATCCCACCCGGGCCGGCCGGTCGGATGCGACGGTCACGGTGACAGACAACGGCCTGTCTGCCGACCTCCCGGTGTACTTCGTCGTCCCCGAACCCCCGACGATCGCCACGGGCCAGTCGGGCGACGCGTCGCTGCGGGGAACGATCGACAGGCC
This sequence comes from uncultured Lacisediminihabitans sp., assembly GCA_966212465.1. Taxonomy (GTDB): domain Bacteria; phylum Actinomycetota; class Actinomycetes; order Actinomycetales; family Microbacteriaceae; genus Lacisediminihabitans. The sequence goes on from CBIHRK010000009.1 coordinate 39,577, forward strand.
GCTCTCGTTCAGTCCGCTCAGCACGCATGCCCCGGATGCGACCTTCGCGGTCGTCGAGGGTGCTCTGGCACCGGGGCTCCGGATCGACCCGCGCACCGGAACGGTGTCGGGCACGCCCACCGAAGCGGGTGAATTCGGCACGACCATCCGGGTGACGGATGAGGGCGGCTCGGCCGACCTCAGCATGACCTTCATCATCGGCCGACCTCCCGTGATCGCTGGTGTTCCGATGGCCTGGACGGTGGGCACGCCGGCGGAATTCCTCGCCTACAGCTCCGGGGCGGAGGGCCGGCAGGCCTTCAGCATCACAGCGGGCGCTCTGCCCCCGGGGATGCATCTGGACGCGGCCCGGGGTCTGGTGCAGGGCACTCCCACGAAGGCGGGATCGTATGACGCGACCATGACCGTCACCGACCCCAATGGCTCGGCCAGCCTGCGGCTCACGTTCGTCGTGAACGACCGGCCGCCGTCCGCAGGCTCCGTTCGAACCCTCGGAGCTGCGTTCTCGCGGCAGTCGCGCGTCCCTCGGTGAACAACGGGTGCCGACCGGCGCACGGCCTCGGCCGGCTCCGCGCTGGTTCGTCTGTAGCCATAAGTCGACGGTTGCCGCCCGGCCCGGTTAGTGAGCGCGGCGCTGGGGCGTAATTGACAGAGCGGGGGATACCCCGCTGCCAGAAACATCAATGGAACGGGAAGAACTGCCAGTGAACACTTCGGGGGAACGAGCGATGTCGAAGCAGACGGGACCTTCCGGTCAGCGGTCGATGCGGGCATCGGCAGGGGTGCTGGCCGCGGTCATCGCCGTGAGCGGAGTCGCGATCGTGTCGCCCGCCGCCGCCGCCACCGCGGCATCGAACGCGGCGGATGCTGGCGCGGCGACGACAGCCGCTCCCACCATCAGCGGAGCCCCCATCGAGTGGACCGCGGGCTTCTCCTTCTCCTTCGCCCCCTCGTTCAGCGGGTCCGGAGTCTCGTCGATCACGTTCAGCATCACTGCGGGCGCACTGCCTGCCGGCATGACGTTCGACTCGCGCACGGGAGAGGTGTCGGGACAACCGTTCGCCCCGGGCAACTACAACGCGACCATCACGATCACCGACCCGAACGGTTCGGCCAGCCTGCCCGTCACGTTCGTGGTCCACGAAGCGGCTCACGTCACTGCGCCGGCCCTGGTCGCCGGCCAGCCCTACAGCTACAAGCCCGAATACACGCTTCCCGGGTCGAACACGCCCGCGAGCCAGTTCGTCCACTACTCGGGGGATTTGCCCCCGGGGCTCACCTGGGACGACAACACGGGCACCCTGTCGGGCACTCCGACCACCTCGACCTTCCCTGCCGAGCAGGTGGTCCTCTCCGCTTTTGCACCGGGCAAGTATCAGCAGGGTCTCTTCATCACGTTCGGGGGGTCGGGCGCTGCCCCGACCCTTTCCGGAACGGACGGTGGAGGGCGGGTCCCCGCGGCGACTGTCGGCACGCCGTACACCTTCACGCCAGGCGGCACCCATGCACCGGGTGCCACGTTCTCCATCTCCGCGGGATCGCTCCCGCCGGGGCTCACGTTGGACCCGGCGACCGGCGCGGTCTCCGGTACTCCGACGACGAAGGGTAGTTTCCCCTCGACGATCAAGGTCGCGGACGGGAATGGTTCGGCGACCCTGCCGATCACGATCTCTGTGGGTGAGGTTCCGACCTTGACCGGGAATGGCGCGGCGGGGGCTGTGCCGTCGGGCAGGGTGGGTGTGCCGTATTCGTACACTCCGGGTGGTTCTCACACGCCGGGCGCGGTGTTCGGCGTGAAATCGGGTTCTCTGCCGCCGGGGTTGGTGGTGGATCCGACGACGGGTGTGGTGTCGGGCACTCCGACGACGAGCGGGACGTTCGCTGCGACGTTGGGGGTGAGGGATGACGCGGGGAGTGCGGAGCTTGCGACGTCGTTCGTCATTGCGCCGCCGGCGCCGACTCTGACCGGGGACGGGTCCGCGGGCGCGCTTCCGAACGGGGTTGTGGGCAAGCCGTACTTGTTCACCCCGGGTGGCACGCACGCTTCGGATGCGAAGTTCTCCGTCTCGGACGGCACTCTTCCCGCCGGTCTGACGTTGGACCCGGCGACGGGGGAGATCTCGGGTATTCCGACGACGAAGGGTAGTTTCCCGTCCACGCTCAAGGTCGAGGACGGCAATGGTTCGGCGACCCTGCCGATCACGGTGAACGTCGGTGAAGCGCCGACGATCACCGGTGACGGATCGACCAGTGGTGCTCCTGCCGCCTTCCGCGGGCGACCCTACTCCTTCACTCCGGGTGGCAACCACGCCCTGGGCGCGACCTTCAGCGTGCAGACCGGCGTCCTGCCCGAGGGCCTCAGCCTCGATACGTTCACCGGCACCGTCTCGGGCACGCCCAGCCGAAGGGAAACCGCGGCCGTGACGCTGACCGTCACCGACGGGAACGGCACGGCCGGCTTGCCGCTCACGTTCGTGGTCACCGATCCGCCCTCACTCACCGAGCCGAAGGCCCCGTACCAATGGGTGGTGGGTGAGAACCTGACGTACCTCCTCGATGCGGAGGGCGATTCTCCTCGGTTCGCGGTCACGCGGGGGGCGCTTCCTCCGGGGCTGGCACTGGATTCCGACGGGAAGTCCGTGTCCGGCGTGCCGACCAAGTCCGGCACCTACGAGGCCACGATCACCATGACGAATGCCTTCGGCAATGCCCGGGCGACGTACACCTTCGTCATCGACGACCCCGTGGTGATCACGGCGACGAAGGCGCAGAAGGGGCAGCCGTTCTCTTACACGCTCTCCCACACGTTCCCCCGCACGAAGGCCGCTGCAGACACGTTCGTCTTGGCTCGCGGAGAACTCCCACCCGGCCTGAGTTCCGACGCTTCGGGGTCACGGGTGACGGGAACGCCCACGAAGGCGGGCAACTACGTGGTCACGTACTACGCGACCGCGCCGGAATCCCAGTTCGCCGCCCTCGCGGTGACCTTCGAGGTGACGGATGGTCCGGCACCGACCATCACGGGGAACGGCACGCCCTCCGCGACTCCAGCGGGCATCGTCGGAAAGCCCTACACGTTCACGCCGGGCGGCACGCACGAGGCGGGTGCGAAGTTCTCCGTCTCGGCTGGTTCGCTGCCACCGGGGCTCACGCTCGACGGGGAGAGCGGCGCGGTGACCGGCACTCCGACGGCTGAAGGCACGTTCCCTGCGACGCTCACGGTCACAGACGCCAACGGCACCACCGACCTCCGTGCGTCGTTCGTGATGAACGCGCCGCCGACGATCACCGGTCCGTCGCGAGTTGAGTACTCCAAGGGGATCGGCAGCGTTCTGTCGCTCGCCCTCACAGCTGGTCCCGATGCCACCCTGAGTGTGGCCTCGGGAGCGCTACCACCCGGATTCCGCGTCGACAGGCTCGACGACATGGTGGTCATTGCGGGTAATCCTAGGGAGTCAGGCACGTTCAAGCCCACGATCCGGGTCACGGATGCGGGTGGCAGCGCCGACCACGAGATGACGATCGTGATAACCGACCCGGTCGAGATCACGCTGCGGGCCGCGACTGGACGCCCGTTCACGCACACCATGCCGTTGCACGACGGCGTCGAGCGCTACTCTCTGTGGGGCATACAGAATGGCGAAGTGCTGTCGTCGGGCCTACCGCCGGGCTTGACCTTCGACGGCGCGTCCAACACCTTCTCCGGAACTCCGACTGCGGCGGGTTCGTTCACGACGCGGGTCGTCGGTGGCAGCGCGAGCAAGTCCGAGCTGGTCATGGTGACAATCGAGGTGTCGGATCCGGTTGCGCCGACGATCCTCGGCGCCGATCGTGCCGGGGGCACGGTGGGTCGAGCGTTCGTCTTCACGCCGGGCGGTACCCACGCGGATGGTGCACGGTTCACGATCTCCGACGGCGCGCTTCCGGCGGGTCTGACGCTGGATGCAAGCACCGGGCGGGTGTCGGGCACGCCCACCCGTGCGGATAGTTCGTCAGCGACGATCACGGTGACCGACGAGTTCGGCTCGGCGAATCTGCGAGTGAGCTTCTCGATCCAGAATGCTCGTGGCGGTGAGCTCGCGTTCACGGGTGCGACGGTCTCGGCGGTGACGTGGGCCATCGGCATCCTGCTGCTCGTCGGCGGAACGGTGATCCTGGTTCCCTTGCGCCTCGCACGCCGCAACCGACACCGGGAAGGGTGAGCGGCTCATGCTGATCGAGCAGATCACCGAGCATGTGACCTTCGTTCGAACCGAGCTGGTGAACTGGGTGCTGGTGCGGGATGAGTCCGGACTCGTGCTCGTGGACGCCGGGTACCCGCTCCAGCGGGATCTCGTCGAGCGCAGCATTCGTCAGATCGGTCAGGATCCGTCGGACCTGCGTGCCGTGCTCGTCACGCACGCGCATCTCGACCACGTCGGAGCCATTCCCTGGTTGGTGAGGGAGCACGGCGTTCCCGTGCTCTCCTCCGCGCGGGAAGCCGCGCACCTGCGTGGCGACTTCACCGAGAGCATCGGACTCCTGGACGTTGTCGCCAACATCTGGCGCCCCCGCTTCGCGCGCTGGTTCTTCCGCGCACTGCCGCAACTCGGGGGCATCCGCCGTCTGACCATCCCCACCGCGCAGGCGTTCCCTGCTCCGGGGCGGCTGCCGCTCCCTCGCGGTCCGCTGCCCATTCCGACCTCCGGTCACACCTCCGGCCATGTGGGCTACTTCCTGCCCGACGACGGAGTGCTGATCACCGGCGACGCACTGGTCTCCGCGCATCCGAGCGCACTCCCTGTCGTCGGGGCGCAGGTGCTGCCCGGGTGGTTCCAGCTCGATGAGGAACTCGTCCTCGACACCCTCGACGAGTTCGCGGAGGTGGATGCGGCGATCGTGCTGCCCGGTCACGGGCCCTCGTTGCAGGGTTCCATCGCAGCCCTGGTGGCGGAGGCACGCGACCGCTCCTCGCGATGGCCGGAGGTGGACGGCAGCCCCCTCGCCCCGGCGCAGCTGCAGTTCAGGCCGGAGGGATAGGGCGGATGACCCTCGCTCCGGCCCTCGATCACCTAGACCCGACCGCAGCATCCCTGGAGGATTCTTTGAGAGCCAGTCGCACCGACCAGGTCCGCCTGAGGTACGTTCGGCGGCTCGCGGGAGCGGCCTTGGTCGTCGCCCTCGCTGCGGCGGGTTCGGTCGTCGCGGGTTCGACGACGTCCGCATGGGCTGAGGACGGCGCGCCCGACACCTCTGCGGCAGTTCCGCTGCCGACCGGGACACCCGGCGAATCGAGGGTGATACCTGGCACTGTGGGCCAGCCGTTCTCACTCGCGCCGGCTGGCGGCCAGATTCCGGGCACTGCCTTCACTGTGACCTCCGGCTCGTTGCCACCGGGGCTATCCATCGACCCGACTACGGGCTCCGTGTCGGGCACACCGACGACGAGCGGAACGTTCGCGGCCAGCCTGCGGGTGACGGGGCTTTTGGGCGGCGTGGATACGCCGGTCTCGTTCGTCATCGCCCCGGCGGCCCTGCCGGCAGGGCCGGCGCCGACGATCAGCGGATTGCGGCACATCGGGGTCCTTCTCGGGGGCCCCTTTTCCACAGAGCTCCAGATCAGGGGGGCTGCAGACGCCAAGGTGACCGTCGTGGCAGGCGCGCTGCCTCCGGGAACGTCGCTCTCGGCGCTTTCCGCGGAGCGGACCCGCCCTGCGGAAGTCCCCTACAGGAGCGCCCTGGTCGAGGGGACTGCAACCACGGCCGGACACTATGAGGTCACCTTCCGCGTCACGGACGCGAACGGCAGTGCGGATCTGACGATGTCCGTGGACGTTGCTGCGCCGAAGGAGCTGACTTTCCGGCCGACCAGGGGCAAGCCGTTCACCCGCACTCTGGATTTGCCGCCGGGTGCGACAGATCTGGTGGTCTGGGCGGCGTCGATACCGCCTGCAGGGCTGACCTACGATCCGGGCACCCGCACCATCAGCGGCACCCCCACGAGCGCTGGCACGACGGTGCTCAAGCTCGTCGGCCTGAACAAAGACGATGCGGGCACTCTCGGACTGCTCGATGTGACCTTCGAAGTGACGGATCCGGCTGCCCCGACGATCACCCTCGACGACATCGCCCGGACCACCGGCACCGCGGGTCGGCCCTTCGCCCTGACGCCGGGAGGCAGACATGCGTCCGGTGCGTCATTCACCATCTCAGACGGCGCGCTCCCGTCGGGACTGACGCTGGATGCGGAAACGGGCACGATCTCGGGAACCGTGCCGACACCCGGCACGTTCACGGCGACGATCACAGTGACCGATGAGAACGGCGCGGCCAGCCTGCCCCTACGGCTCGAGTTCGTCGCCGCAGCCGCGACCGCCGGAGAGCTCGCCCTCACGGGGGTCACCGTCTCGACCGTGTCGTGGGCGGTCGGGCTGCTGCTCCTGCTGGGCGGCCTGGTACTGCTCATCTTCCGCCGCGCCACACGCCCGCGCAGGTCTCAGGAGAAGTAGGAGAGAGGGGGCGGGGGCGCAAGCGGTTCACGGAGGCAATCCGGTTGGCCCCCGCACACAGACACGCACGGGATGGTGTCTGCGGTGACATCCGAATCGTCCACTGGTCGGCTTCGGGGGAAAAGTTGCGACCGGATGGTTCGGGTTCCTGCATTGCTGAATTCGGGTTGAGCAATGCCCTACAGACGTTACCCGAAGTCCGCATAAAGGGGGACACGCGAAATGCACCCAGTAAGGGGGCATTCCGACCGGTCTACCCCAGCATCCCGAGGTCGCGCAGGCTCTCTGCGGTCTCCACGATGGTGTTCACCACCGGCCTCGGAGCGAATCCCAGTTCCGCCTTGGCGCGATCGTTGTGGATGACGAGCGGCGTCGGCTCGTCACCCGGCAGCTCCGTAGACGGCACCCGGTCGGCCCAGTCGCCCAGTCTCTCCCGCAACACGTCGGCCACCTCCAGGAACGTCATCGTGGGCCCGTCGGCGAGGGCGAGATAGCGCTTGCCGGCGGCGAGCGGACTCCGCATCGCGGCGAGATGGAGCTGAGCGACATCCCGCACATCGGCGATGCCGAAGCGCTGCCGCGGAAGTGCGGGGACGGCGCCCGTGAGCATGCCCACGAAGAGCTGCAGAGACGAACGCGGGTCCGTGGTGAGAGTGGGGCCGGCGATCCAGGTCGGGTTGATCGCGACGAGCTCCATTCCGCCCCCCTCGAGCTCCACGAAGTCCCACGCCGCCCGCTCGGCGACCGCCTTCGAGAGCGGGTAGGCCGCAAGCCCGGGGGTGTCCGGGTCGGTCCAGTCCTCCTCGGTGTAGTCCCGGACCGTCTTCGGGGAGTAGCCGACCGCGGCGAACGACGACGTCACCACGACCCGACCGATGCCGGCGTCGCGTGCGGCGCGCAGCACGCGCAGGGTGCCGTCCCGTGCCGGCGCCACCACCTCGGCCGGGTCGGTGGTCTGAATCATCGGCGAGGCCACGTGGTAGACGGACTCCACGCCCGCCACCGCGGAGGCCCAGCCGTCGTCGGCGGTGAGGCTCGCGACGGAGAGGTCGAGCCCGGCGTCATCCGCTCCGCCCCGGCGCACCGCGGCGCGGATGCCCGCCTCGCTGTCGAGGGAGCGCACGGTGGCGCGAACCGCGGTGCCGTCGAGCAGCAGCTCGGCGATGAGCCGGGTGGCGAGGTAACCGGATCCGCCGGTGACCAGAACGGTGCTCATCGCAGCACCGCCTCGAGGGTGGGGATGATCTCGTCCACCCGCAGCCGGGCCAGCGCTTCTGCCTCGGCATCCTGGCGCTCGCGCGCGTCCCACAGCGACGACTTGGCGTGCAGGTAGCCGAGGTGCACCCGAAGCGTCTCGATCTCGGTCTCGATGCGTTCGGCATGGCGCAGCAGCAGGTCGCGCTGCTCGCCTGCGGCCGCGTTCCCGAGGGCGCGGTTGGACTGGTAGGTGCGCATGTCGCGGATGCCGACGCCCATGCCGCGCAGGCAGGCCAGCATCTGCAGGGCGTCGAGATCCTGCTCGTCGTAGCGGCGGTGGCCGCTGCTCTCGTCGCGGGCGATCGGGCCGATGAGCCCGACCTCCTCGTAGTAGCGGAGCGTCGGCTCGCTGAGCCCGCTCCGCCGGGACGCATCCTGGATGGTGATCGATGTCATGGATCGAGCGAATCACACTTCAAGCGCATGAAGTCAAGCGGCCCGGCGGGACCTTAGCGGGCGGCGGCGCGTTTGACCACCCCTCCCCGCGGAATCGCCCGCTGTCGGATGCGCGACCTAGGCTCGCCCCATGCCCGTCATCGAATCGTCCCTCGCCTCCCTCGAGCTGCCCGGCATCGGCGCACGCGTCACGTTCGAGCTCGGCGGCGAGGCGTTCGCGTTCCAGGGACTGAACGAAGCGGCCTGGTCGATTCTCAGCAGCCACGACGAGAAGCGCTGGCTGCCGCTGCTCCGGCTGGTCACGAGTTCGACCGGCTACGCGCTGTTCGACCCCGAGACGCATCGGCTCGTCGACACCGGTGACGACTGGCGCGTGCTCCTGGTCTCCGCGCTGCGCTGAGCCGAGGCTCTCACTCGGTCCGCACCTCGTCGGCGAATGCGTCGCGATGACGCCAGATCTCCGCGATCCTGCCGTCCATGCGGAACGTCCACACCGCGTTCCACACCGCCGGTTCGCCGACCCGGGAGCTCACGACCCGCCCCACCGCCGTCACCATGCCGCGACCGCCGAGGAGTGCGTCGACGAAAACGTGCAGGGAGGGGTCGGCCGCACGCATGCGCACGACCGCCGCGCGAAGCGACTCGACGTCGGTGACGCTCGCGTCCGCGTGGTTGACGAAGCCGGGCGCGATGAGCCCCTCCGCCAGGGCCAGGTCACCGGTGTTCCACAGCCGGAAGTAGTCGACGACCAGCAGCTTCGCCGGCCGCGTCGACTCCGTGTACATCCGAACCTCTCTCGCGGGTCCGTCGAATCTTTCTCGGACCGCACATCCCAATGTCGTGCGGCCGGGCGTGTCGGGCAACCCATTGACAGCGTGCCGAGTCGGGCTACGTTCCTGCGCAGCCGGCATGCCAGAACCGGCGGGAGGCGCGGGAGCATGACGGAGACGGATGACGGGCGCACCTTCGAGGAGAAACGCCACGACCAGCTGACGTCGGCCCCCAAGTCGACGGAGGAGGATGCCGCGCCGCGCATCACCACCACGCAGGTGCACGAGCACATCACGCGCATCGACGTCGCGGAGACCGCGGCGGTGCGGCCGGGTAAGGCACCGCCCGCGTAGCCGCGGCATCCGTGGTTCCGATCAGTACGTGTAGAACCCCTCGCCGGTCGAGACTCCGAGCTTGCCCTTGTCGATGTAGTTGGACTTGAGGAACGCGGCGAACGCCTGGGAGGCGGGGGACGGGTTGGCGCTTGCGATGTTGTAGGGCGTGGTGAGTCCGATGATGTCGTAGATCTGGAACGGACCGAGCGGCGCCCCCGTGCCGATACGCCAGGTCTTGTCGACCGTCTCGACATCGGCGTAGCCGCCCACCAGCAGCTCCGCAGCGGCGTTGAGGAACGGGACCAGCAGCGTGTTGAGCACGTAACCGGCCTTCTCCTTGTGCAGCTCGATCGGCACGAGGCCGCTACCGGTGGCGAACGCGACGACGGCGGCGAACACCGCGGGGTCGGTGCTCGTGGTGCCCATGATCTCGGCCGTGTTCGACCGCCACACGTTGTTGGCGTAGTGCAGGGCGAGGAACCGGTCGGGTCGGCCGGTGGACTCCTTGAGGTCGCTCGGCAGCAGGGTGGACGAGTTGGTGGCGAAGATCGTCTTCGCCGGCGCGAGCGCGCCGAGCTTCTCGTAGATGCCGCGCTTGAGGTCGAGATTCTCGGGCACCGCCTCGATCACCAGGTCGGCGTCGGCGACCGCCGCGGCGAGGTCCGTTGTCACGCTGATGGCGTCGGCCGCGGCATCCGCGGGTCCGCCCTCGGCGCCGGCCACGTGGTCGGCGACGTAGATCCCGGCCAGCTGCCGGAACCGCGCGTGCGCCTTCTGCACGAGCTCGTCGGAGACGTCGTATGCGGTGACCGCGTAGCCGTGGAAGGCCGCCTGGTACGCGATCTGCGAGCCGAGCACCCCCGTTCCGAGCACTGTGACGTTTTTGATCTCGGTCATGGTCGTTCTCCCTGTCGATTCCTCATTGTGTCGCCGCGGCGGCCGCCGTGCGCGAGACGAAGTCCTCGACGAGCGCGGCGAATTCGTCGGGGCGTTCGATCTGAGGCATGTGCCCGGTCCGCTCGAAGGTGTGCGACTCCGCGTGTGGCAGAGCGGCGACCGCGGCCTCCAGGTGGGTGGCGGGCAGGATCCGGTCGCGGTCTCCCCAGACCACCAGCGTGGGGATGCCGAGCGCGCGCACCGACCCGATCAGGCGTGTGCGCCACTCCGGGCTCACCCCGCGGATGGTGCCCAGGTCGTGGGCGAGATCGAGCAGGGTGCGGGTGTGCGACCTGCGCTGCGAGAGCGCGAACGAGTGGCGGATGCGGGCGTCGGTGGCGAGGGTCTTGTCGTAGAAGAGCGAGTTCACGGTGAGCGCCGAGTTCGCCCGTCGAGGCCGCGTGAGCGCCCCGGCGAGCGGGCGGATGGCGAGCAGCCGCAGCACCAGCGCGACCTCCTTGCCGAACCCGGCGCTGTCGGCCAGCACCAGCGCCTGCACCAGATCCGGGTGCTCCGCGGCGAAGGTCATGGCCACCGCGCCGCCGAGGGAGTTGCCCACCACCGCGACCGGCCCGTCGATGCCGACCGAGTCGAGGTAGGCGGGAAGGATGCCGGCGAGCATGGCCAGGGTGGCGGGCTCCGAAAGCCGCTCGGAGTAGCCGAAACCGGGGAGGTCGAGGCTGTGCACGGTGCGGGTGGCGGAGAGCCGGTCGTGCTGTTCGTTCCAGTCCTCGAGGCTCTGACCGATGCCGTGGAGCAGCAGCACGGGCGCCCCCGCGCCGGTGACGCGGTGGCGCAGGCGCACGCCGTCGACATCGATCATCGCGGTTCCCGGCAGCTCGAGCGGATCCTCTTCGAGCACCGGCTCACCCCGGCGGCCGAAGACGACGTCGTCGGTGAGGCTGCCGAGGCGCAGGCGCACGAAGTCGCGCACGTAGTTCTGCCTCAGCCGCCACGGCGACCTGGCACCCTGCCGCGGCAGCGAGTCCACGCTGCGCCGGATGTAGCCGGCGTCGAGATCGATGAGCGAGGCGAGCTCGCCCGAGCGCACCGACTCGGGTGCGACCGGGGTCACGGTGGCGAGCCCACGCCGCGCCATGTAGTCGAGCAGGCGCGTGACGTAGCGCGCCACGAGGTCGGCCTTCAGCGTCCATGAGGCGTTGGTGTAGCCGATGGTGAGCGAGAAGTTCGGCACGCCGGAGAGCATCATCCCCTTATAGGAGATGGTGCGGGCGATGTCCACGGGGCGGCCGTCGACGGTCAGTGCGATCCCGCCGATCGCGAGGATGTTGAGGCCGGTGGCGGTGACGATCACGTCGGCCGGCAGCGTGCGCCCCGAGGCGAGCGCCACGCCATCCGCGGTGATCCGCTCGATGCGATCGGTGACGATCTCGGCCGTGCCGGCGCTGATCGCACGGAACAGGTCCGCGTCAGGGATGGCGCACAGCCGCTGATCCCACGGGTTGTAGGTGGGGGCGAGGTGCAGGTCGACCTCGAAACCCTCGGGCAGGCGGGCGACGGCCGCTTTGCGCAGGATCGACTTCATCAGCTCGGGGCGCCGCCGGCTCAGCTGATAGGTGAGCATCGAGTATCCGACGTTCTTCGCCCGGACCACCGAGTAGGCGAGTCGGCCGGGCAGCAGCCGGCGCAGCCGGTTGGCGGCGCGGTCGGCGGACGGCACCGCGGCGATGTAGGTGGGGGAGCGCTGCAGCATGGTCACGTGCGCGGCCGTCTCGGCCATCGACGGCACGAGCGTGACGGCCGTTGCGCCGCTGCCGATGATCACCACCCGCTTTCCGGCGTAGTCGAGGTCGTCGGGCCAGTGCTGCGGATGCACGAGGGTGCCGGCGAACCCGTCGGCGCCGGGGATCTCGGGGCTGAAGCCTTCGTCGTAGCGGTAGTACCCGGAGCACACGGAGAGGAAGTCGCAGGTGACGGTGACCGTCTCGCCCGCTTCGCCCGAGTATTCCGTGCCGGAGGTGCGGGTCGCGGTGACGGTCCAGCGCGATTCGGCGCTCGACCAGGCGGCGCTCAGCACCCGTGTGCTCAGCCGGATGTGCGGCTCGAGCCCTTCGTCGGCGATGGTGTCGTGGATGTAGCGACGTATGGACTCGCCGTCGGCGATCGCCTTGGCGTCCGTCCACGGCCGGAACGAGTAACCGAGGGTGAACATGTCGGAGTCGCTGCGCACGCCGGGGTAGCGGAACAGATCCCAGGTGCCCCCGGCGGTGGCGCGCGATTCGAGGATGAGGAAGCTCGTGCCCGGCAGCTCGCGGCGAAGATGGCTCGCCGCACCGACGCCGCTCAACCCGGCGCCCACGATCAGCACGTCGACGTGCTGGACCTCGCTGCCTGCCATGGCACCACTCTATAGACACCCTGTCGAGTTAATCAACACGATGTCTAACGATGGGCTAGCATGGCGTCATGCAACAGCGCGGACGCAGACCCGCCCGCATCACGGGCGACGACCGGCACGACGCCATTCTGTCCACCGCCGAGCGGCTGCTCGACGGCCGCACCCTCGACGACATCCCGATCGAAGAGCTGGCCTCCGGTGCGGGCATCTCGCGGTCGAACTTCTACTTCTACTTCGCCTCCAAGGACGACGTGCTGCTGGCGCTGCTGGATCGGGTGATCACCGAGGTGCAGCACCGCGTCGCCGCCCTTCCCCGCGACTTCGAGCACGACCCCGCGGCGGCGTGGCGACGCTCGATCGGTGTGTTCGTGGAGGTGTTCTCGCAGCACCGGGCCGTCTCCGTCGCGGCGATCGGCGCTCGCGGGAGAAGCCCCGAGATCCAGGCCCTGTGGTCCGGCTCCATGCAGACCTGGGTGGACTTCTCGAGCGATGTCATCGCGGCCGAGCAGGCGCGCGGGGCGTCCCCCTCCGACATCCCCGCGCACGACCTCGCCGTCTCGCTCAACCTGATGAACGAGCGGGTGCTGGTGGCGGCGCTCGCCGACGAGCCGCTGGCCGTGGCATCCGATGCCCTGCTCGACGTGCTCTCGGCCATCTGGGTGCGCAGCATCTACGGCTGAGCGCCGCTCGTCAGACGGGAGGTTCGAGCGGGAGGTCGAGCCAGGCGACCCCCACGTCGCGATGACCGTGACCGATCGTGTCCTCCTCGGCACCGTCGTAGTAGACGGCGAGACGGTCGCCGATGCGGATGACGCTCGGCAGCCCGATCACGCGCGGCGACCAGCCCGAGCTCGCGGCATCCAGCGCCACCGCCTTGTGCTCGGGGCGGAACCCGTCGATGGACTCGGCCCAATAGACCCAGACCGCGTCGGTGTACTCGGTGGAGTTCTGCGGGGGCACGGCCGGGTGGTCGTCGGCGTCGGCGATGTGGTTGGTGAAGAGGAACCAGAGGCCGTTCGCCGGCTCGAAGTAGAGGGACGAGTTCTCGATCTGCTCGGTGAGGGGCAGCAGCGGCTGGGGATCGACGGTCCAGCTGCGGTCGAGGTCGGCGGTGCGCGCGATGCCGAGTGTGCGCCAGATCCGGCCGTCCTCATCGGTCGTGGCCGCACTGAACAGCATCGCGTACCCGTCGTCGACGGGCACGATGGCGCCGGGGCTCGCGGTGTCGGAGTACCAGGATCCGGCCTCGGCGACGAAGGGCGTCACGTCGTACTGCTTCGTCCACGGGCCCGTCGGTCCGGTGGCCTCGGCCTTCATGGTCATGTACGGGAAGGAGGGCACCTTCAGCTCATCGGGCGTGACGTTCGGCGTGCCCAGGTAGAACAGGTGCCAGCGATCGCCGTCGTGGAAGGTGGTGCCGTAGCTGGCCGACGCCGAGTCCTGCCGGCCCTCGGCACCCAGCGTGAGGATCGGGCCGACCTTCGTCCAGTCGAGACCGTCGTCGCTGGTCGCGAGCGTGGCCAGCCAGCCGGATTCGCCGGCGGCGTCGTAGTGCATGAAGTAGCGTCCGCCGGCCTCGAACACCCACACGTCCCGCGCACCGAGCTGGTCGCCGAACCGCGGTTCACCGTGGCGCAGCACCCGCTGCGAGTCGTGCGCGGCGAGCCGGGCGCGGGGGGCCGGGGCGCGATCCGGCACGGAGACGGCGGGGGACTGAGGGGACATCGGCTTCTCTCCCGGGCACGTCGGCGTGCCCGTCGATGGAATCTGTAACGATTCAGGTTTTTGCCAACCTAGGCGATGTCCGCGCCGGATGTCAACGTACGGTGCTCTGGCGCACCACGAGCTGCGGGTCGAACACGACGCGGCGTCGCGGCGCGGCCGGATCCGCGCCGAACTCCTCGAGCAGCAGCTCCACGGCGGTCGAGCCGAAGGTCTCGTGAGGCTGGCGGATCGACGAGAGGGGGATCACCGAGGCGGCGTCATCCGAGATGTCGTTGTAGCCCACCACGGCGAAGTCCTCGGGAACGCGGATGCTCGGATCCCGCATCAACACCTGCAGCACGCCGCTCGCGATGGTGTCGTTGATGCAGAAGATGCCGTCCGGTCGGTCGGCGGGGTCGCGCGCGAGGATCGCCGCCGCGACCTGACGACCCGCCTCGGCGTTGCGGGTGGCGGTGTCGAAGACCTCCACCGTGGCATCCGGATGCCGGGCGGCGGCCAGTCGCGCGCCCGCAAGCCGGTCGACGATCTGGCGGATGCTCTGGGGGCCGCCCACGTAGGCGATGCGCCGCCGGCCGAGGTCGAGGAGGTGGGAGACGGCGAGCTCGCCGCCCAGCACGTCGTTGATGGAGACGGAGGCGTAGCGCGGGGACGGCGAGGGCTGGTCGATGAAGACGGTCGGCGTGCGCCTGAGGGCGTCGGATTCGAGGTACACCGTGGGATCGGCGACCGGGGCCAGGAGGATGCCGCGCACCCGCTGCTCCCCGAACAGCCCGAGGTACTCGTTCTCGATGCCGACCCGGCCGTCGGTGTCGGCGAGCACGAGGCTCAGGCCGGTCTCCGCGGCCCGGCGCTGGGCTCCACGGGCCACCGACATGAAGTACGAGTCGCCCACGTCGAAGGCGACGAAGGCGATCATCCGGCTGACTCCCCGGCGCAGCTGCCGTGCCACGTCGTTGGGCACGAATCCGAGGGTGCGGATGGCCTCCTCGATGCGCTGGGCGCTCTTCTTGCCCACCTGTTCGGGCCGGTTGATGAAGCTGGAGACGAGCGCGACGGAGACTCCGGCGAGCTCCGCGACATCGCGGAGGCGCGCCGGAGAGGCGGGTTGCGCGGGGGGCGTCGTCTGCGGCATTGGACCCATTCTGGTGGGAAGGATGAAAAATCTGCACTTGCGCGGCACCGCCACCGGGGTGTTATGGTTCCGACACCAGATTATCTGTAACGATACAGGTTCCGATCTGTAACGTTTTAGTTCCCCGAGTCACCCCCCTGCACCGGATTTCAAAGGAGAAACGAAGATGTTTCGTGTCATTTCGCGGCGACGCGCCGTAGTCGTGGGGGCCATCGTCCTCGCCGCCACGACCGCGCTCGCCGGATGCTCGTCCTCGACGGGCTCGTCCAGCACCTTCACCACGGACGCATCGCAGATCAAAGGCAACCTGACCTTCGCCACCTGGTGGGCCTACGCCAACCAGTCGCTCGTCGACGGCTTCAAGGCCAAGTACCCGAACGTGAAGGTGAAGCTCCAGTTCACCGCGATCGACTCGTACCCCACCAAGCTGCAGAGCCAGGCATCCAGCGGCGACCTGCCCGACGTCTTCGCCGCCCAGGGCCCGCAGCTCGTCGCGCTGACCAAGGCTCACCAGCTCTACAACCTGGACGCCGCCCTCAAGACGAAGGCCTACGACGGCACCGCCGCATCCTGGGGCAAGAGCTTCAACGCCTCGCTGCTCACCGGCGCCAACGCGGGACTGACCGAGCCGAACGGCGAGACCTACGGTGTTCCGTTCAACGCCATCAGCGTCGCGGCGATCTACAACAAGGACGTCTACGCCAAGGTCGGCATCACGCCGCCGACCACCTTCGCCCAGGAGCTCAGCAACTGCACCAAGCTGAGCGACGCCGGCTACATCCCGATGTCGCTCACCGGGCAGACCTGGATCGACTGGTGGCCGCGTCTCGCCTGGGACCAGACCATGAAGAACGAGAAGCTCGCCGACTTCTCGGTGACCGACCCGAACTACGTCAAGGGCTTCCAGCTGGTCAAGCAGATGGCCGACGCCAAGTGCTGGTCGGACAGCCAGGTGACCACCTCGATCGCGAGCGAGTCGTCGCTGTTCCTGCAGCAGAAGACCGCGACGTTCGTGAGCGTGCCTGAGAACTTCCTGCAGTCGGTCGCCGACGGCGCGAAGTTCCAGCTCGGCACCTACGTGCTTCCGGCCATGGACGGCAAGACGCCCAACCGCATCCTCGGCGGCGGAAACGCCAACGTGCTCGCCATCAGCGCCAAGTCGAAGAACCTCTCGGCGGCGGTCGCCTTCGCCAAGTACCTCACCTCGGTGCAGACGGAGACGAAGCTCGCCAAAGAGAACTTCACCATCCCGAGCATCGACGTGAACCTCGGATCGAACAACCCGCTGATGGCGTCGTACCTGGAGGCCGCCCACAACGGGTTCGTCGACTCGAGCACCTACCTGCCCACCTTCTCGACCGCGGGCAACACCACCTTCACGACGGAGATCATGCCGAACCTCGTGCTCGGCAAGATCACACCGACACAGGCCGCGCAGCAGACGCAGAGCCTGTTCGCCACGCAGTAGGGTCGCGACGCCACCCCCAGCGCGACACGGCGTCGGCGTGCCCGTCATTCCACGGGCACGCCGACGCACCACGCAGACGCCTCAGCACACGAAGGAGCAGTGATGGCCGAACGGGCTCGTCGAAACTCACGCCCCCGGGGGCGCGGCCTCGGCATGCTGCTGGCGCTGCCCGCGGTGCTCCTCCTGGTGCTGTTCGTGGTGTGGCCCATCGTCACCTCGGTGCGGTACAGCTTCACCAGCGCGTCGGGCTACGGGGACATGGACTTCGTGGGCGGTGCGAACTACGCCCGCGCCGTGGCCGACCCGGGACTGTATGCCGCGTTCGGGCGGAACGTGGTCTTCGCGCTCGTGGTGGTCGCGGCATCCGTGCTCATCGGGTTCCTGGTGGCGTACCTGCTCTTCCTGCGGGTGCGCGGATGGCGCCCGCTCCAGGTGCTGCTGATGATCCCGTACATCATGCCGGTCGTCGTCACCGCGCTGCTGTGGCAGTTCATGCTCGAACCGGTCGGCGGCCTCATCAACACGGCCCTGCGCCACATCGGGCTCGGCGCCCTCGCCGGCCCCTGGCTCACCGGTGAGAGCACGGCCCTCGGCAGCGTCTCCCTGGTGCAGATCTGGGTGACGATCCCGCTCGCCATGCTGCTCATCTTCGGGGCGATGCTCTCGCTGCCCGTCGAGGTCATGGAGGCGGCCGACCTCGACGGCGCGGGGCACTTCACCAAGATGTTCCGCATCGTGTTCCCGATGATCCGGCCCACCATCATCCTCACCGCGTTCGTGATCACCATCCAGCTGTTCCGGTCGTTCGACCTGGTCTACCTGCTCACCAAGGGCGGCCCGATCGGCTCGACCACGATCGCCACCCTGTTCGTCTTCGTGCAGGGCTTCGTCAATAACGAGTACGGGTACGCCAACGCGGTCGGCATCCTGCTCGGCATCGTCCTGGTGCTACTGGCGCTGGTGCCGCGCATCCTGTCGGGCCGCGCGGCCCGCCGTTCAGCGCTTCTCGAGGGGACCCCGGAATGACCACAGCAGCACTGCCGACGGCGCGATCCGCCGGGATGCGGCGCCGGCGGGTCGGCGCCCCGCGATTCGCCAGCGTGCTCGCCTGGGCCTACGCCCTCTTCTCGGCGTACCCGCTCATCTGGCTGGTGATCCAGTCCTTCCGCCGCGACGGCGACATCCTCGGGGACCCGTTCGGGCTGCCGACCGCCCCGACGGCGGACGGCTACATCAAAGCGTTCGCCACCACTCCTCTGCCGCTCTACTTCGTCAACAGCCTGCTGGTCACCCTCGCCGTGGTGGTCGTCTCGGTGGCGTGCTGCGCGGGGGCGGGCTACGCGTTCTCCCGACTGCGCTTCCCCGGCAGCAACGTGGTCTTCATGGTGTTCATCGGCGTGCTCGTGGTGCCGGCCCCGGTGCTGCTGCTCCCGGTGTTCCTCATCTCGAAGGACCTCGGCATCCTCAACAGCTACATCGGGTTGATCGCGCCGTACGCGGCCGGCACCCTGCCCATCGGCGTGTACCTCGTGAAGACCCACTTCGACGCCATCCCCGGCTCGTTCAGCGAGGCGGCCGAGATCGACAGGGCCACCCCGTGGCAGACCTTTCGGATGATCATGCTCCCGCTCATCAAGCCGGCGGCGGCGACCGTGGCGGTGCTCGCCTTCATGTCGGCCTGGAACGAGTACATCTATGCGCTGGTCTCCATCAGCAACGAGCAGCTCTTCACGCTGCCGATCGGGGTCGCCGACCTGGCAGGCAAGGAGTTCCTCTACGGGTACGCGCCCGTGTTCGCCGCGATGGTGCTCACCTCCGTGCCCGTCTACCTCGCCTTCTTCATCGCGCAGCGCTCGTTCCTGGCGTCGCTCGCGATCGGCGGCGGGGTGAAGGGATGAGGCCGTACGACCTCCGGGTGAACGGCCGTGCCGAACCGCGCGAGCTCGACGACCCCGCACCGACCTTCGCCTGGCGTCTCCCCGCCTCGGGCCCCGGCGTGACCGTCGCGACCTTCGCCGTCGACGTGCGCCGGGTGGATGCGTCGGGCGCACGCGACGCCGTGTGGAGCAGCGGCTCGATCGCGTCCGACGAGGTGAGCGTCGCCTACGGCGGTCCGCCCCTCGGTGCGCGTGGCGCGTACGAATGGACCGTGTCCCTCGTCGCCACGGACGGCTCCCGTGGGCAGGAGACCGCCCGCTTCGAGACCGGCGTCCACGGCGACTGGACCGCCCGTTGGATCGGCCGCGACCCCGAGCCGTGGCTCGATGCGGCCGGAGAGTCGGTCGTGCTGGGGGAGCCGACCCCCATCGTGCGGAGCTGGCAGACGATGTACTCGCAGGCACCGCTGCAGCTGCGGCGCCGCGTCATCCTCACCCGTCTTCCGCTCCGGGCGAGGCTCCGGCTTTCCGCGCACGGCGTCTACCGCGGCTACGTCAACGGCCGTCGTGCCGGGCTCGACGAGCTCACGCCCGGCTGGAACCGCTACGAGTCGCGGATCGAGTACCAGGCCTACGACGTGACCGAGTCCCTGCGGCTCGGGGAGAACGTGCTGGCGGCGCAGGTGGCGGACGGCTGGTGGTCGGGCTACATCGGCTACAACACCCGGCAGCACGCCGACCAGTACGGGACCCGCCCCGAGCTGCTCGCAGAACTCCACCTCGACTACGCCGACGGAAGCCACGAGGTCATCGCCACCGACGGCGCCTGGCGCGAGCGCCCGGGCGACCTGGTGATGTCCGACCTGCTCATGGGCGAGTACCGCGACTCCGCGATGCGCACGGAAGGCTGGCTGCAGCCGGGCTACGACGACGCGGGATGGCGCCCGGCAGCCGTGGGCGAGGTCGCCGGTGCCGAGCTGATCGGCCAGCTCGCCGAACCGGTGCGCGCCGTGCAGACCCTCGCCGCCGTGTCGATCACCACCCGCGGCGACGGGCGCCGGATCGTCGACTTCGGCCAGAACATCTCCGGCCGGGTGCGTCTCGCCCTGCGCGGGCAGCGGGCCGGCGCGGTGATCGAGCTCCGTCACGCTGAAGTGCTCGACGGCGGCGAGCTCTACACCGACAACCTGCGCACCGCGGAGGCGCGGGACGTCGTGGTCGCCTCGGGCGTCGATGGCGAGGTCTTCGAGCCGCTCTTCACCTTCCACGGCTTCCGCTATGCCGAGATCGCCGGCTGGGAGGGCGAACTGCACGGTCACGACGTGGTGGCCGTGGTGCTGACATCCGATCTGCGCACCACCGGCACCCTCGAGACCTCCTCCCCGCTCGTCGACCGCCTGTTCCAGAACATCGTCTGGGGACAGCGCGGCAACTTCGTCTCGGTGCCCACCGACTGCCCGCAGCGGGATGAACGGCTGGGGTGGACCGCCGACGCGCAGGTGTTCGCGCCGACCGCGGCGCTCAACAGCGACGTGCACGCGTTCCTCTCCCGCTGGCTGCTCGACCTCAGCGACAGTCAGGAACCGAACGGCAACGTGCCGGATGTGGCGCCCGTTCCCCCCACCTCGGAGAACTTCTCCCACGGCGCCCCCGGCTGGGGCGACGCCGCGGTCATCGTGCCGTGGACGCTCTACCGCAGCTACGGCGACGTCGCCCTCCTCGACCGCCAGTTCGAGAGCATGGCGGCGTGGGTGGATCACATCGCCCGCGAGAATCCGACCACCATCTGGACCAATGCCCTCGGCAACAACTACGGTGACTGGCTCTCCCAGGACGCGCACACGCCCAAGCTCGTCGTGGCGGCGGCATACCGCATCCGCTCCACCGATCTGGTGGCCCGGGCCGCGCGCGTGCTCGGGTTCGACGCCAGGGCAGCGTACTACGAGGGCGAGGCGGCACGGCTGCGCACGCTGTTCCAGAGGGAGTTCGTGGATGCGTCCGGCCGGGTGCTCGGCCGGACGCAGACCGGCTACCTGTTCGCCCTCGCGTGGGACCTCGTGCCCGAGGAGCGCCGCGGCGAGCTGGCGGCGCACCTGGTCGCGGATGTCGAGGCGCGCGGGCGCCGACTGTCCACCGGATTCCTCGGTGCGAGCCTGCTCTGCTCGACGCTGTGCGAGATCGGTCGCAGCGACCTCGCCCTCGACCTGCTGCTGCAGGAGGAGTTCCCCTCCTGGGGCTACACGATCCGCCAGGGTGCGACGACCATCTGGGAGCGCTGGGACGGGTACACCGATCACGGCGGCTTCCAGACGAAGGAGATGAACTCCTTCAACCACTACTCGCTCGGCGCCGTGGGCGAATGGCTCTACTCGCGGCTGGCCGGGCTGGCGCAGCATCCGGATTCCGCGGGGTACCGGTCGCTGCGCGTGGAGCCGGTGCTCACCGAGCGGTTCGACTTCGTGCGGGCGGCCTACGAGTCGGTTCGCGGACGGATCGTCGCGGGGTGGCGCAGCGCGGGCGAGGAGTGGATCGTGGAGCTCGAGCTGCCGCCGGGGACGACGGCGGAGGTGGTGCTCCCGACCGGCACGATGACGGTCGCCTCGGGCGTTCACGCCTTCGCCGTGCCGAAGGCGCTCGCCGGGAATGAATCGGGGCACCTCGCGTTAACTTGAGTCAAAGGCACTCAAGTTTTCTGAAAGAGGTCCCATGCCTAGCAACACAGAACCCGAAGAGGGCGCCGGAAACTCGTTCGACGAGTTCCTGGCACGCTACCTCGAGGGCGAGCGCGCGGCCCAGTCCGGGCGTTCCATCGACATCAGCCGACTGCTCAGCCGGCGCACCCGGGAGGTGCTCGCCGCAGCCGGTCGCTTCGCGATCGAGCACGGTCACAACGAGCTCGACGCTCTCCACATCCTCCGCGTGCTCGCCGAGCGGGCCCCGGCATCCGACGTGATCCGCCGCGCGGGTGCGGATCCGGCCGCGATCGCCGACGCCGCCGAGCAGCGGCTGCCCGAGGCATCCACCGACCGCGTCGATGGCGCTCCCGCCCTCACGCAGTCCGGCCAGCGCGCGCTGTTCCACGCCTACCAGGTGGCACGAGCCTCCGGATCGACCTACATCGACCCCGAGCACCTCTTCTTCGCGCTGGTGATCGGTCAGGACTCGCCCGCAGGCCAGGTGCTCGCCGACGCCGGCGTCACCCCCGAGTCCCTGCAGTCCGGCATGCGCGAGACGGTGAATGCCGCATCCACCCCGGAGGCCGCGCCCGAGTCGGAGTCCGAGACGCCGATGCTCGACCGGTTCGGCATCGACCTCACCGAACGCGCCCGCGCCGGCGAGCTCGACCCGGTGATCGGCCGTGCCGACGAGATCGAGCAGGCCATCGAGATCCTCTCCCGTCGCACCAAGAACAACCCGGTGCTGATCGGCGAGGCGGGAGTGGGCAAGACCGCGATCGTGGAAGGTCTGGCCCAGGCGATCGTCGACGGCGTCGTTCCGCAGCAGCTGCGCGACAAGCGCGTGGTCTCGCTCGACCTGCCCGCGATGATCTCAGGGACCCGCTACCGCGGCGACTTCGAGGAGCGGCTCACCAAGCTGATGGACGAGATCTCGGCGAAGAAGTCGGAGCTCATCGTGTTCATCGACGAGCTGCACACGGTGGTCGGCGCGGGAGGTTCCGGCGACGGCGGCATGGATGCCGGCAACATCCTGAAGCCGCGCCTGGCGCGCGGTGAGCTGCACCTGATCGGTGCGACGACACTGCGCGAGTACCGCAACATCGAGAAGGATCCCGCGCTGGAACGCCGCTTCCAGCCGGTGCAGGTGGGGGAGCCGAACATCGAGGATGCGGTGCTGATCCTCGCCGGGCTCCGCAAGGCCTACGAGGAGCACCACGGCGTCACCTACACCGACGACGCGATCCGCGCCTCGGTGGAGCTCTCCGCCCGCTACGTGACCGACCGCTTCCTGCCCGACAAGGCGATCGACCTGATCGACCAGGCCGGAGCGCGGCTGCGCCTGAGCCTCGGCTCGAAGCCCGACGTCTCGGCGATGCTCGAGCAGCTGGCGGAGCTGGAGTCGGCGAAGAACTCCGCCGTCGCGGCCGAGCACTACGAGGACGCGTCGCGCCTGCGCGACGAGATCGACGCACTGCACGAGCGCCTCGATTCCGCGAAGCCGACCAGCTCCGACCTGAGGGCCGTCGTGGACGAGCCCGAGATCGCCGCCGTGATCTCTCGGGCCACCGGCATCCCCGCCAACCGGCTCACCCAGGACGACCGTTCACGTCTGGCGCTGCTCGAATCCGAGCTGCACGGCCGCGTGATCGGTCAGGACGACGCGGTGACCGTGGTGGCCAAGGCCGTGCGCCGTAACCGCACCGGCATGGGAGACCAGAACCGCCCGGTCGGCAGCTTCCTGTTCCTCGGCCCCACCGGAGTCGGCAAGACCGAGCTGGCGAAGGCGCTGGCCCAGTCGCTGTTCGGCGACGAGAAGGCGATGCTGCGATTCGACATGAGCGAGTTCGGCGAGCGGCACACCGTGTCGCGACTGGTCGGTGCCCCTCCCGGTTATGTCGGCTACGACGAGGCCGGTCAGCTCACCGAGCGCGTGCGCCGCAACCCGTACTCCGTCGTGCTGTTCGACGAGATCGAGAAGGCGCACCCCGACGTGTTCAACCTGCTGCTGCAGGTGCTGGATGACGGCCGCCTCACCGACGGGCAGGGGCGCACCGTGGACTTCCGCAACGCGGTCATCATCATGACCTCCAACCTCGGCTCCGAGTTCCTCGCGAGCCGTGGGGGTGCCCTGGGGTTCGTCGCGAGCGAGACCGGCAACGGGTTCAGCTCGGAGAAGGACCTGCGCGACCGCGTCATGGGCAAACTGCGCGAAGCGATGCGGCCGGAGTTCCTCAACCGCATCGACGAGATCGTGCTATTTCGCAAGCTCGAGACCGACCAGCTGCAGCAGATCGTGCGTCTGCTGCTGGGTGCGACCGTGCGGCGGCTGGATGCTCACGACATCCGGCTCACCGTCACCGACGCGGCCGTGCGGTGGATCGCCGAGAGCGGCTACGAGCCCGAGTACGGAGCGCGACCGCTGCGTCGGCTCATCCAGCGCGAGGTCGACGACCGTATCGCCGAACTGCTGGTGAGCTCCGAACTCCGCGACGGCGGCGCGGTGACGGTGGATGCGGGGCCCGACGGCCTCGCGGTCGCCGCCGAGCAGCACCTGCCGCAGGCCGCTTAGCGCGCTCGCTTCGAGTGCCTCAGCGACCGCGGTCCCTGAGGCTCTCGAAGGGGCCGCCCCGCGCGGCGACCGGTGATCACCGCGGTCCCTGAGGCTCTCGAAGGGGCCGCCCCCGCTTCGAGCCCCTCAGCGGCCAGCCGCCAGGCGGTCGCGCTTGGGGTAGTCGAGCCCGAACCGGTAGCCGAGCACGCTGCTGGTCAGCGAGCTGACGAAGAGCACCACAGACAGGGGAGCCGCCCACCACTCGGTGCCGCGCCCGAACCAGCCGAACGCATTCACCACGAACACAGCGATCGTCGCGCTCCAGACCACGACCGACGCGATGAACCCCGCAAGCGCACGGGCGCGGACCGCACCGTTGGCGAATTCCGCCGCTCCGAAGTTCCGGCGCAGCGACCGCGAGCAGAGAGCGAGGGCGACCGCTCCACCGCTGATCACCACCGACGCCCCCCGGAAGACCGTCGTGAGATACACGCCGAGCGAGAGCACGGCGAGCGAGACGGCGATGGCGCACCACAGCGCGACGAACGCGGCGCGCGAGGCATCCGGAGTTCGTCGCATCCATCAACGGTACCCCTGAGGCTGCCGCGCGGTAGGTTGGCGGCATGACGCAGATCGAGCCGGGCAGCACAGCTCGAGGCAACAGCAACGACCACGTGCGCAGGCACAACCTCTCCGTGATCCTGGAGCTGGTGCACCACAACCGCGGGATGTCGCGCTCGCAGCTCACCCAGCGGATGGGGCTGAACCGCTCCACGATCGGCGCCCTGGTGGCCGACCTCGTCGAACGCGACCTCGTGCGCGAGGAGGACGCCCCAAGCACCAACCAGGTGGGCCGGCCCAGCCCGATCGTGAAGCCCAGTGCAACGCCCGTAGGGATCGCGGTCAACCCGGAGATCGACGCGATCACCCTCGGCGTCATCGGCCTCGGGGGAACGGTGCTCACCACCATCCGGCACCCGGTCGACGCTCTCCCGACCGCCGCCGACGCCGTGGCGATCACCGCGAGCGTGCTCGACGGTCTGCGACCGCAGCTCGCGGGGGCGCACAGGATCACCGGAATAGGCGTCGCCGTGCCGGGTCTGGTGCGGGCATCCGACGGTCTGGTGAGACTGGCGCCCCATCTGCGCTGGCGCGACGAACCGTTCGCGGCGATGCTGCAGGATGCCACGGGCATCCCCGTCTCCGCCGCGAACGACGCGCGGCTCGGGGCGCGCGCCGAGAGCGCGTTCGGCGCCGGCCGTGCCGTGGACGACCTCATCTACGTGAACGGGGGAGCGAGCGGCATCGGCGGCGGCATCATCGCCGGCGGACAGCCGCTCGGCGGCGCGGAAGGGTTCGCAGGCGAACTCGGTCACACCGTGGTGAACCCGTACGGCGTCGCCTGCCACTGCGGCGGGGTCGGCTGCCTCGAGACCGAGGTGCGACGGGAACGGCTGCTCGAGGTCACCGGGCTCGGCTCCGAGACGGTCGAGCACCTCGGGCAGGCGCTCGCCACCAGCACCGATCCGCTGGTCAGCGCCGAGGTCGGCCGCCAGCTCGACCTGCTCGCGGTGGCGCTGCGCAACGCGGTCAACCTGCTGAACCCGCGGCTGGTGCTGTTGGGCGGCTTCCTCGCGGCGCTGCAGGAGGCGGATCCGACGCGGCTCGAGCATCTGGGTGTGCTGTCGGCGTCGGGGGAGGGGCTCGGTATTCGCCCGGCGGAGCTCGGCGCCGATCTGCTCATGATCGGTGCGGGCGAGCTGGCGTTCGAGGCGCTGATCGCGGACCCGGGGGCGTTCTAGGCGCTGGGGTCGCTGAGGTTCTCGAAGCGGCGGGGGGTTGTGCGGGGTGGTCCCTTCGAGGGCCTCAGGGACCGGGGGTCGCTGAAGTCTCGACGCGGGTGGTCCCTTCGAGGGCCTCAGGGACCGGGGTCAGAAGAGGCGGGCGACGAAGTCGTTGCGGAAGACGCCGCGCGGGTCCCAGCGGTCGAGCAGCTGCGCGAAGTCGCCCAGCCGCGGGTAGTCGGCGGGCGCCGACGCGAACACCTTGCCCCAGTGCGGCCGGGGCGAGAACGGGGCGAGCGCGGCCTCGAGAGCGGGGAGCGCGGCATCCACCGCGGCCTGGTCGCGCACCCAGGTGAAATGGAAGGCCACCGAGTCGCGCCCGTAGGCGGTGCTGAGCCAGAGATCGTCGGCGGCGATGGTGCGGATCTCCGAGACGAGCAGTATGCGCGCGAAGGCCGGCGCGACCGCCCTGACCGCCGCGATCGCCCCCGCCGCGCTGCTGCGCGGCAGTAGATACTCGGACTGGATCTCCTCGCCGCTGCTCGGGGTGAACTCGAGCCGGAAGTGCGGGAGCCGCTGATCCCACGGGCCGGGCACCCCCAGCTGCTCGGTCGCGAAGTCGGCGGGAGCGCCGAGGATCGGATGCTGCGGGCCGCTCGCCGGCGTCGCGCCGAGCAACTCGCGCACGGCGCCATCCCGGCTCTTCACCCACACCTGCTGCACCCCGTGGTCGCTCCAGTCCGTGAACAGGCTGACGCTGTAGGCGGCCCCCATCAGCTCGTCGAAGTTCTCGCTGACCGTCCCCCAGTCGAGGCCGAGGAACACCGTCTGCGCCACTTCGAAGGCGGGCTCGATCGCCAGGGTGAGCCGGGTGACGACCCCCAGCGCACCGAGCCCGACCACGGCCCCGGCGAAGTCGGGCGAGGAGCGGTCCAGCGCGACGGTCTGCCCGTCGGCGCGGAGGATCTCCATGCCGACGACGGCGGTGGAGAGGTTGCCCAGCGCGATGCCCGATCCGTGGGTCGCCGTCGCGACCGCGCCGGCCACCGAGATGTGGGGGAGCGAGGCGAGGTTGTGGAGCGCCCATCCGGCCGGGCGAAGCACCTGCGCGAGGTCGCCGTATCGGGTGCCGGCGCCGAGGCTCACGGTCGCGGCATCCGAGTCGATCCGGATGTCCGGGTCGAGCCGGGCGAGCGACACCTGGTCGCCGGCGGTGTCGGCGATGCCGTTGAACGAGTGGCGGCTGCCGAGCACGCGCAGAGCTGAGGCGCGAGTGACGACGTCGTACAGCTCATCGAGGCTCGTGGGCTCGTGGAGTCGGGCGGCGCGGTACTCGTAGTTTCCCGACCAGTTGGTGGTCACGTGCTCTCCCCGCTTGTCGCCGCGGCGTGCTCCCGCTAATATGTTAAATTACACAACAAATCACCGATGACGCTGAAGCAAGGATAGCCATGGCCCTGACACCCACTCGCGACGACAAGTTCTCCTTCGGTCTCTGGACGGTCGGCTACAACGGCGCAGACCCGTTCGGCGGGCCCACCCGGCCGCCGCTCGATGTGGTCGAGGCCGTCACCCGTCTCGCCGAGCTGGGCGCCTATGGCCTCACCTTCCACGACGACGACCTGTTCGCGTTCGGATCCAGCGATGCGGAGCGCCAGAAGCAGATCGACCGTCTCAAGCAGGCGCTGAGCGACACGGGACTCATCATCCCCATGGTCACCACGAACCTGTTCAGCGCGCCCGTGTTCAAAGACGGCGGCTTCACCTCCAACGACCGCGGCGTGCGCCGCTTCGCCATGCGCAAGGCGATGCGCCAGCTCGAGCTCGGCGTCGAACTCGGCGCGAAGACGTTCGTGATGTGGGGCGGGCGCGAGGGTGCGGAGTACGACTCGGCCAAAGACATCCGCGGCGCACTCGAGCGTTATCGCGAGGCGGTGAACGTGTTCGCCCAGTACGTGACCGACAAGGGCTACGACATCCGGTTCGCCATCGAGCCGAAGCCGAACGAGCCGCGGGGCGACATCCTGCTGCCCACCGTCGGCCACGCGATCGCGTTCATCGAGACCCTCGAGAAGCCCGAGCTGTTCGGAGTGAACCCCGAGGTCGGGCACGAGCAGATGGCCGGCCTCAACTTCGCCTCCGGAATCGCGCAGGCGCTCTACCAGGGCAAGCTCTTCCACATCGACCTCAACGGCCAGAAGGGCATCAAGTACGACCAGGACCTGGTCTTCGGCCACGGCGACCTGGCCAACGCCTTCGCCCTCGTCGACCTGCTCGAGAACGGCGGCGTGGGCGGCGGACCCACCTACGACGGGCCCCGCCACTTCGACTACAAGCCGAGCCGCACCGAGGACATCACCGGAGTCTGGGATTCCGCGGCCGCGAACATGCGCACCTACCTCCTGCTCAAGGAGCGGGCCGCCGCATTCCGCGCCGACCCCGAGGTGCAGGAGGCGCTCGCCGCGTCCCGCGTCGACCAGATCCGTGAGGCCACGCTCGCCGAGGGCGAGACCTACGACGATCTGCTCGCCGACCGCTCCGCGTTCGAGGACTTCGACACCGACTCGTACTTCGGCGGCAAGGGCTTCGGCTTCGTGCGCCTCAACCAGCTCGCCATCGAGCACCTGCTCGGCGCGCGCTCGTAGATGGGCGACCAGCCAGCCACGGTCGTCGTCGGCATCGACTCCTCCACCCAGAGCACCAAGGTGGTGCGAGTGGATGCCGCGACCGGCGAGGTGCTCTCCCTCACGTCCGCGCCGCATCCCGACGGCACCTCGGTGAACCCCGAGCGCTGGTGGGAGGCCCTCGTGGCCGCCGGCGGCCTCGACCTGGACGGGGTCGCCGCGCTGGCCGTGGGCGGTCAGCAGCACGGCATGGTGGCGCTCGATGCGAGCGGCGCCCCGGTGTTCGACGCTCTGCTGTGGAACGACACCCGCAGTGCGCCGCAGGCAGAGCGGCTCGCGGACGCCGGTCCGGACCCCGTGGCCGGCGGCGGCCGGGCGGCGTGGGCCGAGGAGGTCGGGGTCGTTCCGGTCGCCTCGTTCACCGTGAGCAAGGTCGCCTGGCTGGCCGAGCACCACCCCGAGCTGGCGGAGCGGGTCGCGCAGGTGATGCTTCCGCACGACTGGCTCACCTGGCGACTGCTGGGCGCCACCGCAGAGCCGACCACCGACCGCAGCGATGCCTCCGGCACCGGGTACTGGTCGGTGCGCGACGGCGACTACCGGCCCGACATCCTCCGCTCCGCGATCGGGCACAGCGTCGCCGTCCCGCGCGTGCTGGGACCGGCGGAGCGGGCGGGCGAGCGCGACGGAGTGGTGATCGGCGCGGGCATGGGCGACAACGCCGGAGCCGCTCTCGGTCTGGGCCTGCGCGAGGGCGAGGTCGTCGTCTCGATCGGCACCAGCGCCACCGTGTTCACCTCCACCGACACCCGCATCGTGGATCCGAGCGGCGGGATCGCCGGCTTCGCGGACGCCACCGGCCGGCAACTGCCGCTGCTCGCCATGCTGAACGGCGCGAGGACGCTGGTCGCCACCGCCGCGATGCTCGGCGTGGACCTCGCCGAATTCGACCGGCTCGCCTCCTCCGCCGCGCCGGATGCCGACGGCCTCACCCTCGTGCCCTACCTCGATGGCGAGCGCACCCCCAACCTGCCGGAGGCCAGCGGAACCCTGCTCGGCCTGCGACGCGAGAACATGACCCAGGCCGCCGTGGCGCGGGCGGCCGTGCTGGGCCTGCTCTGCGGCACCGCCGACGCGCTCGACTCCCTGCGGTCGCACGGCGTGCCGGTGACGACCGTGCTGCTCGTCGGCGGGGGCGCGCAGTCGCGAGCTCTTCAGGATGCCGCGGCCGACGTGCTCGGCGTGCCCGTGGAGGTGCCGGTGGCCGCCGAATACGTCGCGCTGGGCGCGGCGCGACAGGCGGCATGGGTCCTCTCCGGAGCCGCCGAGCCGCCGCACTGGGAGCGCCGTCTCGAGCGCCGCATCGAGCCCGCCGCGGATCGCGCCTGGGCCGATGGCGTGCGCGAGCGCTATCGGGCCGCCAGGTTGCGGGTCTACGGCGTCTGAGCCGTGCCGCGCTGAGCGGCCACTCGGGTTCGCGCTGCTAGCGTGAAAACATGAGCGACTCCAGGCCTCCGATCTCGCCGCTCGCCCGCCACGGTCGTCAGCGCACCGCCGGTGCTGCATCCGCGATCCTGCGCGTGCTCGGCATCGCCCTCGCCGTGCTCGTGGTCAGCGGCGTCTCCATCGCCTCCGTGGCGCTGCACAACTTCGACAGCAACATCAAGGTGGTGCACCTGGTCGGCGAGAAGACGGACGGGCCGCCGCCGTCGCTCGGCTCCTACGAGGGCGGGTTCAACATCCTCATCGTCGGCAGCGACACCCGTGCCGGGCAGGGCGGCGTCGGCGGCACCTCCAAGGACGACGCCAGCACGCTCAACGACGTGACGATGCTCGTTCACGTATCGCAGGATCAGACGAACGCCGTGGCCGTGAGCATCCCGCGCGACATGGTGGTGCCCATCCCCGGGTGCCCGCGGGAGGACGGCAAGGGCAACTATTCGGCGATGTCGGCCATGCCCATCAACAACACGCTCGCCTACGGCGGTCTGCCCTGCACCGTGCTCACGGTGGAGGCGCTGACCGGGCTGAAGATACCGTTCGCGGCGCTCATCACGTTCCAGGGCGTCATCCAGATGTCGGATGCCGTGGGCGGCGTGCCCGTCTGCGTGAACGGGCCCCTGCATGACAAGTACACCGGCATCAGCCTGCCCGCCGCCGGCACATACACCCTCGCCGGCGCCGACGCGCTCGCGTTCCTGCGCAGCAGGCACGGCGTGGGCGACGGAAGCGACCTCGGCCGCATCAGTTCCCAGCAGGTGTACCTCTCGTCGCTCGTGCGCACCGTGAAGAGCAACGACACCCTCACCAACCCGGTCAAGCTATACTCGATCGCCGAGGCCGCCACCACCAACATGACGCTCTCGTCGAGCCTCAAGAACCTCACCACGATGGCCTCCATGGCGCTCGTGCTCAAAGGCATCCCGCTCGACCGCATCACCTTCGTGCAGTACCCGAGCACGACCGGCGTCGGCGGGGTCTACTCGGGCAAGGTCGCCCCGCTGGCGGCACAGGCATCCGCGCTCTTCGCCAAGATCAAGGCCGACCAGTCGTTCTCGCTCGATTCGGGCACCGGACGCGGCTCGGTGACGAACTCGGCGGCCCCCAGTGCAGCTCCGTCGCCTTCCGCCTCGCCGACGGATGCCGCGCCGCCCCTCGCCGGCGTGCTCGGCCAGACCGCCGCCGACTACACCTGCTCGAAGGTCAACAACTAGCCGTAGTGAAGAAAAGGCGAAGGCCGCCCCGTGCATACCCAGTGCCGGGGCGGCCTTCTTTTTCTCATGCAACAGTGACCCGAAATATCCACTGGTGAGATCTGGCCCTGGCCGGCAGCCGGTGATCCGGCGGCCGGCCAGGCGTCTAGGGGCGCACGACCGGGCCTCGAGGCGGGTCGTCACGGGTCGGGTCGACGGGCGCGGGTAGCGCAAAGTCGTTGTGATCGGGCATTCGGGTATCTGCCTTGGTTAATCTGAGTGCACGGGGGGTCAACCGGGAACGTTCGGGTGCTCGCCGGTTCTAGCGCTCACGCACACTCTATTTGTCCCCCATTGCAGGGACAAGTCCTGCCGCATTCGAATTTGCTGTGGGCTAGGCCCCCGGATGCGAACCGCTATGATTGCTGAGTTACTGGAGACGTCGCATAGTTCGGCCTAGTGCACCACCCTGCTAAGGTGGAGAACCCTTTATTGGGTTCCGTGGGTTCAAATCCCACCGTCTCCGCTCCCCGAATGCCGCCAGAACATTGAGATTTGGCGGCTTTTTATTGCCCTGGCGTGTGACTTGCCCACGTTTTGCCCACAATGGATTTCTCGTAGGCCTCATCCAGACGGTCTGACACCGCATCCAAGTCGTCGTCAAAGAGTCGGCATACGTGTCGAGAGTCATAGCCGCTGACGCGTGCCCGGGCATTCTCCGGACGGTCTTGACGTTCGCACCCGCACTGATCGCCAGACATGCCGCGGTGTGGCGAAGATCGTGAAAGGTCATTGGCTCGATCCCAGCATCGCGCGGAGCGGCCTTGAACCAGCTCCTGCTGCCCGCACTTACCCGAGTTCGGCGAAGGTGAAATCCATATCGGTCGCTGAAGAGAACGTCGTTCGGCTGCTTGTGTGCGGTTGACGCCTCGGCCGACGGGAGCAGCAATCGCGGGAACGCCCCCCAGACAGTTGAAGTGCAGAAGCTGCCCTCAGACGGATCCGTCAGCGGGCGTCTCACTGCCGGCAGCTACGTCTTTGCTAACGCACTTTCGCGTCCAGGAGCAGAAGCGCCAGTGTGATGGCAGCGAAAACCAGAAATAGGATGGCTCCCCGACGCCCAGGATCGTGGGCTCGCACGTGTGCGATGATCGCGCCGGCGAAGTACAGTACGAGACCGATCGCGGCGGCGATTGCGAGGGCCGGGAGCCAAATCCCCGCGATCAGGCCGACCGTTGCTGCGATCTGCAGGGCTCCGAGCATGGGTAGCTGTCTGGGCGTGACACCGACAGCACCCATCATGGTCACGATGCGTGGAGCGCGGACGACTTTCATGACACCCGAGGCCAGCATGGCCAGGGCGAGGATGACGGATGCGATAACGGTGACGATGTGCACAGTGATTCCTTGATTAGGTGGGTTGGCGATGTGAAACGAGGTCGGCGCCTCAGTTCGCGATCTCGCGGCGCAACACCGGAGCGACATCCCCGGCGAAGCGATTGATTGAGGCCAGCACGGTGTCGCGCGGCAGGCCACCGATGTCGACCTGGCCGAGGAAACGGTCCAGGGTGAGTAGCTTGTACTGCCGGAGAATCTTCTCGGTGACTTCCTCGGCGCTACCCACGACCAGGGGTCCATCCGGCGCCGCCATCTCGTCGAACGTCGCGCGGCCCAGGTGCACTCCGCGACCTTCGGCAAAATAGCGGCGGTAGTGCGGGTAGAAGGTCTCGCGTGCCTCATGAGGGGTTGAGCCCACGTAAAAATGGCTCACCGTCGCGACGTCGAGTTGGGACGATGCGTGACCGTTGGCGGCTGCGCTTTGTCGGTAGAGATCGACGAGGGGCACCGCACGGGCGGGACTCCCACTGAGCAGGGCGAGGGTCATCGGAAGTCCGAGTCGGCCGGCGCGGGCCGCGCTCTCGGGGGTGCCGCCGACACCGAGCCGGATGGGCAGTTCGCGGTCCAATTCCGGGATGATCCGCGCATCGTTGAGCGGTGCCCGATACCGGCCGGCCCAGGTGATGCCCCCGCCTCGGCGCAGGGCCAGGAGGAGTTGAAGCTTTTCTTCGAAAACGGCATCGTATTCGGCCACCGGGACACCGAAGATCTCGAACGGTTCAGAGTAGGCGCTGCGCCCGACTGTGATCTCGGCGCGACCGCCGGAGACGAGGTCGAGCTGGGCGAAGTCCTGGTACAGCCGCACCGGGTCGAGCACGCTCAACACGGAAACCGCGCTGGTTAGCGTGATCGAACTCGAGCGAGCGGCGATGGCCGCGAGTACCACGGCGGGCGAGGGCACTGCGAATCGAGAGGTGTGATGCTCACCGACCCCAAAGACGTCTAAACCCAGCGCGTCGGCGTGGGCGCCGAAGTCGATGATGTCGCGCACACGCTCGGCGAGAGTGATGGTGCCGGTTCGGTCGGTGAGGGAGAAGGCGCCGAGTTGCATGTCTTCGACGCTACGCATCCGTTAGGTACCGATTGGTAACCTTCGTATATGACTCTGGCTGCCGGTACCGTCTTTTACGCCGATTGCCCCGCCCGGACGGCCATCGAAATCATCGGCGATAAGTGGGCTGCCGTGACCCTGTTCGCTCTCGCGGACGGTCCAAAACGGCACGGCGAGCTCGTTGCCCTCATCGGCGGCATCTCCCGGAAGGTCCTGACGCACACGTTGCGACGCCTTCAGGAGAACGGGCTCATCGACCGGCGGGCGTTCGCCGAAGCGCCACCGCGGGTCGAGTACAGCCTCACAGAGCTCGGGCGCACCCTCG
Organism: uncultured Lacisediminihabitans sp.; assembly: GCA_966212465.1. Taxonomy (GTDB): domain Bacteria; phylum Actinomycetota; class Actinomycetes; order Actinomycetales; family Microbacteriaceae; genus Lacisediminihabitans. The sequence continues at coordinate 73,425 of CBIHRK010000009.1, forward strand.
ACGAACCAATCAGGATGCTCACCACTTGGGCCCGTGAGCACGGCGAGGCCATCCTCGACTACCGAGAGGCGACGGACCGCTCGTAAGACGGTCGACCAGCGGGCGGCAACAAAGTCGATGCGCTTCGCGAGCGCAGCCGCTACTGGGACGCCCGCTTGGCCCGCCTGATGAAATTGCCCGCAAGGGTGCCTTATTCGCGATACGTATATCAAGCCGTCTCTATAGGGGACCGTTCACCCGCGTCCTGAGCGCTGAAAGCGCGTCGACCACGCCCATCGTCACCTGGCTGGGGTCGGTTCCGAGGTGGTTCCTAGACCGTCCGTGAGGAGTCGCAGCAAGCGCATCGAGCGGTCCCCGGAATCGCCAGGCGGTGTCGAGCTGAGCAAGGCCAAAATGGCGATCGTCAGATCCGCCGGGTCAACATCGCTCCTGATAGTCCCGTCTTTCTCACCGACAGCGACGATGCCGCCGAGGATCTGGGTGATCTTCGCCGCGGTAGGGGACGTCGCCGCTGTCGAAGACTGCCAGGCGGCGCGCAGGGTGTCCATGATGCCGCGGGTCGCCAGCATGAATGACGCGAACTCCCCAACCCAGGCCCGGAGAGTGGTGATTGCATCTTCGTCGCGGGTCGCGTCGAGCACTCTCGACGTGACGTCATCGACCTTGGCCTGGTACACGGCACCTGCCAGCTCATCCCGGGTAGCGAAGTGTCGATAAAGGGTCGCCGGCCCGACGTTCGCTGCCCGCGCGATCTCGTTCATCGACACGGGCTCCCCGGCTTGGTCGCCCCGCGCGAAGACGTCTCGGGCTGCCATCACGATGGCGTCGCGGTTACGCCTCCGGTCCGCCCGCTCCCGGACCACAACAGGGATCTCACTGGACAAATGGAACGCACTCCTCTTATGATCGGTCAGCAAACGGAATGCAGTCCGTTTCATTCACTATATGGCGACCATGCGACCACCGCCAGATCGCTTGAAAGGGAGTCTGAGCTTCATGGACGACAAGACCGTGATCGTGACCGGCGGGAACGCGGGACTCGGCTACGAAACCGCGAAGAACATTGCCCTCAGCGATCCGAACTACCACGTGGTGTTGGCATGCCGGAGTCCATCACGAGGAGAAGCAGCAGCAGCGTCCATACGCGCGGATGCGGGCAACCGCCACATCCGGATGATGCAACTAGACCTAGCTTCGCTGGAGTCAGTGCGGTCCTTCGCAACCGCCTTTTCCGGGGAAGGTTTCCCGCCTCTTCACGGCATCGTCTGCAACGCGGGGATCAGCGCTTCGGGCGTCCCCAACAGCCCCCGAACCGAGGATGGCTTCGAGATGATATTCGGCGTCAACCACCTCGGCCACTTCTTGCTCACCAACCTGCTTCTGCCCGCCCTGAATGATCACGGGCGGATCGTTTTTGTCACCAGCGACCTGCACAACCCGCCCGCGTTCTTTCCGGCAAAGGTGCGATATGCCAGCGGCGACGCGATTGCTCACGGCAAGGCGGGCATGACGCAGTACTGCATCTCGAAGCTGTGCAACATCTACTGCACTTACGAGATGGCCCGCCTGATCCTGGAAGACACCACTACGCACATCACGGTGAATGCGTTCAACCCAGGTGCCATGTCCGACACCGGTTTCGCAGCCACGACCGGCACTGCACTCACCCGCCGCGCCCTGCGCATCATTGGCGGCGCCATGGGCGCCCTCATCGGCAAACAGAGCACCGCCACCGAATCGGGGACGACCCCCGCTTCGCTCATCACGAGCCCTGAGTTTGCGAGAATGACCGGCGCCTACATCGACCGCGGCACAGTAACTAAATCTTCGCCCCTGTCCTACAACGGGGACAATGCCCGAGAACTTTGGCACGCCAGCACGACTATGGCGGGCTTGAGCCGCGCCGAAAACGTGTTCACGACCGGCGGCGTCCACTGACTGGACAGGAACCCCGGGCGGTACCCCGCCTGTATTGATGAACCCCGGCAGAGGACCCAATGAGAATAATGCTCGGGCCGACCCTGTCACGCGCTCGAAAGGATCGCAGCGGCCCACGGAAATCGTCTCTCGACGGAGACTAACCGGTCGATTCGTGGAGATTCACGCCGGTGGTCAAGGAGCGGCGTCAGACGCGAGAAGAGGTACAGCCTCCGCGACGTCTTGAGGCTTCCCCGCCGTGGCAATCGGTCGCTGATGGCGAATTCTTCGTCCAGCAATGGGACCATCGCGCTCACGCGGATGTTCTTCGGACCACGTTCAGCGGCGAGCACCTTGCCGAACTGCGAGACGACCGCCTTCATGGGACGCACGAGACGCTCGGATTTTTCTTGACATCGGTGAAGCGCATGTCTATCGTCGCGCAAAGACGTTTTGCCAAAACGTTTTTTCACCGAGAATCCAACTGGCGCTAACGTCGTCACCTCACGAAACCGGAGTAATGATGCTTCGCAATTCCACGGCGAGTCGCGGTCGATCCCGCCTCGCCCGTCTCACAGCCGCTGTAGGTCTCACCGCCGTGACAGCGCTCGGCCTGAGCGCCTGCGGTGCAGGGGGGACCCCCTCCGATTCGACCGCAAAGTCGCTCACTGTGCTCGTCGAAGCCGGCGGCCACGCCGAGCTTCAGCCCATTGCTGACGCGTATCAGAAGAAGACCGGCACGAAGATCACGTTCGTCGAGCTGCCGTATGACGGGCTCTACAACCGCCTCAACAGCGAGTTCACGTCGGGATCCACCTCGTTCGACGTCGCCGCTCTCGACGCCATCTGGTTGAAGGCGTTCGCCGGAGGAGTCGCACCTCTCAACAGCCTCTTCACCAAGAGCGCCAAGGCCGATCTGTTCCCCGGGCTCATCAGTGAGGCGAACGTCGACGGCAATTTCGTCGGCATGCCCGCGTGGACCAACACCGAGATCCTGTACTACCGCACCGACCTCTTCGACGACGCTACTAACAAAGCCGACTTCGAAAAGGAGTTCGGCTATCCGCTGGCTCCGCCGACGACGTGGCAGCAGTACGCCGACGTCGCCAAATTCTTCACGCGTGATACCAACGGCGACGGCCAGCCCGACCTTTACGGGACCGACGTGAAGGGTGCAGTTGAGACGGAGTTCCTCGCGACCGTGTCCCAGGCGGGTGAGAAGCACATGGTGCTCGACGGCAGCAAGGTGACTCTCAACGATGCCGCCACGAAGAAGGCGCTCGATTTCTATACGAGCCTTCTGCCCTACGCGCCCACCGGCGCCGCGCAGCTCGACTGGGCCGGGAGCCAGAACCTGTTCTATCAGGGCAAGCTCGCGATGATGCGCTTCTGGGGTCACGCCTACACCCAGACGCCCAAGGATGCGTCGGTCTACGGCAAGGTGGGAGTCGCGCCCATGATCGCCGGGCCGGGTGGAATCGCAGGTGTGCCAGGAGCCTGGTACCTGTCGGTGCCGAAGACGGGCAAGCACAATGCCCAAGCAGAGGACTTCATCAAGTTCGCCTACCAGAACAACTCGATGAGCATCAACACCTCCCTCGGGCTTGCCGCGCGAATCTCGGCCTTCGACAAGTACAAGAGCGAGAGCGGGCACGAGAACCTCTCGGCCATGCTGACCACGCTGAACTCCAAGAGCACCACCCCGCGCCCCGCCACCGCCAAGTGGCAGCAGATCGTCGACACCGTGCTGACTCCGATGCTGCAGAAGGCCGTCGTCGCCGGAGCTGACAACACAGCACTCCTGGACGCCGCCCAGAAGCAGGTCGAAACGATCATCAAGTAGCGCCCTCACGCTGCCGGGCCGGATCACGACCCAGCCCGGCAGCGTGAACCTACGTCCAGGAGGAAAACAGTGCGCATCACCGATAAACGTTTCGCAGCCTTGCTCATGCTCCCAGCGGCCGCCTTCCTCGGAGTGTTCGTCGTCTGGCCACTCGCGCAGTTCGTGACGGACAGCTTTTTCGACATCACCCCCATCGGAGGTGAGCGACGATTCATCGGATTCGGCAACTACGTCACGGCATTCCAGTCGGCGGAATTCGTCGACGCGGCCTGGCGCACTCTCGCCTACACAGCGATCGTCGTCGTACTCGAGTTCAGCATCGGATTCCTCGTAGCACTGCTCTTCACTGCGCTAGGCGACCGGTCGCGCGTCTTCCGCACGATCTTCCTCTACCCGCTCATGATCGCGCCCGTCGTCGCCGGTCTGCTGTGGCGATTCCTTCTCATCGACAACTTCGGGATACTCAACCAACTCCTCGTGAACGTGGGAATACTGAAGACCGCGAACCAGATCCCCTGGCTCAGCGATCCGAACATCGCGCTCTTCTCCGTCGCCCTTCCCGATGTCTGGCTCACCACGTCGTTCATCACACTCGTTCTCTTCGCAGGCCTGCAGAACGTGCCGGGAGACGTGATCGAGGCGGCGCGCATGGACGGCGCGCGCTTTCCCACGCTGATCTTCCGCATCGTCATCCCGCTCCTGCGTCCGGTGATCGCGGTGGCGGTCATCCTCCGCGGCATCGATGCAGCCCGAGCGTTCGACGTCATCCTGATCCAGACCAATGGGGGTCCGCAGGGCAGCACGGAGACGTTGTCGCTGTTGATCTATCGCACGCTGGTGCGCTTCGGCGATCCGGGGCTGGCGAGCGCGATGGGCACCGTCTACCTCGTGGGGCTGATGATCATCGCGATCATCGCCGTCACGGCCATCTGGCGACCGGGGAGTGAACGATGAACGGGCTTCTGGCAACCGGGCGGGCGAGCAGAGCACTGCTGTGGACGGCTCTCGTGCTGGTGACCGTGCTCTACGGGTTCCCGTTCATCTACCTTCTCTCCACTTCGTTCAAGCCTCCGATCGAGGCGATCGCGGTGCCTCCGTCGGTCTTCGGTTCGAGCTTCACCCTGGGGAACTACGTCTCCGCCCTGAGCAAGGACGGCGTCGTACCGTCCCTGGTCAACAGCGTCGTCACCGCCGTGATCAGCACGCTGCTCTCGTTGTTGCTCGCACTTCCGGCTGCGTATGCGATCACCCGCTTCCGCACCCGCCTGGGGAGGGCATTCATCCTGATCGCCCTGGTGACGCGGATGGTTCCGGCGATCGTCGTCGGCGCACCGCTGATCCCGCTCTTCCGCACGTTGGGCATCTCCGACACGTCGTTCGCGCTGGCGATCGCCCACACCACGATCTCGTTGCCCCTGTCGATCTGGCTCATGGCCAGTTTCTTCGAAGCGGTGCCGGAGGAGCTCGAGGAGGCCGCGAAGATCGACGGCACCGGTCGTCTCGGTGCCCTCTGGCGAGTGGTGCTGCCGGTTGTTTCAGGAGGCATCGCTGTCACCGCGATTTTCGCGTTCCTCGCATCCTGGAACGAGTTCCTCTTCGCTCTGCTGCTCACCGCGGTACGCGCGCAGACGACTCCGATCGCCATCGCGAACTTCCAGACCCAGTTCGGTCTGGACTGGGGAGGCATGACCGCGCTGGCCGCGATCTACTCCGTGCCCGTCATCCTGCTGACGATCTTCCTGCAGCGACACATCGTTGCAGGACTGACGCTGGGCGCGGTGAAGGGGTGACCGGCGTGGGGCGCGACAGGATGCGTCGGGGTCGCACATCGAGAAGGGGCGCAGCATGTCCGAAGACCGCATGAAGCACGTGGGAATCCGTGACGTCGCAAAGGCCGCGGGTGTGTCGGTGACCACTGTCTCCCATGTGCTCAACGACAGCCCGCACACCCGGATCAGCGAGCCGACCAAGCAGCTGGTTCGCAAGGTGGCGAGTCAACTCGGGTACGGACCCAACCGCATGGCTCAGGGCCTTCGCACCCAGCGATCGCGGATGATCGGGCTGATCAGCGAGGAGGTGGCCACGACGCCGCACGCGGGGCGGATCATCCTGGGAGCGCAGGCGGCTGCCCGCAGAGCAGGCTTCACCCTCGTCGTCATCAATGCCGATCACGATGCGAGCGAGGAATCGAAGCGGCTCGACGTGGCGGCGCTCATCGACAGCCAGGTCGACGGCATCCTCTACGCGACGATGTACCACCGCGAGGTGTCGCTGCCGCCCGGTCTCCACTCCATGCCCGCCGTGCTGATCGACGCCAGCGACCGTGCCGGCCTGGTGCCGTCGGCAGTCCCCGACGAATACGAAGGCGCGCGGTCGGCTGTGCGCGCGCTCGTGTCCGCGGGCCACCGCCGTATCGGGTTCACCAACAACACCGACGATGTTCCAGCCACCCGGGGACGGCTCGCAGGCTATCGGGCCGTGCTCGAAGAGGCCGGGATCGGATTCGATCCGTCTCTCGTGGAGAGCGCCGTCTCGGAGGTGAGAGGCGGATACGAGGCCGCGACCCGGCTTCTCACGCGCGCCGACCGACCAACGGGGCTCTTCTGTTACAACGACCGCATGTCGATGGGCGCCTACCGCGCCGCGGCGGAGCAGGGGCTGAGCATCCCAGGGGACCTCTCCATCGTGGGCTTCGACAATCAGGAGATCATCGCCGACAGTCTGTACCCGGGGCTCACGACGGTCGCGCTCCCGCACTACGAGATGGGCGTATGGGCGGTCGACGTGCTCGTGGGCATCCTGAACGGACACCAGGAACTCCAACTTCTCTCGGATCGCCCCACCCTCATGGCGTGTCCATTGGTCGAACGGCAATCGGTCGCTCCTCCTCGCTCCACCGATTCGAAAGGCTGATCCGTGCTCCGTCTTGCCTCTTCCTGGGTCTGGGACTTCTGGCTCGCTGACGATGGTGATGTGCACCACCTCTTCTTTCTGAAGGCGTCCCGAGCTCTGGTCGATCCGGACCGCCGCCATTGGAGGGCGTCGGTCGGGCACGCGACCTCACGCGACCTCATCACCTGGGAGGAGCACGCCGACGCGCTCGTCCACTCCGACGACGGAGCCTTCGACGACCTCGCGACGTGGACCGGGTCCATCGTCCGGGACGCGGGCGGCCGCTGGCGGATGTTCTACACGGGGGTGAATCGGGAGGGGCGCGGTCTGATCCAGAGGATCGGGCAGGCGACCTCGGAGGACCTGATGCTCTGGGCGAAGGTCGGGGAGGATGCGGTGGTCAAACCGGACCCCGACCTGTATGAATCGCTCAGCGACCGGGCCTGGCCCGACGAGGCATGGCGCGACCCCTGGGTCTTCGCGGACCCGGGCGGGAACGGGTGGCACATGCTCGTCACCGCGCGTGCTCGGGCGGGCGCGCCCGATGAGCGGGGCGTGGTGGGACATGCGTGGTCTGAGGACCTGACGGCATGGGAGACACTCGCTCCGCTGAGCAGCCCGGGAGGCGGATTCGGACAGCTCGAGGTGCTCCAACTCGTGCAGATCAACGGCGCATACGTGCTGTTGTTCTCGTGTATGACTCCGCAGCTTTCGTCCGACCGCCGCGAGCGCGGTGAGACGGGGGGCATCTGGGCGGTGAATGTCGATGATCCGCTCGGCCCCTACGACATCCGCTCGGCCTACCGCCTTGTGGACGAACGTCTCTATGTCGGTCGCGCCGTGCAGACCCGCTCCGGCGATTGGGTTCTCCTGGCCTTCGAAAACATCGGTGCTGACGGTGATTTCGTGGGCCGGATTATCGACCCGATTCCGCTGCGCTGGGAGAGCGAGCGGCTCACGCTGGGACACGCGGTGGGCTCGGCGTCGCGGGATCAGCTCACGCGAGAAGATGTGGCATGACGGATCAGGGGGAAGACGGATCCGCGATCCGCGATTGGGGAGCCCTCGTCATCGGCGAGGCGCTCATCGATGAGGTGGTCGCCGGCGCCGAGACCAGCCGCCACGTGGGAGGGTCGCCCGCGAACGTCGCGATAGGCCTCGGTCGCCTCGGCGTGCCCACCCGCCTGCACACCGCGATCGGCGATGATGCGGACGGCGCGATGATCCGCCGCCACCTCGACGACTCGGGCGTCACCCTCACCGAGACCTCGGTGGTGAATGAGGGCACATCCACGGCCGTCGCCACGCTGTCGTCCGATGGTTCGGCGTCCTATCGTTTCTCGGTGCGATGGGACCCCGCCCCGCTGACGCAGAGGGAGGCTCCCACTCTCGTCCATGCCGGCTCGCTCGGCGCCTTCCTGAGTCCGGGAAGTGCTGTGACGGGCGATCTGATCGCGCACGCTCGAGCGAACGGCTCGCTCATCACCTTCGATCCGAACATCCGGCCCGCGTTGATGCCGGATCGCGAGCGCATTCGGGTCGCATTCGACGGGTTCGTTTCGCGATCCCACCTCGTCAAGCTGAGTGACGAGGACGCCGACTTCCTCTTTGCGGGGATGTCTTCCGAGACGGTGCTCGATCACCTGGTCGAGAGCGGCGCGGCCGTCGCTGCGATCACCCTGGGCGCCGGCGGCGCACATCTCGCCAGCGGGTCAGAGCGCGTCCGTGTGGCCCCGGCGCCGATCCGGGTCGCCGACACTGTCGGGGCCGGAGACTCGTTCATGGCTGCCCTCATCTGGGCGCTGGCCTTCGACGGCGAGGGCTGGCGGGGAACGCCGATCTCCTCGCCTCGACTCGAGGACATCGGCAGGGTCGCCGTGCAGGCGGCGGGGATCACCGTTTCCCGACCCGGGGCCGACCCGCCGTATCTCACCGAGCTCCGCGCACGTCGCGGCGGTGAGTGATCCAGACCAGCACACGAACCGGGAGAACCCCTTGTCAAGCTCCAACCACTACGACGTGACCCAGTGGCCGAACGGCGATGCTCACGACGACATCGGCGTGGTCATCAATGACATCATCGACGACATCAAGCGCCGTCAGCACGGAACCGACGAGAACCACGGAGGCAAGCCGGGCGCCGTGATCTACATACCGCCAGGCGACTATCACCTGCGCACGCAGGTCCTCATCGACATCAGCTTCCTGAAGATTCAGGGATCGGGCCATGGGTTCACGTCCTCGAGCATCAGATTCAACGTGCCGGAAGAGGAGTGGGCGGACCTGCACGAGCTGTGGCCGGGCGGCAGCAGGATCATCGTCGACCTGACGGCCGGCACCACTCGAACGGGCGCGGAAGGGGCTGCTTTCCGGGTCGAGCGGAGCGGCAGTCCGCGGATCAGCTCAGTTGAATTTCAGGACTTCTGCATCGATGGGCTGTTCTTCGAGTCGGACGGTTCCGGGCTGGATGCTCAGAACACCTACGTCAACGGCAAGACGGGCATCCACGTCGCCAGCGCCAACGACTCGTTCCGGGTGAACGGCATGGGGTTCATCTACCTGGAGCACGCACTGACGATCTACCATGCCGACGCGCTATCGGTGCACGACAACTTCATCGCCGAATGCGGAAACTGCATCGAGTTGCGCGGCTGGGGTCAGGCGTCCAAGATCACCGACAACCTGATCGGGGCCGGTTTCGCGGGGCACTCGATCTTCGCGGAGAACCATGGTGGCCTGCTCGTCTCGGCGAACAACGTCTTCCCGCGCGGGGCGAGCAGCATCCGGTTCGAGGGAGTGACTCGGTCCAGCATCGCGAACAACCGACTGCATTCGTTCTACCCGGGCATGGTGGTCCTGGCAGTACACAGCACGGAGAACCTCGTCGCATCGAATCACTTTCTGCGCGACCGCGAGCCCTGGACACCGTTCCTCGGTGTCGACAACGGTCTGGACGACACCTATGGACTTCTCCGTCTGAGCGGCAGCAGCAACTCGGTCATCGGCAACCATTTTTCGGAGGTGATCGATGCCGACAGCGTCCGGCCTCCCGGCGCGGTACCCGTGATCATCGCGGTGGTGGAAGGGAGCGGCAACTACGTCGCCAGCAACCACACGGTCGCGTCGAATGCGCGGGAGACGTCGGGCGATTCCGCCTTCGCCGCCCAGGTGGATGCCCTGCTCTCGACCGCGGCGATGACCGCGCTCGAGGTCACCACAGTGCTCGTCAGCCCCGAATCCGTGCACAACACGATCCTGGACTCGGGGACCGATCCTCAGCTGTCCGTCAGTAGAGCCGACAATGCCGTGAGGCCCACCCCGCAGATAGGAGGGTAGCGCGCCACCGATGGTCAGCCATTGCCGGCCCGCACCTCGAACTGCAGCGAAGCGATGATCATCTCGAGCAACCGGTCGGCCTGAACCAGCCCCGCCTCTCCCTCGGGCACGCGCCAGAGAGAGCTGAGGAGCAGCACCACGTCGTTCGGGTCGACGCCGTTTCGGATGTCCCCCTGCGCCGCTGCCGCGTCGAGCAACCGGGCGATCGCACCGCTCACCGGACCCCACGTGGCACCTATCACGGCCTGGGCAGCGGCCCCGGTGAGCGCATCGCCCAGCCCGTGCTTCAGCCGTGCGTGGGCGGCCAGCCGGCGCGCCCACGCACGGAATGCATCCAGGGGCTCGCTCGTGCTGAGCATGTCGTCCACCGACGCGACGAGGTGCTCGACCTCCTCCTGATACACGGCGAGCAGGAGAGCCTCCCGCGTGGGGAAGTGGCGATACAGGGTGCCGGGTCCGACGCCGGCGAGTTTGGCGATCGCGTTGAGGGAGACATCCGGGTCGGCGGCGAAGGCGGTGTACGCCACGTCGAGTATGCGCGAGCGGTTGCGCTGGGCATCCGCGCGCTGCGCCTCGCGAGGGGCTACGGCATCCATCGACGTCCTTCCTTGCAAAGCGGAGAGTTCTCCGATAACGTGACAATCACAAACGGAGAATTCTCCGACATAGTCATCTAAGGAGTTTTCATGCATTACCGCAAGCTGGGCACGACCGGCCTGGATGTCTCACCCATCGCCATCGGGGGCATGACGTACGGCGAACCGGACCGGGGTCACCCCGTCTGGTCGAAGGGCGAGGAAGAGGCGCGCCCGCTGATCCGTCACGCGCTCGACGTCGGAATCAACTTCTTCGACACCGCCAATATGTACTCCAACGGTTCGAGCGAGGAGATCCTCGGCCGTGCCCTGAAGGACTTCGCGAACCGCGACGACGTCGTGATCGCCACCAAGCTGCGCCACCCGATGCGTCCGGGCCCGAACGGCCGCGGACTGTCGCGCAAGGCGATCATGACCGAGATCGACCACTCGCTGCGGCGCCTCGGCACCGACTACGTCGATCTGTACCAGATCCACCGCAACGACCACACGACGCCGCTCGAAGAGACCCTCGAGGCGCTCCACGACCTGGTGAAGGTCGGCAAGGTGCGCTACCTGGGCGCATCGTCGATGTTCGCCTGGGAATTCGCGAAGGCCCTCCACCTGCAGGAGCAGAACGGCTGGGCACGATTCGTCTCGATGCAGGATCACTACAACCTGCTCGCCCGCGAGGAGGAGCGCGAAATGATCCCGCTGTGCCTGGACGAAGGGGTCGGCACGATCGTCTGGAGCCCCCTGGCCCGCGGACGCCTGACCCGCGGGTGGGAGGATGCGCGGTCCACCGCCCGCTCCGCATCCGACGGCGACTACGCGGACCTGCTCTACACACCCGCGGAGGAGCGGTCGAACCACGAGATCATCGACGCCGTCGGCGACGTCGCGGCCGCACGCGGGGTGAGCCGTGCGACCATCGCGCTGGCCTGGCTGCACCGGCAGCCGGTGGTGACCGCCCCCCTGGTCGGTGCGAACACGACCGCTCAGATAGACGAAGCGATCGCGTCTCTCGACATTCAGCTGAGCGACGACGAGGTCACCTCGCTGATCGCGCCGTACACGCCGAGGTACGACTTCCAGGGGGTCTCCGACGAGGCGACCATGGACGCGATCCGCGCGCGCGTGCCCGGCATGGCCCTTCGATGAGCCGGGCCCGGTGACCTCTCAGCTCCTGAGGCGCGCAGCGATCCGCCCCACCGCAGCGGCGTAACCCGGTAGGTCGGTTTCGTGGGACCCGGACTGCAGCAGCACGGTCGTGGCGCCCGCATCGTAGAACTCGCGCACGGTCGCCTCGATTGCGGCATCCGACCCCGTCGCGGCGAAGCGGCGCTCGCCGGTCAGGTTCCACTGGTCGAATTCGCGCTCGGCCCTCTCGGCCGCGCCCTCGCCGAACTCGGCCATGAGGAACACGACAACCTCGAAACCCTCCGGAGCGCCGGATGCCCGCGCCGACGCCACCGCCTCGCGCACCATCCGCGGGGTGGAGCCGGTGGTGATGACGAGTCCGTCGGCGACCTCCCCCGTGAGGGCGATGGTCTTCGGTCCCTCCCCGGCGGCCAGCACGGGAACCCTGCCGAGCGGCGGCCAGTCGAGTTGCACGTCGCGCAGTTTCACGTAGCGGCCCTCGGTGGTGACCGCCTCCCCGGCGAGCAGCGAGCGCAGCGCCGGCACGTATTCGCGCATGAGGGTCAGCGGGGATGCGACCCGCACGCCCGCCTGGCCCATCCAGTCGAGCACGCCGTGGCCGACACCGAAGCGGGCGCGGCCCGGGTACATCCGCTCGATCGTCGCGATCTCCATCGCCAGCAGCGCGACGTTGCGCAACGGCATCGGCATGACTCCCACGCCCACGCGGAGCGCGGAGGTGGCGGCGACCGCTCCGACGAGCGACGCCAGCCCGCTCTGCTTGAAGCTGTCCTCGAAGACCCACAGTTCGTCGATGCCTTCGCCCTCGGCGATCCGGGCGAGGTCGACCAGACCTTCCGGCTCGAAGGAGGGCTGGTAGATCATGCCGAGTGTCGTCATCGACCTGGCCTTTCATCGTGGTGGGCGTGGCGCTCCCAGCCTGCCATCGATCGGGCCGGTCGTGGGGTCACCGGATGCCGGCGGTGATCTCCGTCCACGACACCGCCGGGAGCACGATGCTCACGCGGCCGTCGCGCACCTCCGCCGACGTGTTCGCGGACGGGGCGACGCGTTCCGGGTGCTCGAGCGTGTTCGCGGCATCCGGATCGGGGTCGCTCAGTGTCGTGGCCCGGAGGGTTGCGGGGTCGATCGCTCCGAGGTCGAGCGCGAGCGCCACCTCCTCCTCCGCGCGGTTCACCACGTAGATCGCCACGCGCCCGGTCTCCGCATCGTGGGTCGCGACGGCGTCGAGCACCGGCACCTGCCCGTAGTCGGCCGTGTCGTACAGCGGCGCATCGAGGCGCACCCGCAGCGCGGTGCCGCGCGCGTGGGCGGCGGTAGCGGCGAACGGGAAGAACGTGGTCTGCCGCCACGCCGGTCCTCCCGGCTCGGTCATGATCGGCGCGATCACGTTCACCAGCTGGGCGAGGGAGGCGCTGGTGACCCGATCCGCGTGCTTCAGGAGCGAGATCAGCAGGCTGCCGAACACGACGGCGTCGGTGACGGTGTAGACGTCTTCGAGTAGACGCGGCGCGACCGGCCAGTTGTCCACGCCCTGGATCTTGTCAACCTTCTCGAAGCGCTCGTTGTACCAGATGTTCCACTCGTCGAACGAGAGGTCGATGGTCTTCGTGCTGCCGCGCACGGCTTTCACGTGGTCGGCGGTCGCGACCACCGACTCGATGAAGTGGTCCATGTTCACGCCGGAGGCGAGGAAGCTGGCCCGGTCGCCCCTGTCCTCGTAGTACGCGTGGCAGGAGATGTAGTCGACCTCGTCGTAGGTGTGCGTGAGCACCACGCGCTCCCACTCGCCGAAGGTGGGCATCGACGCGCTCGACGATCCGCAGACCACCAGCTCGAGGCTCGGGTCGAAGGAGCGCATCGCCCGCGCGGTCTGCGCGGCCAGCTTTCCGTAGTCGTCCGCCGAGCGGTGACCGAGCTGCCACGGCCCGTCCATCTCGTTGCCGAGACACCACATCGACACCGCGAAGGGTTCCGGATGCCCGTTGGCCGCCCGCAGGTCGGCCAACGTCGTGCCCGTGGCGAGGTTCGTGTACTCGAGCAGGTCGAGCGCCTCCTGCACGCCGCGCGTGCCCAGGTTCACGGCGAGCATGAGCTCACTGCCGATGCTCTCCAGCCAGCGCGAGAACTCGTGCAGACCCACCTCGTTCGTCTCGGTGGAGTGCCAGGCGAGGTCGAGCCGGCGCGGCCGGGATTCGCGCGGCCCGACACTGTCCTCCCAGCGGAAGCCCGAGACGAAGTTGCCGCCCGGGTAGCGGATGGTGGTGACCCCGAGCTCTTTCACGAGTTCGACCACGTCCTGCCGGAATCCGTCGGCATCGGCGGTCGGGTGGCCGGGTTCGTAGATGCCGTCGTAGACGGAGCGACCGAGGTGTTCGACGAACGACCCGAACAGTCGCGGGTTGACCGGTCCGATGACGGCCGCACGGTCGAGGGCGAGCGAGGCAGTGAGCATGTCGATCTCTTTCAGGCTGGGGTGCCGGCGTCGGCCCGCACCAGGGTAGCGTGCTCGGCGAATCGGTCGGCGACCGGATTCCGGCGGCGGTCCAGTCGACCGCCCGGCTGCTCGACGAGGTCGAAGAGGCCCATGGTGAGCAGATGCTCCGCCTTCGGGCGCGTGCTGTGGCGGTACGTCCACTCGTACATGTCGAAGAGCGGCCACCAGGTGTAGCCGACGACGGGGAGACCGGAGGCGCGCAGGTCGTGAACGCACTCGACCGAGCGGTCGAGCCAGTCGAGACGCTGCTCCACTGTTCCGGTGATGCAGGTCTCGGTGAGCATGACCGGAGCGCCGTAGCGCTCGGCGTAGGCGGTGAGCACCTCCCGCAGGCCGTCGGTGCCGGCATCGAAGGTCGGGCGCGGGTCCGCGAACCCGCCGCCGTGGTGCACGCCTGCCTCGAAGACCTCGGTGGAGTTGAGCGGGTAGTAGTTGACCCCCATCACGTCGGGCCGCACCGCGTTCTCGGCGAACCAGGCGAGCGCTCCGTCGTCGACCCCGCCCTCGCGCAGGAGGCCCGCCAGCGGGTGCCGGTCGTCGACCCGGCCGGTGACGAGGTCTTCGACGAGGAACGACTGCTCGCGCAGCCGCGCGACCGTGGCCCGGTGTTCGGGGGCCCGGGTGTCGCCCGTGTAGCGCATTCCGGCATCCACGTGCACGAATGTTGCCCGGTCGCCGAGCGACGAGGCGATCGCCTGCTGGGTGAGCACGAAGCCGCGGGCGATGGCGGATGCCACCCTCACCAGCCCGGTGGGGCCCGCGAGATAGGGCGGCCAGTACGCGTACTCGCCGCTGAACAGCGCGTGGATCATCGGCTCGTTCACGGGCGTGTAGTCGGTGACGACGTCGCCGTAGCGCTCCGCGAACCGGTGACCGAACTCGGCCACATGCGCCGGGTAGTCGGGGTTCGCGAACTGGTCGTCGAGCCAGAGCGGGGTGCCGTAGTGCAGCAGGTCGATGATCGGGCGGATGCCGCGCTCCGCGAACCCCGGGATCGCACGGTCCACCCACGACCAGTCCCATTCGCCCGGAGCCGGCGCGACCCGATGCCACGGCACGCCCCAGCGCAGCAGGCTCGCACCCACCTCCGCGGCGAGCTCCAGGTCGTCGTGCACCTGCTCGTAGTGCTGGGTCAGCTCGTACTCGTCGATGGGGCGCTCGCCGGCGCGCGCCTGCGGCACGAACGTGTCCTCGATGCCGAGGGCGAAGTGCAGCGCGCCATCCTCGAACCATCTGGGTGCCGGCGGCTGGGTGTCGGTCATCTGTGGCCGGCCTCTCATTTGAGTCCCGTGCTGGCGACGCTCTCGATGAAGCGGCGCTGCACGAGGAGGAACATGATCGCGAGCGGCAGCACGGCGATCAGGGCGCCGGCCATCATCACGCCCTGGGGGATGATCCCGCCGGGCCCGGTGAGGAGCGTGAGGCCGGAGGTGATCGTGCCCATGCTCTGATCGGTGGTGAACACGAGCGGCCAGAGCAGGTCGTTCCAGTTGTTCACGAAGGTGAAGATGCCGAGGGTGAGCAGTGCCGGAACGGCGTTCGGCAGCACGACGCTGCGGAAGATGCGCCATTCGGAGGCCCCGTCGATCCGCGCGGCGTTGTCGAGGTCGCGGGGGAGGGACAGGAAGAACTGGCGCAGGAAGAAGATGCCGAAGGCGTCCGCCGCGCGCGGGGCGATGAGTCCGGCGAAGGTGTTGACCCAGCCGAGCTGTGCCACCAGCTGATAGATGGGGATGAGGGTCGCCTGGAACGGAATCATCAGGCTCGCGATGATCACGATGAGCAGTACGCGGCTGCCCCGGAAGTCCAGCCGGGCCAGGGCGTAGGCGGCGAGCGAGTCGAAGACGAGCGCGAACAGGGTGACCCCGCCCGCGAACCCGACGCTGTTCAGGATGAGCCGGCCGAAGGGCAGCTGCGAGAAGATCGCCGCGAAGTTGTCGAGCGTCCAGTGCCGGGGGAGCAGCGTCGGCGGGTACGCATTGACCTCGGATGCCGGCTTGAACGCCGTGAACACGATGATGATCACGGGCAGCATGATCGCGAGCGTCACCACGAGGAATGCGGCGAAGAACACCCAGCGGAGCGGGTCGCGCCGACCGCGGGCCCGCGCGGGCACGGCGACGCCGGGACGGGCGATGGCGGTCACGAGGCCGCCTCCTCTCCGCGGCGGCCGAAGAACAGGAACTGCACGAGGCTCAGCAGAAGCGTGAGGATGAGCAGCACGTAGGAGAGCGCCGAGGCGAACCCGAGGTCGAGGTCTTTGAACCCGGACTGGTAGATCTGCATCACGATGGTCTCCGTACTGCGATACGGGCCGCCGCCGGTGAGCACGTAGATCTGGTCGAACGCCTGGAACGCCGCGATCAGTGCGACGATGACGACGAACACCATGGTGGTGCTGAGCATCGGGTACGTCACGTTCGTGAACCGCTTCCAGCCGTTCGCCCCGTCGAGCTCGGCCGCCTCGTAGAGGCTCTTCGGGATCTCCTGCAGACCGGCCAGGAAGATCACCATGTAGAAGGCGAAGCTCTTCCACACGGCGACGAGCACCACGGTGGGCATCGCCAGGACGGGATCCTGCAGCACGTTCCCGATCCGGATTCCGACGGCCTGCAGCCAGTAGTTGAGCAACCCGATCTGGGGGTCGAGCAGGTACGACCAGGCGAAGGCCGCCACCGCGAGGGACACGATGAACGGCAGGAAGAGGGTGGAGCGGAAGAATCCCCGGAACGGCAGCCGCGGACTGTTGATGATGAGCGCGAGCACGAGCGCGACGACGATCGCGATCGGGGTGAACAGCACGGCGTAGAGGCCCGTGTTCGCGATCGCCCGCAGGATCTCCGGGTCGGTGAAGACGCGCGCATAGTTGGCGAGCCCCACGAAGGCCGGGTCGCCGAACCCGCTCGCGTCGGTGAACGACAGGCCCAGGGCCGAGATCATCGGCCAGCCGACGAAGGCGGCGAGGATGAGGAGCGCGGGGCTAAGGAATCCGACGATGATGGCGCGGCGCTTGAACGTGCCGTTCAGCGGGGTGCGCCCGCCCAGTGGGGCCGGGGGCCGGTAGCCGCGGCGTCGCGGGAGCTGCTGGGTGGTCATGGACTGTCTTCCGGATGGTGCGGGGGCCCGTCTCCGGGCCCCCGCGAGTGGTGGGTCGGCTCGCTACTTCGCGAGCGCGGCCTGGATGCTTGCCTGCGCCTGCTGCAGCAGCTGCTTCGGGTCGCCCCCGGCCACGGCCTTCTGGGTCGCGGTGTCGATAGCCGTCAGCACGTCGGTGCTGTTGACGACGCCGGGCAGCAGGGCCCGGGTGTTGGGCGCGATCGTCGTGAGGCTGGCGACGGTGGCGTTGGCGTCGACATCCGAGGCGGAGATGTCGGTGCGCAGGGGCGGCCAGCCGGAACCGAGCGACCAGGTCGTGGCCACCGACTTCTCGTTGAAGTAGGAGAGGAACTTCTCGGCTGCGGCGCGCTTGGCCGGGCTGGTCTGGGCGGTGACCCCGAGCGAGATGCCGATGGCGGAGGCGGCCTGCGCCTTCGGGCCGGCGGGGATCGCCGCGAGTCCGTAGTCGATCTTGGATGCCGTGGCGACGCCCGCCATCCACGGTCCGCCGACCTCCATGGCCGTCTTGCCCGAGGTGAAGAGCTTGTCGGCGCCGATGCCGTCGACACCGGTCGGCGAGATCTTGTACTTCTGGATGGCGTCGGCCCAGTACGTGAGCGTCTTCACGTTCGCCGCCGAGTCGATCGTGGCCTTGGTGCCGGTGCTATTGGTGATGGATCCGCCGTTGCCCTCGAAGAGGCTCGGCCAGATCCCGTTGCCGACGGTGGCGTGGTCGGGCAGCACGAGGCCGTACTGTTCGGGGGTGCCGTCCCCGTTGGCGTCGATGGTGAGCTTGCGGGCATCCGCGACCCACTCGTCCCAGGTGGTGGGGAACGAGGTGATCCCGGCCTGGGCGAACAGCGTCTTGTTGTAGATCACCGAGAGCGGAACGAATCCGCTCGGCACGCCGAACTTGGAGCCCTTCACGGTCTCCATGGAGACCGCCTCCGGCTTCAGCTTGGCCGTGTTGCTGGAGGCCTGGGCGTAGAAGGAGTCGAGGTTGACCAGGGCCTTCTTCTCGGCGTAAACCGGCAGGCGGTCGGAGGTCATCGCCACGATGTCGGGCCCCTTCTTCGCCGAGAGGGCGGGCAGGAGCGTGTCGTCGATGACGGCCCACGTCTTGGTCTGCGTGCTGATGGTGATGTTCTTCTGCGACGCGTTGAACTGCTTCACGATGTTGTCGAGCACCTTGCCGTCGGCTTCGGTGTAGCCGTGCCAGAAGGTGAGGGACACCTTCTGGTCGGAGGGGGCGGTGGTGGTGCCGGCGCAGCCGGCGAGTCCGATGGCGACCGCGGCCGCAACCGCGATGGCACCTGTCAGCTTCTTCACTGTGTACCTGCTATCCGTTCCCGACTTCTCTGTTCGGGAACATCTGGGGGAGAGGGAAAAGTAATTTACATCGATGTAAAAAGTGAAGGTACGTGACCCGGAGCCACCCTGTCAACTATCGCCGCGCAAAGTGATCGTAACGATCAGGCAGCGCCGGCTCCGGCGGTGGATTCGCGCACGACCAGCGCGAATCCCGTCTCCACCAGGTGCGGCGGGGCGACCCCGGGCGGCTGCTCGATCAGGGCGATCAGCGTGTCGACGGCGGTGCGAGCGATCTCGTCGCGCTGGGGGGAGACCGTGGTGAGCGTCGGCGTCGAGAACGCCGAATCCTCGATGTCGTCGAACCCGACCACCGCGACGTCGTCCGGGATCCGCAGTCCGTTGCGCTGGAGCGCGCGCATGGCGCCGAGCGCCAGCGCGTCGTTGAAGCAGAGCACGGCGTCGAACTCGACCCCGCTGCGGATGAGGCGTTCCGTGGCATCCACGCCGAATCCGCGGTGCCACAGCGCGGCGGTCATCACCAGGCGGGGATCGACCTCGATGCCGCGCTCGCGGAGTGCGGCACGGTATCCCTCGAGCCGGGTGGCGCCGGTGCCCACCGGGCCCTCGGGGTGCGCGCCGATGACGGCGATGCGGCGCCGGCCGCCCTCGAGCAGATGCTCGGTCGCGGCGCGCATTGCCGCGAGGTTCGACATGGCGACGTGGTGGGCGCTGCTGCCGGGCAGCGGCTCGCCCAGCACCACGAGCGGGAAGTCGGTCTCCAGCTGCTCCGCGTCCGAGGGGCCGAGGGTGAGCGGGCTGTAGATTAGACCGTCGATCGAGTGCTTGCGCATCTGGGCGATGGAGCTGATCTCGTCGGTGCCCTGGGCGACCGTCTGCTCGATGAGCACCGTGTAGCCCCGGGCGCTGGCGGCCCGGATGATGGCGTCGGCGAGCTCGGCGAAGTAGGCCTGACTGAGCTCGGGCACGGCGAGGCCGATCACCCGGGTACGCCCCACCCGCAGGTTACGGGCGGATGCGTTGATCTTGTAGTCGAGCTCGTCGACCGCCGCCATCACCCGGTCGTGCATCCTGGTCGACACGTGCTCGTACCCCGAGAGCACGTTCGAGACGGTCTTGACCGAGACCCCGGCGAGGCGGGCGACATCCTGCATCGTGGGAGGAGAACTGCCCAACCTGGTCACTCGTGGCTTTCCGTCGTGGCGCGCGAAGCGCTGATCCGTATTCAGGAACATAGTGCACCGTCGGAGCGCTCTGGCCCGGCCGGACTTGTGCGAGCGGGGGCGACCGCATAATGTGAGCGGTAACATCCGCCGAGACAAGGGAGTCCGATGACGTCAGACGCGAGCGGCCTCGAGACCGAGATAGCCCGGGTCCGCGCGGAGGTCGCAGCGCTCCACGGCGAGCTGGTGCGCTACGGGCTGGTGGTGTGGACGGGCGGCAACGTCTCGGGCCGGGTTCCGGGATCCGACTACTTCGTCATCAAGCCCTCGGGCGTCTCGTACGACGAGCTCTCCGCCGAGAACATGATCCTCTGCGACCTCGACGGCCGGGTCGTGCCGGGCTCGCCCGGAAGCGACCGAAGACCGTCGAGCGACACCGCCGCGCACGCGTATGTGTACCGCGAGCTGCCCGACGTGGGCGGCGTGGTGCACACGCACTCTCCGTACGCCGTGGCCTGGGCGGCGCGGGGCGAGGAGATCCCCTGCGTCATCACCGGCATGGCCGACGAGTTCGGCGGCCCGATCCCGGTGGGCCCGTTCGCGGTCATCGGTGACGACTCGATCGGCCGCGGCATCGTGGACACCCTGCGCGGCCACCGCTCCCGAGCGGTGCTGATGCAGAACCACGGACCGTTCACCATCGGCGTGTCGCCGTCGGATGCCGTCAAGGCCGCCGTGCTCTGCGAGGACGTCGCGCGCACGGTTCACCTCGCGCGCCAGGGCGGCGAGCTCATCCCCATCCCGCAGGAGAAGATCGACGCCCTGTTCGCCCGCTACCAGAACGTGTACGGCCAGCCCGAGGACGACCGTCGATGACCGAGACCGAAGCGACCGCGATCGCCGCCGGCCGCGGAGTGCTCGGAATCGAGCTGGGCTCCACCCGCATCAAGGCCTGCCTCGTCGGCGACGACCCCTCGGTGGTACTGGCGACCGGAACCCACGAGTGGGAGAACGCGCTGGTCGACGGATACTGGACCTACGACCTCGACCGGGTGTGGAGCGGGCTCCAGGCGGCATACGCCGACCTGGTGTCCGGCATCCGCGAACGCTACGGCGTCACGCCGACCTCGTTCGCCGGCCTCGGCATCTCCGCCATGATGCACGGCTACCTCGCGTTCGACGCGGCGGGCGAACTGCTCGTGCCCTTCCGCACCTGGCGCAACACCACCACCGGCCCGGCCGCGGCCGAGCTCTCCGAGCTGTTCGGCGTGAACATCCCGCTCCGCTGGTCGATCGCCCACCTGCACCAGGCGGTCACGGATGCCGAGGCGCACGTCGGCAGCATCGCCCACGTCACCACCCTCGCCGGCCACGTCCACCGCCGCCTCACCGGGCGCGACGTGCTCGGCATCGGCGACGCCTCCGGCATGTTCCCCATCGACCCGGCGACCCGCGACTACGACGAGGAGCTGCTGGCTCGCTACGACCGTCTGGTGGAGGGGCGACTGGGCGCGCCGCTGCGTTCCCTGCTGCCCGAGGTGCTCGTCGCGGGCGCCCCCGCGGGAGCCCTCACGGCGCCGGGCGCCGAGCTGCTCGACCCGAGCGGTTCCCTGCTCCCGGGGGTTGCGCTCTGCCCGCCGGAAGGCGACGCGGGCACGGGCATGGTCGCGACCAACGCCATCGCCCCGCGCACCGGCAACGTGAGCGCCGGCACGAGCATCTTCGCGATGGTGGTTCTCGAGCACCCGCTGCAGCACCCGCATCACGAACTCGACGTGGTCACGACCCCGCTCGGCGATCCGGTCGCCATGGTGCACTGCAACAACGGGGCGAGCGAACTCGCCGCGTGGGTGGGTATGTTCACCCGGTTCGCCGAGGCGAGCGGCGCGCCGCAGGGGGTCGACGCCGTCTATGACGTGCTCTTCGCCGAAGCGCTGCGCGGCGAGCCCGACGCCGGCGGTCTTCTCGTGTACAACTACCTCGCCGGGGAGCCGATCACCGGTCTGGGCGAGGGCCGGCCGCTCTTCGTGCGCACGCCCGACAGCCGCTTCACCCTCGCCAATGCGATCCGGTCCCAGCTGTACGGCGTGTTCGGCACGCTCGCTCTCGGCATGCGGGTGCTCGAGGAGGAGCAGGTCGAGCTCGATCGACTGTATGCCCACGGCGGAATGTTCCGCACGGCGGGGGTGGCCCAGCGGTTCCTCGCGGCCGCCCTGAACGCCCCGGTCGCCGTCGCGGAGACCGCGGCGGAGGGGGGAGCGTGGGGCATGGCCGTGCTGGCCGCGTTCGCGGCATCCGGATCGGGCCACGACCTGGCGACCTACCTCCGCGAGACGGTCTTCGCGGCATCCTCCCTCGACTCCGTCGACCCCGACCCCGGCGACGTCGCCGGTTTCTCCGCCTACCTCGACCGCTATAGCGCCGGCCTTGCCGTCGAGCGCGCCGCGGTCGAGGCCCTCTGAAAGGAATCCGATGTCCCGTTCGATCGTGCCCGACCTGAAGCAGTACGAGGTGTGGTTCCTCACCGGCAGCCAGGGGCTGTACGGAGAGGAGACCCTCGCGCAGGTGGCCGAGCAGTCGAAGGCCATCTCGGCCCAGCTCGACCTGCCGGTGACGGTGGTCTGGAAGCCGGTGCTGACCGACAGCGACGCGATCCGGCGCATCGCACTCGACGCCAACTCTGACGACTCGGTGATCGGCGTCATCGCCTGGATGCACACGTTCAGCCCGGCCAAGATGTGGATCACCGGTCTCGACCTGCTGCGCAAGCCGCTGCTCCACCTGCACACGCAGGCCAACGTGGAGCTGCCCTGGTCCACGATCGACATGGACTTCATGAACCTCAACCAGGCCGCCCACGGCGACCGGGAGTTCGGCTACATCCAGTCCCGGCTCGGGGTCGCGCGCAAGACCGTCGTGGGACACGTCTCGAACCCGGCCGTCGTGCAGCAGATCTCCACCTGGAGCCGCGCGGCCGCGGGCTGGGCCGCCACCCACTCGCTCAAGCTCGCCCGGTTCGGCGACAACATGCGCTTCGTCGCCGTGACCGAGGGCGACAAGACCGAGGCCGAGCTGCGGTTCGGCGTGCAGGTCAACACCTGGGGCGTGAACGAACTGGTCGAGGCCATCGACGCCGCGAGCGAGACGGATGTCGACGCGCTCGTCGCCGAGTACGACGAGCTGTACGACGTGGCGCCCGAGCTGCGCCCGGGCGGTGCCCGTCACGAGTCGCTGCGCTACGGCGCGCGCATCGAGCTGGGGCTGCGCGGGTTCCTCGAGGCCGGCGGCTTCAGCGCGTTCACCACCAGCTTCGAAGACCTCGGCGGCCTGCGCCAGCTTCCCGGTCTCGCCGTGCAGCGCCTGATGGCCGACGGCTACGGCTTCGGCGCGGAGGGCGACTGGAAGACCTCGGTGCTCGTGCGGGCGGCGAAAGTCATGGGCGCGGGTCTGCCCGGTGGCGCGTCGCTCATGGAGGACTATACCTACGACCTCACCCCGGGGAAGGAGCTGATCCTGGGCGCACACATGCTCGAGATCTGCCCCACGCTCACCACCTCGAAGCCCAAGCTGGAGATCCATGCGCTCGGCATCGGGGGCCGTGAGGACCCGGTCCGCCTGGTCTTCGACACCGACCCGGGGCCCGCGGTCGTGGTCGCGATGAGCGACATGCGCGACCGGTTCCGGCTGGTGGCGAATGTGGTCGAGGTGGTGGAGCTGCCGCATCCGCTCCCCAACCTGCCGGTGGCGCGGGCGGTGTGGCGACCGGAGCCGGACTTCGCGACGAGTGCCGCCGCCTGGCTCACCGCCGGAGCCGCGCACCACACGGTGATGACCACGGCGCTGGGGCTCGAGGTGTTCGAGGACTTCGCCGAGATCGCGCGCAACGAGCTCGTGGTGATCGACGAGCACACCGAGCTGCGCTCGTTCGCCGACCGCCTGCGCTGGAACCAGGCCTACTACCGGCTCGCGCGAGGGCTCTGACGGCATCGGGTACGGTCGGTTCCGTGGCGAACATCCAGGATGTGGCCCGGCTCGCCGGGGTCTCGCACCAGACCGTCTCGCGGGTGATCAACGGCCTGGCGAACGTGCGTCCGCAGACGGCGGCGCGCGTGGAGGCGGCGATGGCCGAGCTGAACTACCGGCCGAGCTCCGTCGCCCGCGCCCTCGCCACCCGCACCACCAACGCGATCGGATTGGTGAGCACCGGCAACCCCCTCTACGGGCCGTCGAGCATCGCGCTCGCCTTCAACGAGGCGGCGCGCGAAGCCGGGTATCAGGTCATCACGGCGAGCATGGGGGTGGCGGATCACGACGCCATCGTGTCCGCCGTCGACGTGCTGCTGCGCCAGCGGGTCGATGCCCTCGTGGTGGTGGCCACCGACCGTTCGACGGTCGACGCGGTCAACGCCCTGCGGTTCGACGTGCCGCTGGTGGTGGCCGACAGCAGCGGCGCCAGCGCCGCCCCGAGCGTCGCCATCGACCAGGCGGGCGGTGCGGCCGCGGCGACCGCGTACCTCGCCGAGCGCGGGCACACCGCCATCCGCCACATCGCCGGGCCGGCGGGTTCGCTCGACGGCGTGGAGCGGGAGGCGGGCTGGCGGGCCGAGCTCGCCCGGCGCGGACTGACGGCGGTCGAGCCGCTGCGGGGGGACTGGACGGCGGAGAGCGGGCGCGTCGCCGCCGAGCGGCTGCTCTCCGATCGTGACGTCACCGCGGTCTTCGTCAGCAACGACCAGATGGCGCTCGGCGTGCTGCACGCGTTCGCCGCGGCGGGCATCGCCGTGCCCGGCGAGGTGAGCGTGGTGGGGTTCGACGACATCCCCGAGTCCGCGCACTTCACCCCCTCGCTTACCACCGTGCGCCAGGACTTCGGGGCGCTGGGGCGCCGGATGATGGAGGTCGTGCGTTCGTCGATCGCGGGTGAGGCCGACCGGCGTACTCTGCTGGAGACGGCGACCCTCGTCATCCGGGACTCGGTCGCGAGCAGAGCATAGGGAGCGTCATGGCGGGGTGGAGCGAGCAGGAACTGGCAGCAGTCGGCGCGGCGGACGAGCTGCACATCGCACCGAGGCGGCCGGACGGCCAGGTGCGCACCCCGGTGCCGATCTGGGTGGTGCGCGTGGGCGACGAGCTGTACGTGCGCTCCTACAAAGGGCGCGACAGCGGCTGGTTCCGTCACGCGGTCGAGACGCACACCGGTCGCATCAGCGCGGGCGGCGTGGAGCGGGACGTCGTCTTCGAGGAGACGCCGGATGCCTTGGCCGACGAACTCGGCGCCGCCTACCGCACGAAGTACGAGCGCTACGGGGACAGTTTCGTGCTGCCGATGGTCACCCCGGTGGCCCGCGACGCGACGATCCGTCTGATCTGACTCAGTCGGTCGTTCCGAACAGGCCGAGGCCGTGGCGCTGCAGTGCGGCGTACGCGTCCTGGTAGGTCTCCGGCACCGGCTCGTGCGGAGCGTACTTCGCCAGGAGGATGCCGAGCAGACCCTTCGCGGGCGGCGTCAGCGGGCGGAGGCGGTGATCGCCGGTCGGGGTGGGAACGTCCTCCGGGTTCGGCGGAATCCACATCGGCTGCGGACTCGGCCAGGTGTCGGGCTGCCGGGCCTTCGTGCGATTGATGGCGTTGAAGATCGGGGTGGCGTTCGCGTCGCGCCGCGTGAGCGGCGACATCCCGTGCAACCGGTTGAGGGTGGCGATGACCGAGCCGTGGTGCATCTCGTCGTGGATGACGGTGCCCGGCTCGGTGTAGGCCGAGACCACGATGGCGGGGACGCGGCATCCGAGCCGGTCGAACGCGAAGCCCATCTCACCGCCCGCGCCGTCCGTGGGCGGGGTGGCCTTCGGGGGCGCGACGTGGTCGTAGGTGCCGCCGTGTTCGTCGAAGGTGACGACGAGCGCCGTGTTGACGGCGTTCGACCCGCCCGGGGAACTGCTGGAGCGGATGGCGGTGTAGATGTCTCCGAGCAGCGCATCGCCGGCGCGCACGTCGGAGAGCGCACTGTTGTAATACGGGGCGTCGCGGTACTTGCCCTCGCGGAGTTCGCCGAAGGGCGGGTGGAAGTCGTTGTGGTTGAAGATCATGCGCGGCTCGATGAAGGCGTAGTCGGGGAGGCTGCCGTTCTCGGCGTCCCGGTAGAACTGCTCCATCGTGCGGAAGTGGCTGCGCCAGTAGCGTTCGAGAGCGGGCGCGTTCAGCATGCCGGTGAGGGAGACGAGCTGGCTAGCGTCGTAGTAGACACGCCAGGTGTGCCCGGCATCCGACAATCGGTTGAAGATGGTGGGCGCGTAGGGTGCGCCGAGCCATTTGCTGTAGCCGCCGCCGTCCTGGTTCGTCACGAAGCCGTGCGAGGTGGAGGCGTGGAAGAACGAGCGGTTGCAGAACGTCTGCGAGGGAACGCCGGCGAACCAGGCGTCGTAGACGCCGAACTCGCGCGCCAGCGTCGAGAGCACCGGCAGCATGGCGGGCTCGAAGCCGCCCATGATCACCGCGTACTCGGCGGGGTCGGGCTGTCGCTGCCGGACCTCCTCGAAGTTGCGGATGTAGTCGGTGACGAAGCCCCGGTTGTGCGCCACGGCGCCGGGCGCCGGAGTGTTGAAGTCGTCGTTCTGCACGCCGAAGAGCTGCGTGTTCACGTGCGGGTAGGGCTCACCCGGGTCGGGCTGGGGGCTCTGCATGATGCGGTCGGTGGGCCCGGAGTAGATGTGCGCCGCGATCTCCGCGCCGCCTGGTCCGGGGTTGGAGTAGTCGCCCTGGGGCAGGCCGTCGAACTCGGCCTTCGTCTTCTCGTGGCGGCCGTAGAGGTGGCCGAGCATGTTGTCGAACGAGCGGTTCTCGAACATGACCACCACGATGTGGTCGAACCCCGGGGCGGAGCGTTCCGGCAGAGGGGCGAACGTGGGGTGCGCCGAGGGCGGTGTGCCGTTGGCGGCGCCGGCAACGGCCGCTCCGGCGAACGCACCGCCCACGCCGCCGCCCGCGACTCCGACGGCCGCGCCGAGGCCGGCTGCTTTGAGGAAGTCACGGCGAGAGGTGGACTTCTCTCGCGGGGTCTCGGAGGCCATGCCTCCATCTTCGCGCAGGGTGGTCCCTTCGAGAACCTCAGGGACCGGGTCGCCGCGGTCGCTGAGGTTCTCGCCGCGGTCGCTGAGGCTCTCGAAGCGAGCGCTACCGCTCCAGCTGCGCGTCCAGCGTGATCTCGACCCCGGTCAGCGCCTTGCTCACCGGGCACCCGACCTTCGCATCCGCCGCCGCCTTCGCGAACGCGGCCTCGTCGATGCCGGTGACCTCACCGCGCACGGTGAGGTGGATGCCGGTGAGCTTGAACCCGCCCGCCGGGTCGGCACCGAGGCTCACGTCGGCCTTCACGTCGAGCGCCTCCACCGTTCCGCCGGCCGCACCGAGCACCGCGGAGAACTGCATCGCGTAGCAGGCGGAGTGCGCCGCGGCGAGCAGTTCCTCGGGGCTGGTGAATCCGTTGGCCTCGTCTGCTGCGCGCTTCGGGAACGAGACGTCGAAGGTGGCGAGCTTCGAGCTGGTGAGCTCGACCTGCCCCTCGCCGGTCTCCAGGCTTCCGTTCCAGGCGGTGCGAGCGGTGCGTGTAGGCATGGTTCCTCTTTCTCGTGGTTCTCTACTGGTCGACGCCGGAGTGCGGCGACGCTGTGGGGTCAGGCCGCGCGAACGGAGTCCGCGACCGCCATGACCTGGTCTCTGAGGGCGGCGATCGACTCGAGCGTCAGCCCTGTGGAGAGGCAGATCTGCTCGGGGATGCCCGCCGCCGCCGCTCGCAGTGCCGCCCCGGCATCCGTGAGGGTGACGGTGACGACGCGCTCGTCGCCCGACCCGCGTTCGCGGCGGAGCAGGCCGTTCGCCTCGAGTCGTCGCAGCAGCGGGGACAGCGTTCCCGAGTCGAGGTGCAGCCGTGCGCCGAGCTCGCTCACCGTGGATGCCCCCGACTCCCAGAGCACGAGCAGGGTGAGGTACTGCGGGTAGGTGAGACCGAGAGGCTCGAGCAGGTCGCGGTAGCGGGAGGTGAGTGCGCGCGAGGCGTTGTAGAGCGCGAAGCAGATCTGCTGCTCCAGCGAGAGCGTGTCGGTCGGCGCATCCATGGGACGACCGTAGCACATTGTGCACAACTAAATTGTCCACGTTTCAAGATTAAACGTTCCAATAGGATGTCCCCATGAAGTGCGCAGTGGTGGGCATAGGCGGGGTCGCCCTCGGGCAGTACCTCCCCGTTCTCGCCCGCCTCGACGGCGTCGAGCTGGGCTACGTCTCGCGTTCAGAGGGCGGACCGCGAACGGCCGTCGAACGCTTCGGCGGCCGGGTGCTCCATGGAGTCGGCGGTGACGCCTACGCGGGGCTTGCGGCGTGGCATCCGGATGTCGCGTTCGTGACGGCTTCCGACACCGAGCACCACGCCATCGTGCGCGACCTGATCCGGGTGGGCGTGCCCCGTCTCTATGTGGAGAAGCCCTTCGTGGCGAAGCGCGGTCAGGCGTTCGTGACCGAGAGCGACTATCTCGAGGGCGTCGCCCTGCTGCACGAGGCGCGGGCCGCCGGGGTCGAGATAGCGGTGGGCTTCAACTACCGGTCGTTCGCCACCGTGCGCCGGGCGCTCACCGAGTCGGCCGGGTGGGGCCGCGTGATCGGGGTCACCGCCACCGCGCACTACGCCTGCTGGTCGCACACGATCGACCTGATCGGGCTGTTCGCCGGACCGATCAGCACGCTCACCGCGCTCGCCGGCGACGTCGAGAGGGGCGAACCGCCGATGCGCACCGTCGACCGCGCGGTCTCGTTCACGACGGAGGGCGGGGCCGTCGGCACCCTGCGGGGAACGGCCGGTTCACCGTTCGCCGACCTGCTGTTCGAGCTGACCGTGCAGTTCGAGCGCGGCCGCGCCACCCTCCGCGACCTCGGACTCTCTCTCGAACTCGCTGGAGCGGACGGCAGCACGATGCGCCACGAGGCGCCGCCGGATGCCTCGCGCTGGACCCTCTACGACCGCTCCTTCGCCGACTCCATCGAGGACTACCTCGCAAGCGAGCGGCCTCCCGTGAGCGGCGCCGACGGCGTCGCCGAGCTGCGCGTGGAGGCCGCCATCCACCGCTCCCTCACCACGAACGCCCCTGTAGTTCTGGCCGACCTGTAGCGACCCGACGACGTGCCGCCCGACGGGGGTGTGGTGCGGGAGAGGCGGCGGGGCTAGCGTGAGCGTCACCGTATCAGGACGGGGTGGCTCATGGCCGACGATCAGGCACGCATCCAGGGCATCATCGACGCGCACGTCGACGAGTTGCGACGACCGGGCGTGGTCAGCGTGCGCGCCGGCTATGAGGTGGCGAACGGCTGGCTCACCGGGCGCGAGGCGATCGTCGCCACGGTGAAGAAGAAGGGTGCGACGCCTCCGGATGCGGCGCTCCCGGAGCAGATCGAGGGCGTTCCGGTCGACGTGCGCGAGGCATCCGCCGCCAAACGCCAGCAGCTGGAGGACCCCCGGGCGTACGCCGACTCACGCCTGCCCTACCCCGACCACGGCGCGGTGCCGGTCTTCCCCGAGGAGCTCACCCTCCCCGAGGCCACCGGCCTCACCGAGCGCGTCTATTTCGCCGCGGCCGCCAAGCCGCCCAAGCCCAACGTGCCGTACACGCCCGCGCCGGGCGTGCCGCTCGCACCGGTGCACGCCCGGGCGACCGTGACGTTGAGCGCGAGTCCGGACAACGGATGGCCCACGCTCAAGCAGTTCCTCGAGGGCACGCAGCACTCGCTCACGGTCGGTCTCTACGACTTCACCTCGGCCCACATCCTCGGCGCCGCGACCTCGGCACTGGCTGGCGCCGAGGTGAAGCTCGTGCTCGACCACCCGGCGCGCAACCCCTCGGCCGACCAGACCGACGAGCAGACCGCCGCGGCCCTGCACTCCGCCCTCGGAGCGCAGCTCTCGCAAGCCTGGGCGCTCGATCGAATGGATCCTCTCGCCACCGCCTGGGTGTTCCCCACGGCGTATCACATCAAGGTCGCGGTGCGCGATGGTGAGGCGCTCTGGCTGTCGAGCGGCAACTGGAACAACTCCAACCAGCCCGACATCGACCCGGTGAACGACCCGGCGGATGCCGCGGCAGCACGCCAAGGCGACCGCGACTGGCACGTCGTGATCGAGCACGCCGGGCTCGCCTCCACGTTCGAGGCGTACCTGGAGCACGATCTCGCCGTCGCGGCTGCGCACAACGCTCCGCCCGCGGCATCCGTCGCCTCTCCCGCCGCGGTCGGCATGAGGAAGGCGCAGACGCCGCCGTTCGCGTCGTTCCAGCCGCCCAAGCGGGTGAGCGCCACGATGTGGATCACGCCGCTGCTCACCCCTGACCCTGGCGTGTACGTGAAGGCGGTGAAGGCACTCATCCTCAGTGCGGCGACCACGCTGCACCTGCAGTTCCAGTACATCGCGGTGCCGAAGGCGTCGGGGGAGGAATCGGCTGCGTTCGCCGACCTGGTGCAGACGGTGATCGCCCGGCAGAAGGCCGGGGTCGACGTGAAGATCATCATGAGCGAGTACGAGACGGCCGGGTACCTGGAGCAGCTGCAGGCGGCGGGCCTCGATGTCGTGAACAGCGTGAAGATCCAGAACAACGTGCACAACAAGGGGATCGTGGTCGACGGATCGAGCGTGCTGGTGAGCAGCCAGAACTGGTCGACCGACGGCACGCTCCACAACCGGGATGCCGGTGTGATCATCCACAACGCGCAGGCGGCGGCCTACTTCGGGGCGCTGTTCCAGCACGACTGGGATCACCTCGCGGCGAGGAAGGTGCTCTCCGACTGATGCGATTGCTGCTGCTGAGACACGGCCAGACCGAGTCCAACGTGATCGGCGCCCTCGACACCGCGGTGCCGGGCGCGCCGCTGACCGCGATCGGGGAGCGGCAGGCGTCGGCCGTGCCGGCCGCGCTGGAACCTGTGGATGCGGTCTTCGTCTCCACCCTGCTCCGCACGCAGCAGACCGCGCTGCCGCTCGAGCGTGCGCGCGGCATCCACGCGACCGTTCTCGACGGGCTCCGGGAGATCCGGGTGGGCGACCTGGAGCTGAAAGACGACCGTCATTCGCAGGGCCTCTACAACTCGGTCGCATTCGCCTGGGCGCGGGGGGAGCTGCACCTGCGCATGCCGGGCGGCGAATCCGGCCACGAGTTCCTCGCTCGGTTCGACGCGGCGATCGCGCGCGTGCGGGAGTCGGGGGATGTCGCGCTCGCGGTGAGCCACGGCGCCGCCATCCGCACCTGGGTCGCCGCGCGCTGCGACAACACGAACGGCGTCTTCGCCGGCACGCACCAGCTCGACAACACCGGTCTGGTCACGCTGCACTCGCACGAGCACGGCTGGCACCTGGATGACTGGCGCTCCACGCCGCTGGGCGGCACCCACCTCGCGGATGCCGAGGCTCTCGACCCGCTCGGCATGACCCTCGACCCGGCGCCCGGCCCCTGACGTTTCCGCGGCCCCTGCTCGCAGCCGCGCTGCCCGTCGTCACCCCGCGCCGCTAGTTGTCACCGCCGCGCGGCCCGTTGTCACCCCGCGCTGCTGGTTGTCACCGCCGCGCCCGTTCATACGGCGGCGCTGCTGACAACCGACCGCGCCCCTGCTCGACCGACAGCGAGGGGCGCAGACGACCGCGGAATCCGACGGCCTCGCCGGGCTGGTATAGTCGACAGGCGGTACGCGCCCGTAGCTCAGCGGATAGAGCAATTGACTACGGATCAATAGGTCGGGGGTTCAAATCCCTCCGGGCGCACAGAACGGCACCTGATTGCAGGGTTACGACAGATGCCATCGTTACGCGCGATTCCCGCACGGTGCCCAGAACTGGCTGGTATCGCCGGCGCACGCGCACGTTGTCCGGCTGTTCGACCGGTCGCATTGGGCGGGCGCCCAACCGGGCTGGTCGGAACATTGTCCTGGATCGAGGAGAGTGTTCGAGCGCGCCGCCGTCGGACCAATGGTGAGCGTCAGTGTTGAGAGCTGAGGGCGTGCTTTCGCTTCCAGGTTCACATCGCCGTCAGCCCGAGCGCCTGTTGGAGTAACGGGATCGTCCTGCGGTCGCTCTCGCCCGCCCCGCCCTCGTGATTGTTGAATCGGAATACATCAATGCTCTTCGGGCCGGCGTACTCGTTGTACGCGGCGAAGACGGTCGACGGCTTGCAGATCTCATCCATCAGGGCCGCGCTGAACCAGGAGGGAGCCGATGCCCGACGCGCGAAATGTACGCCGTCGAAATAGCTGAGCACCCGAAGCGTCTCGTCGACTTCGTTTCGGTGGACTGCGAGGTACCTCACTATCTCGTTATACGGGTCACGGTCATGGATGCCTATCGCGCGAGGGAAGTCGCAGAGGAACGGCACGAACGGCACGACCGCCGCAAGACCGGGCACCAGCCCGGCCACTGCGAGGGAGATGCCACCGCCCTGACTCGTTCCGAGCACGGCGATCCGCTTCGGATCGATCGCGGCGAGCGAGCGAGCGGCATCCACAGCGCGGACGGCGTCCGTGAATACGCGCCGGTAGTAGTAGTCGTACTCGGAGCGGATACCACGGGTCATAAAACCGGGGATCTGCGGGCTTCCAACGCCGGTATCGGGGGTGTCCCCGATCGACCACGATGAGCCCTGGCCTCTCGTGTCAACGTGAAGATGGGCGAATCCCGAAGACGCCCAGAGGAGGTTCTCGGTTGCGAGGCCGCGACCGCCACCGTAACCGACGTACTCGATCACGCAGGGCAGGGGGTCCGTGGATCCGGCGGGCAGCCGGAGCCAGGCCCGCACGTCTTCCCCGCCATAGCCTGGGAAGGTGACATCGAACACGTCGAGTGTTCTAAGCCCCGTCTCGACGGCATGAATCCGCACAGGACCACCGATCGCGCGTGCCTCCGAGATGGTGTCAGCCCAGAAGTCATCGAAGTCGCTCGGCTCCATTGAGTCGCTGCGATGCTCGCGCAGCGCGGGTTCGGGAAGGTCGGTGTACATGCAGCTCCTCTGCTGGTGTGGTCAACCCTTGCGATGGGCGCGGTAGTCGGTAGGGCTCAGCCCGTGGGTCCGATGGAACTGACGGGAGAAATAGAGGGGGTCGGAGTACCCCACCTCTCGGGCAATCTCGGCTATCTGCATACCGCTGCGATCCAGCAGGGTGCGTGCCCGAGACATCCGCAGGGCAGTGTGATGGGCCAGCACGCCACCGCCGGTGGCCTGTCGGAACAGGGCGCTGAGATGCGAGGTCGACACCCCGACCATTCCCGCGAGGGACGCGACTCGAATGGGACTGTCGAGTCGCTCGGACAGGTACGCCATGGCGCGCCCGAGCGGATCGCCCTGTTCGGGCAGCAGGGTGTCGAGAGCGATCTGCGTGAGCAGCTTCCATGCGCTGCCCGACGCCGCGATCATGCGGGCGGGGGAGAGGTCGCGCTCCAAGCCGCTCACCATCTCGTCGATGAGGGCAACCGCGCGGTCCGGGTTCCTCAGCTGCAGCACGGGGCGTTCGGCCGTTGCACCGATCGAGGTGAGAAGGTCGGGAAGGTCACTTCCGCGGAGATGACACCACCAGATCGTCCAAGGTGATTTGTCGGACGACCCGTACTCGTGCGGCATGCCACTCGGAAGCAGGAGTGCAGTTGATGCTCCGACGCCGTGCCGCACGCCGTTGATGCGCACCCAGCCCGCACCGGACGAGCACACGATCAGAATGGTCTCCTCCGCCCCTTCGGGGCGATGGCGGTAGTGGTGACTGGCCTGCGGGAACAGTCCCACGTCGGTCACCGTAAGCCGGCGAGTGATCGGACGGGCGAGGGCTGTGCTCACCAGCGGTCGTGGAAGCACCACCATTCGCTCATGAGCGAACCCATCGGCTAGGGTCATGTGATCATTGTGCCCTGGCCGCCCGCTTTTAGCGAATCGTCCATGTCGCCTAACGATTACGCCATGTTCACGCCCAGTCGAGGCGACCTACTCTTCGAATACTGCATCTATTCCCGACAGAGCAACGTCTATGCAAAGGAGCATTCCCATGACACCCCCGAAACCGCGTTCCCGCCGCTGGCGGACGCTCATCGCGGCTACGGCGGCACTCGCTGCCGTCATTCCGCTGGCCGCATGCTCGAGCTCGAACTCCGACTCCGATTCCGGATCGAGCAGCTCACCGGTGACGATCACCTTCCAGACTTGGGTGCCCAACATCCAGAAGGCGGTCGACGCGTTCAACAGCTCGCACAAAGACATCAAGGTCAAGCTGCAGACGATTACCGCGGGACCTGACGGCGGCTACGCGAAGATGCTCGCCGCCGTGAAGGCCGGCAATCCGGCGGATGTCGCGGCAGTCGGCTACTCGGAGCTCCCGACGTTCCGACTCAACGACGCCCTCGCAGACATCACCCCCTATGTGAAGTCCGAGCAGAGCAAATTCACCGCGTGGCAGTGGAACACCGGCGTTTTCGACGGCAAGGTGTACGCGGTGCCGCAGGCGAGCGGCCCGATGGGCCAGTTCTACCGCAAGGACCTCTTTGACGCGCTCGGCCTCAAGGCGCCCGCCACCTGGGACGAGTACTACGAAGCCGCGAAGGCCATCCACGCGGCAGACCCGAACCACTACATCGCGGCGTTCGCCTCGAACCAGGCACCCTGGCTGGCAGGCCTCGCCCAGCAGGCCGGAGCCAAGTGGTTCAGCACGAGCGGCAACAAGTGGAATGTCCACATCGATGACGCAGCTACCCTCAAGGCGGCGGCGTTCTGGCAGAAGCTCATCGACCAGGGGCTGGTGAAGATCGAGCCCGACCTGTCGAACGAGTGGTACGCCGACCTTCAGCAGGGCAACATCCTGAGCTGGATGAGCGGCTCCTGGGCCGGCGCCATCATCGAAGTCAACGCCCCGGCGACCAGTGGCAAGTGGGCGGCGGCAGAGATGCCGCAGTGGACGGCTGGCGAGCATGTCTCCGCGGCCTGGGACGGCGGTTCGGCGAATGCCGTGCTGCGGGGCAGCAAGCACCCGAAGCAGGCGGCCGAGTTCGCCCTCTGGCTCAACGGCAACCCGAAGAGCGTCAGCATTCTCAACAGCATCGGTGCCGGTTGGCCCGCCCTCGCGGACAAGTCCCAGGTGACGACGCTGAAGAACGACCCGACGACCTTCAATTTCTTCGGCGGCCAGAACATCTGGGACACCTTCGCGGTGGCCGACAAGGGCGTGGACACCACGTGGAAGTGGCCGCCGCTCGTCGACACGCTCTACTCGTCGCTCACCGACAACATGAAGGCGGCCGTGCAGAACAAGACGCCGATCGCGGATGCCTTCACCAAAACCCAGGACGACATGGTCAATGCCATGAAGGCGAAGGGGATCTCGGTCAAGGGATAACCTGACTGCCCCTGGACGGTGGGGTGGTGGTGCTGCCACCCCACCGTCTTCACGTCGACCGGAATGAGAAAATGACGACGACATCACAGCCCGCGCGGATTCGCCGGCGCCGCAACCTGCCCACCCTGCTCGTGCTCGTGGGGCCGTTCAGCCTTCTGTTCCTGGTCTTCTTCGTCGCCCCCATCGTCTACGCGATCGTGCAGAGTCTGTTCACGGTCAAGACGAGCGGGCTGGGCTTCGGTCCGCCGGAGAGCGTGTTCGTGCTCTTCGGCAACTATGCGACAGCCCTCTCGACCCCGAGCTTCGTCACGGCGATCGGGCGGGTGCTGCTCTTCTCGCTCATCGAGGTGCCGCTAATGCTCGTCGCATCCCTGGTGCTGGCGCTCCTTCTCGATTCGGGCCGGGCGGCTTTTCCGCGGGTCTTCCGCGTGCTGTACTTCATGCCGTACGGCGTGCCCGGGGTGATCGCATCACTCCTCTGGGGGTTCCTGTACGTGCCGTCGACCAGCCCCATCTTGCAGCTGCTCCACGGCGTCGGGTTTGAGCTGACGCCGCTCTCCTCGGGCTCGATCCTGTTCTCGATTGCGAACATCGCCCTCTGGAACTTCGCCGGCTACAACATGCTCGTCATCATCGCCTCGCTGCAGTCGGTATCCGGCGAACTCTACGAAGCGGCACGGATCGACGGCGCGAACGAGTGGGCGATAGTGCGGTTCATCAAGCTCCCGCTGCTGCGCCCCACGATCATTCTCGTCACTGTCTTCACGATCATCGGCACGCTTCAGCTCTTCGTCGAACCCCTCGTGCTCAAGCCTTTGAGTTCGGCGATCAACTCCGACTTCACACCGAATCTGGCCGCATACAACCAGTCGTTTTCGCAATCGAACCCCAACCTGGCCGCGGCCATGGCGGTCATCGTGGCGATCGTCGCCTTCATCTTCTCGTTCGGGTTCCTCCGAGCGGTCAACCGCAAGGACAACCGCGCATGGTAGACGTGAGCGCCAAGCGCGGCAGGGTAAGGACCTCCCGGTCGAGGGGAGGTCTCGCGCGCATCCCGGTGACGGCGATCCTCGTCATCGCCGCGCTCTACTTCCTCATCCCCGTCGTGTGGGTTCTCATTTCGGCCACCAAGAGCCCGGGAGACCTGTTCGGCACGTTCGGATTCTGGTTCTCTGCGCATCCTCAGCTCTTCGAGAACCTCGGCAGGCTGTTCTCGCAGGACTCCGGTTCGTACGGAATCTGGTTGCTCAACAGCCTTCTCTACGCGGGGGTCGGCGCGCTCGTCGCGATGGTCATCTCGGCCTCAGCGGGCTACGCAATAGCGAAGTTCAGTTTCCGCGGCAAGGAGGCGCTGTTCTCCATCGTGCTCGGCGGAGTGCTCGTGCCTGCCACGGTCATCGCGCTTCCCCTCTATTTCCTGCTCAACTCGGTCGGGCTCACCGGCACCTACTGGAGCGTTCTGCTGCCTGGGATGGTGAGCCCCTTCGGTGTCTATCTCGCGCGAATCTATGCATCAGCGTCGGTGCCGGACGAAGTGATCGAGGCCGCAAGGATCGACGGCGCGAGTGATCTCCGGATCTTCGCCAGCATCGCGAGCCGCATCATGATGCCGGCGCTCGTGACGATCTTCCTCTTCCAGTTCGTGAGCATCTGGAACAACTACCTGCTGCCGCTCGTAATGCTGAGCGACAGCAACACCTTCCCGGTGACGCTGGGTCTCACACTCTGGAACTCGCAGACCCAGCGCGATCCGGTCTTCTATCAACTCGTCGTGACCGGCTCGGCGTTCTCCGCCGTGATCCTGGTCATCGTCATGGTCTCGCTGCAGCGGTTTTGGCGAGCAGGTCTCACAGCAGGAGCGACAAAAGGATGAATGCGGCACTCGGACACACGCCGGCCCACCTCCCCGGTCAGCTGGCCATCTCGCTCTGGGACTTCTCCTGGTACACGCGCGCGGGTGCCGGCGAGCCGTTCGCCGACCTCGACCGGGCATTCAGCGAGGCGGCGGATCGCGGTTTCACCACCGTTCGGATCTGCGCCGCCCCGCTCTACCTCTTCGGCGAGTTCGCGCTGCCGAGTGAGCTCGAGGTCTCGGGATTCGGGCCGACGCCCGCGGGCGGATATTACGGCGAGCGCACCCGCTGGTACGACGTTCCGGGCGGTTTCGCTCTTCAGTTGCTGGAGCGGCTGCTGACGCTTTTCGCCCGGGCGAAAGATCACGGCATGAGCGTGATCCTCGCGACCTGGGAATACCAGCAATCACCATCGTTCGCCGCGTCGGAAGAATGGTGGCGAGCCATAGACGCCATACCGCTGGATCATCGGCTGATCGCTCTGGCCGACTCCTGGGCGCGGCTCTTGGAGACGCTGATCGAGGCCGGTTTCGAGCAGCAGATCGCGTTCGTGGAGCTTCACAACGAGATCGACTTCTCCCGCGTGCCGGCGGACTCGACATCGGTGGATGCCGCCGTGACTGCGCTCTCCTCGAACTTCCCCGGCATCCCGGTGACCGTGAGCTACGGTCGGCCGCCGCACCTCGACATGGAGTCGCTGCCGGCGAGCCTGCAGGTCGGGCAGTTCCACATCTACAGCTACGGGGTGCTGGATGCGCTTCAGTCGGAGATCGACCTGCGGATGACGGGTTCGAGTGGCTTTCCCAACGGGGCTCTTCGCGCGCTCCTGCTGCCCGGTGCCCCGACCTGGGAACAGTACGGACTGCCGGAGGCATGGCGGCTCGAGGCGACGGTGATCACCGACCAGATGCTCTACGGCTACGACTGGATCGATCCGGATCGCTGGGACACCTGGCTGTACGACCACTACGCGCTGTACCGCGCGGCGATGCGCCGGGAGATCGAGGCGCGAGTCGTGGCGAGCGGCAACTGGGCCCGGCGGCACGGGGTCCCTCTCGTGTTCGGCGAAGGCTGGGTCGGCTACACCCCCCTCAATGGCACGTTCGAGGAGGGGCCGGTGGGCAAGGATCTCGCGGAATACGGCGTCGAGCTGGCTCTCGAGCAGGGTGCCTGGGGTGCGGTGGCGTGCTCGAACGCTGCCCCGCATCATCCGATGTGGGCCGACGCGGCCTGGCTGCGACGGGTCAACAGGAGCATCGTCGAACATGGTTGACGCTGCGAGCAACGGCGGCTCCCCTCGCATCGTGCTGCCCTCCGCGCCCGACGACCAGCGCGACATCCTCGAGGCCGGGGGAGTGGCGGTCTGGCGGGAGCCGATCGACATCGGAACCTACGAGCCGGCCGCTCCCACCAGGTTTCCCATGTTCCTCGACCGTCGTGTGTACCAGGGGTCGAGCGGGCGGGTCTACCCGCTTCCGTTCATCGAACGCATCGGCCGCGAACGTCAGTCACGCACGTGGGATGCCATTCACCTGGAGAACGAGTTCGTGCGGCTGGTGCTGCTGCCGGAGCTGGGCGGTCGCATTCACGTCGGCTACGACAAGACGACCGGCTACGACTTCTTTTACCGCAACAACGTGATCAAGCCGGCGCTCGTAGGCCTGGCGGGGCCGTGGATCTCGGGGGGCGTCGAGTTCAACTGGCCCCAGCACCATCGCCCGGCCACCTACCTCCCCGTCGACACCCGCATCGAGCGGCGAGGCGACGGATCAGTCGTGGTGTGGCATTCGGATCACGAACCCTTCCAGCGCATGAAGGGCATGCACGGGGTGCTGCTGCGCCCGGCGAGCACGTTGATCGAGCTGCAGGTGCGACTGCACAACCGCACGGAGGAACCGCAGACGTTCCTGTGGTGGGCCAACGTGGCGGCGCGCAGCTCCGACTCCTACCAGTCGTTCTTCCCGACCGATGTGAGCTTCGTGGCCGACCATGCACGTCGCGCGGTGAGCGCGTTCCCGCGGGCCGATCGACCCTACTACGGCGTCGATTACCCCTCCCGGGTGACGCCCGAGAATCCCGACGCCGACCGGCTCGACTTCTATCGCAACATCCCGGTACCGACCTCCTACATGGTGCTCGAGACCCGGGACGACTTCTTCGGCGGCTATGACCACGATGCCGATGCGGGCTTCGTTCACTGGGCCGACCGACGCATCGCCCCGGGCAAGAAGCAGTGGACGTGGGGTAACGCGCCTTTCGGCCACGCCTGGGATCGCCTGCTCACCGACGGTGATGGTCCGTACGTCGAGCTCATGGCTGGTGTGTTTACCGACAATCAGCCGGATTTCTCCTACCTCGCCCCCGACGAGGTGCGGAACTTCTCGCAGTACTGGTTCCCGATCAGCAGGATCGGCGTGGTGCATCAGGCGACACGGGACGCCGCGCTCTCGGTGACGGTGCCGGCCGAGGGGGAGGTTCGCATCGGCGTTGCGGTGACCAGGGAGCGGAGGGCCGTGCGGCTCGAGCTCGCGGCACGAAACGGCGCGTGCGCGACCGTGTCCCTGGGTGACGTGTCGCCCGCTGTGCCCTATGTGGATACCACTCGGCTCGAGGGAGCGGCGGCGGCCGAGGAGGTCACCGTGCGCGTGATCGCCGGTGATGAACTGCTGGTCTGCTGGGAGGCCGCAACCCTCCACATCGCCGAGCCTGCGGTCGCCACCGCTCCGCCGCCGCCGGTCGAGGTGCCGAGTGCCGACGAGCTGTATCTCATCGGCGTCCACCTGCTTCAGTATCGGCATCCCACCAGGTCACCCGAACCCTATTTCCAGCAGATTGTCGATCGTGACCCGGGGGATGTGCGGGCGAACGTCGCGCTGAGCGCCGTGCGCTACCGAGAGGCTCGCTTCGACGACGCGGAACGACACGCTCGAACCGCTCTGGCGCGGCTGACCCAGCGCAATCCCAACCCGGCAGACGGGGAGGCGTCCTATCGGCTCGGGCTCGCTCTCGTGCGCCAGGAGAAGTGGGAGGAGGCAATCGACGCTTTCACGAAGGCGGCCTGGGACAAGAAGTGGGCGAATCCTGCCCGTCTCGAATCGGCCCTGGTGCGCGCGCGCCTGGGGCGTGATCAAGAGGCTCTGGACGAGCTGGAGGCTCGACGCGAGCGGGACGGTCGGGGCAACTGCCTCATGGTGACGCTCCTGCGTCGCGTAGGCTCCGACACTGCCGCCGACGCGCTCCTCGCGGAGATTCTCACGAACGACCCGCTCGACCAGTGGGCGCTAGCGCTCGCCGGGGATGACTCGTCCGTTACGGGACTGGCTGCGATCGACGTCGCCGTGGAGGCCGAAGCCGCCGGCGACAGGGAGCTCGCCCACCGCATGCTCGATCACGCGGCAGCGTCGGCGGCATCTTCGGCGGGAAACGCAGCGCCCATCGCTCTTTATCTGAATGGCCTGCTGTACGAACGCGAGTCCAACGTCGATGCGGCGGCTCGGGCTCGTGCGGAGGCTCGCATCATCGATGACGCGTTGTGCTTCCCTGCAGGGCTCGCCGCCGAGCGTGCCCTGCGGGAAGCGTTGGTCTCGGAGCCCGACGATCCGCGAGCTCGGTCGCTTCTCGCCACCTGGCTGTACAGCGTTGGGCGTAAGCACGAGGCTCTCGAACACTGGAAACGCGTCATCGAGTCGGGCACGCCGGGCGCGGTCACGCTCCGTAACGCCGCGGTCGCGTCGGCCAACCTGCTCGATGACAGCGCGATCGCCTACGACTTCTACACTCGCGCAATCGAGCTGGAGCCACGCGAGAGCCGACTCTGGCTCGAGCGCGACACCCTCGCCGAGCGTGCCGGGGCAACCGCTGAGGAACGCTGGCAGGCGCTGAGCGGTCGTCCGTCTGATGCGTTGGAACGGGACGACCTCGTCGCCGTGGAGGCGGAGCTCCTCTGTGAGCTCGGGCAGTTCGACCGCGCTCACGCCCTGCTTGCCCGCCAGGAACTCCAGCCGTGGGAGGGCGGCGAGGGCCGGGTCATCGCCGCTTGGGAGCATGCATGCCTCGGGCTCGCACGGAGGGCTCTCGACGTCGACGATGCACTAGCGGCCGTGCGGTGGGCGGACTGTGCGATGAACACCCCCGCCAGCCTGGGCGAGGCTCGTCACCTTCTCGCGGGCGTCGCGGACATCCTCGTGGTCAGGGGCGACGCGCTGCTGGCGCTGGGGCGCGAAGCGGATGCCCGGGTCGCCTGGGAGGCTGCGCTTGCCGACGCGAGCGCGCTGACCCCCGACCGTGCCGCCGTGCCGCGCACATTTTGGGTGGGCGTCGCCGCCTTGCGTCTGGGGGCGGGGGAGCGCGCCGCAGAGGTGTGGAGCGCTCTGGATGCTGCGGCGGAGGCGATCGAAGCGGATGCGGGCGTTGCCGACTACTTCGCGACCAGCCTTCCGTCCACACTCCTTTTTGATTCGTCGCCGGAGGTGGTGCGCCGCGAGGCCGACCGGCTGCGCGCGCTGGCCGAAGCGGGCCGAGCACTCGCCTAGTGCCTTAGCGCGTCCGACCGTATTCTTGAAGAATCTTCCGGCCGTATTCTGCGCAGAAGGCGGATATGACTATTGCCCGCAGTGAGGTCATGCGTGTTGCAGCACGTCGGTGGTTAAACGGCTCAGCCTGCGCGGTGGGAGTTGTGGGAGTCCTTCTACTACTTTTTGGTTGCACGCCTGGGGCGAAGGTATATGCCCGGCTGCACGGGCAGGACATTCGAGTCGCGGTGTGTGAACCAATAGACGCAACCGACATTCGAGTGACAGCGGATGGACCGAATGACGGTGAGGCTGGACGGCTGATTTGGGAGGTGACGGGAGGGTCGCGACTCGTCATCGGAGAAATCGTTGACATGGGTACTGCCCCTGCAGGAATGAGCGGCGGCGAAATCAAGACG
The DNA here is from genome assembly GCA_966212465.1 of uncultured Lacisediminihabitans sp. Lineage (GTDB taxonomy): Bacteria > Actinomycetota > Actinomycetes > Actinomycetales > Microbacteriaceae > Lacisediminihabitans. The sequence continues at coordinate 115,410 of CBIHRK010000009.1, forward strand.
ATTGACTTGGCTTCCGACGATCTCAATGTGTCCATCACTGGGTCCGTGGACGGGGACACGCGGGTCAAGAAGGCAGTATTTACGGCCGGAACCCTGTCTTCACAGTACTGGCGGTCAGAGACTTCCGACGCAGGAACCGCTGCCACTCCTTGCGGCTGAGACTCGCTTTTCGGACCGGCTCACCAGCACGACGGTAGCGAACCCGCTGGCCGGGGCTGACCCGCTGGCGGGACTGTGTCGATGCGTCCTGCCCCGCGCTTCTCTCTCTCCGACCACAGATCACTACGTCGGGGTTCAATCTCCTGCGGGCGCAGGAGCGGAATGAGCGTCACCCCGGGTGGCGCTTTCTTCACGCCACCGCTACAAACTCACGGCCCCGCGCACGCGGTGCCCCACGGCGACCGACTCTCCCGACACCGCGGAGATCGGCGAGCTGAGGAACAGCACGAGGTCGGCGATCTGCGCAGGCGACGACTCGCCGCCCTTGCCCGGCTCGACCGTGGTCGACGGGGTCTCGGAGACCGTGCCGGGGTTCACCGTGACCACGTTGATGCCCGTGTCGGCGAGCTGGTCGGCGAGGTTCTTCGCGGCGATGATCAGGGCCGCATTGCGGATCGAGCCGGTGATGTTGCCGGTGAGGAGGGCGTTCTGCCCGCTCACGCCCACGATCCGGCCGTAGTCGGCGTCGCGCATCGCGGGGATGACCGCGTTCGCCACCCGCAGGAACGTGAGCGCCTTCGCGTCGAACGCTTCACCCACCTGGTCCGGGTCGCCGTTGCGTGCCGGGTCCAGGGTGCGCGCGCTCGGCGCCGCGGTGACGACCACCGCATCCAGTCGGCCGTGCTCCTCGAGCACGCGCGCGACGGCTGCATCGACGGATGCGTCGTCGCGGGCATCCATGGCGAGGCCGCCCTCGCCGCCGCGGGAGGCGACCACCACGGTGGCGCCCTCCTCGCGTGCGCGGGCGACTACCGCTGAGCCGATGAAACCCGTGCCGCCGACGACGAGCACGACACGATCGCGAAGCTGAAGGTCCATCCCTCCACGCTAGCCCCCGCGCTCAGCGGGTGACACGGCTGACCCGGATGTGGATGACAGCGGTCGCCCGATCCGCTTCCGGCAGGCTCGACCGCACGGCGTCCGCGATCGTGCGGGCCGCCGCCGGTGCCTGCTCGTCGCCGTCGACCCCCACGCTGGCCGTCACCGTGAGAATGTCGTCGTCCTCCGAGAGCTGCGTCAGCGCCACCTCCCGCGCGCCCGCGGTCAGCTCCCGGGCGGTGCGCACGAGCACCGGGTCGGCCGAGAAGAGCGTCACGACTCCGGGCACGGAGCGGATGACTGCATCCACCCGCAACCCGAGCTCGGAGAGCTGCCTGCTCACGCCTCGTCCTCCGCCCGTTCGCTCACCATGTGCACATCGGTCACCGTCACGTCGATGCTCCCCACGTTCAGTTCGGTGTGCTTCAGCAGCTGGCTGTGGATGCGTTCCCGCACATGCTGGGCGAGACCGGCGATCGGCGCGCTCAGCACGACGCTGATCGTGACGGCGATCGTCACCGTCGCGTCCGGGTCGGTCACGTCCCCCTCGATCGCGCACGACCCCACGAGCACCCCGTCCACCGAGTCCCCGGCGGCGCGCACCAGCTCGCGCACGGCGCCCTCGGTGATGGTCAGCCGGGTGCGCGGGTCGGAGGTGCTCAGCGGGATGTCGCGACCCGCTCGCACCTCGCGCCCGATGGTGGTGAGCAGGGAGCCGAGCCAGGTCTCGTCGATGTCGGGGCTCGCCGCGGCATCCGCGTCGATCAGTTCGCGTGAGAGCGACGCCATGCGTTCGAGCGAATCGAGCATCGCCTGGCAGGCCGGGTTCTCGTCGATCTCGGGGATGGCCGGGGTGCGACCGCGGTCGAGGTAGTCGCTCAGCTCGTCGAGGCTGTAGCCGGAGCCGCCGATGTCGTCGGTGTCGTCGATCGCGCTCATCGCCAGGCCTCCATCTCCGTGATAACGGTGGCACGTGCTCGCGCGAGACGACCGCGCACGACCGTAGCGGTCACGCCCAGTTCCTCGGCGATCTCATCGTAGGAGTACCCGCCCACCTCTTTCAGCAGCCAGCACTGCCGCTGGCCCTCCGGCATCGCCGCGAGCACCCGATTCAGCGCGTCGAGACGGGAGGAGGCCTCCGCCTTCTCGTCGGGGCGCTCACCGGGCGCGTCGGCCCGCTCCTCGTCGAGCTCGGCGACCGGCTTGCGTGCGCGGATGCGATCGGTGGCCTTCCGGGAGAGGATGCTGAGCATCCAGGAGCGCACCTTCGACCGGTCGACGAGCCCGGGAAGCGCATCCCAGGCCGCGATGAGGGTCTCCTGCACGGCATCCTCGGCGTCGGCGCTCGACCCGGTGAGGCGGGTGGCGAACGCGCGCAGATAGGCGAAGTGGCGGCGCACCAGCACCCCGAACGCCTCCGCGTCGCCCTCCGCGGCACGTGCCGCGAGCAGCTGATCGGATGCCGAATCGAGGGCTGCCACAGATCCCCTCGGTCCGCGCGAAAAAAAGTTCCGAAACGACCGTGACGTTTCGCCGTCTCGATGCGTCTCCTCTGTAGCAACGATACGACAGGCGCCACGAGCGCCGGCAACGAAAGGAATGAACCGATGGTCGACAAGACGACTGGAACGAGTGTCACCGCAGCGGGACCCGTCGCGGGGATCGCGGGAGTATCCGCGGGCAAGACGGTGATCGTCGACCCGGTGGTCGCGAAGATCGCCGGCATCGCCGCGCGTGAGGTGCCCGGTGTCTACGCACTCGGCGGCGGAACGGCCCGCGCGATCGGCGCCATCCGCGATGCGATCGGCACCACCGATCTCACGCAGGGCGTGAAGGTCGAGGTCGGTGAGACCCAGGTCGCCGCCGACATCACGATCGTCGTCGACTACCCGCTGCCCCTGCACCAGGTGGCGTCGGCCGTGCGTGCCGCCGTCGCGGAGGCCATCGGGGGCCTGATCGGGCTCGAGGTCGCCGAGATCAACGTCACCGTCAGCGACGTGCACATCGCCGCCGAGGACGACGCGGCCGAGGAGCCGCGCGTCTCATGACCGGCACCGTGATCGGAGGCGCGGCGGGCGCGGTGCTCGCGTTCGCCGCCCTCGCCTTCGGGTTCTGGGGCTTCCTGCTCGTGCTGGTGCTCGGGCTCCTCGGCGCGGTCGTGGGTGCGGTCGTCACGGGCCGGCTCAACCTGCCTGCCGTGCTCGACGCCGCGCGCGGTCGCCGGAGCGCATGATGTCGAACGCGGTCGTGCCCGGGCGCACGGATGTGACAACCCGCGCCCTCGAACGCACCGTCTCCGCGATCTCGGCCCAGCGTCTCGGCGTGCCCGTGCGCGAGGTGAGCGTGGAGCTCGGCGACGATCGCGGCCGGCTGGGCATCCGGGTGGCCGCGCCCGTGCGACTGGACGGCTTGCGCGCGGACGGCGAGCAGACGGGACTGGTGAGCGGGGCGCAGGACGCCCGGGGCGACATCCGCGAATCGGTCACCGAGATCACCGGTCGTCAGGTGGGAGATCTGTCGCTGCGGATCACCCGAGCCACCATCGCACCGCAGAGGAGGGTGTTGTGAACGAGCAGAGACTGTACCGCCGGCTCACGCGCCGCGAACTGCACCGTTCGCGCTCCGTCGCCGCTGCGATCGCCATGGTCGTGGTGGCGCTGGCCGCCCTCTATGCCGCGGTCGAATGCGTGCTCGCCGCGCTGCACCGGGCGCCGCTGCTGGTGTCGCCCGCCGGTGCCCGCGCGTGGCTGATCGCGGCATCCCCGGTCGCGCAGGGTGTTGCGGGCGCGGCCATCGTGCTGGGTCTCGTGCTGCTGATCGTGGCGTTGAGCGCCGGTCGGCGCGGACGCCACGCGCTCCCGAACGACCGCATGGCCGTGGTGGTCGACGACTCGGTGATCGCCGGGGCGGTCGCCCGGGAGACCCGGCGCATCACCGGCGTCGCTCCCGAGCGCGTGCACGCCGACGTCTCCCGCAGTCTCGTGCGCGTCGCCGTCACACCGACGAGCGGTCTGCCCATCGACGTGGACGCGGTGCAGAGCGCGGCGGATGCCACACTCGACGCCCTGAAGCCCGGCCCGCGCCTGCGCACCCGAGTGGCCGTCTCGGCCGGAACGGTCGGATCATGACCCGCAGCAACCGCGTGCTCAACCGCGCGCTCCTCGCTCTCGCCGGGCTGGTGCTCGTCGCCGCCGGCGGATGGATGCTGGCGCCTCGCGCCGTCGACGCACTCGGTCTCCGCCTGGTGCTGCCCGGCTACCCGCGCCCCGACGCCACGGCGCTCTGGGCCGCGGCCGCCGTGTTCGTGGTGGTCGCCGCGCTGGCGATCGGCTGGGCGGTCACCCGCGGTCGCGGCCGCACCTCCCGCCTGATCGTGGCGCCGGGGGAGGGCGGCACCGTGACGATCGATGCCCGGGTCGCCTCCGACCTGCTCGGCGAGGCGCTCGGCGCCGACCCCGACGTGGTGTCGGTCGGCGCGACCACGTTCGTCGTGCGCGGCGGTTCCGTTCTGTCGGTGCGCGTCACTGCGCGGCGGGGAGCTGACCTGAAGCGGATCGTCGACTCGGTGGGCGCGGCCGTCGGACCGCTCGACGAGCTGCTGGAGAGAAGGATTCCGGTGCTGCTCCACGTGGCATCCGGTGTGCGCGCGACCCTCGCGCGCGAACAACGCGCCCGCTGATCCGGGCGCCAGAGGAAAGGAATGACGATGAGTGCAGAGAACGAGATCAAGAACGCGGCCGAGAAGCTCGTCGGCAAGGGCAAGGAGGCGGTGGGCAAGCTCACCGACAACGACAAGCTCGTCGCCGAAGGCAAGGCGGACCAGGCCAAGGCCTCCGTCAAGGGCGCTGCCGACGACGTCAAGGACGCACTGACCGGCAAGTGACGCGACGGTCACGACGGCGGGGGCCAGGCGGTCCCCGCCGTCGGCGTCTCTGCGGGCCGCTCAGGCGAACTGGACGGTGCGCTCCTGATCGAGGCGTGGCAGGCGCGCGCGGTACGAGCCCTCGGTGGGGTGACCGATGTTGATGACGAGGAACGTGCCCCACGCGCCATCCGGGAAGAACTCGGAATCGATCGCGTCGGCGTCGAACCCGCCCATGGGGCCGGCGGCGAGACCGAGGGCGCGCACGGCGAGGATGAAGTAGCCGGCCTGGAGCCACGAGTTGTTGCGGGCGACGGACAGGCGCGGGTCGTCGTTGTCGCCGAAGTACTCGGTCATGTGCGCCAGGTGCGGCGTGGTGGTGGGGATGTTCTCGTGCCAGGAGCGGTCGAACGCGAGCACCGCGACCGCGGGTGCGGCCAGGGTCTTCTCGCGGTTGCCGTCGTTCATGTGCGTGCCGAGCGCTGCGCGCGCCTCGGGGGACTGCACGAAGAGCACGCGCATCGGCTGGAAGTTGGCAGCGGTGGGCGGCCACTTCGCGAGCTCCCAGATGGAGCGGAGCTCGTCGTCGGTGACCGGTTCGGGCGCGAACGTGTTGGCCGTCGCCGCGCGGGTGAAGAGGGTGTCGAGCCCGTCGTCGCTCAGCCGGGTGGGGGTGAGCAGGGGGCTGCTGTCGAGGAGGGTCATGACTTGCCTTTCCGGGGTAACTTCTAAATAACTAGTACCACGTCTGAGAGTAGCACGGGTAGAATGGCCCCCATGCAGACGGAGGCGACCGCGAAGGAGACCGCCGCGGAGGCCGGAGAACCGCGGCATCCGCCGGTGTGCGACCGCGCTCTCGTGCACGCATTCAGCTTTCTCGGCAAGCGGTGGAACGGGATCATCCTGGGCACCCTCATGGAGGGCACCGCCTCGTTCTCCGAACTTCGCCGCGCCATCGGCGGCATCAGCGACTCCGTGCTCTCCGAGCGCCTCGCCGAACTGGGGGCGACGGGATTGGTGAGTCGCACGGTCGACGCCGGCCCGCCGCTCGCCGTCACCTACGCGCTCACCGAGTCGGGCACCGCGCTGCTGCCCGCCCTCACCGAACTCACGAACTGGGCTCGGGCGAACCTCAGCATCCACGCGCTGCCCGACTGACCGCTGCTACCCTCGTGGCGTGACGCACCGGCTCACGCGCGACCAGGCACGCCGCATCGCGGTGCGCGCCCAGCTGCTCGACGCCGAGCGGGCCGGCGACGTGGTCGAGGTGGCCGAGGAACTCGGCGCGATCAAGATCGATCCGACCGCCACCATCGCGCCCGCCGAGCACACCATCCTCTGGTCGCGCATCGGCGGCGGCTACGACCCGATCCAGCTCTCGAAGGCCGCGTGGTCGGACCGCCTGCTGTTCGAGTTCGACGGGGCGTTCCGGCCGATCGGCCTGCTGCCGCTGATGCTGCCGTCGATGCGCGAGTGGCCGCGGCGGCAGAGCTCGCGGGACTGGCTCGACGCGAACGACCGCTTCCGGCGCGACGTGCTCGCGTGCCTTCGCGCCGAGGGACCGCTCGCGGCATCCGAGATCCCCGACACGGCGCAGGTCAGCCGACCGCCCGACGGCTGGTCCGGCTCCAACCAGACCCTGCACATGCTCGACTTCCTGCACCGCAGAGGCGAGGTGGCGGTCGCCGGCCGTGAGGGACGCCACCGCCGTTGGGACCTCGCCGAGCGCGTCTACCCGCAGGGACTCCCGGAATACGCGCCGGAGGAGGCCGAGCGGATGCTGCAGGAGCGCCGGCTGCACGCTGCGGGTATCGCAAAACAGCGCTCGCCCTGGACCCCGGTCGGCGAGGCGGGCGAGCCCGCGGTGGTGGAGGGCAACGCGCGCAAGTACCGCGTCGACCCTGCTGCGCTCGCCGCGCTCGACGCCGACCCGGGCGGCCGCGTGGCCTTCCTCAGCCCCTACGACGGCATGCTGTTCGACCGCCCGCGCCTGAGCGAACTCTTCGAGTTCGAGTATGTGCTGGAGCAGTTCAAACCGAAGCCGCAGCGCCGCTACGGCTTCTTCGCGCACCCGATTCTGATGGGCGACCGCTTCGTCGGCATGCTCGACGCCGAGGTCGACCGCGAACGGGAGGTGCTCACCGTGAACGCGGTGCACGAGTTCCTCCCCTTCGACCCCGAGGAGGACGAGATGGTGCGCGCGGAGATCACCGCGCTCGCCGAGTGGCTGGGGGTCGGTCTCGCGGCGTGGTGAGCGCGACATCCGCGTGACGAAATGTGAAGCCGTTGCCGCCGTACGCGAGCGCCGCGTGGCACTCTGATCAGATCGATCAGCGAACGGAAGGGGTCATCATGCCGCTGACCCCCGACCGCGAGGAGGGCTTCGCCACCCGGCAGCTGCACTCCGGCGAGCGCACCATCGACGCGAAGCCCCGCGTGACCCCGATCTACCTGACGGCTGGCTTCCTCATCGACGACTTCGACCACGGGGCCGAGCTGTTCGGCGGCGCCGACGGTTTCTCCTACACGCGCGTGGGAAATCCCACCACCGACGCCCTCGAGCGCCGGGTCGCCGCCCTCGAGGGAGGGGCAGAGGCGCTGTTCGTCGGCAGCGGGCAGGCCGCCACGGCGATCGCCATCCTCGGCCTGCTCGAAGCGGGGCAGCACGTCGTCTCGGCATCGAGCATCTACGAGGGCACCCGCGGCTTCTTCCTCGACAACCTCGGCCCGCTCGGCATCGAGACCACCTTCGTGGATGACGCGAACGACCCCGCGGCGTGGGCTCGCGCCATCCGCCCCACCACCCGGGTGCTCTTCGCCGAGTCGATCCCCAACCCCAAGAACGAGGTGCTCGACATCGCCGCGGTGGCCGCCGTAGCGCGCGAGCACGGCATCCCCCTGGTGATCGACAACACCCTCGCGACGCCGTACCTGCTGCGGCCGCTCGAGCACGGGGCCGACATCGTGATCCACTCCGCCAGCAAGTTCCTCGCCGGTCATGGCGCGGTGCTCGGCGGCGTCATCGTCGACAACGGGCTGTTCGACGCCGAGCGATCGGGCGCCCTGTTCCCCCGCCTGCTCGAGGTCGGCCGCGGTGCGACCCAGAGCCTGGTCGAACGGGAGGGCGGCCGCGCACGCATCGCCTACCTGCGCGACGTGATGGCACTGCGCTTCGGCCCCACCCTCTCCCCGCTGAACGCGTTCCTCATCAACCAGGGCATCGAGACGCTCTCGCTGAGGGTCGAACGCCAGTCGGCCAACGCGCTCGAGATCGCGCGCTGGCTGGAGGGCCGGCCGGAGGTGCACAGCGTCGACTACGCCGGGCTGGCGTCCAGCCCCTACGCCGATGTCGCCCGGCGCTACCTGCCGAACGGCTTCGGCTCCGTCTTCTCGTTCACGCTGGCGGGGGGCGAGGCCGCGGCCCGCGTCTTCGTCAACGAGCTGCGGACCTTCACGCACATGACCCACCTCGGCGATGTGCGCTCGCTCGTGCTGCACCTCGCCACCACGAGCCACAACCAGCGCACCGCGGCGGAACTGGAGAGCGCCGGAATCTGGCCCGGCAGCCTGCGGCTCTCCATCGGGATCGAGGATGCGGCCGACCTCATCCACGACCTCGATCGGGGCCTCGCAGCCGTCCGTAGACTCGAACCGTGAGCACTCTGCAGCACTTCGGCTGGTTCCTCGCCCGCGGCTTCGGCCCTCAGGGCTGGGGCCACCCGTACCTCGACTGGAACTACCGCTGGACGGAACCGGCCCTCTACCAGCAGGCCGCGCGCGAGCTCGAGCAGGCCGGCTTCGACCTGCTGATCATCGAGGATGCCCCGTCGCTCGGCACCGCATCCACCATCGACCTCCGCGTGCGCCAGGCGTTCGGCGGCCCGAAGCTCGATCCGCTCCTGCTCGCGCCCTATCTGTTCCAGGCCACGACCCATCTCGGGGTCGCGCCGACCGTGAACCCCGCCGCCTACCTCCCGTACACGGCGGCGCGTCAGTTCGCCACGCTGCAGCACCTGAGCGGTCACCGGCTGGGTCTCAACGTCGTCACCGACACGGGCAGCGCGCGGCACTTCGGCGACGCGCCGCGGCTCGGCCACGACGCGGCGTACGACCGCGCGGAGGAGTGGCTGAGCGGGATCCGCGAGCTCTGGCGCAGCTGGGAGCCCGGTGCGCTGATCGCCGATCCCGCCAAGGGGCGCTACGCCGACGGCAGCCTGATGTCGCCGACACGGCACCGCGGCGAGTACTACGCCTTCGACGGCCCGCTCAACGCGATCCCGTTCACTGGCGGCGAGCCGACCATCGTCTCGCCCGGCGGCTCCGGCCGGGGTCTCGGGTTCGCCGGTGCGAACTCCGACGTGCAGCTGGCCCTGGCGCCGCTCACCGCGGAGAGCGTGCGGGCGTATCGCGGCCGCATCCACGACGCCGCGCGTGCCCGCGGACGGGACCCGCGCGACATCACCATCATGTTCGCCATCCAGCCTGTGCTCGTGTCGAGCACGGAGGAGGCGGATCGGCTGGTCGCGGCATCCGCTAACCCCGGTGAGGCCGAGCTGCTCTATGTGGCCGAGCGCCAGTCGAGCGATCTGGAGACCGACCTGACCGCCCTCGACCTGGACGCGCCGCTCGACCTGGACGTGTTCGGCGACCACGTCTCCCGCGGCAGCATCGACCGCCTGCTCGGGGGAGAGGACCCGGCGACCACGCCGCTGCGGGCGCTCCTGGCCAAGCAGGCCCGGCTCGGACGCCTCTCGGATCGCAGCGGGTTCGTCGGGACGGCGGAGGAACTGGCCGACCTCATCGAGGATCTGGGCGAAGCGGCGGACAACGACGGGATCCTGCTCTGGGGCGACCTGCATCCGGTCACCGTCCATCGGATGCTCGACGAGCTGGTGCCGGTGCTGCGGCGTCGCGGCATCCTGCGCACCGAATTCGGCGGCTCCACGCTGCGCGACAACCTCACCGACTTCTAACCCCTAGACAACAGGCGAAACTGAGAGTTTGGTGAGAGGCGCAACAGTTCCTCTCCCAGAACAAAGGAAATTCGCAATGACCACTGTCTCATCGTCGAGCGCCCGCCCGACCACCGTTACCGTCTCCTTCGTCCTCTGGCTGATCACCGTGCTCGTGGGCATCGTGGGCGGCATCCTCCTGTTCGTGGGAGCGGGAGCCGTCGGCGCGTCCGTCGCGGCGACCTCCGGCGTGACCGCGGCCCAGGCCGGCACCGTGCTGGTGGTGGCTGCGGTCATCGCCATCGTGCTGGCCGTCGTCGAACTGATCATCGTGTTCCAGATGCGCAACGGCAAGAACTGGGCGCGCATCGTGCTGCTCGTGCTCGCCATCCTTCAGGTCATCAGCGCGTTCACCTCGAACGGCACCTGGACCCGCTGGGTCTCCCTCGTGGCCGTGGTCATCGCCACGATCCTGATGTTCCTCCCGCAGTCGAACCCGTGGTTCCGTCGCAACAGCACCAGCGTCTGACCAGCGGCTCGTCCCGCTAGCCGATCGCCGTGGCGACCACCCTCGCGAGCCTCGCTCCGATGAGGTGGTCGCTGCCGGCGATGCGGTGCACCGTGACTCCCGACATCCGCTGCACGATCTTCATCACGCCGTCGGAATGGAACTCGTCCCGGCTGCCGTAGATCACCTCGGCCGGTGCCCGGGTGGCCGCGAGGTCGCTGAGGGTGGTCTGCGACTCGATCGAGTTCTCGAGCGATCGCACGAACGGGATCCAGGTGCGCTCGTTGATGTCCATCGCATTGGGGATCGGCAGGAACCGTTCGACTGCGGCCGCGTTGCGCAGGGTGAACTCCTTGTTCTCGCGCAGGTAGCGGTACGCCCTGAGGTAGAAGTCCATCACCGTGCGGTCGAGCTGGTTGCCGAGTTCGTCGGGCGCGAGGTAGATGGGCGGGCTCACGAGCACCAGCTTGCGGATGGACTTCGGATGCTGGGCCGCGATCCGTGCGGCGACGAGCGCGCCCAGCGAGTGGCCGACGAGCGTGTACCCCTCGCGCAGCCGCAGTGAGCGGATGGTGCGGACCACCGCCGCCGCGTGGTCGGCGATCGAGTAGTCGCTCCGCTCGGAGATGGGCGAGCCGCCGAACCCGAGCAGGTCGATCGCGACGGTGCGATGGGTGGGTTCGACGAGCGGGATCACGTTCTGGAAGGTGACCCACGACGACGCCAGCCCGTGCAGCAGCACTACGACGGGTCCGTCGCCGGCATCGTGAGCCACGTTGAGGAGCGGGGGACGCGGCCTGAACCAGCTCATGCCCGATTATCGCAGGGCGAGCGGGCTAGCCGTGGCGTTCCATCGAGCGTACGGTCGGTGCCATGATCATCCTCGTTATCGTGCTCCTCGTCCTCTGGGCGATCCTCTCCGTCGTGGGCTTCGCCATCAAGGGGCTGATCTGGCTCGCGATCATCGGCATCATCCTGTTCATCGGCACCCTCGTGATCGGCTTCGTGCGTCGCAGCATGAACGGCAGCAAGAAGGTCTGAGATGGCCGACGACGAGCTGGTGCCCGATCCGATGGATGCCGTCGGGGGAGTGCGCGAGAAGTTCGAGGACCTCTACTACGACAACCCTCTGCTGTTCATCGGCGGGGTGATCGCTGGGATCGGCCTGCTGGTCACCGGCGTGGTTCTGCTCGCCCGCCGCGCCTGAATTGACGGCTGACGCTGCGTCGTCAGCGCGAGGTCGCGGGCAGGGAGGCGCACCATCCGAGCGCTTCCCACACGTCGCAGGCCTCGTGAGCGAATCGACCGGCGTCGAGGGATTCCTCCCGGGGCGCGTGGGTGACGATGCGCTCCTCCACTGATCCGCCGGCCCTCCGGATCGCCTCGCCGAGTGCCCCGGCGTGGCTCGCGCGCTGATGCGGGATGACCGTGTCTGCGGGTGACCAGCTCAGCAGCACGCGTGTGCGGGCGAGCCGGGTCGCGTGCTGAATCGGGGATCGACTCGCGTACTCCTCGGGGCTCTCGGCAGGGGTGCCCCCGACCTCGGTCTCGATCACGTCGGCGAGTTCGCGTCCGCCGCTCTCGGTCGAGTTCGTCAGGTCGCGATGCCACGCGGCCAGGTCGACGATGGGATTGGACGCCCACGCGCCATCGACCTCGTCGGGGTGTCGTGCGGCGAAGGCCAGCGACTCCATGCCGCCCATCGAGAGGCCGCCGACGAAGAGACGGCGCGCCCCGGTCGTGCGGAGCAGGTCGCGAGCAGCATCCCAGGTCGCGTCGAGGTGCTCACCCCAGGCGAGCGACACTCCCGGGACCGCGCGTCCGCGTGATCGCGGGAGCAGCACCGCCATCCCGAGCGCGTCCGCGGGCGCCCTCACGCCGTCCAGCGGTCGGATCAGGTAGCCGTCGGCGACGCCGCCGTCGATCACGAGTTCGGGGGTCGCTCCGAACGGGTGAAAGGCCACCAGCAGCGCCTCCGGTGGCCGGCTCGGCAGGAACAGAAGGTGGTCGCGGTCGCCGTGGCGGTACGGTCGCAGTCCTCCGCCGCTGCCGACGGTGTGCGAGGGATGCATGAAACTCCTATATCCGATATGAAACGGATGCTGTCACATGCGCGCCGCAGCGTCAACGGGCGATCGTGGTCTCCCGCTCCACGAGGTGGGCGGGGAGGCGGGTGGTGCGGGGAGCCTCGGCGGGGTCGAGCTCCGTCATCCGGAGCGCCGCCGCCCCGACCTCGGCCATGCCGATGTGCGCGGTCGTGAGTGCCGGCGAGAGTTCGGAGGCCAGGGTGATGTCGTCCACGCCGACCAGCGACACGTCGTCGGGAACGCGGATGCCGCGCGCCCGCAACTCCGCCAGCACCCCCAGCGCCATCACGTCGCTGAGCGCGATGATGGCGGATGGCTCGAGGCCGAGCACGGCGCGGGCGCCCAGCATCCCGCCCTCACGGCTGAACGCGTGGTGGGTGGTCGCGACGGGGCGGAGCGCGCGCGTCACCCCGGCCAGGCGATCGGCCACCGTGGTGAGGTCCTCCGGCCCGGCGACGACGGCGACCCTCGTGTGGCCGAGGCCCACCAGGTGGCGGGCCACGGCCTCGCCCGCCCCCTCGTTGTCCGGCAGCACCGCATCGGACTCGAACGAGTGCCGCCCGACGACGGCGACGCGGCCACCGCTCTCGCGGTAGGCGTCGAGCTCGTCGGCGATCTCCCGCTCCGCCTCGTCGCCCACGCGACCGGAGCCGGCGACGATGATGGCGCCGACGCGATTCGCGCGCAGCAGCCGCACCTGGGCGAGAAGCTCGGCGGGATCGGTGGCATGGCTGATCTGCACCAGGCGGCGGGTCTCGGCGGCGACGCCGATGACTCCCGCCGCGATCTCGGTGAAGTACGGGTCCGCGATGTCGCCCACCACCAGGCCGACCGACGACTCCTGCCCGCCGGCGAGCGATCTCGCGTGACTGTTCGCCACGAAGCCCATGCCCTCGGCCACCTCGCGCACGCGCTCCGCCACCGCGGCGGAGACCCCCGGCGCGCCGTTGAGCGACCGCGAGGCCGTGGCGATGGAGACGCCGGCGCGTTCGGCGACGTCGATCAGGCGCACCGGCATCCGTTCTCCCCTTGCTCGTTCCGCTTCTCGCACTATAGGTTAACGTAAGCGCTTACGTAAGCGCTTACGTTATGAAGGGAAACGGCATGGCCACGAGAACCGTCCGCATCATCATGAACGGCGTCACCGGGCGGATGGGCTACCGGCAGCACCTGGTGCGATCGATCCTCGCCATCCGCGCCGACGGCGGCGTGCTCATGCCCGACGGCTCGCGCATCCAGGTCGAGCCGATCCTCGTGGGTCGCAACGCCGAGAAGATCGCCGAGCTCGCGGCGCTGCACGACGTCGCCGAATACACGACCGACCTCGACGCCGCGCTCGCCGACGAGACGGCGACCGTCTACTTCGACGCGGCACTCACCAGCGCGCGCAAGACCGGCATCCTGAAGGCCATCGCCGCGGGCAAGCACGTCTACACCGAGAAGCCCATCGCCGAATCGGTGCAGGACGGCCTCGACCTCGCCCGCGCCGCCGAGGCGGCCGGCATCATCAACGGCGTCGTGCACGACAAGCTCTACCTCCCGGGGCTGCTCAAGCTGCGGCGGCTCATCGATTCCGGGTTCTTCGGTCGCATCCTCAGCGTGCGCGGCGAATTCGGCTACTGGGTGTTCGAGGGCGACCTCATCCCGGCCCAGCGGCCCAGCTGGAACTACCGCAAAGAAGACGGCGGCGGCATGACGCTCGACATGTACTGCCACTGGAACTACGTGCTCGAGAACCTGTTCGGGCGGGTGAGGGCCGTGACGAGCAAGTCGGTCACCCACATCCACGAACGCTGGGACGAACAGGGCAGGCCCTACACGGCGACGGCGGATGACGCGGCCTACGGCATCTTCGAGCTCGAGGGCGACATCATCGCCCAGATCAACTCGAGCTGGGCCGTGCGGGTCGACCGCGGCGAGCTGGTCGAATTCCAGGTGGACGGCACCCACGGCTCCGCCGTCGCCGGCCTCTTCGGCTGCCGCATCCAGCCCCGCGTCGCCACACCGAAGCCGGTGTGGAACCCGGATCTCAAGACGGACCAGGACTTCCGCGCCCAGTGGGAGCAGATCCCCGACAACCAGGAGTTCGACAACGGCTTCCGGGCGCAGTGGGAGGAATTCATCGTCGACGTCGACGCGGGTCGCCCGCACGCCTACGACTTCATGGCGGGTGTGCGCGGCCTGCAACTGGTGGAGGCCGGGCTCGCGTCGAGTGCCGAGGGTCGCCGCATCGAGATCGGCGCGCTGTGAGCGTGCGGATCCCGGTGGCCGGCGGCTGGCGGAGCGTCGAGCTGAGCGAGCCGCGCGCCTGGGCCGCGCACCCCGAGCCCTACGCGAAGCGCGTGGCCTTCGCGGCCGCCCACGTCGTCGCCGACCCGCGAGGTGAGAACGTGCCGGGCGCGCCCGCCGTCGTGGACTGGGAATCGACCCTCGCCTTCCGCCGCGGGCTGTTCGACTACGGGCTCGGGGTCGCTGAGGCGATGGACACCGCCCAGCGCAATATGGGCCTCGACTGGCCGACGGCGCAGGAGCTCATCCGGCGCAGCGCCGAGCAGGCAGGTGCCGCCGGAGCGCGGATCGCGAGCGGCGCAGGCACCGACCACCTCGCGTCGGCGGGAACCCTCGAGGATGTGACCAACGGCTACCTCGAGCAGGTCGCCTTCGTGGAGTCCACCGGTTCGCAGGTGATCGTGATGGCGTCGCGGCACCTCGCCGCGATCGCGCGTGACGCCGACGACTACCGCGCGGTCTACGACGCGATCCTGTCGCAGGTGGCCGAGCCGGTGATCCTGCACTGGCTGGGCGAGGCGTTCGACCCGCAGCTGGCCGGCTACTGGGGCTCGACGGATGTCGCGACCGCGACCGACGCCTTCGTCGACCTCGTCACGGCGCACGCGGCCACCATCGACGGGGTCAAGGTCTCCCTGCTCTCCGCCGAGCACGAGACAGGGCTGCGCGCGCGGCTGCCGGCGGGGGTGCGCATGTACACCGGCGACGACTTCAACTACCCGGAGCTGATCCGCGGCGACGGCGAACGGCATTCGGATGCGCTGCTCGGCGCGTTCGCGGCCATCGCGCCCGCGGCATCCGCTGCCCTCAGTGCGCTGGATGCCGGCGACCTGGGGGCGTACGACGCGGCGTTCGCCCCGACGCTCGCGCTCTCGCGGCACATCTTCGAGCGGCCCACCTTCCACTACAAGACGGGCATCGCGTTCCTCAGCTGGCTGAACGGCTACCAACCCGGCTTCACGATGGTGGGCGGGCTGCAGTCGGCGCGCAGCGTCATCCATCTGTCGCGCGTGTTCGAGCTGGCGAACGACGCGCGCCTGCTGCGCGAGCCGGACCTCGCGGCGGAGCGGCTCTCGCTCCTGCTCGCCGTGTCGGGGGTGCGCGCGTGAGCGGCTTCGATGTGCCGTCCGGCGCGCCGGCCGGCATCCAGACACCACTCCCGGGCGACCCGCGTCTGGCGCGGGTCTCGCTCAATCAGCGCACCACCGCGAACTGGACGCTCGCCGAGGCCATCGCGGGCTGCGTTGCGGCCGGGATCGGCTCCATCGGAGTCTGGCGGGAGCCGGTCGCCGAGGTGGGAGTCCGTGAGGCCAGGCGGATGCTCGACGACGCGGGCCTGCTCGTCTCGTCGCTCTGCCGCGGCGGCTTCTTCACCGACCCGGCCCGTTTCGAGCAGTCCCTCGACGAGAACCGGCGCGCCATCGACGAGGCCGCGGCGCTGCGTGCGGACACCCTCGTGCTGGTCGCGGGCGGGCTCCCCGACGGGGATCGCGATGTCGTGGCGGCCCGTGAGCGTGCCGCCACCGCCATCGAGCTGCTGGTGCCGTATGCCCGGGAACGGGAGGTGAACTTGTCGATCGAGCCGATGCATCCGATCTTCGCCGCCGACCGCGGGGTGATCTCGACGCTCGGTCAGGCGCTCGACATCGCCGAGGCCTTCGATCCGGACGACGTGGGCGTCGTCGTGGACACCTTCCACGTGTGGTGGGATCCGCAGGTGCTCGACCAGATCGCTCGGGCAGGCGCTCGCATCGCGAGCTACCAGGTGGGCGACTGGATCACCCCGCTGCCCGCCGACGCGCTTCTCTCCCGCGGCATGATGGGCGACGGCCACATCGACTTCGCGAGTCTCACGGCGGCGGTCGCCGCGACCGGTTACTCCGGCGACGTGGAGGTGGAGATCTTCAACGCCGACGTCTGGGCGGCGCCGGGCGACGACACGCTGGCCACCCTGACCCGCCGCTTCGCCACCCAAATCCACCCCCACCTCTAGTCCCCCATCCGCGAGGGGCCGTAGATGGGGGCTTTTGGGGGAGATAAAGCGACCCCCGGACGGCCCGCGCGGGAGGGGTTAGTGGGGGGGCCCGCGGGTGGGGCCGGGGGGAGTTGGGGGG
>CBIHRK010000010.1:0-124891 GCA_966212465.1 uncultured Lacisediminihabitans sp.
GGGGTGGTGGTGGGGTTGACGCCCCAAACAACCGGGGTATGTATGGGGGGCGGCATGTCGCCTCCCCCGGTGGGGGGGCGCCCCCCCGGGGGCCCCCCCCCACTCTTTTTTCTTACCTCTCGGTTTCACCCCACCCGATAGATTGAGACCCATGAAGCTCGAACTGCGGGGCATCACGAAACGCTTCGGTGCCCTGGTCGCGAACGACCACATCGACCTCACGGTCGAACCCGGTGAGATCCACGCGCTGCTCGGTGAGAACGGCGCTGGCAAGTCCACCCTCATGAACGTGCTGTACGGCCTGTATCAGGCCGAAGAAGGCGAGATCCTGCTCGACGACGACGTCCAGCACTTCGCCGGTCCGGGCGACGCCATGAACGCGGGAATCGGCATGGTGCATCAGCACTTCATGCTCATCCCGGTGTTCACGGTCGCCGAGAACGTGATGCTCGGCCACGAGCAGACCCGCTTCGCGGGCACGCTCGACCTGGCGGCGGCCCGCAAGCAGGTGCTCGACATCTCGGCGCGCTTCGGATTCCACGTCGACCCCGACGCGCTCGTCGGCGACCTCCCGGTGGGCGTCCAGCAGCGGGTCGAGATCATCAAGGCGCTCTCTCGGGATGCCCGCGTGCTGGTGTTCGACGAGCCGACCGCCGTGCTCACCCCCCAGGAGACCGACGAGCTCATGGTGATCATGAGGCAGCTGCGCGACTCGGGCACCTCGATCGTCTTCATCACCCACAAGCTGCGCGAGGTGCGCGAGGTCGCCGACCGCATCACCGTCATCCGGCTCGGCAAGGTGGTCGGTGAGGCCTCCCCGACCGCCACGAACACCGAGCTCGCTTCGCTCATGGTCGGGCGCGCGGTCGAGCTCACCGTGCACAAGGACCCGGCAACGCCGGGGGAGGCCGCGCTCGTCGTGGAGAACCTCTCCGTGATCGACGCCGAGGGCCACCTGGTGGTCAACGACGTGAGCTTCGACGTGAAGGCGGGCGAGATCCTCGCCATCGCCGGAGTGCAGGGCAACGGGCAGACCGAGCTCGCCGAGGCGATCCTGGGATTGCAGTCCAAGGTGACCGGCGACATCCGGCTCGACGGCGTCTCCCTCCGCGACAAGAGCGTGCGCGGCGTGCTCAACGCGGGCGTCGGCTTCGTGCCCGAGGACCGCCAGGAGGACGGGCTCGTCGCCGAGTTCACCATCGCCGAGAACCTCATGCTCGACCGCGCGGACGGCGAGCCGTTCGTCAAGGCGGGCACCCTCCGGCTCAACTACCTCA
Source organism: uncultured Lacisediminihabitans sp. (assembly GCA_966212465.1). Taxonomy (GTDB): domain Bacteria; phylum Actinomycetota; class Actinomycetes; order Actinomycetales; family Microbacteriaceae; genus Lacisediminihabitans. Next base: position 1,278 of record CBIHRK010000010.1, read on the forward strand.
GCGCCTTCGCCGAGCAGAAGATCACCGAGTTCGACATTCGCGCTCAGGGGGTCGGCACGCACGTCGGGCGGCTCTCCGGAGGCAATCAGCAGAAGGTCGTGCTGGCCCGCGAGCTCAGCCGCACCCTGCGGCTGTTCGTCGCCGCCCAGCCCACGCGGGGGCTGGATGTCGGATCCATCGAGTTCGTGCACACGAGGATCGTCGCCACCCGCGATGCCGGCGTGCCCGTCATCGTGGTCTCCACCGAGCTCGACGAGGTCGTCGCGCTCGCGGACCGCATCGCGGTGATGTACCGCGGGCAGATCGTCGGCATCGTGCCGGCGGACACGAGCCGCGACATCCTCGGCCTCATGATGGCGGGGGACACCCACGACGCCGTCGCCAAGCAGAAGGGCGCGGCAGCGTGACCGTCACGAAAGAGACCGAGTACCTCCCCGCCGAGGCCCGCGACGAGGAGCCGTCGAAGTTCCAGCAGTACGTGCGGGACGTGCTCGGCGGAAGCGCGGTCATATCCGTGCTCGCCGTGCTGATCGCCCTCATCGTCGGCGCGATCCTCATCGCCGCGACCGACCCGGGGGTGCAGGCGGCCTCCGCCTACTTCTTCGGGCGCCCCGCCGACACGTTCTCCGCCATCTGGAGTTCGGTCTCGGGTGCGTACTCGGCACTGTTCCAGGGCGCGATCTACAACTTCGGCGCCACCAGCTTCATCGACGGCATCCACCCGCTCACCGACACCCTCGCCGACGCGACGTCCCTGATCGCTGCGGGCCTGGGCATCGCGCTGTCGTTCCGGATCGGGCTGTTCAACATCGGCGGCCAGGGTCAGATCCTCGCCGCGGCGGCGTGCGCGGGATGGGTCGGATTCAGCGTCGACCTGCCGTTCCCCCTGCTCGCCATCCTGGCGCTCGCCGCCGGACTCTTCGGCGGTGCGATCTGGGCGGGCATCGTCGGATTCCTCAAGGCAGAGACCGGGGCGCACGAGGTCATCGTCACGATCATGCTCAACTTCGTGGCCTTCTACCTGGTGAGCTACCTCCTCAAGGTGCCCGTGCTGCAGGCGCCCGGCTCGTCGAACCCCAAGTCGGCGCCGATGAACCCCGGGGCGATCTGGCCGAGCCTGCTCGGGCCCGGGTTCCAGCTCACGTTCGGCTTCATCCTGGTCATCGGCGCGACCGTCTTCGTGTGGTGGCTGCTCAACCGGTCGAGCCTCGGCTTCCAGTTCCGGGCGATCGGCGAGAACCCGCGCGCGGCGCGCACCGCCGGCATCAACGTGAACCGCATGTACATCTACGGCATGCTCATCTCGGGCGCGCTGGTGGGTCTCGCGGGCGCCAACCAGGTGCAGAGCGTGATCACCAGCGGATTCAGCGCGGGGATCGACTCCGGCATCGGCTTCAGCGCCATCACCGTCGCCCTGCTCGGCCGCTCCCGCCCATGGGGCGTGTTCGGTGCGGGGCTGCTATTCGGCGCGTTCCAGGCCGGCGGGTACACGATGCAGGCGGCGCAGAACGTTCCGGTCGACATCGTGCTCGTCGTGCAGTCGGTCATCGTGCTGTTCATCGCGGCGCCCCCGCTCGTGCGCACGATCTTCCACCTCCCCAAGCCCGGCACTGCACCGAAACGCAGGACCCCCGTCACCGCAGCCCGGAAGGTCGTGACCAAGTGAGCGCAGCAGTCGCCACCCCCGGCATCGATGAGACGCCGATCCACCTGCAGAAGGCCGTCGTGCGCTCATGGAAGACGCCGATCATCTTCGGCGTCTTCGTGATCGTCTCGGTGCTGCTCTTCATCGCCTTCGGGCGCGACGGGGTCACCCACTTCAACCTGTCGACCTCCTCGGACGTCATCCAGCTGCCCATCGCGACCCTGCCCACCCGCGCGACCGGCGTGGCGATCACGATCCTGCTCGCGGTGTTCACCGTGATCGCGGCCTACCTCGCCTATGCCGCGCGCAAGGTGCCCATCTGGTTCATCGCGGTGTACGCGATCGTGTTCTTCGTCGGCTTCCTCACCTGGGCGGCCGCGAACAACACGCTCGCCGTGCCCGGGCTCCTGCTCAGCGCCATCGGCATCAGCGTGCCGCTCATCTTCGGCGCGCTCGGCGGGGTCATCTCGGAGCGAGTGGGCGTGGTCAATGTCGCCATCGAGGGTCAGCTGCTCGCCGGCGCCTTCGTGTCGGCGGTCGTGGCCACCATCACCCACCAGCCGATCGTCGGATTCATCGCGGCGATGCTCGCGGGGGTGCTCGTCTCCGCGGTGCTCGCGACCTTCTCGATCACGTACCTCGTCGACCAGGTGATCGTGGGCGTTGTGCTGAACGTGCTCGTGATCGGCCTCACCGACTTCCTGTACTCGCAGGTGCTGGCCTCCAACGCGCCGACGCTGAACGCGCCGCCGCACTTCCCGTTCCTGCCGATCCCGATCCTCAGCGAGATCCCGGTGCTCGGGCCGGCGCTGTTCCGGCAGACGATCATCGTCTACATCATGTACGTGGCCGTCTTCCTGGTCTGGTTCGGGCTGTTCAAGACGCGCTGGGGCCTCCGTGTCCGCGCGGTGGGCGAGCACCCGACGGCCGCCGACACCGTGGGCATCAACGTCAACCGCACGCGCTTCTGGAACGTGCTCCTCGCCGGTGCCATCGCGGGCGCGGGCGGCGCGTACTACAGCCTCGCCGCCTCGCCGTTGTTCACCCGGGAGGTGACGGCGGGCGCCGGGTACATCGCCCTCGCCGCGGTGATCTTCGGGCGCTGGAACCCGATCCTCGCTACCCTCGCGGCCCTCCTGTTCGGCTTCACCAGCAGCCTGCAGTTCTCGCTCAGCGCTGCGGGGTCGCCGGTGCCGAGCGAGTTCATGCTGATGCTCCCGTACGTGGTCACGATCCTCGCGGTCGCGGGGCTCGTCGGGCATTCGCGAGGGCCCGCGGCATCCGGCAAACCGTACGTGAAGTCATGAGCGGGCTCGACGAGGTCGTCTCGGCCGAGACGTCGCGCACGGACATCGACTGGGACGCGCTGCGCGCCGTCGCCCTCGAGGCCATGACCCACGCGTACGCGCCGTACTCGAACTTCCCGGTGGGGGTCGCCGCGCTCGTGGACGACGGCCGGCTCGTCTCGGGATGCAACGTCGAGAACGCCTCCTACGGCGTCGGCCTGTGCGCCGAGTGCGGACTGGTCTCCGCGCTCCACGCCAGCGGCGGCGGCAAGCTCGTCGCCTTCACCTGCGTGGACGGCCAGGGCGGGGCGCTGATGCCGTGCGGGCGCTGCCGTCAGCTGCTGTACGAGCACTCGGCGCCGGGGATGCTTCTCGAGACGGTCTCCGGCATCCGCACCATCGACGAGGTGCTGCCCGACGCGTTCGGTCCGCGCACGCTCGTGGAGTACCGGGACGCGGTGGAGGGATGATCGAGGCCTTCGACGCCGTCGACCTCATCCGCACCAAGCGCGACAAGGGGGTGCTCTCGACCGCCCAGATCGACTGGCTGGTCGACGCGTACACCCGCGGGTACGTCGCCGACGCCCAGATGTCGGCCATGGCCATGGCGATCCTGCTCAACGGCATGGAGCGCCGCGAGATCCGCGACCTCACCATGGCGATGATCGCCTCCGGCGAGACCATGGACTTCTCGGGGCTCTCCAAGCCCACCACCGACAAGCACTCCACCGGCGGTGTTGGCGACAAGATCACCCTTCCGCTCGCCCCGCTCGTCGCCTCGTTCGGGGTGGCGGTGCCGCAGCTCTCCGGCCGCGGGCTCGGCCACACCGGCGGCACGCTCGACAAGCTCGAGAGCATCCCCGGATGGCAGGCATCCGTGAGCCCCGAGCGGATGCGGGAGATCCTCGACGACGTCGGCGCGGTGATCTGCGCGGCGGGCTCCGGGCTCGCGCCGGCCGACGGCAAGCTCTACGCCCTGCGAGACATCACCGGCACGGTCGAGGCGATCCCGCTCATCGCCTCGTCGATCATGAGCAAGAAGATCGCGGAGGGCACCGCAGCACTCGTGCTCGACGTGAAGTTCGGCTCCGGCGCGTTCCTCAAAGACATCGAGCAGTCCCGCGAGCTCGCGCGCACGATGGTCGAGCTGGGCGAGGACGCGGGCGTTGCGACATCCGCCCTCCTCACCAACATGAACGTGCCGCTCGGTAACGCGATCGGCAACGCCAACGAGGTGCGCGAATCGGTCGAGGTGCTCTCGGGCGGCGGGCCGTCGGATGTCCGCGCCCTCACCGTCGCGCTCGCCCGCGAGATGCTGCGGCACGCGGGGCAGCCCGACGCCGACGTCGCGGCCGCCCTGGACGACGGCCGGGCGATGGACACCTGGCGCCGCATGATCCGGGCGCAGGGCGGCGATCCCTCCGCCCCACTCCCCGTGGCGCGCGAGACCCACGTGGTGACCGCGCCGCGCTCGGGCGTGCTCGTCGAGCAGAAGGCGCTGCCGTTCGGAATCGCCGCCTGGCGGCTCGGTGCCGGACGCGCCCGTGCGCAGGATCCGGTGCAGCACGCGGCCGGCGTGGACCTGCACGCCAAGCCGGGCGACACCGTGACGGAGGGCCAGCCCCTCTTCACCCTCAGCGCCGACGAGCCCGAGCGCTTCGCCCGCGCCCTCGAGGCGCTCGACGGCGCCTACGCGATCGGCGACCCGGGCTCCCCGATCGCCACCGGCGGCCCCCTGATAGCCGACCGCCTGGGCGCCTGACCCTTTCGTCCCCGCGTGAGGTGCACCGACCGACCAGTCCGGCCCCGGTCTCGGTGTCCGTTCGGTGCACCTCAGCCTCGCCAGCCCCGGGCGCGGAGGCGCGATGCGACCAGACGGAGCACCTCCCGGTCGGGAGTCGGCCCTGTCCGTGGCCAGCGAGGCCGCCAGCAGTAGTGACGACCGTTCGACCCGGGCGGGACTGTCGGATCGGCGCACCTCGGCTCAGGCCGGGTCGCCTATGCGCTGCAGGGCGTCCACGATCAGGGACCAGAATCGGTCGCGGTCCAGGTGGGTCGCCGCGTGCGTGGTGCAGTCGTCGGGCGCGGGGGAGCGGAAGTCGGCCACCGTCATGCCGAGGGTGAGCGCGCCGGTGAGCTCGATGTCGAGCGGGACCTTCACGACCTCCATCACCGTCGGGTCGATCACCAGCGCGACGGCGCACGGGTCGTGCACCGGCGGATGCTCGAAGCCCTGCGACTCCAGGTAGGTGGTGCCGAAGAACTCGAGCAGCTCCACCACGAAGCGGGCCGGGGCGGTGTCCACTGCCGCGATGGCGGCGACGACGTCGGGGGTCGCCAGCGCCTGATGCGTGAGGTCGAGCCCCACCATGGTGAGCTTCCATTTCTCGTTGAAGACGATGTGCGCGGCCTCGGGGTCGATCACGATGTTGAACTCGGCCGCCGCGCTCCAGTTGCCGCCGTGGTATCCGCCGCCCATGAGCACGACCTCCGCGACCCGCTCGACGATGCGCGGCTCCTTGCGCACCGCGAGCGCGATGTTGGTGAGCGCGCCGGTGGGCACCAGCGTGATGGTGCCGGGCGGGGCATCCATGATCGTGTCGATGATCAGGTCGACCGCGTGCCGGGAGTCGGGCTCGATCAGCGGATCGGGCAGCACGGGGCCGTCGAGTCCGCTCTCCCCGTGGATGGATGGCGCATACTCCGCAACCCGGACGAGCGGTCGGTGCGCCCCCGCCGCGAACGGCACGCCGGTGATCCCGGCGATCCTGGCGACCGCCAGCGCGTTGCGCGTGACCTTCTCGATCGACTGGTTGCCGTGCACGGTGGTGACGGCGGCGAGCTCGATCTCCGGATTCCCGTGCGCGAGGATCAGCGCTATCGCGTCGTCGTGGCCGGGGTCGCAGTCGAGGATGATCCTTCGGGTCATTCAGTCAGGTTAGCCGAGCGCGCGAGCGATAGATTTGCACCATGAACACTGTTCCCCAGGACTACCTCCTGCCCGGCGGGGGAGCGAACATCAGCACCCTGCCCAAGGTCTCGCTCCACGACCACCTGGACGGCGGGCTGCGGCCGCAGACCATCGTCGAGCTGGCCGACGAGATCGGCCTCGATCTGCCCGCGGAGGGCGCCGCGGCACTGGGCACCTGGTTCTCGGAGAGCGCCGACTCCGGTTCGCTGGTGGACTACCTGAAGACCTTCGACGTGACGATCGCGGTGATGCAGACCCACGACGGTCTGGCCCGCGTGGCGCGCGAGTTCGTGCAGGATCTCGCCAAGGACGGCGTGATCTACGGAGAGATCCGCTGGGCGCCGGAACAGCACCTCACCCAGGGCCTCAGCCTCGACGAGGTGGTCGAGGCGGTGCAGGAGGGCATCGAGAACGGGATCGAGGATGCGCGGCACGAGGGCCACCGCATCCGGGTCGGTCAGCTCGTCAGCGCCATGCGCCACCTCGGCGACGGTCTCGAGATCGCCGAACTCGCGGTGCGGCACCGCACCAACGGCGTCGCCGGATTCGACATCGCCGGCCCCGAGGCCGGCTTCCCGCCGAGCCTGCAGCAGCCCGCCTTCGACTACCTGGCGAAGCACTTCATGCCGCGGACCGTGCACGCGGGGGAGGCGGACGGCCTCGACAGCATCCGCGGCGCCCTGTTCGACGGCCGGGCCCTGCGGCTCGGCCACGGCGTGCGCATCGCGGAGGACATCGTGGTGGACCGCGAGGACGCCGAGAGCACCTTCGTGGAACTCGGCCGCCTCTCGCAGTGGGTCAAGGATCGGGAGATCGCTCTGGAGCTGAGCCCGTCGTCGAACCTGCAGACCGGCGCCATCGCGCAGTGGGGCGACGAGCTCATCGACCACCCCTTCGACCTGCTCTACCAGCTGGGCTTCCGCGTCACCGTGAACACCGACAACCGCCTGATGAGCAACACGACCCTGAGCCGCGAGCTCGCCCTGCTGGCCGACGCCTTCGACTACGGGCTCGACGATCTCGCCGCGTTCCAGCTCAATGCGGCCGCCGCGAGCTTCCAGTCCCTCGAAGACCGCGAAGAGCTCATCGATCTCATCATCGACGGCTTCGACAGGGCCTGAGGATGCCCCTCCCGCCGCTTTCCCCGGACGCCGTGACGCTCGGGGCGCACGCCCCGGACTGGCGCGCCGCCGTGCGCGAGGTCGGCGCCGCCCTGGTGCGCGGCGGTTCGGCCAAGCCGGGCTACGCGGCGGAGATGATCCGCATGATCGAGGAGCACGGTCCGTACGTGGTGATCGCCCCCGGCCTCGCGCTGGCGCACGCCCGGCCCGGCCCCGACGTGCTGGCCGACGGCATCGCGGTGGTGACGCTCGACGAGCCGGTGCCGTTCGGGCATCCCCACAACGATCCCGTCAGCGTCGTGCTGGGGCTCGCCATCCTGTCTCCGGCCGGCCATCTGGAGTCGGTGGCCTCGCTGGCGAACGTGTTCAACGACACCAGCGCGATCGCCGAGCTGCGTGCGGCGACCACGGTGGACCAGGTGCTCGGCATCATGAGGGGGGAATCGTGAAGATCGTGGCGATCTGCGGGGCGGGTATCGGCACGTCCGGCATCCTGAAGGTGAATGCAGAGCGTGTGCTCCAGCGTCTGGGGCTGGAGGCCGATGTCACCGCGGCCGATCTCGCGTCGCTCGCCTCGGTGGCGTCGGACGCGCAGGTGATCCTCACCTCGGCAGAGTTCGTGGATGCCATCGGTCCCACGAACGCCGACGTGATCGTGGTCGAGAACTACTTCGACACCGATGAGCTCGCCCGAAAGCTGGAGGCCGCGCTCGGCTGATTTCACTGGCGAAAGTTACTTTCACCAGCGTAAGGTGTGGGGATGACCACCGTCGTCCCCACCCCCGAACTCCTCGCCCAGGGCCACCAGCGGCTCGAGTGGATCCGCTCCCGCATGCGGCTACTCGCCGACGCCCGCGCCGCCTTCGCCGCGACGCGACCATTCGATGGCCGGCGCATCGGCGTCGCCATCCACCTCGACCCGAAGACCGCCGTGCTGCTCGAGACCCTCGCGGCCGGCGGCGCGGAGATCGTGGCGACCGGCAACCACGGCTCGACGCAGGACGACGTGGTCGCGGTGCTCTGCGAGGCGGGCATGGACGTGTACGGAACACGGGCCGACACGGCGGACGAGCACAGGGCGAACCTCGAGCGGGTGCTCGACTCCGCTCCGGACCTGGTGCTCGACAACGGCGCCGACCTGTTCGCCGGCGCGATCGAACGCGGGCTGGCGCTCGCGGGCGGCACGGAGGAGACCACCTCGGGGGCCGACCGGCTGCGCGGCGAACTCGCGGGCGGCATCCGCTTCCCGGTGATCGTGATCAACGACAGCCCCCTCAAGGCGATCGGGGAGAACCGGCACGCGGTGGGCCAGTCCGTGGTCGAGAGCCTCATGCGCATCACCGGTCTCATGGTGCCCGGGCGACGCTTCGTGGTGGTCGGCTACGGATGGTGCGGACGCGGCATCGCGCAGTACCTGCGGGCGCTCGGCGGCAGGGTCGCGGTCGCGGAGATCGACGAGCTCAAGGCCTTCGAGGCGGCGATGGACGGCTACCGCGTGGCCCCGCTGGCGGAGCTGACCGGGTGGGCGGAGACGATCGTGACCGCGACCGGGCGCCCCGGCATCCTCGGTCCGGCCGAGTTCGCGCTCATGGAGTCCGGCACCGTGCTGGCGAACAGCGGCCACTTCGCCTGGGAGATCGACGTGCCCGCTCTCGAGGCGGCCGCGGTGCGCGTGGTGCCGGTCGACGACTCGATCGAGCGCGTCGAATTCGCGGACGGCAGGCACGTCGTGCTGCTCGCCCGCGGGCGGATGATCAACCTCGCCGGACGCGACCCGCGGGGCAACTCCCTCGAATCGATGGACCTCGGATTCCTGCTGCAGGCACTGTCGCTGGAGCGGGTGGCGACCGCGCCGCCGGAGCCGGGGGCGATCGGCGTGCCCGACGACCTCAACCGCGAGATCGCCCGGCGGATGGTGGCCGCCATGGCCGTCGACCGCTGATGGCGGCGCCCGACTACTCGGTGCCGGCGCTCGACAAGGCGCTCGACATCCTCGAACTGCTCGCCGAACGCGCGGGCGGTCTCGGGCAGGCGGCGATCGCCGCGGAGGTCGATCGCACGGTGGGCCAGGTCTTCCGCGTGCTGCAGGTGCTGGAGGCGCGCGGCTACCTGTTCCGCGATCCCGCGTCCGGGCTGTACAGCCTGTCGATGCGGATGTTCGAGCTCGCCCACCGCCAGGAGCCGGTGCGGGGCCTGGTGCGTGCCGCCCTCGGACCCATGCGCGAGCTGGCCGACTCGGTGGGGCAGAGCTGCAACCTGGGGATGGCGGATGCCGGCCGCATCCTCATCGTCACCCAGGTGGAGAGCCCCGCCAACTTCGGATTCCGCGTGCGGGTGGGCGCGGAGTTCCCCCTCGAGACGACGGCGACGGGGGCGGTGCTGCGAGCCTTCGCCGCGGAGCGGGAGGCCTCGGCCGAGCTCGACCGCATCGCCGCCGACGGGTTCGTGCGGCGGAGCGATAGCCTGCAGCCGGGCATCACCGACATCGTCTTCCCCGTGCTCGGCCGCGGCGGCACGGCGCTCGCCGCGCTCACGGTGCCGTACGTGGACACGAGCTTCAGCGCATCCGGGGCCCAGCGCGTGGAGGACGCGGCGCGGGCCGCCGCCGCCGAGATCACCCGCCGCCTCGCCTGACCCCCGCCCCCGCCGCCACCTCTGCCGAAAACGCAGGAGATTCGCCCGAAACGGCGCGGATCGCCGCTTGCGCGCGCCGTTCGGGGCGAATCTCCTGCGTTTTCGGCAGGCGGGTCAGAGGGCGAGGATGGCGCGCATGCCGGCCTCCAGCGCGGCGACCTTCGCCTTCGCTGCCGAGAGCCGGGCATCCGCATCCCCCTCGGTGCTGGATGCGTCGAGGTAGACCTTCAGCTTCGGCTCCGTGCCGCTCGGCCGCACGATCACCCGCGACCCGTCCGCCATCCAAAAACGCAGGATATCTCCGGCCGGAAGGCCCTCGAACCCGTCGATGAAGTCGTCGACGCGAGAAACTCCTTCGTTTTCGATGCGCGGGGGGAGGTCGGCGCGCAGGCGCGCCATGGTGCGCGCGATCTCGTCGAGGTCGGTCACGCGGAGGGAGAGCTGCGCCGACGCGAACCCGCCGAAGCGCGCCGCGAAGTCGCGCCGGTGCTGCGCGATCGTCGTGCCGGCGTCGGCGAGCTCGCCGACCAGGGCGAGGAAGTCGACGGCGGCCGAGATGCCGTCTTTGTCGCGCACCACGTCCGGGTCCACCAGATAGCCGAGCGCCTCCTCGAAGCCGTACGACAGCCCCGGCACCCGCGAGACCCACTTGAATCCGGTCAGCGTGTCGACATACTCCAGGCCGTACTCCTCGGCGACGGCGCGCAGGGCGGGGGTGGAGACGATGGATGCCGCGAGCGTCCCCTCCGGACCACGCGCCCTCAGCCGCTCGGCCGCCCTCCAGCCGAGGAGCGCGCCCACCTCGTTGCCGCTGAGCCGCTCCCATCCGCCGTCCGTGCGCACGCCGATCGCCAGGCGGTCGGCGTCCGGGTCGTTCGCCACCACCAGGTCGGTGCCCGCCCTGTCGGCGGTGGCGAAGGCGAGGTCGAGCGCGCCGGGCTCCTCGGGGTTGGGGAACGCGACCGTGGGGAACGCGGCATCCGGTTCGATCTGCTCGGTGACGATCGCGGGCGCACCCAGCCCGGCGGCGAGGAACACGCGATGCGCCGTCTGCCAGCCGACCCCGTGCATCGCGGTGTACGTGAACGCCACCGGCGCGGCGGGGCGGGTCGAGACGGCGGCGGTCGCGCGGATGTAGGCCTCGACCACGCTCTCGTCGGCGAGCTCGTAGTCGGTGGAGCGCGGCAGTTCCCGCACGTTCGCGGATGCCGCGATCCGCTCGATCTCGGCGGCGATGTCGGCGTCGGCGGGCGGCACGATCTGCGAGCCCTGGTCGTCGTCGCCGAGGTAGACCTTGTAGCCGTTGTCCGCCGCCGGGTTGTGACTCGCGGTCACCATCACCCCGGCGCTCGTGCCGAGGTGGCGCACCGCGAAGGCGAGCACCGGTGTGGGCAGCAGGCGGGGCAGCAGCACCGCTCGCACGCCCGCGCCGGCCATGAGCTCGGCCGTGTCGGTGGCGAAGACCTGCGAATTCTTGCGCCCGTCGTAGCCGATGACCACGCTCGGCCCGCCGGGGGTCGGCGCGGTCGTCGCCCGGCGCACCAGGTATGCGGCGAGACCCGCCGCGGCCTGCGAGACGAGCACCCGGTTCATCCTGTTGGAGCCCGCTTCGATGCGCCCGCGGAGTCCCGCGGTGCCGAATGCGAGCCGGGTGTCGAACCGGTCGCGCAGGTCGGCAAGCGCGGATGCCTCGCCCGCCGCCGCGCGGTCGATGAGGTGATCGAGCTCGTCGCGGGTCTCCGGATCCGGATCCTGGTCCCGCCAGGCGCGCGCCGCCGCGACGGCGTCCGCCGTCACAGCTCGCCCACGATCTTCGCCAGCAGCGCGCCGATCACCGCTTCGGCGTTCTGCCCGGCTTCGAGCACCTCCGCGTGGCTGAGCGGAGTCTTCTGGATGCCGGCCGCGAGGTTGGTGATGAGCGACATCCCGAGCACCTCCATGCCCGACTGCCGTGCCGCGATCGCCTCCAGCGCGGTGGACATGCCCACGATGTGCCCCCCGATGGTCTTCGCCATCTGCACCTCGGCGGGCGTCTCGTAGTTGGGGCCGCGGAACTGCACGTAGACGCCCTCGTCGAGAGCGGGTTCCACGCGGCGGGCGACCTCGCGCAGACGCGCGCTGTAGAGGTCGGTGAGGTCGACGAACGTCGCGCCCTCGAGTGGGGAGGCGGCCGTGAGGTTGATGTGGTCGCTGATGAGCACGGGGGTGCCGGGCTTCCAGGTCTCGCGGATGCCGCCCGCCCCGTTCGTGAGGATCATCGTCGCAGCGCCCGTGGCGGCCGCGGTCCGCACCGAGTGCACGACGCGGCGCACCCCATGACCCTCGTAGAAGTGCGTGCGCGCGCCGATCACGAGGGCGCGCCGGCCGTCGGCGAGCAGCACGCTGCGGAGGGTGCCGACGTGCCCGCTGAGGGCCGGGCGGGAGAACCCGGTGATCTCCTCGGCGGGAAGCGTCGCCGTCGTCTCGCCGATGAGGTCCGCGGCGGAGCCCCAGCCGCTGCCGAGCGTCAACGCGATGTCGTGCCGGGCCACCCCGGTGCGTTCGGCGATCTCGGCGGCGGCGGTGCGGGCGATCTCGAAGGGGTCTGCGGCCGGGTCATCCAGCGGATTGGGGTTCGTCGTCGACATCCCCCCACTGTATTCGCCCCACCGAAAACGCAGGAGATCGGCCCGCGCTGCCGCGTTCGCGGCGCGTCGACGGCCGTTCGGCGAGGATCTCCTTCGTTTTGGGCAGCGCCGGTTTGGAGCGGGGTGCGCGGCCCGGGAGAATGGGGGCATGGCCTATGAATTCGAGCGGAAGCAGCGCATCGCCATCGTCGGCGGGGGGCCAGGCGGGTACGAGGCGGCCCTGGCCGGCGCGCAGCTCGGTGCCGAGGTCACGGTCGTCGAGCGGGTGGGCATCGGCGGTTCGGCCGTGCTCACGGATGTCGTGCCGTCGAAGACGCTCATCGCCACCGCCGAGGCCGCGAACGCGATCGGCGAGGCCGCCGACCTGGGCGTGCAGTTCTTCACGCGCGGCGAGTCCGGCCGCCCTGTGCGGCCCGAGGTCGCCGTCAACCTCCAGGCCGTCAACCGGCGACTGCTCGGGCTGGCGCGCCAGCAGTCGGAGGACATGAAGTCGCAGCTCATCAAGGCAGGCGTCACCGTCATCCAGGGCGAGGGTCGGCTCGACGGGCCCAACCGCGTGATCGTCTCCACCGGCAAGGGCAAGACCCGCACCGACTTCGACGAGCTGGATGCCGACACCATCGTCATCTCGGTCGGCGCGAGCCCCCGCATCCTCGACTCGGCCCGGCCCGACGGAGAGCGCATCTTCACCTGGACCCAGCTCTACACGCTGCAGGAGACCCCCGAGCACCTGATCGTGGTCGGATCGGGTGTCACCGGCGCCGAGTTCGCGTCGGCGTTCACCGCCCTCGGCTCGAAGGTGACGCTCATCTCGTCGCGCGACCAGGTGCTCCCCGGCGAGGACGCGGATGCCGCACGGGTGATCGAGGACGTGTTCCGCCGCAACGGCATGACCGTGCTCTCGAAGTCCCGCGCTCAGACCGTCGAGCGCACGGCCGACGGCGTGGTCGCCACCCTCTCCGACGGCACGAAGGTGGAGGGGAGCCACTGCCTCATGGCCGTCGGCTCGATCCCGAACACCGCGGGGGTTGGCCTCGAGGAGGCCGGCGTGCAGCTCACCGACTCGGGGCACATCCGCGTGAACCGCGTCGCCCGCACCTCGATGCCCTCGATCTATGCCGCGGGCGACTGCTCCGATTTCCTGCCGCTCGCCTCCGTCGCGTCGATGCAGGGGCGCACCGCCGTGTTCCACGCGATGGGGGATGCGGTGAACCCCACCGAACTGCGCAATGTGACGTCGAACATCTTCACCCAGCCGGAGATCGCGACCGTCGGCTGGACGCAGAAGCAGATCGAGGACGGCGTCGCCCAGGGGGAGATCTACAAGCTGCCCCTCGCCTCGAACCCGCGCGCGAAGATGATGGGCATCAAGGACGGCTTCATCAAGCTGTTCGCACGCACCGGCTCGGGCACCGTCATCGGCGGCGTGATCGTGGCGCCGCGGGCATCCGAGCTGATCCTCCCGATCGCCATCGCGGTCGAGCACCGGCTCACTGTCGACCAGGTGGCGCGCGCTTTCGCGGTCTACCCCTCCCTCTCGGACAGCATCACGGATGCCGCCCGCGCCATGCACATCGTCAACTGACGCCGCTCTCCTCTTCCTCCCGGTCGTCGCGTCCGTCCGTCACCGCCGCGCACGTTCGAACGGCGGCGACGGTGACCGATCGCAGCACCGACCTCGTCGTTCCCGGGGAGCGCGCGGAGTTCTTCCGCCGCGTCCACGCCGGAGTGCTGACCGGCATCCATCGCGGGATCTTCGTCGAGAGCGCCACGTGGGCTCGGCTCGACGCCGACCAGCGCCACCGAATGCTCGCTCATGCGGCGGCTCGACGTCGCGCCGAGCCCTTCACGCTCAGCCACCTGTCGGCTGCTGCCATGTGGCGGTTGCCCTCGATCATGCCGTGGCCGGATCAGGTGCACACGATCGTCGAGCACGCCTCGGGCGGACGCTCCACGCGACTCTTCCGCCGGCATGCCGTGGGCGTGCCGAGCGGCACCGTCCTGATCGACGGCCTCGCCGTCACGAGCCTCGCACGCACGGTCACGGAGGTCGCGGCAAGCACATCGTTCGCCGCCGCCGTGGTCATGGCCGACGCCGCGCTCCGGCGCACGACGCATCCGCTCGTGGGAATGCCGGCGTCCGCGCTGACCCGGGCTGATCTGCTGGAGGAGGTGACGCGGATTCCCCTAGGGCAGGGGGAGGCGAAGGCGCGCCGTTCGCTGACGTTCGCCGACGGACGCGCAGATCGCCCGGGTGAGTCCCTCAGCCGTGTGTCCATGGCGATCGCAGGCATCCCGGCGCCGGACCTCCAAGTCGAGGTTTTCGGGGCATCCGGCGCTCGATACGTCGCGGACTTCGGCTGGAGGGAGCTCGACCTTCTCGGTGAGTTCGACGGCCGGGGCAAGTACTCACTGCCTGAATTCCTGAGAGGTCGAACCCCGCAGCAGGCTCTCCTCGACGAGAAACGCCGCGAGGATGACCTGCGAGCCGCCGGATACCGGGTCGTGCGCTGGGACTGGGAGACGGCGCGTGCGCCCGATCGGCTCGCCGCTCACCTCCGCCGGGTGGGTTTGTGACGTCGGCGCTGCGGTACGAACGGGCGCGACGTCAACGAACGGGCGCGGCGCTGGTGCGCGCGACAGGGAGTGCGGCCGCGCAGACGCGGTCTAGCGGATGTCGAGCAGGACGGTGCCGGAGGCCACCGTGGAGCCGACCGTCGCCATGACGTTCGCGATCGTGCCGTCCTTGTGCGCCGAGATGGGCTGCTCCATCTTCATGGCCTCGAGCACCACGATCAGGTCGCCCTTGACGACCGCGTCGCCGTCGCCCACGGCGAGCTTGACCACCGTGGCCTGCATGGGCGCCTTCACGGAGTCGCCCGTCGCGGTGGCGACGGCCGCGGTGCCCGCGTGCCGCTTGGGTGCGGAGCCCTGCCCGGCGGATGCCGCGGCCACCCCCAGGCGGGCCGGCAGCGACACCTCGATGCGCTTGCCGTCCACCTCGACCACGATGTTCTGGCGCGCGGCGGGCGCGGAGGCATCCGGCAGCTCGCCGCTCCACGGTTCGATGTCGTTGACGAAGTCGGTCTCGATCCAGCGGGTGTAGATGCTGAACGGCGACGACGTGAAGGCGGGGTCGCGCACGATCTTGCGGTGGAAGGGGAGCACCGTCGGGAGCCCCGCGACCTCGAACTCGTCGAGGGCGCGGCGCGCGCGCTCGAGCGCGTCCTCGCGGGAGGAGCCGGTCACGATGAGCTTGGCCAGCAGTGAGTCGAAGGCTCCGCTGATCACGTCGCCCGTGGTGACACCGCTGTCGACCCGCACGCCCGGGCCGCCCGGGAAGCGCAGAGCGCGCACGGGGCCGGGGGAGGGGAGGAAGCCGAGCCCGGGGTCCTCGCCGTTGATGCGGAACTCGAAGGAGTGCCCCTCCGGCTTGGGGTCGTCGTAGTCGATGACGCCGCCCTCGGCGACGCGGAACTGCTCGCGCACGAGGTCGATGCCGGTGACCTCTTCGGAGACCGGGTGCTCGACCTGGAGCCGGGTGTTGACCTCGAGGAACGAGATGGTGCCGTCTTTCGCCACGAGGAATTCGCAGGTTCCGGCACCCACGTACCCCACCTCGCGCAGGACCGCCTTGGAGGAGGTGTACAGCAGCTCGTTCTGCTCGTCGGTGAGGAACGGCGCGGGCGCCTCCTCCACGAGCTTCTGGTGCCGGCGCTGCAGCGAGCAGTCGCGCGTGGAGATGACGACGACGTTTCCGTGGCTGTCGGCCAGGCACTGGGTCTCGACGTGGCGCGGCTCGTCGAGATACTTCTCCACGAAGCACTCGCCGCGGCCGAACGCCGCGACGGCTTCGCGGGTGGCCGAGTCGAACAGCTCAGGAACCTCATCGCGGGTGCGGGCGACCTTGAGCCCGCGACCGCCGCCGCCGAACGCGGCCTTGATGGCGACAGGGAGGCCGTGGATGTCGACGAACTCGAGCACCTCGTCCGCCCCGGACACCGGGTTGAGGGTTCCGGGAGCGAGCGGAGCGCCCACCTTCTCGGCGATGTGACGTGCGGAGACCTTGTCTCCGAGCTGCTCGATCGCCTCGGGCGATGGCCCGATCCAGATCAGTCCGGCCTCGATCACGGCCCGGGCGAAGTCGGCGTTCTCGGCGAGGAAGCCGTAGCCCGGGTGCACCGCGTCGGCGCCGGACCGTCGGGCGACCGACAGCACCTTGTCGATGCGCAGATAGGTGTCGGCGCTCGTGACGCCGTCGAGGGCGTAGGCCTCGTCGGCCAGCTTGACGTGTCGCGCGTCGCGGTCCTGGTCGGCGTAGACGGCGACGGAGGCGATCCCGCTGTCCTTCGCTGCCCTGATGACTCGTACGGCGATTTCGCCTCGGTTTGCGATCAGGACCTTCGTGATGCGGGGCATAGTCATTCAGCCTATTCGGTGATCGGCGCGCGGCTTTGGTGGTGATTCACAAAAGATGGTTGCCGACCTTGTCGCATCACTCCCAGAGCGTCGGCCATTCGATGTCGAAGTCGAGCAGCAGTGAGCGCAGCGTGGAGAGGGAGAGCCCGACCACAGCGTGCGGATCGCCGTCGACGGAGGTGATGAACGGCGCGCCGAGGCTGTCGATGGTGAACGCGCCCGCCACCTCGAGGGGCTCGCCGGTGGCGATGTAGGCGTCGATCTCGCGCTCGGTGATGTTGCCGGCGAAGGTGACGGCGGCGGTGGAGACCGCGCCCACCTCACCGTGCAGCACGCCGCCGCGGTGGTCGATGAGCCAGTGTCCCGAGTGCAGGTGGCCGGTGCGCCCTCGCTGCAGCAGCCAGCGTTCGCGCGCGATCCGGGGCAGGTGGGGCTTGCCGTAGACGATGCCGTCGAGCTCGAAGACGGAGTCGCCGCCGAGCACGATCCCGTCGACATCCGGCATCAGCACCGCGCGCGCCTTGAGCCGGGCCAGCAGCTGCACCGTCTCGATGGGGGTGAGCGGCGAGGCCTCCTGCACCGCCGCATCCTCGTCCACATGCGAGGGGAGCACGACGGGTTCGACGCCGGCGGAGCGCAGCGTGGCGAGCCGGGCCGGGGAGGTCGAGGCGAGGTAGAGGCGCATGGCTGCTCCTGTGGCAAGCTCGGGGGATGGGTGAATGGCGCGGCAGGCAGGTCGAGATCGAGGTTACCAACATCGCCCACGGCGGGGTGTCGGTGGGGCGGCTCGAGGGCAGGGTCGTCTTCGTGGCCGACGCGATCCCGGGTGAGACGGTGCTGGCACGCATCACGGACGACTCGAAGAAGTCGTTCTGGCGCGCCGAGACGGTCGCCGTTCCCCGGCCGTCGGAGCACCGCCGCGCGCACGTCTGGCAGGCGGCCTCCCTCGAGCGCGATCCCGCCGAGCGGGCCGGCGGCGCGGAGTTCGGCCACATCGAGTCCGCTCACCAGCGCGAGCTCAAGCGGCAGGTGCTCACCGATTCGCTGCGCCGCATGGCGGGCGTGGAGAGCGACGTCTCGGTCGAGGCGCTGCCGGGGGCGGCGGACGGAACAGGATGGCGCACCCGCCTTCGCCTGCACGTCGCCGAGGACGGTTCGGTGGGCCCGTACGCCGCCCGCTCCCACCACGTCGTGCCGGTCGCCGACATGCCGCTCGCGGTACCGGCGGCGCAGGCGATCGCGCCGTTCGGCGAGACCTTCGGCGGGGCGACGCACGTCGACGTGGTCGTCCCGTCGACCGGCAACCCGTTCGTGCTGCAGGGCACCGACGACAGGGCCCGCCCGAAGGCCCAGCGCATCGTGGAGCGGGTGGGGGACCGTGACTTCCGGCTCGACGTGCGCGGCTTCTGGCAGGTGCATGAGCACGCGGCATCCACGCTCACCCAGGCCGTGCAGGCTGCCGTCGACGAGAGCCTCTTCGACCCGCGCGCCGCCAACCTCGACCTCTACGGCGGTGTCGGCCTGCTGGCCGCCGCCGTGGGCGACCGCTTCGGCAACCACCTGCGCATCACCACGGTCGAGAGCGATCACCAGGCCACCGACCACGCCGCCGAGAACCTCGCCGAGTGGGTGGGCGCGAGCGCAGTGACCGCGCGGGTGGACGCCTACCTCCGCGGGCTGTCGAAGGATGCCGGCGCGGCCGAGCGGGATCGCCTGCGTCGGGCGACCGTCGTGCTCGATCCTCCCCGGGCCGGCGCGGGCCGCGACGTCGTCGACCTGCTCGCCGCTCTCGGTCCGGCGCAGCTCGTCTACGTGGCGTGCGACCCGGTCGCCCTCGCCCGCGACCTCGCGCTGCTGGCCGGCCACGGCTACGAGCTCACGGGCCTCAGGGCGTTCGACCTGTTCCCGAACACCCACCACGTGGAGGCCGTCGCCAGTCTCAGGCGGGCGTGAGACTCACCAGCTTCCGCCGCCGCCCCCGCCGCCTCCGCCGCCGCTGAACCCGCCGCCGCCCCCGCTGAAGCCGCCGCCGGAGAAGCCGGACGACCCGGTCGACGAGGGCGTGGAGGTGAGCGCCGACTCCGCCATGGCGTCGAAGCTGCTGAGCGCGGATCCGATCGTGGCGAACGACGACATCGACCCGGCGAGATAGCCGGCGGCGAAGGCGTTGCCGTTCGTGGTGTACCAGTCGGGCTGCGGGGCGTACTTGCCCTCCTCGGCCAGCTTGCGGAAGACGCCCGCCCAGTGCTCCGCCTCGCCGAATGCGATGGCCCACGGCATGTAGCGGCTGAAGACGTCGTCGGTCTCCTCGAAGCGGATCTGGTTCGCCTCGGCGGTGGCGATGTAGAGGCGGAAGCCCTCCAGCTGGATCAGCACGGCATGGCCCAGCGCGCTGCGTCGTGCTGCCTTGCGGGAGCTGCGCAGCCCGATCAGGCCGCCGACGAAGGCACCCACCGCGATCAGCTGGAGCGGCCAGTCGAAGAAGGAGCTGACGACGAAGAAGGGGATCGCGAGCCCGATGGGCCACGCGAGGAACGGATGGGATCGGGTGAGCTTGTCGAGGAAGTACTTCTGGTTCTGGATCCACGAATCGAGCGACGCGGTGATGGTCCGCATGTCGGCCGCGAAGGTGTTGGTGAGGCCGGAGAGGGTGACGCTGGTGCGACCGCCGGCGAACAGCTTGCCCAGCAGCAGGGACTCGTGGGGGAGCAGGTCGGCCGCCTCCGGGGTGCCGGGCCGGGCTGCGGCGCGCTTGACGGCCGCGCGCTCCGGGGTGGCGGTCAGCGTGTAGTCCTTCGCCTTGTGGCGGTTGCCGCCGTCCTGCTCGTCGATGGTGAGGTGGCCGCGCACGGCGAGGTCGACGAGGGTCGCCGTGATGTCCACGTTCTTGCGCGTCTTGGTGAGCACCGTGTTGGCGGCCCCCACGGGGACGCCCGCGGGCGGCGCATAGAACGGCACGATCGTCTCGCGTCGGGGCGCGGTGCCGACGGGGGCGTTCGCCGGGTCGCCCGGGATCATCCCCGGTGTCACCCCCACATACTCCTGGTCGCGGGCGCGGACCGCGATGAGGATGCGGAACGCCACCGGGATGCCCACGAGCAGCAGCAGGCCGATGCCCCAGTTCCACGGGCTCCAGAAGGGGTCCGGCCCGTCGTTGCTGCCGCCGGTGACCGGCGCGGAGCCCGCGGGCAGGCTCGGCTCGAGCACGGGGGCCACGGCGGAGTAGGTGCCCGCGGGGTAGCCGGCGTCGATGGTGAGACCCTCGCCCGGGCTGAGGAGTCCGTGACGGAAGGCGGCGGTCGCGCCATCCGACGTGCTCTGCTCGCACGGCGTCGTCGAGCCGGAGGGGCCCGCGAAGCAGGCGGTGCGCGACACTGCGGCCGCGCCCGTCACGGTGACCGACGCCTTCTCGATCGGCACGGTCCACTGGCTGCCGGTGACGTTCCAATAGAACTCGTCGAGGGTGGTGCCGTCCTCCTGCGCGGGGGCGTTCAGCGCCCCGTGGATGTCGTACCGGATGACGTAGGTCTGCACGCCCCCGGTGGTGGTGTGCGTGTTGCCGATGCGGATCTGCAGCACGTTCCTCAGCGACGTGGAGAAGATCGGCGATGCGCCGGTGGGGCTGGCGACGGAGATGTGGTCGTAGCGGTACACGCGATCCGTGCCTGGGGTGTCGGTGGAGAACCGGGAGTCGAGGAACCGGTCGATGCCGTGATGCCCGCCGGAGGAGCCGAAGTCGTAGACGATCCTCTCCTCGGCGTGCACCACGCCGCTCCGCTCCACGGTGTAGGCCACGTCGAACGAGTCGATGCGTTCGGTGCCGGATGACGCGGTGCCCGACGAGCACCCGGCGAGCGCGAGTGCCGCGAGCCCGGCGATCACGGATATTTTCAGGACTCGTCCACGCATGTGCCGACTCTAACGGCTGGCTGAGGGCCGCGGCCATTACCATTGGAGGAGCAGTCCGTGGGTCGACCGCCACGTGAGAGACAGGAATCCGAATGGTGCAGACGACTATCGACGAGACGGACACCCTTGTGCGGCGCACCGGGGTGCGGGTCTCGGTGGTGGACGATCACGAGTCCGTTCGGCTGGGCCTGAAGGCCGCGTGCATCGAGGCCGGGTTCGACTTCGTGCTCGCCGCGGCATCCGTCGACGAGTTCGTGGCCAACCTGGGCGGCCGGGAGAACGACGTGGTCGTGCTCGACCTCTCCCTCGGCGACGGCTCGACCGTCACCGACAACGTGAAGCGCGTGCAGGCCACCGGGTCGGCCGTGCTCATCCACTCCATCGCCGACCGGGTCGCCTCCGTGCGCGAGGCGCTCGCCGCCGGCGCCGCAGGCGTCATCCCCAAGTCGTCCGCCACGAAGACCGTGATGTCTGCTGTGGAGACCGTCGCGCGCGGCGAGGTGCTGAACAACCTCGAGTGGGCGACCGCGATCGACGCGGACCGCGACTTCGCGAAGGCGCAGCTGGGCCGTCGCGAGCGGGAGATCCTGCACCTCTACGCCTCCGGCCTGCCGCTCAAGCTGGCCGCTCAGCAGCTGGGGATCGGCTACTCCACCGCGCGCGAGTACCTCGACCGCATCCGTGTGAAGTACGTGGAGGTGGGTCGACCGGCGCCGACGAAGGTGGACCTGCTGCGCCGTGCCGTGGAGGACGGCATCCTTCCGGGCCTCGACCCGGACGCGGGCGATGCCCACTAGCCGGCAGGCACCAGCCGCCGCAGCGCAGGCGAGGCAGCCGCGCAACCCGATCAGCCGGAGGCAGATCGAGACCGTCGTCTCGCGCTCCGTCGCGATCTTCGGGCTCGTCTTCGGCGCCCAGACGGTGCCGGCGACCCTCGGCCAGCTGGACCGGCTTCAGCCGGTGTGGTCGTACACGTTCATCGTGGCGCTCTTCGGCGGGCTGATCGCCTCGGTGGTCGCCTCCATGGTGCGCCGCGGCGTGAGGTTCATCAACAGCTTCATCGCCGTCGTCTTCCTCATCGAGGTGGTCGCGTGGCCGTTCGCCGCCGCGGACCCGATGGCGGTGGCGCCGGATCGCCCGTGGCTCTGGTACCTGGTCACCGTCGCAACCGCGACCGCCGCCGTGGCCTTCTCCACCTGGGTCGCGACCGCCTACCTGGTGGTCGCGCCGGTGATGTACGGCATCGTGCGCACCCTGCCGAGCGGCGGTGCGCGCACGTGGGAGTCCGCCGCGCTGGATGTCGCGTACGCCATCATCCTCGGCGGCGCGGTGCTGCTCATCATCACGCTCATCCGGCAGGCGTCGAACTCGGTCGACAACGCCCAGTCCACCGCGCTGGACCGCTACGCCCACGCGGTGCGGCAGCACGCCACCGAGCTCGAACGCGTGCAGGTGGATGCGATCGTGCACGACAGCGTGCTCACGACCCTGCTCTCCGCCGCCCGGGCCTACACGCCGGAGGCCAAGGATCTCGCGACCCGCATGGCGCGCAACGCGATGGGGCATCTCAAGGATGCCGCGGCCTTCGCCCCCGACGCGGCGGCGACGGTCAGCATGAATCAGCTCGCCCACCGGATCATGGGCGCCACCGCGACGCTCTCCGCGCCGTTCGAGATCCGCACGCGCGACATCGAGAGCGGCGACATCCCGGTGCAGTCCGCCGAGGCGGTCTATTCGGCGGCCGTGCAGGCGATGGTGAACAGCCTGCAGCACGCCGGCGACGGCGACGTGCAGCGCTGGCTGGCGGTGCGCGGGCTCGCGGGCGACGGCATCCAGGTCGACGTCGGCGACACGGGGGCCGGATTCGCCGTGGCCACCGTGCCGACCGAACGGCTGGGGCTGCGCGTGTCGATCATGGAGCGCGTGGCGAACGCGGGCGGCCAGGTCACGATCGACTCGGCACCCGGCGCGGGGACGGTCATCAGCATCCGCTGGCCGAACCCGGATGACTCGCTCACGGAGCAGCCGAGCTACGGGGAGCAGGTGGCACGGTGATCATCTCGGTGCCCCGCTACCTCATCGTCGCGCTCGCCGCGGTCTTCTCGGCGTATCACATCGTGCTCGCGTCGGTCTCGATCGCGGTGCCGACCGACAAGGGGCCGTACATCGCGGCGATCGTGCTCTACGGGGTGGCCACCCTGGCGAGCCTGTGGCCGTCGAAGCGGCCGAGGATGCCGGTGTGGCTTGCGGCCTTCAACGTGGCGATCGCCCTCGTCGTGCCGGTGCTGGTGACCAGCGTGGTGCACCAGGTGCCGAAGGACAGCTATGCGGCGTGGCACACGGCCGCGATCGGCACCCTCATGGTCATCACCTCGACCAGGCGGCGGCAGCTGTTCGCCTGGATCGGGGTGGGCATTCTCATCGTGGAGACGGTCGCCTGGGCCGGATTCGGCGGCCTGGTCGCGTTCGGGGTCATCGGGAGCACGCTCTGGGTGGCCATCTCCTATGCGCTCGCGCTCTCGCTGGCGAAGGCCGATCGCGACGCCCGGCAGTACGCGCTGGCGGAGCGCGAGGCGGTGGAGTGGCGCGCGGCGCAGGAGGCGCACGTCTCTGAGCGGCAGTTCCGGCTCGGTCAGACCAGCAGGATGGCGCTGCCGATGCTGAGGCAGATCGTCGCCTCGAAGGGCGAGCTCACCGAGGGTCAGCGGCTCGAGTGCCTCTACCTGGAGGGCGCCATCCGCGACGAGATCCGCGGGCGCACGCTGCTGAACGACTTCGTGCGCGAGCAGATCATGATCGCTCGGCGTCGCGGCACGGTCGTCACGCTGCTGGATGAGGGCGGCCTCGACGATCTGGAGGGGCCGGAGCTCGACCGCATCCTCAACCGTCTCGGCGAGGCGATCCGCGACACCGTGACCGACAAGCTCATCGTGCGCACGGTGCCCGGCGGCGCCGAGACGGCGGTGACCGTCGTCGGTCTCTCCTCGATGGACGACGGGCATGCGAGCGCGCTGGGCAGTCACGCGGACGACGATGACGACGAGGATCGCGTCGACCTGTGGCTCGAGATCCCGCGCACGGTCGAGGCGCCGGCGGACTCGCGCTCTTAACGGGAAATGGGGCCGGTGCGAACACCGGCCCCATCCAAACCCCGGGTCAGAACGATAACCCGAATATCGTCCTGACCCGCCCCCAAGCCATTGGCGCGCTTACCCTAGTCGGCCAATGGATGGCGGTGTAACTCGATGAGAGACACCTAGCACGACCAATACTGCGCGATCACTCCCATGAACCAAAGTCGCATTTTTGGGGGACTGACGGGGGACAATCCTGTACCCCGATCCGCCGAAAATGAACCGATTCAGGCCGTATTCTCGGGCCTGGTCGATGCGGATACAGGGGTACAAACGGGGTGCGACCCGCCTTTTCCTCCGCAGAGCGGGTGCGAGACGACGCGTTCCGCAGCCGTTGCAACGGATTCCGCATCGACTCGCCGGGCCAGAACGTGGATTCCGCGGAACCACACCCGTTCGGGGGTGGTTATGCGCAGTGTCAGGCCGAGAAGCTCCGCCAGGCGCCGAAACCGGGGGTGAGCGGCACCCGCGTGGCCCGCTGACTGCGCTGCCACGCCGAGGGGCCACGGCGAACACCCCCCGAGTCCTCCTCCTCGCGCTCATGGGCCAGCGCCTGGATCACCGCGGTGACCGCGGCCAGCTCCTCGGGCGTCGGATCGCCCGACACGATGGAGAACTCGAGACCGGAGTCGCTCACAGCGGGATGTTCCCGTGCTTCTTGGGGGGCTGCGTGGCCCGCTTCGTGCGCAGCGCCCGCAGCGCCTTGACCACCACGACCCGGGTCGCGGCCGGCTCTATCACGCCGTCGAGCTCGCCGCGCTCCGCCGCGAGGAACGGGGATGCCACGTTGTAGGTGTACTCGTTGGCGAGCCGGGTGCGCACCGCCGCGACATCCTCGCCGGCCTCCTCGGCCGCCTTGATCTCGTTGCGGTAGAGGATCTGCACGGCACCCTGGCCGCCCATGACGGCGATCTCGGCGGTCGGCCAGGCGTAGTTGAGGTCGGCGCCGAGCTGCTTGGAGCCCATGACGATGTAGGCGCCGCCGTAGGCCTTGCGGATGATGACGGTCACCAGCGGCACCGTCGCCTCCGCGTAGGCGTAGAGCAGCTTGGCCCCGCGGCGGATGACGCCGGTCCACTCCTGATCGGTGCCGGGAAGGTAGCCCGGCACGTCGACCAGCGTGAGGATCGGGATGTTGAAGGCGTCGCAGAACCGCACGAAGCGGGCCGACTTCTCGCCCGCCTCGATGTTGAGCGTGCCGGCCATCGAGTTGGGCTGGTTGGCGATGATGCCCACCGCGCGGCCCTCGACGCGGCCGAAGCCGATCACGATATTCGGGGCGAACAGCGGCTGCACCTCGAGGAAGTCGGCGTTGTCGACGATGTGCTCGATGACGACCTTCACGTCGTACGGCTGGTTCGGGCTGTCCGGCACGAGGGTGTTCAGGCGGCGGTCCTCGTCGGTGATCTCGAGCTCCACGTCGCTCTCGTAGAGCGGGTGCTCGGCGAGGTTGTTGTCGGGGAGGAAGCTCAGCAGGGTGCGGGCGTAGTCGAGCGCGTCATCCTCGTCGCTGGCGAGCCAGTGGGCCACCCCGGAGCGGCTGTTGTGCGTGAGGGCGCCGCCGAGCTCCTCCATGCCGACATCCTCGCCGGTCACGGTCTTGATCACGTCGGGACCGGTGACGAACATCTGGCTGGTCTTGTCCACCATGATCACGAAGTCCGTGAGCGCGGGGGAGTACACGGCGCCGCCCGCGGCCGGGCCCATGATGATCGAGATCTGCGGGATCACGCCCGAGGAGGCGGTGTTGCGCTTGAAGATCTCGCCGTACTTGCCGAGCGCGACGACGCCCTCCTGGATGCGCGCGCCGCCCGAGTCGAGCATGCCGATGATCGGCACGCCGGTCTTGAGCGCCAGATCCATCACCTTGATGATCTTCTCTCCCGCGACCTCGCCCAGCGAGCCGCCGAAGATGGTGAAGTCCTGGCTGTAGACGGCGACCTGGCGGCCGTGGATGGTGCCGGTGCCGGTCACCACCGCGTCGCCGTACGGCCGCTTGCTCTCCATGCCGAAGGCGTGGGTGCGGTGGCGCACGAACTCGTCGAGCTCCACGAACGAGCCGTGGTCGAGCAGCTGCTCGATGCGCTCCCTGGCGGTCTTCTTGCCCTTCGAGTGCTGCTTCTCGATCGCGGCCTCGCCGCTCGCCGTCACGGCTTCGTGGTAGCGCACCTTCAGGTCGGCGAGCTTGCCCGCGGTCGTGTACATGTCGTTCGTCTCAGCAGTCACGGTCTCGACTTTACCGGTGGCCCCCCGCGACGGCCTGGTGGACTCCTCCACAAGAAGCCGCGTGGCGCGTCAGGATGCCGACAACCGCCGCCCGCGACCGACCCGCCGCGCGAGGCCCCAGACGGTCACCCGCCACATGGCCTCGCCGACGATCGAGCCGCTCATCTTGGATACCCCGGCGATGCGATCCACGAAGCGGATCGGCACCTCGACGATCGGGTAGCCCGCCTCCACGGTGCGCAGGGTGAGGTCGATCTGGAAGCAGTAGCCGCGCGAGTCGACCCCGCCGAGCTGGATCGCGCGCAGCACGTCGGCGCGGAAGGCGCGGTAGCCGGCAGTGGAGTCGTGCACGCCGATGCCGAGCGCGAGGCGGGCGTAGAGGTTCGCGCCGCGGCTCAGCAGCTCGCGGGAGCGCGGCCAGTCGACCACGGACCCGCCGCGCGTCCAGCGGGAGCCGATCGCGAGCCCGGCGCCGTCGGCGACCGCCGCCACGAGCTGGGGGAGGCGGTCGGCGGGGTGCGAGCCGTCGGCATCCATCTCCACGAGGATCTCGTACCCGCGCGCGAGACCCCAGTCGAATCCGGCGAGGTAGGCCGACCCGAGCCCGAGCTTGCCCGGGCGGCGCAGCACGTGGATGCGGGCATCCGTCGTCGCGAGGCGCTCGGCGAGGTCGGCGGTGCCGTCCGGGCTCCCGTCGTCGACCACCAGCACGTCCGCGGCAGGGTAGGCGGCGGCGATGCCTGCGAGCACCCGTTCGAGGTTCAGCGCCTCGTCGTAGGTGGGGGTGATGACCAGCACACGGGGCTCCCGCCCGGCGCTCCCGGGCGAGTCGCGATCCATGATCCCCCCATCATGCCCGATCCCCACCCGCTTACCGAAAACGCAGGAGATTCTGCGCCGGATGGTGCGAGGTGACCCGTTTCGCGACATCCGGAGCGAATCTCCTGCGTTTTCGGCAGGGATACAGTGGGGCGGTGCCGTTCCCGCTCAGCTCCGCGTTCGCCGCGCGGCTCGACGTGCTCGACGAGGTCGGGTCCACCAACACCGAGCTGGCGGAGCGCGCCGCATCCGCCGACTACCCGCACTTCTCCGTGCTCGTGACCGAGTCGCAGACGAGCGGTCGCGGGCGCCTCGGCCGCGTCTGGGTGGCGCCGCCCGGCACGACCCTCGCCATCTCGGTGCTGCTTCGCCCGCGACTCGCCCTGGACGACTACGGCTGGATCCCGCTCATCGCGGGCCTCGCCATGCGCCGGGCGGTCGCCGAGCTCGTCCCCGCTCACGACGTGGGGCTGAAGTGGCCCAACGACGTGCAGATCGACGGCCTCAAGGTCTCCGGGCTGCTCGCCGAGCTGCTCCCCTCGGGCGACGGGCTGGTGATGGGCGCGGGGGTGAACCTCACCATGACCCGCGAGCAGCTGCCCACCGCGGCATCCACCTCCCTCAGTCTCAACGACCCGCTCGTTTCGGGGCCGGAGCTGGCGGATGCCGCCCTCAGCCGCTACCTCGAGACCCTCGCCGCGCTGCTCCACCGCCTCACCGTCGAGGGCGGCGACGCCGTGGGCGCCGGCATCGCCGCCGAGGTGGAGGCGGCGTGCACCACGCTCGGCCACGAGGTGCGGGTGGAGCTGCCCGGCGGGGACGACCTCGTGGGCACCGCCGTCGACCTCGACTCGAGCGGGCGGCTGTGCGTGCGTCGTGCGGCGGATGCGCGGCTCGTCGCGGTGGCAGCGGGCGACGTGACGCATCTGCGGTATGAATAGGACATGAGCAGCACGGGCACCGGCGAGCAGGGCGAGGCGGAGCGCGTCGTCGCGCGCCTGCGGCCGCATGCGCGGGCGCTGTTCTGGCCGTCGCTCGTGCTCATCGCCGCGATCGGGGCGATGGGGTGGTTCGCGGGCCGATTCGCGGAGAGCTGGCAGAACATCGCGGTGCTCGCGGGGGGCGGGCTCGTCATCCTGCTGCTCTGGGCTCTCCCGATGCTCTCCTGGCTGAGCAAGCGCTACGTGATCACCTCGCGTCGCCTGATCGTGCGCTCGGGACTGTTCGTGCGGATGCGGCAGGAACTCCTGCACAGCCGCGGCTACGACGTGACGGTGCGCAAGGCCGGGCTCCAGGCGCTGTTCGGCAGCGGCAACGTGCTGATCAACACCGGGATCGAGCACCCCTTCGTGCTCCGCGACGTTCCGAGCGCCGACCTGGTGCAGGCGGCGCTCCACGACCTGATGGAGAAGAGCCTCAATCCGATCGCCGCTCGGCGACAGGCCGAGGCGACACGCGACGACGACGCGACGACCGTGTGGGGACGTCGCTGACGAGGTCGTCGGAGAGGGGGCGCACCGGGTCGGTGCGCTCGTCGCTGAACACCCACACGCGGTAGAGCGTGAACCGGAACGCCGTGCCGAGCACCAGCCCGACGACGTAGTTGGCGATGTTGTCGGCCAGCACGCTGGTGAAGCCGAGCAAGTAGTGGGAGACCCACAGGCACGCGAGGCCGATGAGCAGGCCCCCGACGCTCACCACGGCGAACTCGATCGCCTCCCGCACGATGTGCGGGCGCCGGCGGTCGCCGAACGTCCAGAACCGGTTGCCGAGCCAGTTGACGACGATCGCGATCGTGGTGGAGACGACGCGCGCGTAGATCACGCCGTTGTGCACCGCGTCCGGGTCGAGCAGGGTGGCGCGCAGGAGGTTGAAGACTCCGGCGTCGACGACGAGGCCGACGCATCCGACGAGCCCGAAACGGGCTAGCTGTGCGATCAGCACGCGCATGCGGCCCCTTGTCGATGGGCGAAGATGGTAGGCAACGCCAGTGATTCTAACCGGCGGCCGTGCACGTGGGATGTACGGCAGGGGATGCTGCACGAGGAGACGAAATGCCAACAGTCGGGGTCATCGGCGGAGGCCAGCTGGCGCGGATGATGGTGCCGCCCGCCATCGCCCTCGGACTCGACATCCGTGTGCTCGCCGAAAACGCAGGAGATTCTGCCGCGATCGCCGTCAGCGAGCTCGGCGACCACCGCGAGCTGGAGGAAGTCCTGCGTTTTGGGAGGGGGGTGGATGTCGTCACGTTCGACCACGAGCACGTGCCGCAGGAGGTGCTGCGCGCGCTCGTCGACGCGGGGGTGAACGTGCAGCCCGGTCCCGATGCCCTGCAGTACGCGCAGGACAAGCTGCTCATGCGCGAGCGCCTGGCCGCGCTGGGCGTACCGCAGCCGGAGTGGGCGCGGATCGAGACGAGCGCCGACCTCGACGAGTTCCTCGCCGGCAACGGGGGCCGCGTTGTGGTGAAGACCCCTCGCGGCGGCTACGACGGCAAGGGCGTGCGGGTGGTCTCCGCGGCATCCGAGGTCGACGACTGGCTGGCCGACGGCGGGCCGCTGCTCGCCGAGGAGCTCGTCGAGTTCCAGCGCGAGCTCGCGCAGCTCGTGGCCCGGCGGCCGAGCGGCGAGCTCGCGCTGTGGCCGGTCGTGGAGAGCGTGCAGCGCGAGGGCGTCTGCGCCGAGGTTTTCGCGCCCGCGCCCTCCTCGGCCGGGACCATCGCCGACCTGGCCGAGCAGATCGCCACGACGGTCGCCGAGCGTCTGGGCGTGACCGGCGTGCTCGCCGTCGAGCTGTTCCAGACCACCGACGAGCGGCTGCTCGTGAACGAGCTGGCTATGCGACCCCACAACACCGGGCACTGGACGATCGACGGCTCCACGACGAGCCAGTTCGAGCAGCACCTGCGCGCGGTGCTCGACCTGCCGCTGGGGGCGACCGGATGCCGCGACCGCTGGTCGGTGATGGTCAACATTCTCGGCGGTCCGTCGACCGGCTCCCTGGCCGATCGCTACCCGGCGGCCTTGGCCGACCAGCCCACGGTGAAGGTGCACAACTACGGCAAGACCCCGCGCCCCGGCCGCAAGGTGGGACACGTGACGGCGGGCGGCGAGGACCTCGACGACGTGGTGTTCGAGGCGCGTGCCGCTGCCGCGCACTTCGGCGACGAGACAATAGGCTGAGCGGCATGTCCGAGCCCGTCGTCGCCGTCGTCATGGGATCCGACTCCGATTGGTCCGTGATGGCCGACGCGGCGGCCGCTCTCACCGAGTTCGGCATCGAGCACGAGGTCTCGGTCGTCTCGGCGCACCGCACGCCGGAGAGGATGATCGCCTTCGGCAAGGAGGCGGCGGGGCGCGGAATCCGCGTGATCATCGCCGGTGCCGGCGGCGCCGCCCACCTTCCCGGGATGCTCGCCTCCGTGACCACCCTCCCCGTCATCGGCGTGCCCGTGCCGCTCGCCCGGCTGGACGGCCTCGACTCGCTGCTCTCGATCGTGCAGATGCCGGCGGGGATCCCGGTGGCCACCGTCTCGATCGGCGGCGCGCACAATGCCGGGCTCCTGGCCGCGCGCATCCTCGCGACCGGCGACGAGCGGCTCGCGACGGCGCTCGCCGCTTACGCCGCGTCGCTCGAATCCCTGGTCGCCGAGAAGGACGCGGCGCTGCAGTCGCGTCTGAATGCGGCGGGCCGGGAGTAGTCCGCACGGGCGGCGCGTCGGCGGAGCGATTAAGCTGGCACTTCCGAAGCACCGAGGGGGTCGGCATGAGCGCGAGCGCTGACGGCGAGCCGACCGCGGCCCGGGAGTACGCCGCACGCCTGCAACGGCTGGAGCGGTCGTGGTGGCGTCGCCTGCTGAACGTGCAGGCGCCCTACCGCTGGAACATCCGTCGGCTGGGGCTGGGCTTCACCCTCGACGTGGGCTGCGGGCTCGGCCGCAACCTGGCCCATCTGGGCGGCAACGGCGTCGGCGTCGACCACAATCCCGACTCGATCGCCATCGCCCGCGAGCGCGGACTCACGGCGTTCACCATCCCCGAGTTCGCGGCATCCGAGTTCGCCGTGCCGGAGCGCTTCGACTCGCTCCTGCTGGCGCACGTGCTCGAGCACATGGACGAGGAGTCCGACATCGCCCTGCTGCGCGACTACCTCCCGTTCCTGAAGCCCGGCGGCACCGTGCTGTTCATCACGCCGCAGGAGTCCGGCTACCGCAGCGACGCCACCCACGTGCAGTTCGTGGACTTCGCGCGGATGCAGCGGATGCTGGCCGCTCTCGGCCTGCGCGAGCGACGCCACTACTCGTTCCCCCTGCCGCGCTTCACTGGGCGGCTGTTCCGCTACAACGAGTTCGTGATGCTGGCGGAGAAGCCCTGACCGCTAGAGGTCGGCGTGCAGCTGCCAGACCTTCTCGGCGGAGTCCTTCCAGCTGAACGACTTCGCGCGGTCCTGCCCCTCGACGGCCATTCGCGCGGCGAGCGCGGAGTCGCCGAGCACGCGGGCGATGGCCTCCGCCAGGCGCGCGGGGTAGCCGGCCGCATCCTCCCTCTCGACGGCGAGTCCGGCCCCGGCCGAGACCTCGAGCACGGCCGGGTCGTCCGAGTGCACCACCGGCGTGCCGAAATGGAAGGCCTCGACCACCGGG
Source organism: uncultured Lacisediminihabitans sp. (assembly GCA_966212465.1). GTDB lineage: Bacteria > Actinomycetota > Actinomycetes > Actinomycetales > Microbacteriaceae > Lacisediminihabitans. The sequence goes on from CBIHRK010000010.1 coordinate 32,711, forward strand.
AGTCCGAAGCCTTCGGCGAGGCTGGGGAAGGCGAGCACCGCCGCCCGGTCGAGGGCGACGGCGAGGTCGGCGTCGTCGAGGTAGCCGAGCGAGCGCACGCGGCCGGGAGCGAGACCCGCCTCGGATGCCGCGGCCTCGACATCCACTCCCTTCCAGCCCTCCGGGCCGGCGATCAGCAGCGGGACGTCGTCCAGCTCGGGCCGCCCCATCGCCTCGATCAGCGCGCCGACGCCCTTGTGCGGCTGGAGCGTCCCGGTGGTCAGCACGTAGCGGTCGGGCAGTTCGAGTCGGGCCGCGCGGTCGTCCGCGTCCGCGCCGAGCACCAGGCCGGAGCCGACGGCGCCCCCGATCACGCGCACCCGATCGCCGAAGTCGAAGAATTCGCCGAGCTGCGCGGCGACGGTGTGCGTCGGCACCACGACGGCGTCGGCGTACTTGTGCGCCCGCTTCGCCATCGCCCTGTACCAGCCGAGCCGGCGTGGGGAGAGAGCGCCGGGAACACGCCACGGGATGGTGTCGTGGATGGTCACCACGATCTGCTCGCCGCGGTTGTTCACCCGATCGTGGCGGCCGAGCGGTGCGAAGAGGCCGGTCGCGTGGATCATGCCGGAGCCGGGAAGGCGGGTGAAGCCGTGCTGCCAGGCGAGCTCCAACTCGCGGCGGGCGAGCGTGCTCTTGAACACGTCGACCAGTCCCGGCAGCAGCGCGTCGATCTTCGCGTAGTCGGTCTCGGGGGAGGAGGAGACGACGGCGGAGACGGCGCAGCCGGGGGGCGCGGTGCGGATCAGCTCCCGCGTGAGCTCCTCGGTGTAGCGCCCGATGCCGCCGGGGATCGGTGCCACGATCTGGTCGACGATGACACGAAGGTTCGTCGTCATGTCGCTCCCACGGATCCCGATCTGCGTGCTGTCCCCGCCGACGAGACTACCAGCGGGGCGGCGGGGTCAGACCGCGAGCACTCCCGCTGCTGCCGCGGCGGCGAGTGCCGCATCCCACGGCCGGAGCGGGGCGAGTCCCACCGAGGCCCAGGCGTCGTGCCCGAGCACCGAGTAGGCGGGCCGCGGCGCGGGCCGCACAAAGGCGTCGCTCGTCGTGGGCAGTACCCGTTCCGGGTCGAGGCCGGCGAGCCGGAAGATCTCCTTCGTGAAGCCGAACCAGCTCGTCTCGCCGCCGTTGGTTCCGTGGAAGACGCCGGGCCCCGCATCCGCGTCGAGCAGGGCAACGATCCGGGCGGCGAGGTCGGCCGTCCAGGTCGGCTGGCCGAGCTGATCCGTCACCACGCTCACGGTCTGGTGCGAGCCCGCGAGCCGCAGCATCGTCTTCACGAAGTTCGGGCCTCCCGCGCCGTAGAGCCAGGCGGCGCGCACGATCGAGGTGCCCTCCGGGTGCGCGGCGAGGGCGAGCCGCTCGCCGGCGGCCTTGGTGCGTCCGTACGCCGAGAGCGGGTCCAGGGGCGCGTCCTCGGGGTACGGCGAGGTGGCCTTCCCGTCGAAGACGTAGTCGGTCGAGACCTGCACGAGGCGTGCGCCGTGCTCGGATGCCGCGACCGCGAGGTTCTCGGCGCCGGTCGCGTTCACGGCGTACGCGGCATCCTCGTGGGTCTCGGCGTCGTCGACCTTCGTGTACGCGGCCGCGTTGACGACGGCGTCGTGCCCCGCGACCGCCGTGCGCACCGCGGCCAGGTCGGTGACGTCGAGGTCGCCCCGGGTGAGCGCCGTGACCTCGCGGCCGGCGAGCGCGGCCTGGAGGTCGAGGCCGAGCATTCCGCCCGCGCCCGTGACCAGGTACCTCACAGCGCCGCGCGTTCCTTCAGCGGCTCCCACCACGCGCGGTTGTCGCGGTACCACTGCACGACGTCGGCGAGACCCTGCTCGAACGGCACGAGCGGCTCGTAGCCGAGCTCCTCGCGGATCTTCGAGATGTCCACGCTGTAGCGCAGGTCGTGCCCGAGCCGGTCCGCGACGCGGTCGACGTACGACCAGTCCTTGCCCGTCGCGTCGAGCAGCAGCTGGGTGAGCTCCCGGTTGGTCAGCTCGGTGCCGCCGCCGATGTTGTAGATCTCGCCGGCACGTCCGCGGGTGAGCACCATCGCGATGCCGCGGGTGTGGTCGTCCACGTGCAGCCAGTCGCGGATGTTGTTGCCCTCGCCGTAGAGCGGCACGTGCTTGTCGTCGATGAGGTTGGTGACGAAGAGCGGGATGACCTTCTCGGGGAAATGGTAGGGCCCGTAGTTGTTCGAGCAGCGCGTGATCGAGACGTTGAGGCCGTGCGTGCGGTAGTAGCTGCGGGCGAGCAGATCGCTTCCCGCCTTCGAGGCCGAGTAGGGGGAGTTGGGCTCGAGCGGGCGGTCCTCGGCCCAGGAGCCCTCGGCGATCGAGCCGTAGACCTCATCGGTGGAGACGTGCACGAACCGGTCGAGGTCGGCGCGGAGCGCGGCATCCAGCAGGCGCTGGGTTCCGAGCACGTTGGTCTCGACGAAGATGCCCGAGTCGCGCACCGACCGGTCGACATGCGACTCGGCCGCGAAGTGCACGACGGCGTCGACCTCGGGCATGAGCCGGTCGAGAAGCTCGGAGTCGCGGATGTCGCCCTGCACGAACGAGTAGCGCGGCGAGTCGGCCACCGGCGCGAGGTTCTCGAGGTTGCCCGAGTAGGTGAGGGCGTCGAGCACCACGACCTCGGCGCCTTCGAGGCCGGGGTAGGCGTCCTGGAGGGTGCGGCGCACGAAGTTGGAGCCGATGAAGCCGGCGCCGCCGGTGACGAGGATTTTCATGGGGGTGGGTGCCTCCTTGGCAAAAGTCCTGCCGATTCTACCGGTGGCGGACGCGGCGGCCGATCACGAGGGATCGCGCGAACAGGCCGACGGAGAGCACCACGCGCACGGGCCACAGATACCAGTCCGCGTACTTGCGGTTGAGGAACCGCCTGGCGCTCTCGTGGTGCACCCGGATCATCCGCTCGGAATCGGTGTTCGTGGAGTGCGCACCCGTGTGCACGACGACGGCGCTCGGCTCGTAGACGTTGCGGTAGCCCGCCTTGCCGAGCCGGTAGCCGAGGTCGACGTCCTCGAAGTACATGAAGTAGCCCTCGTCGAAACCGCCGAGCCGGTCGAACGCGGAGCGGCGCACCAGCACGCAGGCACCGGAGAGCCAGCCCGCGTCGCGCCGTTCGAGCTCGTTGGTGGTGTCCCTGCGGTAGGCGCGGGTCCACGGGTTGCCGGCCCACAGGTTCACGAAGAGCGCGTGGCCGACGCCGGTGCGCAGCGACGGCACGGAGCGGGCTGAGGGGTACACCCCGCCGTCGCCGTCGACGATCACCGGACCGATGGAGCCGATCGTCTCGTCCTGCTCGCCCACCGCGACCAGCCGGTCGATGGCCGACTTCCTGAGCACGACATCCGGATTGCTCACCAGGATCCATCTCACGCTCGCCGGGAGGGTCTTGCTCGCCGCATTCATGGCGCCGCCGTAGCCGAGATTGGCCGGGAGGGGCAGATAGTCGGCACCGTGTCGCGCGGCGAGCTCCGCGACCCCGTCGTCGCCGTCGGGCTTGTTGTCGGCGACGATCACGAGCACCCGTTCGCCGCTGGCCGCAGGCACCGAATCGAGGAAGCCGGAGAGCACGTCGCCCGATCCGTAGCTCACCGTCACGACGGCGACCGCGGGGTCGGACGGGGTCGGGGATTCGGCGGGCATCAGGGAGCAATCCTAGTTCTAGGCTAGATTGTTCCGAGGTTCACGGCCCGAATCGTGACAGTTGTGAACACCGGCGAGGACTAATGAATTACCTGAGAGAGGTGTGGGCTTCACGGGAGCTCCTCTTCAACCTCACCTCGCGAGAGGTGCGAGGCAAGTACAAGCGCACCCTCTTCGGCCAGCTGTGGTCGCTGGCGAACCCGCTCGCGCTGATGCTGATCTACACGCTGGTGTTCGGGTTCATCTTCAAGAGCAACCCCCGTCCCGGCGATCCGAGCGGCCTGGACATCTTCGCCCTGTGGCTGCTCTGCGGCCTGCTGCCGTGGACCTTCTTCTCCGCGGTCGTGAGCACCGCCGCATCCTCGCTGGTGGGCAACGCCGGCCTCATTCAGAAGGTGTCGTTCAGCCGGATCGTGCTTCCTCTCTCCACGGTCGGGGCCAGCGCCTACAACTGGCTCTTCGAGATGGCCGTCCTGCTCATCGCGATCTCGATCGCGGGCGGGTTCGTGCTCCCCTGGATCCCGCTCCTCATCGTGGCGATGGTGCTCCTCGCGGTCTTCGCCGCGGGCGTCGGGCTCATCTTCTCCATCGCGAACGTCTACTTCCGCGACACCCAGTACCTGCTGTCGATCGTGCTGCAGCTCTGGATCTACCTCACCCCGATCATCTACCCGATCGAACTGGTCAGCGCGAAGTCCGAGCAGGTGGGCGGTCTTCTCGGCACCCCGATCACCCTGCTGGGGATCTACGACGCCAACCCGATGGTGCACTTCGTGGCCCTGTTCCGTCAGCTGATGTACGACAACCGCTGGCCGGATGGCGCGGAATGGCTCATCTGCACGATCTGGGCGCTCGCCGCCCTCGCGGTGGGCATGCTCGTGTTCCAGCGCAACGAACGCAACCTGGCGGAGACCCTGTGAGCGACGTAGCCGTCCGTGTCGACCACGTGACGAAGAGCTTCCGCATGTACCACGAGCGCAATCAGAGCCTGAAGTCGGCGATCATGCGCGGCCGCCGTTCCGTGCACGAAGACTTCCTCGCCCTCAGGGACGTCACCTTCGACGTGCCGCAGGGGGCCACCTTCGGGCTCATCGGCAGCAACGGATCGGGCAAGTCGACCCTGCTCAAGTGCCTGGCCAACATCTACTACCCCAACGAGGGTTCGATCACCCACTACGGCAAGCTGGCTGCCATGCTCGAGGTCGGCTCCGGGTTCCATCACGAGCTCTCCGGGCGCGAGAACATCTACCTCAACGGCTCGATCCTGGGGATGAGCCGCAAGGAGATCACACGCAAGTTCGACGAGATCGTCGACTTCTCGGGTGTCGAGCAGTTCATCGACCAGCCGGTGAAGAACTACTCCTCCGGCATGTACGTGAGGCTCGGATTCGCGATCGCCATCAACGTCGACCCCGAGATCCTCGTGGTCGACGAGGTGCTCGCGGTGGGCGACCAGGAGTTCCAGGACAAGTGCTTCCAGAAGTTCCGCGATCTCAAGGCGGCCGGGCGCACCGTCATCCTCGTGAGCCACTCCATGGACACCGTGCAGGCGATGTGCGACCACGCCGCGTGGCTCAACCACGGCACGCTCATGGCCGTGGGCGAGGCCGCTCCAACGATCAAGTCGTACCTGGGGTCGCTGCAGGCCGACTGACCGCCCCCGGTGGGCCGACGACGGCAGTGCAGACCGCTCTCATGAGCGTGACCTAGGATTCTGGAGTGCGAATTCGAGAACTGGCAGTGCCCGATTCCTACGAGGTGACCCCGGACCTCCACTCCGACGACCGGGGCACCTTCTTCGAGTGGTACCGCTTCGATCAGCTCTCGGAAGCGGTCGGACACCCCCTGGAGCTGCGCCAGGCGAACGCCTCCATCTCCAAGCGCGGCGTGCTGCGCGGCATCCACTTCGCGGATGTCGGACCGGGTCAGGCGAAGTACGTGATGGCCGCATCCGGTTCCGTGATCGACTTCGTCGTCGACCTCCGGGTCGGCTCCCCGACCTTCGGCACCTGGGATTCCGTGCTTCTCGACGCCGTCGACCACCGCGCGGTCTACATCGCCGAGGGCCTCGGGCACGCCTTCGTCGCCCTCGAGGATGACACGACCGTCACCTACCTCGTCTCCGACGTGTACCGGCAGAACGCGGAGCACGGGGTGTCGCCGTTCGACCCGACCATCGGGCTCGACTTCCCCGCGGGTCTCGAGCTGATCGTGTCGCCCAAGGATTCCGAGGCACCCGCCTTCGCGCACGCGGCCGAGACCGGCCTCCTCCCCACCTGGGAGGCCTGCCTGGCCCGCTACGAGCAACTGAACCGAGAGGGGGCCTGATGCGCGGCATAATCCTCGCGGGCGGCAGCGGTACCCGGCTGTGGCCGATCACCAAGGGCATCTCCAAGCAGCTCATGCCGATCTACGACAAGCCGATGATCTACTACCCGCTGTCCACGCTGATGGCCGCGGGCATCCGGGAGATCCTGGTCATCACGACGCCCGACGACCAGCCGCAGTTCCAGCGGCTGCTCGGCGACGGGCGCTGGCTCGGCATCGAGCTGACCTACGCGACGCAGCCCTCGCCCGACGGCCTGGCCCAGGCCTTCATCATCGGCGAGGAGTTCATCGGCGACGAGAAGGTCGCCCTCGTGCTGGGTGACAACATCTTCCACGGCGCCGGCCTCGGCTCCGACCTGCAGCGGCACAACGACGTGGCGGGCGCTCTCGTCTTCGCGTATCAGGTCTCGAACCCGCGGGCCTACGGGGTCGTGGAGTTCGACGACGATCTGAAGGCCGTCTCCATCGAGGAGAAGCCCGTCGACCCGAAGAGCAACTTCGCGGTGCCCGGGCTCTACTTCTACGACAACTCGGTGGTGGAGATCGCGAAGTCGATCACGCCGAGCGCGCGGGGCGAACTCGAGATCTCCGCGGTCAACGAGCGCTACCTGAGCGCCCGCGAACTGCAGGTGCACGTGCTGGATCGGGGCACCGCGTGGCTCGACACGGGAACGTTCGAGTCGATGGTGCAGGCGACGGAGTTCGTGCGCGTCGTCGAGGACCGGCAGGGCTACAAGATCGGGTGCATCGAGGAGGCCGCGTGGAACGCGGGCTGGATCGACGACGAGCAGCTGGCGGCGCTGGCCGCCCCGCTGGTCAAGAGCGGATACGGACAGTATCTGATGCGTCTGCTCGAGGGGCACCGTGGTTGATTCCCGCAGCCTAGCGGTGCAATCCATCCTCTACGGCAACGATCCCGACGCGATCGTGGCCGCCGCCGAGGCTCTGGCCAACGCCGCGAGGATCGCGGCGCGATCCGGATCACTGGGGTCGTGGAGCTACCTTCTGGGGGACTGCGGAGAATCGCCCGCCCTTCAGGAGTCGCACGTCGATCGGATCGCCGAGGTCGTCGCGGCCCAGGGCGGTGACTTCTCCTACACCGTCTTCGGCGAGAACCTCGGGCACGGCGGCGGGCACAACCGTCTGGCTCCGCTGGTGGCGACCGACCTCATCCTGTTCCTGAATCCGGACGCCATGGTCGGTCCCGAGGCGCTCGAGGCACTCCTGATCGCCTGCAACGCCGGCGTGGGGGCCGTCGACGGACGGCAGCTGCCGCTGGAGCATCCGAAGGACTTCGACGCCGTCACCGGTGCCACGAGCTGGGCGTCCGGCGCCTGCCTGCTGACCCCGCGGGCCGCGTTCAGCGCCGTCGGCGGCTTCGACGACGACACCTTCTTCCTCTACTGCGACGACGTGGACTACTCCTGGCGGGTGGCTCTCGCCGGGTATCGCGTCCGTCACGAGCCCGCCGCCCGCGTCTTCCACGACAAGCGGCTGACGCCGGACGGGGGGATCGTCGCGAGCGACGCCGAGCACTACTACTCGGCGGAGGCGGCGCTGCTCCTGGCCCACAAGTACTCGCGACCGGAGATCGTCTCCTCGATCCTCGCCGCGTTCGACGCCAGTCCCGACGAACCGGCCCGGCGCGCGCGCGACGAGTACCGCCGGCGCAGTGCAGCCGGGCTGCTGCCCGAGCCGATCGACGCGGATCACGCCGTCAGCCAGTTCGTGTCCGGAAACTACGCCGTTCATCGGTATTGAGGAGGGGCACGTGACCCACGCGGACACCGACGGGACCCTCGAGTCCTACCGTTCGACCGGCCTGCCCGGGACGCTCATCGACCTCGAGTCGAATCCCGGGATCGACCCCGAGATCGCACAGCACCTCGCCGCGATCCGCGGCACCCTCACCGCCGAACTCGACGATTCGAAGCTCTTCCTCAGCGTCATCATGCGCACTCAGGGCACCCGGGTCGAGTCGCTGAAGGACGCGCTGCTGTGCCTCGCGGCGCAGACCGACCAGGACTTCGAGCTCATCCTCGTCATCCACAATGCGGAGCCGAGCGCGGCCGCCGAGGTGCACGCGGCGCTCGAGATCCAGCCCGAGAGGCTCGCCTCGAAGCTGCGCACCGTGGACGCCTCCGGCGGACTGCGCGGTGTGCCGCTCAACATCGGGCTGGGGGTCGCTCGCGGACAGTACGTGGTGTTCTACGACGACGACGACCTCCTCTCGGCGGACTGGGTGGAGACGTTCCATCGCGCCGCGCGCGCCGCTCCCGGTGCCGCCGTGCGGGCGATCGCCGCGACCCAGCAGGTGACGCGTGAGCCGTGGCCCGAGGGCCAGGACGGCTTCCGCACCATGTCGTGGCCGCGCGCCGAGTACGCGGAGCGGTTCGACCTGCTGAACCACCTCCGCATCAACCACACCCCCTTCATGAGCATCGCCTTCCCCGCCGTGCTGTTCTCGCGCTTCGGCTTCGCGTTCGACGAGACCCTGCTCGTCTGCGAGGACTGGGACATCGTGGTCAAAGCGGGCTCGCTGGTGGGGGTGACCGACGCCTGGGCGCTGACCTCCATCTATCGGCGCTGGACCCGGGCGACGTCGTCGTACACGCTGCACAGCAGCGACGAATGGCGGGACTCCGAGCAGCGCGTCATCGACGGCTTCGCCGCCGCGCGACTGGTGGTTCCGCCCGGCACCAGTGACACGATCCGATCGCTCCTCAATGATCGCGACGCCTTCGCCGGCGTGCTCGCGAGCCGTTCCTGGCGCTGGTCGCGACCGCTTCGCGGCGTGCAGCGCGCGCTGCGCCGGGTCCGCGCCGTGGTGCGTGGAATCATCCGTCGATAGCGTCTATACACTACGAGGATGCTGGGAACACTGGGGTTGCTCGGACACGGCGGGCACGCGCGTGAGGTCGCCGACTACGCGGCGCCCGAGCGTGTCGCCTTCTGGGCGGTCAGCGATCCCGCCGGCTTCGTGGACGAGCGCGTGATCGCCCTCGACACGACCGATCCGGAGGCGCTGGCGACGCCCGTCGTCGCCGCCGTGGGGGCTCCCGGTCTCCGCCGGCTCCTGGTGGAGGGGTGGGGCGGTACCGGTTTCCGCACCATCGTGGCGGAGGGGACGTTCGTCTCGCCGTCCGCGTCGATCGGGCCGGGGTCGATGCTCGCACCGGGGAGCGCTGTCACGGCGGGCGCGGAGCTCGGCGCCCACGTGGTGCTGGGCCTCGGCTCGTCGGTGAGTCACGACTCGACGGTGGGCGACTTCGGCACGCTGGCACCCGGTGCCCGCGTCTCGGGTGGCTGCTCGATCGGCGCGGGGGTGTTCCTCGGCACGGGGGCCCTCGTCTCGCACGGCGTGTCGATCGCCGCAGGAACCGTGCTGGGGGCCGGTGCCGTCGTGGTCGACGACATCACGGAGCCGGGCGTCTATGTCGGTGCGCCGGCACGCCGGGTGCGCGAGCTGCACGAGTGGATCGTCACGCTGTGACCGAGGTCGCAGTCACAAGGAGCGAGGAACGATGAGCGGAGTTTTCAATCGGCTGCGCGGCGGCGTCAACCGCGCGCTCGGCGTCGACCTGCGCTCCGAGTTCCGCGGCGTGCACGAGGAGCTCGCCCAGCTGCGGAGGGAGCTCGATGCCCGCACCGAGTCCCTCGCGGTCGACATCGAACGAGCGAATCGCGCGCTCACCGTGCAGACCGATCGCGCGCGCGTCGAGCGCGACGACATCCCCTCCCTGCGCCGGGCTCTCGAGGAGTTCCGCGGCTCGGACGCCTACCGGGCGGCCTTCGCCGAGACCGAACCGCTCGTCACGGTGCGGATGCCCGCATGGCGCAAGACGGAGGAACTCGTCGACGTGGCGATCGCCTCCGTGCTCCGCCAGACCTACCAGCGATTCGAGATCGTGGTGGTCAACGACGGGCCGAACGAGAAGACCGGGGCGGCGATCGAGGCGCTCGGCGACCCCCGCATCCGCTATGTGGAGTTCCCGGAGCAGAACAGGTACCCGCGGGACAAGCACAGCAGGTGGCAGGTGGCGGGCGCTCCGGGCATGAACAGGGGAGTGGAGCTGGCCCGGGGGACCTGGATCGCGCCCCTCGACGACGACGACGAATTCACCGAGGACCACCTCGCGAAGCTGGTGGCCCTGGCCCTCGAGAAGCAGGCCGAGCTGGCCTACGGCGCCCTGGTCTCCCGCAACTCGGTGGACGGCACCGAGCGGCTCATCTGGAGCGATCCGCCTGCCATCAGCGAGTTCAGCTTCCTGGGTGCCCTCTACCTGCGCGGGCTGCCGGTCGAGTTCGACGCGCAGAGCTGGATGGTCGACGAGCCCGCGGACTGGAACCTGATCCGCCGGATGGTGGATGCGGGCGTGCGGTTCGCGTCGACCCGGGACGTCGTCGGGACCATCCACCTGGTGCCCTACACGGCCAAGTCCGACGAGTGACGGCGGCGACACCACCGGCGGGAGGCGCCCAGGTCGCCAGACAGGCATTCCGTCCCGAGATCCAGGCGCTGCGCGCTCTCGCGGTGCTGCTCGTGGTGGTCTTCCACCTGGAGTCGAAGCGGCTCACCGGCGGCTACGTCGGGGTGGACGTCTTCTTCGTGATCTCCGGATACCTCATCACCTCGCATCTCGTGCGGGAGACCGAATCGTCCGGCCGGCTGTCCCTTCGCCGCTTCTATGCGCGGCGCATCCGCCGCCTGATCCCTGCGGCATGCCTCGTCCTCCTCGCCGTGGCGGTGGCGGCACTCGTCTGGGTTCCCGCGAGCCAGCGTCCGGAGACCCTGCGTGAGCTGATCGCGAGCGCCCTCTACTTCGAGAACTGGGTGCTGGCGGGCAACGCGGTGGACTATCTGGGAGCGGACCTGCAGGCGACGGCCCTCCAGCATTTCTGGTCGCTCTCGGTCGAGGAGCAGTTCTACCTCGTCTGGCCCGTCATCCTCATCGTGGCCGCCGCGGCGACACGGCACCGGTCGGCGACGGTGCGTCGCCGCACCTTCGCGGTCGTGCTCGGCGTGATCTTCGCGGGCTCCCTGGCCTTCTCGGTCGTCATCACCGCGGTCGACCCCGCCAGCGCCTACTTCGTGACCCCGGCTCGGGCCTGGGAGTTCGCGGCCGGCGGTCTGGTCGCGCTCATCGCGACACGCATGGTCGGAGCCCTGGGCGATGGGCTGCGCGCAGTCGCCTCCTGGATCGGCGTCGCCCTTATCGTGGTCAGCGCCGTCGCGTTCACCGGGGCCACGCCGTTCCCCGGGATCCTCGCGGCAGTGCCGGTGGCGGGCGCTGCGCTCGTCATCGCCGCGGGCGACCCGGCCCGGCGGTGGTCCCCGCTGGCGGTCGGAAGGCTGAGGCCCGTGCAGTACCTCGGCGACATCTCCTACTCGGTCTATCTGTGGCACTGGCCGCTCATCGTCTTCTATCCGTTCGTCGTGGGTCACGCACCCGGCATCCGCGGGGTCCTGCTGATCGCCCTTCTGACCGTCGTGCTCGCCGCTCTGACCCGGCGCTTCGTGGAGAAGCCCTTCATCGCCGGCCGCGCGCGGGGCGGCCGGGTGTGGTCGGCCTACGCGATCGGCGCCGTGTCCATGGCCCTCGTCGTCGCGCTCTCGCTCGCCCAGATCGTGTCGATCGACCGCGCGGAAGCCGCCGCGCGGTCCGCGGCGGCACAGGAGTTGAAGGCGAACCCGTGCTTCGGCGCGAAAGCGCTGCAGAACCCCGACCGCTGCCCCGACCCCCTGCGCGCACCGGGCACGATCGACACCGCCTTCGCCTCGCACGACTACGCGGACACAACCCTCGGCGACTGCGGAGCGGGGAGCCGGATCGGGCAGGTCGGAGACTCTCCCGAGTGCGGGTTCGGATCCGCCGCGGCATCCACCACGGTCGTCGTCATCGGCGACTCGCACGGCGGCCAATGGCTGCCCGCCGTGCAGGCGATCGGCGCGGCGCGGGGATGGCACACCATCTCGATGGTGCGCAGCTCCTGCCCGTTCACGACGGCACCCGTCTCGGCGAACGGGCAGGTGGACGCGGCCTGTCAGACCTGGAAGTCGGCGGTGCTCGCGGCGGTGAAGAAGCTGCATCCCGACCTGGTGGTCGTCGCCTCGCTCGTTCCGTTCGGCTACCGGTTCGCCGGCATCCGCCTGCCCGCCGAGACGACGGTCACGAGCGGCTACACCGCGACGCTCACGGCGCTGAAGCGCAGCGCCCGCGAGGTGGTCGTGCTCAAGGACACCCCGTACATGGAGGTGAACATCCCGTCGTGTCTCGAGACGGCGACCGATCCCGAGGCGGAGTGCTCCCGCCCCGAGGCGACGGTTCTCACGGCGCACGACGACCCCCTGTGGACGGCCGCCGCCCGTGTCCGCGGCGTGACCCGCATCGACCTCACCCGCGACCTGTGCGTCTCGTCCGTGTGCTACCCCGTGATCGGCGGGGTGGTCGTGTACCGGGACCATCACCACCTGAGCGCGAGCTATTCACGGAGTCTCAGCGGTCCGCTGCTCGCCGCGATGCGGTCCGGACTGGCGGTGCTGCCGTGAGGGGGCGCCGGGGGCCAGGTGTGACAAGATGACTCCGGTGAAGATGCACGACGGCCCGGAGACCATCCCCCCATCGCGCGTCCGGGGCCGGGCCGTGGCGTTCTACGCGCTCGACCTGCTCGCATGGGTGATCGCCATCGGCGCCGTGAGACTGTTCCAGGCGCGCGGGCAGGTCGACGGACTCTTCGTGCTCTCCCTGATCGTGCTGTGGCTGGTCGCCGCGCTCGCCCAGCTGGTCGCGGGCTGGCCGATCCTGCTGTACCGGTCCCGCTATCTGCCGGGCAGCCTCGAAGAACTGCGGGCCGTTGCGGGCGTCGACGTGATCGTCGGGGTGGTGCTCGTCGTGGTGGCGCTGCTCATCGTCGGACGACCCGACGCCTCGGCACTGGGGCTGGCCTTCGCCATCCCCCTCGCGATCGTGCTGATGGCGCTGCCTCGCGCGGTCGACCGGCAGCGACGGGAGGCGCGCATTCGTCCGCACGAATCGGCGCAGCGCACGCTGATCTACGGCGCGGGCTACCTGGGCAACCACCTGATCCGCAGGATGCTGACCGACCCCCGATCCCAGTACGTCCCGGTGGGGATCCTCGACGACGACCCCGCGAAGCGCCGGCTCACCATCGAGGGCGTCGGCGTGGTCGGCGGTCTCGGCGATCTCGCCCGGGTCGTGGAGGAGACGCGAGCCACCGCCATCATCGTCAGCATCGCGCGGGCGGATGCCGCGCTGCTGCGCCAGGTGTCGGACGCGGGCGAGTCCCTCAATCTCAGGGTGCTCGTCTTCCCGGTGCTGGAAGAGGTGCTCGAAGGCAAGTCGCGCCTGCGCGACGTCCGCGACATCGGCATCGAGGACCTGATCGGGCGCCATCCGGTGGACACGCAGGTCGAGTCGATGGCGGGCTACCTCACGGGACGCAGGGTGGTCGTGACCGGCGCGGGCGGCTCGATCGGTTCGGAGCTCTGCCGGCAGATCGCCCGATTCCAGCCGGCCCGGCTGGTGCTCATGGACCGCGACGAGACCGGCCTGCAGTCCACGCAGCTCGTGCTCGAGGGGAACGGCCTGCTCAACAGCGACTCGATCGTGCTCCTCGACATCAGGGACGCACGCGCGGTGGCCGCGGCCTTCGAGGCGGCGCAGCCGGAGGTGGTGTTCCACGCGGCCGCACTGAAGCACCTCCCGATGCTCGAGCGGTACCCGGACGAGGCCTGGAAGACCAACGTGATCGGCACGCTCAACGTGCTCGAGGCGGCGCGCGCCACCGGCGTCGAGACGTTCGTCAACATCTCGACCGACAAGGCGGCCAATCCGTCGAGCGTGCTCGGCCATTCGAAGCGGCTGGCCGAGCGGATCACCGCGTGGTTCGCCGAGCAGACCGGCCAGCGGTACCTCTCGGTGCGCTTCGGCAACGTGATCGGGAGTCGCGGCTCACTCGTCCCGGTCTTCGCCACGATGATCGAGGCCGGCGGCCCGGTGACGGTGACGGACCCCGAGGTCACGCGGTTCTTCATGACCATCCCGGAGGCCTGCCACCTCGTCATCCAGGCCGGCGGCATCGGCGGTCCCGGCGAGGTCCTGATCCTCGACATGGGGCAGCCGGTGAGAATCCTCGACGTGGCCGAGAGGATGATCGCACGCTCGGGCCGCGACGTGAGCATCGTCTTCACGGGCCTCCGACCCGGGGAGAAGCTCAACGAGGAGCTGATGGGCGCGGGAGAGACGGACCTGCGACCGATTCATCCGAAGATCTCCCACACCGCAGTGGCCGTCCTCGACCCGGACGCGCTCGGCGCGGACCTCTGGGCGGATCAGCTCGGGGGCCGGGTGTGAGCGGCACGCGCATCTTCCTCTCCTCGCCGGACGTCGGCGAGCTGGAGCAGGCCGCCGTGGTGCGAGCGATGCAGTCCGGATGGATCGCGCCCCTCGGCCCGGACGTCGACGCCTTCGAGGCAGAGATGGCGGCCCGCGTCGGGGTCGATCACGCCGTGGCGCTGAGCTCCGGCACCGCGGCGCTGCACGTGGGTCTCGTGGCGATGGGGGTCGGTCCGGGCGACATCGTGGTGACCTCGTCGATGACCTTCGCGGCGACGGTCAACGCGATCCTGTACACCGGAGCGGTCCCGCACTTCGTCGATTCGGACCCGGTGACGGGGAACATGGACCCGGCCCTGCTGGCCGACGCGCTCGCCTCGATCGCGCGTGCCGGTGACCGGGCGTCGGTGGTGCTTCCCGTGGACCTCCTCGGCAAGGTCGCCGACCACGAGGCGATCGGCGAACTGGCGGCCTCCGCCGGCGCGCGGGTCTTCGTGGACGCCGCCGAGTCGGTCGGGGCGTCCCGCAACGGGCGGCCCGCCGGCTCGTTCGGCCACGCATCGGTGTTCTCGTTCAACGGCAACAAGATCATGACCACCTCCGGTGGGGGCATGCTGCTGTCGAATGACGAGGATCTCACGCGGCGGGCGCGCTACCTCTCGACCCAGGCGCGGCAGCCCGCGCTGCACTACGAGCACACCGAGGTCGGGTACAACTACCGTCTCAGCAACATCCTGGCAGCGCTCGGGCGTGCTCAGCTGTCGCGGCTGGATGCGATGATCGACCGGCGCAGGCGGATACGCGCGCAGTACGAAGACCTGTTCGCGGGTGTTCCCGGCGTCACGCTCTTCGGGCGGGAAGGGGACGCCGAGGACAACGCCTGGCTCACCTCCATCCTGGTGGACCCGCGCACGACCGGCTGGTCCACGGGCGAACTCGCCGAGTGGCTGGCCGCGGATGACATCGAGAGCCGGCCGCTCTGGAAGCCCATGCATCTGCAACCGGCGTTCCGTCATTTCCCCGCCACGCTATCCGGCGCTTCTCACTATCTGTTCGAAACCGGGTTAACCTTGCCGAGCGGGTCCGTATTGACTGAAATAGATATCGAGCGCGTGAGAAGCAGGATCTCGGCGTTCCTGTCGCGCTGATCGGGGCGCGCTGCCGATCTTGTCTGCCGGGGAGCTGGCGAGATCACGACGTGGGGGAGTTCGACGGTGAAGACACGAGCAATGCGGTTCCTGATCGGGGTGCTGTGCGCCGCGCTGCTCGGCACCGGGCTGGTCGCCGCCCAGCAACCCGGTAGTGCGCAGGCTCTGAGCGGTAGCCAGTTCGACCCGGCGAACATCATCACCGACCAGCTCTTCTACGACGGCGGCGCCATGACCCAGCCGCAGATCCAGGCCTTCCTCGATTCCAAGATCGGCAGCTGCACCAACGCGAACTGCCTGAACGTCAAGCGCCTCGACACCACCACTCGCGCCGCCGACGCCAGCTGCCCCGGTGTGTACCAGGGCGCGGCGAACGAGCAGGCGTCGATGATCATCTACAAGGTGCAGGTGGCGTGCAGCATCAGCGCGAAGGTGCTGCTGGTGACCCTGCAGAAGGAGCAGGGACTCGTCACCAGCAGGGGACCGAGCAACGGGACGCTCGACCGGGCGATGGGCTTCGCCTGCCCCGACAACACCGCGATTCCCGGATACTGCGATCCGGCCTACGGCGGTCTGTACAACCAGCTCTACCTCGCCGCCCACCAGCTGCAGCGGTACGGCAATCCCCCCGGAACCAGCAACTTCTTCACCTGGTTCCCGGTCGGCCGGCCCTCGGCCGTCCAGTACAGCCCCAACGCCAGTTGCGGTGCGGGCACCATCACGATCCGCAACAAGGCCACGGCGGCCCTCTACTACTACACGCCCTATCAGCCGAACGCCGCAGCGCTGGCGAACCTGAGCGGCATCGGCAACTCGTGCTCGTCGTACGGCAACCGCAACTTCTGGGTGTACTACAACAACTGGTTCGGCAGCACGACGCTGCCCTACGGCTCGCCGGACGGAGCGGTCACCGGCGCGGACGCGGCTCCCGGCGGAATCGCCCTCGCCGGATGGGCGGTCGATCCCGACATGCTCGCCTCGACGGTGACCATCTCCGCGTGGGTCGACGGGGCGTGGAACTACCAGTTCCCGGCCAACTACGCGAGCCCGGCGGGTGCTGTCGACTACGGCAACGGTCCGAATCACGGCTGGTCGACCATGGTGCCGACCACGGCGGGCACCCATTCGGTCTGCGTGTACGCGGTGAACCAGGGTGCCGGTGTGGACGTGCTCTTCGGATGCCGCACCGTCGTCGTCACCGACTCGTCGTCTCCGCGCGGTCAGCTCTCCCAGGCCGCGGTGGTCCCGGGCGGGATCGCGCTCTCCGGGTGGACGCTGGATCCCGACGCGCCGTCGTCACCGGCCAGGGTCTCCATCTGGGTCGACGACACCCAGAACTTCTCGTCGGTGGCCAACGCCGACTCCTCGTCGGTCAGGGCGATCGTGGGCAACTACCCGACGGCCGGGACCGCGCACGGCTTCTCCCAGACCATCCCGCTGCCGCCGGGCCAGCACAAGGTCTGCGTCTACGCGTTCAACACCGGTGCCGGAACCGACATCGGGTTCAGCTGCAACTATCTGAACGTCTCGACCGACAAGTCGCCCCAGGGCGCCGTGCTCAGTACGACGGGCGTGGTCGGCGGCATCGCGCTCACCGGGTGGGCGGTCGACCCCGACGCACTCACCTCGTCGGTGAAGGTCTCGGTGTGGCTCGACGGCAAGACGAACTCGCAGTGGACCGCGAACACCTCCTATCCCAACGCGGACAAATCCTTCCCGGGAGCCGGTTCATCGCACGGATTCTCCATCGTCGTCCCCGCTCCGACCGGTCCGCACACGGTGTGCGTCTACGCCTTCAACCAGGGCGCCGGTTCGGACGCCTTCTTCAGCTGCGCCTCGGGCACGGCGATCGACGGCAGTCCCAAGGGGGCGGTGCTCTCGACCACGGGCGGCGTCGGGGGCATCTCCGTGAGCGGGTGGGCGGTCGATCCCGACGCGCTGACCTCACCGGTGAAGGTCTCGCTGTGGCTCGACGGACAGAAGAACTTCCAATGGAGCGCGGGCGGCAGCTATCCCGCAGCCGACACGCTCTTCCCCGGTGCGGGTACCGCGCACGGATTCAGCGGCGTCATCCCGGCGAGTGTCGGGGCGCACACCGTCTGCGTCTACGCCTTCAACCAGAACACCGGCAGCGATGCCTTCTTCAGCTGCTCGTCGGCGACCGTCATCGACGGGTCGCCCAAGGGCGCCGTGACCTCGGTCACCGGCGGCGCCGGCGGCATCTCGCTCGCGGGATGGGCGGTCGATCCGGATGCCCTCACCTCGCCGGTGAGGGTCTCCCTGTGGCTGGACGGCCTGACGAACACGCAGTGGACCGCCAACGCCTCCTCCCCGGGCACGGATGCGCTGTATCCGGGGGCCGGCACGTCGCACGGCTTCAGCGGGGTGCTCCCGGCGTCGCCGGGGCGTCACTCGGTGTGCGTGTACGCGTTCAACCAGAATGCGGGAACGGACGCGTTCTTCAGCTGCTCGACGGTCACGGTCACCGATCCGTCCCCCCAGGGCGCGGTCCTGCAGTACGAACTGGTGCCGGGCGGCTTCGCCCTCTCCGGATGGGCCGTGGACCCGGACGCGCTCACCTCGCCGGTGCGCATGTCGCTCTGGCTGGACGGCCTGACCAACACCCAGGTGCTGGCGGACCAGCCGTATGCGCAGGCCGACACGCTGTTCCCGGGTTCCGGGACGGCGCACGCCTTCCAGAAGACGCTGTCGACCACCTCGGGCAAGCACACGGTCTGCGTCTACGCCTTCAATCAGAATGCGGGGGCCGACTCGTTCTTCACCTGCATACCGTTCACGAGCCCTTAGCCGTCTCACAGGGTTGGGACGCCTCCTCCGGTAGGCTGTTCCGGTTGTCTCCGCGCCCTTCGCCGTACACCGGCCAGGGTCCGGAGGAGAAAGGGCAGTCCACGTGACGACGACGACAGCGCCCGCGGAGGGTCGTGAGCAGACGCGCGCGCGCGTCGCCGTGCATCGCGTCGTCGGCTCCCGGTGGGGTCGCGCCGCCGTGCTGGCCGTTCTGCTGATCGTGCTCGAATGGATCGTCTTCCGCGGCTACTGGAGCGGCGCGTTCATCCCGCCGTGGGACTTCATCGGGTCGTACACGACGGACGCCTTCGCCTGGTGGACCAACGGCAGCTTCTTCGCTCCTCCGGAGTGGATCCCCAACGCCTGGGCGGGCTACCCGTCCGCGGTGATGCTGCAGAACAGCGCGTGGTACATCCCGACCGGCATCATCTCGCTCTTCGGGCCGTTCACCCTCCATTCCGCCGCCATCCTCGGCGCGCTGCACGTGGCATTCGGATCGGTCGGCGCCTACCTGCTGGCCCGATCGCTGCGCGCGTCGTTCCCCGTGGCGCTGTTCGTGGCGACGGCGTCGTTCTTCGGGGTCGGCTACTTCACCAACGCGGAGCACGTGGACATCGCGCGCGGCTACGCGTGGGTGCCGTGGGTGCTGCTGGTGCTGTCGACCGCGTGGCCGTGGCGGAAGTGGTGGTCGATCCCCGTCGCGAGCCTTCTGCTCTGGCAGGCCGCCACCGGGATCTACCCCGGGATGGTGGTCACCGCAGTGTATGCGGGCGTCGTGTGGATCGTCGTCGGCCAGATCATCGCCCGACCGCGGTTCCGCGCGTTCATCCTGCCGGCCCTGATCTCGCTGCTCGTCGCCGGACTGCTCTCGGCCCCGCGGCTGCTGCCGTACCTGCTCCTGCAGGCGGGAACCACCGCCCGCCTTCCCGAGACCTCCCAGTTCGGCATCTGGAACGTCGGAACCCTTCTCTTCGGCTACGGGAACGACGCCATCGCGGGCGACATCTCGATGCGAGCGTTCTTCATTCCGGCCGGTGTGCTCGTCCTGCTCTTCTTCGCCCGATGGCGGGATCTGCTCAACCGGATGGGGCTGGCGCTCGTCATCCCCTCGTTCCTTCTCGGGATGCCGTTCCTCCCGTGGTTCGGGGCCGTCCAGGCGCTCCCCGGGCTCTCGCTGAGCAGGATCACCATGAGCGACTTCAAGGTGTTCCTCGTGCTGGGGCTCCTTCTGATCGCCGCATCGGGCCTGCGCTCCGTGCTCGAGCTGGCGGGGTCGCGGCCGCGATTCGACCGACCCCTCGTCATCCGGGTGGCCGCGGCGCTGCTCTTCCTCGCCGTCATGGCCGTCATCGGCATCGGCGGCCCCTTCCGCAGGGAGGACTGGTTCCCGCCGCTCCTCATCGCGGCGCTGCTGCTCGCCGTGATCGTGGGATCGTGGTTCGTCCGGTCGGTCGTCACGCGGGCGTCGCTCGCCGCGCTGCTCGTGATCGGCACGGCCGTCTCCGGGATCGTGTGGGCCTACACCACGGACGAGCCGTGGCGGGCGGAGCGGGTGCCGTCGGAGATCGTCAACTACGGTGCCACCATCCAGCAGCTGCTCAGCGAGCGGACGGCTCTTCCGACCGATCAGCGTCCCGCCCGCATCCCCCCGGATCGCCACTACGACGAACGCGACCTGTTCAAGCTCAAGTGGAACGCCTCCTACTACACCGGGCGAGACGCGGTCGGCGGCTACATCAACCTCAAGGGCTCGACCACCGAGGAGGCGCTCGACGCCGCTCTCACCAGCACGTCGCGAGGCACCCAGTTCGCGAGCTTCCTGGCGGCCCCCGGCACCCTCCTGTCGGCCGAATCGGTCTCCCGGGTCGGTGCGGCCGCCCTCCAGGCCTGCGGCACCCAGGGGCGCTGCGGTCCCGCGGATGTCACGCCGGAACGCTACTCGCCCGGGAACCTCACCTACCGCGTGTCGACCGACTCGCGCGTGCAGGCGCTCGCCAACGAGGCCTACTTCAAGGGCTGGAGTGCGACGGCGTGCACCACGTCGTCCTCGTGCGTCGACGTCCCCGTCTCGGCGAACAGGCTGGGCGTCATCCAATTGACGCTGCCCGCCGGTGACTATGATCTGAATCTCGTCTACAAGGCCCCGGGACGAGTCGCCGGCTGGGTCGCCTTCGGCGCCGGCGTCCTGCTTGCCGCAGCAGCGGCGCTCGTGCTCGCGGTCCCGCGACGACGGAGGAGAGGAACCCCTCATGAGTGAACCCACAGTCCCCTTCAACGATCTCGGTCGGGGGACCGCCTCCATCAGGCCCGAGCTCGACGAGGCGATCGGTCGCGTGGTCAGCAGCGGCTGGTACGTGATGGGGCCGGAGCACTCGGCCCTCGAGAAGGAGCTCGCCGCCTACCTCGGGATCACCGACGCGGTGCTCGTCGCCAACGGAACCGATGCCCTCCAGCTCGCCCTGGTCGCCCTCGGGGTCACCGCGGGCGACCGAGTGCTCACGGCGGCGAACGCCGGCGGCTACACGTCGACGGCGGCCCGCGCAATCGGTGCCGTGCCCGTCTACGCCGACGTCGATCCGACGACCCTGCTCCTCACCGTCGAGTCGATCGAGGCCGCCGTGGGCGCGGGCGGCCCGCTGCCCGAGGTCATCGTCGTCACGCACCTGTTCGGGGCGACCGCCGACGCCCGCGGGATCACCGAATGGGCGCACGCCCGCGGCGTGCGCGTGGTCGAGGACTGCGCGCAGTCCCTCGGCGCCGGCATCGGCGGCGTCAAGACCGGCACCTGGGGAGATCTCGCCACGACGAGCTTCTACCCGACCAAGAACCTGGGTGCGCTCGGCGATGCGGGGGCCGTGTTCGCCGGATCCGACGAACTCGCCACCACTCTGCGGCGCCTTCGTCAATACGGCTGGGAGTCGAAGTACCGCACCACACTCGTCGGCGGCCGCAATTCGCGCTGCGACGAGCTGCAGGCGGCGATCCTCCGGGTGAAGCTGCCGAAGCTCGATCAGGGCAACGAGGCGAGGCGCGCCATCCACCGTCGCTACGAAGCCGCGCTGGGAACCGGGGCCCGACTGGTGACGCGGGCGGGGGAGGGCTACGTCGGCCACCTCGCGGTGCTCTACGTCGACGACCGCGATCGCGCGGTGGCGACCATGACGGCTCACGCTGTGGCGACCGACGTGCACTACCCCGTGCCGGACCACTTCCAGGCGATCGTCGCCGAGGAGGATCGCCCCTCGCTGCCGGTCACCGAGGCGGCGGCGCGATCGATCCTCTCCGTCCCGCTCTTCCCCGAGCTGACGGATGCCGAAGTCGACCGCGTCTGCGCCGCCCTGTCGGAGCTCTGACCGGTGCAGGCCACCCCTTCCTCCGCGGCGGAATTCGACTACTCGGTCGTCGTTCCGGTCTATCGGAACGCCGAGAGCCTTCCGGAGGTCATCGCCCGGCTGGAGTGGCTGCAGGATCAGCTCGACGGAACTCTCGAGGCCGTCTTCGTGGTCGACGGCTCTCCCGACGACTCGGCGCGGATCCTGCGCGAGCTGCTGCCCTCGTCGAGCCTCGCCTCCCAGCTCATCGGGCATTCGCGCAACTTCGGGTCGTTCGCGGCCATCCGCACCGGGCTGATCGCCTCCCGTGGTGACTACGTCGCCGCCATGGCGGCCGACCTGCAGGAGCCGGTCGAGCTGATCATCACGTTCTTCGAACGGCTGTCGACAGGGGAGTGGGATGTCGCGGTGGGAACCCGCGCGGCCCGTCACGACCCCGCGCTCTCCCGATTCCTCTCCGGCGTGTACTGGCGCTCCTATCGCCGTTGGATCCAGAAGGAGATGCCGGCCGGAGGAATCGACATCTTCGCGGTCTCCCGGCAGGTCATCGCCAACCTGGAGCGTCTGGGCGAGTCGAATTCGAGCCTGGTCAGCCTGCTGCTCTGGCTCGGTTTCCGCCGCACCGAGGTGCCCTACGTGCGCCAGCCGCGCGAGCACGGCAAGAGCGCCTGGACGTTCGGCAAGAAGCTCGGCTACCTCCTCGACAGCGTGTTCTCGTTCACGAGCCTGCCCATCACCCTGATCCTGCTCGTCGGCATCCTGGGTGCGACGATCTCGATCGTGGCCGCCTTCGTCGTCTTCTTCGCCTGGGTGTTCGGCGCCGTGACCGTTCCCGGCTACACCGCGACCATGCTGGTCACGCTCTTCCTGGGCGGCAGCATGCTGTTCGCGATCGGCATCGTGGGGACCTACGTGTGGCGCACGTTCGAGAACACCAAGAACCGTCCGACCTCCGTGGTGATGGCGCGCGAGACCTTCGGCGATGACTGAATCGCCGTCGCCCCGGCTGCGCGGTCAGGTGGTGCGCTACCTCATCGTGGGCGGGACCAACACCCTGATCACGTACGCGATCTTCATCGGCCTGGGACTCATCATCCCGCCGCCGATCGCGTACTCGATCGCCTTCGCGGCGGGTCTGGTGTGGGCCGTTGTGGGCTCGGCGAAATTCGTGTTCAAGACGAGCCGGCGTGCCTGGACGCTGCTCGTCTTCTGCGCCTGGTACCTGCTCGTGTTCGGGCTCGGCCAGCTGATCATTCACCTCCTGGCGCCGAAGGGCTTCGTCGCCCTGGCCCTGACGAGCCTTGCCGTGCTGCTCGTCACCACCCCGCTGACCTTCATCGGGGGGCGCTACATCTTCACGGATCGCACCGCCTCCGCCCCGATCGACGAAAGAGAATAGACTCCGTGCCCCCCTTCATCCATTCCCACGCCCTGGTCGAGTCCGAGAACGTGGGGGACCGCACGAGGGTGTGGGCCTTCGCGCACATCCTTCCCGGTGCGGTGATCGGCGAGGACTGCAACATCTGCGACGGCGTCTTCGTCGAGAACGACGTGGTCGTCGGGGACCGGGTGACGGTGAAGATCGGCGTGCAGCTGTGGGACGGCGTGCGGCTCGAGGACGACGTCTTCGTCGGCCCCAACGCGACCTTCACCAACGACATCTTCCCGCGCAGTCGCCAGATCCCGGACTCCTTCGGCACGACGATCGTTCGTCGGGGCGCGTCCATCGGCGCCAACTCGACGATCCTGCCCGGCGTCACGATCGGTGCCGGGGCCATGGTGGGAGCCGGGAGCGTGGTGACACGGGACGTTCCCCCGGGCGCGATCGTGGTGGGCAACCCGGCGCGGATCAAGGGCTACGTGAACACCCGTCCGATCGCGGCCGCGGAGGAGACGACCGAGCCGTCGACCGAGGCGCAGCCCTCGGTGGCGGGCGTCGAGCTGGTGCACCTGACCCGCGCGCTCGATCTGCGCGGCTCCCTCGTCGCGGGGGACGTGGGCAGCGGAGTGCCCTTCGTGCCGCAGCGCTTCTTCGCGGTGTACGACGTGCCGACTCAGGAGGTGCGTGGCGCGCACGCGCATCGCGAGTGCGAGCAGTTCCTCGTCTGTCTCTCCGGAAGCGTCCACGCCATCGTCGACGACGGCACGAACCGCGAGGAGTACGTGCTGGACCGCCCCGACCTCGGACTGTACATGCCGGCGATGACCTGGGGCACGCAATACCGGTACACCTCGGATGCCGTGCTGCTCGTGCTGGCCTCGCTGCCCTACGACAACGGCGACTACATTCGCGACTACGACGAGTTCCTGCGCACAGCGACGTCATGAGGCGGGTGATCTCCGGCCTGGCCGGAACCCGTCGGGCCACCGTCGTCGGCGCCGTCCTGGTGTTCGTGGTGGTGCTCCTCGTCAGGCACCCCGCCGTCGACTTCGTCTACGACGCGGGGCGCTACTGGGCTGCCGCCACCAAGATCGTCACTGGGGGCGATTTCTACACCGCGGGCGGGCTTTCGGCGCGCGGTGTGCTCTCCGCCGTCGTATACCTCCCTGCGGCCGCGGCGGCGCAGGCTCTCGGCGGCTCGCTGGGCGTCCAGCACGCCGCCGTCCTGGTGCAGAACGCCGCGCTGCTGGCCGTCACCGGGGCGGTCATCCTGCCGCGTCTGGCCGGGCGATTCGTGACCGTGGACGGACGCCACATCCTCATCGGCTCCGCGCTCACGGTGCTGCTCTTCTCCGGTTTCGCGCCCTACCCGCTGATGGACCTGGCCGCGGTCGTGCTGGTCATGCTCGGTCTGCTGCTCATCGCCTCGCCCTCGCGCATCCTGATCGCCGTGGGCGGTCTCTCGCTCGGTGCGGCCGTCAACCTGCGACCCGCCTACGTGCTGCCGGCGATCGCCGTGCTCGTCGTGTGGGGGGCCCTGCACTGGCGCCGGGCGCTTCTGCCGGTCGCGGGCGTGATCGTCTCGATCGTGCCGCAGTGGCTGCTCAACCGCATCGTCAACCACCGCAACCTGCCCATCCCCGTCGACACGTTCCTGATCACCGACATCCAGGCGCACTATGCGAGCTTCGGTGTGCGGTACGACACGATCCCCTTCACCGCGGGCGATCCGCGCCAGTGGTACTGCAGTCCGTCGATGGCGGATGCCGTGGCCGGCCACGTGCCCACCACGACCGGCGGCGTGGTGCGCGCATTCCTCGAGAATTTCCCCACGGCCGTCGTGTTCTCCCTGCAGAAGATCACGGCTGCCCTGCAATGGTCCTTCGAGACCCCCTACTCCGACGGGGGCGCCCAGGCGTTGCGCTTCCTGGGTTTCGCGGCGGTCATCGTGACGATCGCAGGTGTTCTCGCCCTGGTCGTCCTGGCGACGGTCCGGCGTCGTGACGGGAAGGCGCGCGACGCCTGGGCGACCATCGCCATGATCGCCGGCGTGCTCGTCACCCTGGTCGGCTCGGCGCCCGAGGCGCGGTTCGCGGCCCCGCTCGTCATGACCGGCATCGTCGGAGTCCTCGTCGGCGGTTCGGTCTGGGCCTCCGCCGGTCGTCGTGCGCGCCCGATCCTCATCGCGTCGGCCGCCGTGCTCGTCTCCCTGACGGTCCTCGGAGGCGTGTCCGGCCTCGCCCACCCCGCGGACCGCGGCGACGTGACCCGCGCGACCTGCGCGGCCACCGGGGGCGCGGGCGCACGGGCCTCGATCGACCCGCTTGATAGACTCGCCGCGCCCGTTCCGAACTCCGACGAGAGGTTCTCATGACCACGATCCGTCCCGGGGTGGTGTCCGTCGTCCTCGTGAACTTCCGCGGCACCGACGACACCCTGGAAGCGATCGAGCATCTCGGTCGCCTGGACTGGCCCGCCGAGCGTCTCGAGATCGTCGTGGTCGAGAATGCGTCGGGCGATGACAGCGCCGACCGGATCCGAGCGGGCGCGCCCCACGTCTCCCTGGTCGTCTCCGACCGCAACGAGGGTTTCGCCGGCGGATGCAACCTGGGGGTCGCCGCCTCCAGCGGGGAATTCGTCGCGCTCCTGAACAACGACGCCCGGCCCGACCCGCAGTGGGTGGCGCGCGCGATCGACCGGTTCCAGGCGTCCCCCGGTATCGGGTCGGTCGCGAGCAAGGTGCTCGACTGGGACGGCACCCATGTCGACTACATCGCCGCGGCGATGACCTGGTACGGCATGGCGTACAAGCCGTTCACCGCGGAGCCGTTCACCACGCGTCTGCCGGATACGGCCCACGACGTGCTCTACGGCACCGGTTCGGCGATGTTCATCCGCAGGGACGTCTACGACGCGGTGGGCGGGTTCGACGAGCGCTACTTCATGTTCTTCGAGGATGTCGACCTGGGGTGGCGCATCAACCTTGCCGGCTGGCGGGTGGTCTACGAGCCGCTCTCGATCGCGTTCCACAAGCATCACGCCTCGATGAAGGAGTTCGGCTCCTACAAGGAGAGCTATCTCCTGGAGCGCAACGCCCTGTTCACGCTGTACAAGAATCTCGGCGACGAGGCCCTGCCGGACGCGCTGGCCGGCGCGCTGGCGCTCGCCGTGCGTCGCGGGGTGACCAAGGCAGGGGCGGACACGGCGGCGTTCGATCTGAGGATTCCCGGCGGCGACGCCGAGGATCAGCTCCCGACATCCAAGCAGCTGCTCGCCCCCGTCTACGCGATCGACCAGTTCGTCGAGATGCTCCCGAGTCTGGAGAAGTCGCGCCGCGAGATCCAGGCTTCTCGGGTCGTGCCCGACGCGAAGATCCGCGAACTCTTCGGCAGCTTCGACGAGCCCGTCTACCAGGCGGACGATTACCGGCGGGGCTACGAGAACATCGTCAACGCGCTGCCGGTGACCGAGCACGACGGTGCGACGAAGGTCGTCATCGTCACGGGCGATCCGATCGGCCGGAAGCTCGCGGGACCCGCGATCAGAGCCTGGAACATGGCGGAGCAGCTCGCCGTGCGCAACTCGGTCACCCTCGTCTCGCTCACCGGCGTCGAGCCGGTCGACGCACCGTTCCGAGTGGTCCACGTGCGGCCCGGGGACGATCGTGAGTTCTCGGGGCTCGAGCGCTGGGCCGACGTGATCGTGTTCCAGGGCCACGCGATGTCGGTGTTCGACTCGCTGCGCACCTCCGAGAAGATCCTGGTCATCGACATCTACGACCCGATGCACCTCGAGCAGCTGGAGCAGTCCCGCGAGCTTCCCGCCGCCGAATGGGACCGCCAGGTGCGCGAGGCCACCGAGGTGCTGAACGAGCAACTGGTGCGCGGAGACTTCTTCCTCTGCGCCTCCGAGCGCCAGCGCTCGTTCTGGCTCGGTCAGCTGGCCGCACTCGGCCGCATCAACCCGGCCAACTACCGCGGGGATCCGGATCTCACCGGGCTCATCAGCGTCGCCCCGTTCGGCCTCTCGTCGACGCCGCCGGTTCATGAGCGCGACGTGCTGAAGGGTGTGCTGCCCGGGATCGCACGCACCGACAAGGTGCTGCTCTGGAGCGGCGGCCTCTACAACTGGTTCGATCCGAAGACGCTGATCTCCGCCGTCGCGGAACTCAGCGAGCGGCGGGACAACGTTCGGCTCTTCTTCCAGGGCACCAAGCATCCGCATCCCGGAGTGCCCGAGATGGAGATCGTCGCCCAGTCGCGCGCGCTGGCGGATGAACTCGGGGTCGCGGGCAGGTCGGTGTTCTTCAACTCGTCGTGGGTGGACTACTCCGACCGGCAGAACTATCTGACCGAGGCGGATGCCGGAGTGAGCACGCACTACTCGCACATCGAGACGACGTTCTCGTTCCGCACCCGCATCCTCGACTACCTCTGGGCGGGCCTGCCGATGGTCGTCACGCAGGGCGATTACTTCGCCGAGCTGATCGCGGCGGAGGGCTTGGGCATCGTCGTGCCCGCTGAGGATGTCGGAGCCCTGGCGACCGCGCTCGAGAAGGCCCTGTTCGACGAGGACTTCATCGCCGAGGTGCGCGTCAACGTGCAGCGGGTGCGCGAGCGCTTCTACTGGGAGTCGGCGCTCAAGCCCCTGGTGGACTTCGTCGACTCCGCGCACCCCGCCGCGGACCGCAGCACCGGCGCGAGGGCCGGTGGATCGGTGTCACGCCCCAGGCGCCGCAAGCGATCCGGGTTCCGGCACGATGTCTCGCTGGTGCTCCACCACCTGCGCACGGGCGGAGTCGTCGTCGTCCTGTCCAAGGTCCGCAGGCGACTGGCCCGCGGCCGCTGATCCCTCGTCCGTCGTCGCGAGAGCGAGACGGAGGAAGAGCGCCGCACCGACTCCGAAGACGACGACGCCGAGAACGACGCTCAGTGGCACGCCGCCCGGCGGCGCCCATTCCGGGCCGAGGAGCAGCTCTTTCCACGAGCCGGACCCGGCCCCGATCGCGTAGCGCTTGAGCGTGTAGACGAACGAGAGCACCTGGCCGAGGAACCACGCGGCCGCGGTCGCGGAGACGAGCAGCACCCGTGATCGTCGCCCGAGCTCCGGCAGCCGATCGGCCAGCAGCACGGCCGCGCCCGTCATCACGCAGACGAAGAGGGGAAGGGTGTACCGGCCCTGCCAGATGATCCCGCCGCCCCTGATGTAGGCGGCCTGGAGCAGCGGCGGAATGAACAGCAGCGCGAGGATGAGGCCGAGGGCGAACCGGAACGCCCGCCCGCGCAGGAGCACGAGCGAGAACATGACGAGTGCGCCGATGAACCCGGACCAGATGAAGAAGACGGCGGAGGGCGCGGGGGTATCCAGCCAGCCGAACACCCCGACGATGCCCTGACCGTAGTCGAAGGTCCCGACGAAGACCTGCACGAACCCGATGACGGGAGAATCGCCGACGCGGGAACCGGCGATGGCGTGCCCGGGCTGGGCCACCGGTGCGCCCAGGGAGCCGGAGAGCAGCGTCCAAGCCACGGCCAGAGCGGTGCCCACCAGGATGACGCCGATCGCCACCTGGATGGCGCGCTCGCGGAGGAGCCGGGAGACGGTCGGCCAGCCTGCGAGGAGGAGCGGCGCGAACAGGGCGATGGCGACCCACAGCGGGGAGAGCCCCCGTGTGTTCGCGGCCACCACCGCGGAGACCGCGACGAGCGCCGAGCGTCGTGCGAGCAGCGCCGGATCCGGGCGCAGAACGATCGAGAGCACCCCCACGAACGCCGCGAGCGTCGCGGTCACCTCGAGCGAGTTGGGGTTCACCGCCGAGTCGAGGAAGAAGACCATCGGCGTGGCCGCGACCGCGAATCCGAGCAGGGGCACCAGGCGCCGCCGCCAGCCCGCGAGCATCGTGAACGCGAGCGCGAGGAAGAGCGACGACAGCACGGCACTGACGATGCGCATGAGGTAGATCGAGGTCTGCGACGCCACCACGGCGCTCGGCCAGCCGACCATCGCGTAGTACAGCGGGTTGTAGAGCCCGGCCGTCGTCGCCTTGTGCACGGTCCGCGCGGGATCGCCGGGCACGGGACGCAGCGAGCACGCCGCCGTCACGTTCGGGTGGAACGCGTAGCAGGTCTGCTGATCGTCGACGTAGGCGACGAATTCGGGCACGTGAACGACGGTGCCACTGGCCGAGGCGGTGCCCGTCAGCTGCCCGCGGGCGACGGAGGCCGCCTTGACCACGTGCGCCGCCTCGTCGGGAGACCCGCCTAGCGGAGTGGCGACCGCCCACACGGAGGCCATCGCCGAGAGGAGGGCCCAGGAGACGAGGAAGACCCTCAGCCCCGATCGGGAGCGTCTGCCCGGCGCGCGCTGGGGGCTCTGTGGCATGCCGACGATCCTACCAATCGTGCCCCGCGCCGCCGGACCGGTCGACCGCGGCGGGATAGATTGGCTCTCGGCGATCACGCCGACGACACCTCAGCCGTCCAGGAGGACATGTGGCCCAGCCCGACGCCGGGAGCCGGCCGTTCGCGGGCATCCGCTCTCTCGCCACGGGACCGTCGCAGATCCTGTTCTCGACGGGGATCGTGGGCGTGCTGGCGATCGTGCTCACCTTCGTGGTGGCCAGAGTGCTGGGTGCGGCCGACTACTCGGGCTTCGCCGTGTACTGGTCGGCCACGTTCCTCGTCACGGGCGCCCTCGTGGGGATCCAGCAGGAGGTCGCCCGGGCCACCCATCCCGTCGGCAGCGCTCACGCGGCGGAGGATCACGCGAGTCTCAGCAGATTCGCGGTCGCCGCGGCCGCCATCGTGGCGGTCGTGGTCGTCGCGAGCTCCCCGCTGTGGCTCGGACCCGTGTTCCCCTCGGGCGACGCGGTCATCGTCGGCTCGCTGGCGTTCGGCGCCGCGTTCTACGTGACCGTCGCCGTCATCACCGGAGCCCTGTTCGGCGTGGGGATCTGGCGCTACGTCGCCCAGATCGCCGTCGTCGACGCGATCCTGCGTTTCGTGCTCGTGCTGTCGGTGCTCTTCCTGGCTCCGACCCCCTCCGCGTTCGCCGTCGCGATCGCCGTACCCTTCGCGCTCGCCCCGCTGCTGCTCGCGCGGCCGCTGCGCAGGGCGCTCTCCGGGCGGATCGTGCTCGACGTGCGCTACGGGCGACTCAGCCTGCACGTGCTGCAGTCGCTCGTGGGGTCGATCTCGACGGCCGCCATGGTCAGCGGCTTCCCGGTCTTCGTGGTCGCGTCGGCGGGGTCGACGCCGACGGCGACGGTCGGCGCCTTCATCCTCGTCGTCACGCTCGTGAGGTCTCCGCTCGTCGTCGTCTTCATGGCGATGCAGAGCGTGCTCATCGTGCGATTCAGGAACGACCGGGCCGCGAGCGCGCGGTTCGCGATCCGACTGCTCGCGCTCGTCGCGGCGGCCACGGTCGTGCTCGGGGCGCTCGCCTGGACGGTGGGCCCGGACATCCTGGCCTGGGCGGCCGGTCCCGACTACCGGGTGGCGGGCTTCGTGCTCGCGGCCCTGATCGCGTCGTCGGGGGCGATGGCGGGACTGTGCGTGACGGGGCCCTTCGCGATCGCGCGAGGCAGGCACGCGGTCTACTCCGCCGGGTGGCTGCTCGCGGCGGCGGTGACGATCTGCGTGCTCTTCGTGCCGCTGCCCTTCGAGACCCGGGTCACCGTGGCGTTACTCGCCGGACCGTTCGTGGGAATGGTCGCCCACCTGCTGGGCCTCGTCATCCTGCGCCCGCGCCCCCGCGGTCGATGACGCGCTGAGCATCGCGATCGCCTCCTCGAGCTGCCGGATCCGCAGGTCCTGGATCGAGACAACCTCGGCTAGCGTGCGCGTCTTGTTCTCGAGCTGCGTGGCCTCACCGCTGTTCTGAAGGCAGACGAAGAAGAGGATGGCGATGCTCACGAAGAAGATGAGGTTGACGGGGAGCGTGATGCCGATCAGACCGGCCGCCCAGATCAGGGTGGACGGGAACACGCTCACGATGAGCGCGAGCAGTCCGGCGACGAGCCACCAGATCGCGTGGCGCTCCCTGAGCCGTCTGCGCCGCAGGAGTTCCACGACGACGACGAGCGAGAGCAGCGACGCGACGATGCTGAAGATGTAGCTGGTGGGGGTCACTCGATCTCCTGCGACGGGGCGAAGGTGCGGCGGGGCCGCATGAGTGCGAAGACCAGGGCGAGGCCGGCGCGGCCCAGGTACGCGGCGGACTTGAACGGATTGTGAGACGGCACGCCGCCCGTGCGTGCCCGCATGGCGACGGGGATCTGACGGATGACGAGGCGCGAGCGCGCGGCGAGCACCAGGGCCTCGATCGTGTCACCCAGGTATTCGGCCGGGTACTGCTCGGCGAAGAGCTCGACGGCCCGCGGGCCGGAGGCCCGGAAGCCCGAGGTGGTGTCCGAGAGTTTCGTTCCCGTGATTCCGCTGAGCACGACGGAGAGCGACCGCATCGCCCAGGCACGGGGACCCCGTACCCGGTAGTCGCCTTCACCGGCGAACCGCGCGCCCAGCACGAGGTCGGAGTCGGAGAGCGCGGAGACGAGCGCCGGCACACCGCGGGGGTCGTGCTGCCCGTCCGAGTCGACCTGTACGACGACGTCGAAGCCCTCCGCCCGCGCGTAGCGGAACCCGGTGCGCATCGCGCCGCCCACACCCAGGTTGTAGGGAAGCGTGACCACCAGAGCGCCCGCCTCGGAGGCCGCCCGCGTGGTGCCGTCGCTCGAGCCGTCATCCACCACCAGCACGCTGATGCCGGGCAGGGTCGCGAACACCTCGCGCACGACCGCTCCGACCGACGCCTCCTCGTTGAAGGCCGGCATGACGATCAGGGTGCGTGAATACTCCGATCCCATGGCCAGACTCTACCAACTGAAGGGGGGCGGCCTGGATCAGCGCTGGGGGCGTCCGAGGATGTGGTCGAGCAGCACCCGGCGATCGTCGGCGGTCGCGGAGCGCAGCGCCCTCGGGAACACGGACAGCGCGTTGAGCCGGGAGGAGAGGTAGCGTCGGCCGATGCGCGCCGCACGGGCCCATCCCATCGCCGCGAACGTGTCGGCCGCCTCCCACAGCACGTCCCTCTCCTCGATGAACCGCGAGCCGTCGGTCGCCGAGAACGAGGAGACGCTCGCCAGGTGCCGCCGATAGAGGAAGACCACGCGATCGTCGAGCACGAGTCGTCCGCCCCGAGCCACGATCTGAAGCAGGAGGGCGAGATCCAGGGCGACTCGGAGGTCGGGGCGGAATCCGATCTCGGTGATCGTCGCCGTGCGCCAGACCAGAGAGGGGAAGTAGGCCCAGTTGCCGCGCAGCAGCGATGCGGCGAGCTCCTCTCCGGCCAGTTCGCGCGGTCGAGGCCCTCTCGGGCGGTAGAGCTCCTTCACCCGGTCCGGCAGGGGCCGGGCGGCGGATCCGCTCGAATCGATCACGCCGACGCCGGGCTGGATGATGTCGGCCTCGGGGTAGGCGGCGACGAGTTCGTGCACCCTCTCCACGAACCCGGGCAGCATGACGTCGTCGCCCCCCATGATCACCGCGTGCGTCTCGCTCATGAGCTCGACGCAGCGCTGGAAGTTGCCGGCCACGCCGAGGTTGGACTCGTTGCGCAGGTATCGCACGCGGGGATCGTCGAGCGCCCGGGCCCATTCACCCGGTGCCGGGTCCGGGTAGACGTCGTCGACGATCGTGAGCCGCCAGTCACCGCTCGTCTGAGCCAGCACGCTGCGCACGGCCGTCTGGAACTGGTCGACGTCGCCGTAGAACGGCATCATGATGTCCAGTGGCACCGCTCCAGGCTACCGGTGCGCTAGGAGTGCGACTGGAGCAGGTCGCGCAGAACGTCCAGCCTGCCGCGGCTCGCGTAGCGGTCGTAGCGACCCGCGCGGAGGGCGCGGACGACCGGGCCGATCCGCTTCGCCCGGCTGCGGGGGAGTGCGGCACGGGATGCCTCGAAGTCCGCCTTCTCCTGGGCGATCGTCGCCAGCCCGGGCCGCACCGCCGGGAGGGCGCGCAACCGCTCCACCAGCTGAGCCGAGGCCAGCGCGAGCCGGTCGTTGCGCTCCCCTCGGGCCTGGAGGGTGCGCCCGATCTTGCGGCGCAGGGTGGGACGTGCCACGCCGATCTGGTTCTGGCCGTGCTGACGGTAGTCGATGAGGGTCGCCTCGATCAGGTCGATGCGCGCCGTCGCCGCGCCGAGGATCGCCAGCCATTCGTCGTGCACCCAGGCCGACGCGAAGGGCACGGCCACCTCCAGCAGCTCGCGGCGGAACATGGCCGTCGCACCGGTGACGAGGTTCCTGCGGATCAGCGCGTCGAAGGCGGCGCCGCGATGAATTGCGTCGCGTTCCGTCGAGCCCACCTCGAGCGAGTCGAGCAGCGTTCCGGGGAGGGCGACGCCGGCACCGTCGACGAGCACCGCGTCGGAGAACAGCAGCACCAGCCCCGGGTCGCGGTCGAACTCGGCGAGGGCGCGCGAGATGCGGTCCGGGTGCCACCGGTCGTCCTGATCGCAGAGCGCGATCAGCTCACCCGAGCACGCACGCACGGCCTGCTCGAAGTTCGCCACCACGCCGAGCGCCCGGTCGTTCTCGAGCACGCGCAACCGCGGCGCCTCGGTCGCGTCAGCGAGCAGGCGCCGCACGATCGCGACGGTGTCGTCCGTCGATGCGTCGTCCGACAGCACGATCTCGTCCGGCATCCGATCCTGACCGAGGATGCTCGCGACCTGTTCGCCGACGTACCGGGCCCCGTTGTGCGTGCACAGGGCGACGGAGACGGATGTCGTTCGGTTCGGTCGCATGGCTCGCACAGTCTATTCGGCGGCCCGAGGCCGGGAAGCAGCGGTCGGGCCGTGCAGGCGCTAATGTGGCGACTGGCCGATACCCGCGACCGAAGGAGCCGCTGCGTGCGTCACAGAATACGCGAGCGCGCCGTCGTGATCGTGGGTGCGGTGCTGCTGGTCTCGGGGGTGGCCCTCGCACTCCTCGGCGCGGGGATCTGGGTGCTGGGGCTCGCGGTGTGGGTGATCTCCACGGCGCTGTTCGCGGTGAGCACCCCGTGGTCCTTCGCGGCGGTGGCCGGGCTCGTGACGCCTCTCGCGTTGGAGACCCTCCTGCTGCGTGCGACGCCGCTCACCGGGCTGGACCTCTCGACATCCCACGCCATCGCCTGGGGCGTGCTCGGGGTGGCGGCCCTGGTCGCACTGTGGTGGAGCCGACCGCGGTTCTCCTGGCCCGATCGCCGCCGTGCCGTCGTGTCGGCCTCGGTCGTGCTGGTCCCGCTCCTCGGTGCGATCGTCGCATTCGGGTCGTTGATCGTCACCGGCGGGCGACGCATCGCCTGGGCGATGAGCAACGACGCCGTCTGGACCACCATGGTGGCCCGGCACATCGCGCACGACGGCGGTGTGGACACGCCCCTCCACCCCAACTCCTCCCCGCTGACCTCGGCGCTCATGGCGCTGGCGTCGTCACCGGGCCGCTCCGCCCTCCGCAGCTCGCAGCTCCTCGGGCACGACGTCGTGAGCGGCGCAGTCTTCTGGATCGTCATCAGCCTCGTGTCGAGCCTCGTCGCCGGGCTCATCGTCGCCGGTCGGATGCCGGTCGAGCGACCCGTCCTGCGCGTGATCGCCGTCGTGATCGTGGGCGCGATCCCGCTCAGCTGGTTCTCGAGCGGCATCGCGATCCACTTCGGCTTCTACAGCGCGAGCCTCGCCATGCTGTGCCTGCTGTGCGCCGCGGCGCTGTGGCTGGGCGCCGCGCAGTCACCGGTGCAGACGCTCGTCGCGCTGCTCGCCCTCTCCACGGCCATGCTCGCCACCTGGGCGCCGCTCGTCGTCGTGCCCCTTGCGCTCTCCCTCGCGCTCGTCATCGTGCGCTTCCGCCGGATCGTCGTGCTCCGCTGGGCGGTGATCGTGCCGCTGGCGCTCGCCATCGTGCAGTTCCTCGGCTACGCGCTGCTGGTCGCGCTCCCCGACCTCCGCCGCGACGGCGGCGCGCTCGCCGCGCTGGGTGCCGCGCCGACGATCTCGCCCATGTCGGTGCTCGTGATCGGCGGCCTGGTCGCCCTCCTCGGGGTGCTCGCGACCGCGCGGAGGGGAGCCCCGTTCGAGTCGGCGGGAGTCGTCGGCATCCTGGCCGGTCTCGCAGCGGGGCTCGGCCTCCTGCTGTTCCAGAGCGTCTCCGCGGGCACCGGCTGGAGCTACTACCCCGACAAGTTCGCCTGGCTCGCCGAGACGCTACTGGTGGTGCTCGCAACCGCTCTGGCCGCGTCGCTCCTCGCCCGGCTCGACCTCAGGCGTTCGCAGCTGCTCGCCGCGTCGGCCGCGCTGCTGGTGCTCGTGGGCGGCGTGATGCTGCAGGCCGACCCGCGGCCGCACTCGGTCGCCGCCCTCACCGGGATCGACTCGATCGCGCGTCCCGACCCGCAGAAGGACGCGCTTGCCGCACGGCTCTTCGCCCTCTCCGGGACGCCCAGGACCCTGCTCTCCCACTACTCCGGCAACCCCGCCGACGACGCCTTCGTGAACGCATGGTTCTTCCAGGAGACGGCTCAGCGGAGCGCCGACCCGATCCGGGCGTTCGCCTACGTCTTCGATTCCACCAATCCGGCGTCGGTCTGCCAGGCGATCCAGACGTGGGGCGGCACGGTCCACGTGCTCACCACGAGCGCCGCGTGGGCCGACGAGCTGCGGCACGACTGCACCGCCGACTTCACCGTCCGCGTCTCGGCACCCGTCCTGTGAGCGCCGCCGAAGAGGAGCGCTCCCCTACAATCGGAGCACTCTCGAGAACGGATGGTTCGCCGTGGCGCGTGCTCTGATCACCGGTATCACCGGGCAGGACGGCCTCTATCTCGGTGAGTTCCTCGTCGAGCGCGGCTACGAGGTCTTCGGGCTCATCCGGGGCCAGGACAACCCGAAATACGACCTGGTGCGCGAGACCATCCCGGGCGTCACCCTGCTCAAGAGCGACGTGACCGACATCTCCAGTCTCGTCCGGGCCATCGCCACCGCGGAGCCGGACGAGCTCTACAACCTCGCCGCCATCTCCTTCGTGCCCTACTCGTGGGAGAACCCGGTGCTCACCACCGACGTGACCGCGAAGGGCGTGCTCAACGTGCTCGAGGCGATCCGGTTGTGGACGTCGACCAGCGGGCGGCAGGTGCGGTTCTACCAGGCATCCAGCTCGGAGATGTTCGGGCGGGTTCAGGAGATCCCGCAGCGCGAGAGTACCCTCCTGTGGCCGCGGTCGCCGTACGGCGTGGCCAAGGTCTTCGGTCACCACCTCACCATCAACTACCGGGAGTCGTACGGGATGCATGCCTCGAGCGGCATCCTCTTCAACCACGAGTCGCCGCGGCGCGGGCCCGAGTTCGTGACCCGGAAGGTGACGCGGGCGGTCGCCCGCTACTCCATCGGCCTCCAGCGCACCCTCACACTCGGCAACCTCGAGGCCCGACGCGACTGGGGATACGCGGCCGACTTCGTGCGCGCCATGTGGCTGATGCTGCAGCAGGACGAGCCGGGCGACTACGTCATCGCGACCGGCATCGCGCACTCGGTGCGCGACCTGCTCGACGTGGCCTTCTCCGAGATCGGCGTCGACGACTGGTCGGGCATCGTGCGCCAGGACGAGCGCTACGTGCGGCCGGCGGAGGTCGACCACCTCATCGGGGACTCCTCCAAGGCGCGCAGGGTGCTCGGCTGGGAGCCCAGCATCACCTTCGACGACATGATCAGGATGATGGTGCAGGAGGACATCCGCGAGCAGCTCGCCATCCAGGCCGGGGAGCGCGTCTCCCGGCTGTGAGGCTCAGGCCGCCGCCACCGTCTCGTCGCGCAGGGCCCGCCGCCAGCTCAGCTCCCGCGCCGCCTTCACGCAGCACACCACGAAGGTGAGCCAGCCGAACTCCACGAGCACCATGCTCTCGGCCAGCGAGGCCACGATCAGCACGACGAGCATGAGGGCGGGCCAGGCGTAGACGAAACTTCGCTGCCGCGAGGCGAGCAGCCACGAGCGGATGAACGCGAGCCCCAGCATCCCCACGAACAGCAGCAGCCCGATCAGCCCCACCTGGAACCAGACGTCGAGGTAGGCGTTGAGCGCGGAAGTCGGGGTGTGGTTGAAGAAGTTGGGCAGCTGGTCGAAAGGCGCGCCGACGTCGTGGCGCCAGTGCCCGACCCAGCCGTAGCCCTGCAGGAAGTACTGGTTGATGAGGATGCGCAGCGGCCGCCAGAGGTCGAGCCGGGTCTTCAGCTCGGCACTGGCCGCGAACGCGTTGATGATCGGGGTGCGCTGCACCCAGGCGATCGCGAGCAGCACGACGGTCACGACGAGCAGGCCGATCTGCCAGAAGCGCTTCTGCTCCGGCTTCACCCGTCGCAGGCGCCAGAGCGCGACCGTCGCCAGCACGACGACCACGAGTCCGCCGAGGCCGAGCGGGGAGCGCGAGAGCAGCAGCAGCACGCCGGTGAGGACGATCGAAGCGATCGCCGTCGACCGCTGCACCGATCGGGTGCGCAGCTCCGTGCCGAAGGTGACGAGGGCGAGAAGGGCGACGACACCGAGCTCGTTTCGCGTTCCGAAGATCCCCTGCACGGGCCCGAACTGGGCGAGACGGCCCGCGATGTTGAGGAAGTGCAGCGGTGTGTCGATGAGCACGCCGGAGAGGATCTCCAGCGCGAGGGAGAGCGCCAGCGCGAGCCGGAACACGTCGCCGAACGCTCGGGCGATCTGGATCGTGTCGCGCACGAGCGCCACGTAGATTCCGAGCATCGTGACCACGAGCAGGTAGACCACGCTGCCGAGTGTCGCCCACTGGTACTGGCTCCAGAACACCGAGACGGAGGCCCAGCCCACGAAGACGAGCAGCGAGATCGGCAGCAGCCCCTGCCACTCGATGCTGTGCCTGCGGGCGAGGAGGGAGAGGGAGGCGAAGACGACCAGGGCGGCATCCGCGCCGATCAGACCGGCCCAGCCGATGAGCTCCTGCAGCAGGAGGGCGATGAGCTGGGTTCCGACGATGGTGAGACTCAGGGCGGCGGCGAAGCGGGGCGACGCGAAGAAGTTCTCCGCGGCATCCAGGGCGCCGGTCGGCCTGCGGTCGGCGCTCACACGGGCACCCTGCCCCGCCAGACCGGCGTCTCGGTGACGGCGGGGGACCACTTGGTCTTCACCGCCCAGATGACGAGCAGCATCCAGCCGCCCTCGATGAGCATCCGGCTCTCGGCCAGCGACTGCACCAGCTGGGCCACGAACATGAGCAGCGGGAGCACGGCGATCCAGCTGTAGGTGCCCGCCGACTCGCGCGAGACGATGGTGCGGTCGATGGCCAGAAGCCAGGATCGGGTCAGGGTGGAGAGCACGAGCGCCCCGAAGACCACCAGGCCCATGATGCCGAGCTGCAGCCATACGTCGAGCCACGCGTTGTGGGCGTGCAGCACCTGCACGCCGCCTTTCTTGATCAGGTGGTCGAAGGGCGCCACCCACGGAACCCAGTAGCTGATCCAGCCCCACCCCGCGCCGGGGCGCTGCTGGGCCAGGTGGATGACGGCGTTCCAGATGTCGAGCCGGCCCGTGCCGTCGTCGCTCTTGCCGAGGAGATTCAGGATGCGGTCGTGGAAGGCGATCGCCAGGCTGCCGAGTCCGACGAGCACCACGACGATGCCGCCGTAGATCCACGCCCGCGCCCGCGGCGACCGGGCGGCGCGCACAGCGAGCACCGCGAGCGCCACCACGACGACCGCGGCGATGCCCAGGTAGGTGGTCGCGGATCGCGTGAGCACGAGGGTGACGGCCGCGACCGCGAGCCAGAACCAGCCCCAGAACCGCACCGTGCGGGCCGCGAGCTGCACGGCGAAGACGATGAATCCGAGCAGCGCCACCATCGAAAGCAGGCTCGAATTGCCCACGATGCCCTGGATCTTGCCCCCCTCGAACAGCAGGTCGCGCGACCAGTAGAGCAGCTTCGCGGGGTGAGCCGGGTCGTCCGGCACCACCCACACCGGGTAGACGGGGTGCCGGATGAACGCGGAGACGATGAACTCGAAGAGGTAGGAGAGCCCCAGGATGAGCCGGAACACCCGCGCGAGCACCGTGAGCAGCTCCGCCCAGGAGAGGGTGCCGGCGACTGCGACGCCGGCCGCGGTGGTCGCGAACTGGGCGAGCGTGCCCAGCGCGCTCTCGGGGCGGTACTGCGACCAGGCGATGGAGAGCGTCGCGAGCAGGAGGAATGCGAGCAGCGGGTAGGGCAGCATCCAGATCCGGATGCTGCGGCGCCCCGTCACGATCAGCAGCACCGAGCCCGCCACCACGACGGCCACCACCGCGCCCCAGCCCCACCAGGTGAGCAGGTTGCGCAGCGCGTCGCCCCCGAACCCGAGGAACAGCGTGAGTGTCGCGAAGCCCAGCCGGAACCCGCGTCGCTCCACAGTTCTCATACCCACAGGTTATGCGCTGCGCCCCACCGAAAATGCAGGAGATATTGCTCGAAACGCCACGAGAAGGCTACATCGGCGGAGTTCACCGACGAATCTCCTGCGTTTTCGGCAGCCGCTAGACGAACGCGGCCTTGCCGGTGATCGCGCGGCCCACGATAAGCGTGTTCATCTCGCGGGTGCCCTCGTAGGAGTAGATCGCCTCCGCGTCGGCGAAGAACTTGACCACCCCGTAGTCGAGAACGATGCCGTTGCCGCCGAACAGTTCGCGGCACCAGGCGACCGTCTCCCGCATCCGGCTGGTGGTGAACTCCTTCGCGAGGGCCGAGTGCTCGTCGCGCTGCGTGCCCTCGTCGAGCATCTGCGAGACGCGCGTCACGAGCCCGATCGACGACGTGATGTTGCCGAGGCTCTTCGCCAGCAGCTCCTGGATGAGCTGGTGCGAGCCGATCGGCTTGCCGAACTGGATGCGCTCGCCGGCATACTTCACCGCGGCCTCGTAGGCGCCGATCGAGTTGCCGATCGCGGCCCACGCCACCTCGGCGCGGGTCAGCCGGAGCACGGCGGCCGTCTCGCGGAACGACTTCGACCCCTGCAGGCGATTCGACTCAGGGACCACCACGTTGTCGAGCACGATGTCCGCGTTCTGCACGATCCGCAGGGCCTGCTTGTTCTCGATCCTCGTGCCCGTATAGCCGGGCGTCGAGGTGGGCACGATGAAGCCCTTCACCTGGTTGTCGTCCGCGTCCCTGGCCCAGATGATCGTGACATCCGAGATCGATCCGTTGCCGATCCAGCGCTTCGCACCATTGATCACCCAGGTGTCGCCATCGCGCTTGGCGACGGTCTGCAGGCCCTGAGCGGTGTCGGAGCCGGAGAGCGGCTCGGTCAGACCGAACGCCCCTAGGTACTCGCCGCTGGCGAACTTCGGCAGCCATTCGGCGCGCTGCTCGGCAGAGCCGGCGACCGCGATCGACCCCATGACCAGGCCGTTCTGCATCCCCACGAGGGTGGCGACGGATGCATCCACCCGCGCCAGCTCGAGCGCCACCCATCCGCGGAACACCGCGCTGTTCGGGAATCGACGCGTCTCCTCCCACGGCTGGCCGTAGAGTCCGAGCCGGGCGAGCCCCTCATGGATGCTGCGGGGGAAGAACTCCGCCTTCGCCCAGAGATCGTTCGCGATCGGGCGCACCTCCGCGTCCAGGAAGGCGCGGAGGTCCATGATGACCTCCTTCTCCTGATCGGTGAGGGAGTTCTCGAAACCGTAGAAATCGCTCGGAAGTGGCTCGAAAGACGTCATCGTGTGTGCTCCATTGCTTCGCATCCGGGCGCGGGTGGGTTGCTCGCGCTGCTCGACTCTAGGTCGCCGCGAGCGCGGTGCCCAAGCCGTTGGTACTTTTGGTTCAACCGTCGGGGGCGCGGCCATGCGCCGTTTGTAGGACGGGACCAAGGGTGCTGAGCGCACCCGGAGATGAGGAACCACCCATGTTCGTGCGCATAGCCAACACCCCGCGCCCCTATGCCTGGGGATCGACGAGCCTCATCCCGGGACTGCTCGGCACGCGCCCCACCGGCGACCCGGAGGCGGAGCTCTGGCTCGGTGCGCACCCGGGTTCGCCGAGCCGCATCCTCCGCCCGAGCCAGACCGGCGGTGCGACCGACCTCGCCGCGTGGATCGCCGCCGACCCGCAGCGGGCGCTCGGACCGTTCGCGAGCCAGGGGAGACTGCCGTTCCTGCTCAAGATCCTGGCCGCGGCGTCCCCCCTCTCGCTGCAGGCGCACCCGACGCCGGCACAGGCCCGGGACGGCTTCGCGCGGGAGAACGCGCTCGGCATCCCGCTGGACTCGCCCGAGCGCAACTACAAGGACGAGTTCGCGAAGCCGGAGCTGATCTTCGCGCTCAGCACCTTCGACGCGCTGTGCGGATTCCGATCCGTCGAGTCCCTGCGCGCGATCGTGGAGGCGCTCCTGGACGCGGACGCCGCGCGGGGAGACCAGCAGCCGCAGCCGCTCGAGGACCTGCTGCAGTCCCTCGCCGGCGAGGATGCCCCGCGCTCCACATTCGAGTGGCTCCTCTCGAACGGCTCCGGCGTGCCCACGCTGGTGTCCCTCGTGGTGGAGCTCGCGCCGCTGGTGAACGGCTTCGAGCTGGAGATGCAGACGGTGCAGTCGCTCGCGGCCGAGTATCCCGGCGATCCCGGCATCGTCATCTCGCTGCTGCTCAACCGCGTCCGGCTGCAGCCGGGGCAGGCGCTGTACCTGCCGGCAGGCAACATCCACGCCTACCTCTCCGGACTCGGGGTGGAGCTGATGGCGGCCTCGGACAATGTGCTGCGCGGGGGGCTGACGCCGAAGCACGTGGACGTGCCTGAGCTGCTGAGCGTGCTCGACTTCCGCACGGTGCCCGTGCCCTACCTGGAGCCGGTGACCGGGCACGGCGTCGAGGTGTTCCGGCCCGATGTGCCCGATTTCGTGCTGATCCGGGTGTCGGCGGAGACCACCTACCCGATCGACGGCCCGGCGATCGCCATCTGCACGGAGGGCTCGTTCGGCGTCGTCGGGGCCACGGACCGCGTCGAACTCGCCCGCGGCGAGACCGTCTACATCACCCCGGACGAGGGCACGCTCACCTTCCGCGGCCGCGGCGTCCTCTTCCTCGCCACCACCGGCCGCTGACCCGCCCCTATCTTCCGAAAACGCAGGAGATTCGGCATCCTGACGCCTAATCGCGCCGCCGGGGCCAGCTCGCGGGCGTATCTCCTTCGTTTTCGGCAGCGGGGAGGAGCGGGGGAGCGGCGCGGGTGGTGCGCTGCCGTCCTCCACAGGGAGCGGATGCCGCGGGCTCTCCACAGATCGGGTGCGCGGCACCACGGGCCGAGGTGGGCTCCTCCACAGTGGCGGGATGGGCATCGCCACCGTGATCCGCAGCGCCGGATTCTTCCTGCGCCGCCGTGACCTGCTCGCCCGCGGTTACGGCGATCGCGCCATCCGCGCGGCGCTCGCCGCACACCAGATCTTCCGGGTGCGGCACGGCTGGTACTCGGTGCCCGACGCCCCCGAGCCCGCGATCCGCGCCGTGCGCGTGGGCGGTCGGCTCACGTCGGTGTCCGCCCTGGAGTCGTACGGGCTGCCGGTGCCCCGCTCGCCCGCGCTTCATGTGGCGGTCGCTCCGACCAGCTGCCGATTGCGCTCGCACCTCGACCGGCGCACACGGCTGGCCGCCGGAGACCCCGTGCGCGTGCACTGGAGCGACCTCCGCCAGGGCGGCACGGTGTGGCGCGTCTCGATCGACGAGGCGCTCGCTGAGGCGATCGCCACGCTTCCGCGCGACCCCGCGGTCGCCTGCGCGAGCGCCGTCATGCGCCGCCGACGGTGGGACGCGCGCCGCCTGGATGCGGTGTTCGCCCGGGTGC
Source organism: uncultured Lacisediminihabitans sp. (assembly GCA_966212465.1). Lineage (GTDB taxonomy): Bacteria > Actinomycetota > Actinomycetes > Actinomycetales > Microbacteriaceae > Lacisediminihabitans. The sequence goes on from CBIHRK010000010.1 coordinate 75,619, forward strand.
CGGCGCGCTGCCGGGGTTGGCGCGCTCTGGCGAGCAGCCTCGACGAGTCGCATGGGGAGACCTACTTCCGCTTGTGGACGGCGGATCGCGGCATCCGATGCGAGCAGCAGGTGCACGTCGAGGGTGTCGGGCGCCTCGACTTCCGCCTCGGTCCGAGAACCTGGGTGGAGGTCGACGGTGCTCAGCACGACCCCGACTGGGTGGGCGAGCATCCGAGCTCATGGGAGGGGGACCACGACCGGGACACGACGATGGCGATCGGCGGCCACCTCGTGCTGAGGTTCACCTACCGCCAGCTCTACGCCGACTGGCCGCGCGTGCTCGCGGCGGTCGAGCGCGCGATCGCGGACGGTGACGCGCTCGATGCCCTCCGCGCCCGCCGCCCCTTCCGCCCGCCCGCGCTCCGAAAACGCAGGAGAATCCGCGAAAAAGCGCCATAGCCGCGCTCCCACGCGCGAATCGTCGGCGATCTCCTGCGTTTTCGGAAGGGGGGTCAGCTGGCGAGGGGGGCGCCGAAGGCGCGGCGGTAGGCGGTGGGGGTGGTGCCGAGGAGCTTGAGGAAGTGGTGCCGCATCACCGCCGCGGTGCCGAAGCCCACCTGGTCGGCGATGGTCTCGAGCGACTGGTCGGTGCGTTCCAGCAGATGCTGCGCCCGGATGATGCGCTGCCGGTTCAGCCACGCTGCAGGCGTCGTGCCCATGTCGGCCCTGAATCTGCGCGCGAAGGTGCGCGACGACATGAGCGCCTTCCGCGCGAGCTGGTCGACGGTGAGGTCTTCGCGCAGGTTGGACAGCATCCACTCGGAGACCTCGGCGAACGAGTCCGCGCAGTTCTCCTGCACCGGGTACTGGATGTACTGCGCCTGCCCGCCGTCCCGCTGCGGCGGCACCACCATGCGCCGCGCGATCACGTTGGTCGCGGCGGCCCCGTGTTCGAGCCGCACGATGTGCAGCGCTGCGTCGATCCCGGCGGCGGTGCCCGCGCTGGTGACCACCTTGCCGTCCTGCACGAACAGCACGTCGGCGTCGACGGTGGTCTCCGGATACCGCGCCGCGAGCTTCTCGGTGTGCATCCAGTGCGTGGTGGCCCGCCGCCCCCTCAGGATGCCCGCCTCGGCGAGCGCGAACGCCCCGCTGCAGACGCTGAGCACCCACGCGCCCCTGGCTTCGGCGGCGCGGATGACCTCGAGGTACGCCTCGTCGATGTGGTCGATGGCGTGGGCCGGCACCGCCACGAGGTCGGCGTCGGCTGCGGCATCCAGTCCGGTCTCGATCATCATGTCGAACCCGAGGCTGGTGCGCACCGGGCCGGGCACGGCGGTGGCGATGGTGAAGTCGAATCGCGGCCCGCCGCCCGCCGTGCGGTCGATGCCGAACACCTCGCAGACGACGCCGAATTCGAAGGGGGCGACCCCCGGAAGGGCGAGCAGTACGACCTTGGTGAGCACGGGACCTCCTACTGGCAGTAACGATCGGATTTATGGCAATGCTGCCACTCGTGGCAGGAGTCGCGCAATTCGTAGCGTTACTGCCATGATCCTGTTCCTGCTTCTCGGCGTCGCGGTCGTGGTGTCGATCGTGGCCACCCTCCGCGAGATCCCGCGCGACGGATACCGCCGCATTCCGGACCGCTAACCTTGGTGGCATGTCATGGCTTGTCACCGGCGGCGCCGGCTACATCGGTGCGCATGTGGTGCGCGCCCTCCTGGATGCCGGCCTCCGGCCCGTCGTCGTCGACGACCTCTCGTCGGGTTTCGCGAGCTTCGTGCCCTCGGGCGTGCCGTTCGTGCGCGGCAGCATCCTCGACGGGGCCAGCCTGCTGGAGACGATGCGCGCGCACCGCGTGACGGGCGTGATCCACGTGGCGGGCTACAAGTACGCCGGAGTCTCGGTGCAGCGACCGCTGCACACCTACGAGCAGAACGTGACGGGCACCGCCACCCTGCTCGCGGCGATGGCCGAGCGCGGCGTGGACCGCATCGTGTTCTCGTCGAGCGCCGCCGTGTACGGCACGCCCGACGTGGACCTCGTCACCGAGGACACGCCGAAGGCCCCCGCGAGTCCGTACGGCGAGTCGAAGCTCATCGGCGAGTGGCTGCTGCGCGATCAGGAGGTCGCGAACGGCCTGCGCCACACCTCGCTGCGCTATTTCAACGTGGTCGGGTCGGGCGATCCGACCGTCTACGACGCCAGCCCGCACAACCTCTTCCCGCTCGTCTTCGACGCACTGCTGGCGGGCCGCACGCCGCGGATCAACGGCGCCGACTATCCCACGCCCGACGGCACCAACGTGCGCGACTACATCCACGTCGCCGACCTGGCCACCAGCCACGTCGCGGCGGCGCGGAGACTGGATGCCGGCGAGCCCCTGGAGCCTGCATACAACCTGGGCAGCGGCGACGGCGTCTCCGTCGCCCAGATCATGAGCGCGATCGCCGCGGGGACGGGTATCCCGTTCGAGCCTGAGGTCGGGCCGCGCCGCCCCGGGGACCCGGCGCGAATCGTCGCCGACGGCGCTCTGGCCGCCCGCGACATCGACTGGCGCATGCGGCACACGCTGGCCGAGATGGTCGAGAGCGCGTGGGCTGCGCGCAGGGCGGCATCCACCGACTGATCGTGCCCCCCGTTTGAGGGTCGCGGCGCGTCGTGAACCCTCAACGGTTAATTGAGGCTTTACGATCCGCGACTTGACTCCGGGGTAACTACAACGGTGTAATTACTTCTAACGCGGATTGCGCAGGTCGGGCGCACCGCGGAGGGGAGACTGTGATATGGCGCTTGACGACCATCGCCGCGCTGTTCCAGAGGACTGGTTCATCGACCCGGTGCGCCTGGGCGTTCCCGGCGTGCGGCAGCAGACCGAGGACGACAATCCGCTCGCCTGGCAGTCCGATTCGCTCTGCGCTCAGACCGATCCGGAGGCGTTCTTCCCCGAGAAGGGCGGCTCCACGCGCGACGCCAAGAAGATCTGCGCCTCGTGCGAGGTGCGCAACCAGTGCCTCGAGTACGCGCTGCAGAACGACGAGCGGTTCGGCATCTGGGGCGGCCTCTCCGAGCGCGAGCGCCGCAAGCTCCGCAAGCGCGCCTAGGCCCGCGCCGATTTCGCAAACGCCGACCCACTTCACGCTCGACGCGCCGAGCCCGCATAGTCTCGACTGAATGCAAGCGAGAGTCACGGCGATCGTCGTCGCCCGTTCAGGGGCGTCGTATCTCGGGCGAACCCTCGCGGGGCTCGCGCGGCAGACCCGGCAGCCCGACGCGGTCGTCGCGGTGGATGCCGGATCCACCGACTCCAGCGCCGAGCTCCTCGCGGCCGCAGGCCCCACCCAGCTCGTGACCACGAAGGCGACCTCCTTCGGATCCGCCGTCGACCGCGCGCTGCACGTCGTGCCGCCGCAGTCCGCCGACGAGTGGCTCTGGCTGCTCGCGCACGACAATGCGCCCTCGCCCACGGCGCTCGCCCAGCTGCTCGCGGCCGTCGAGATCGCCCCCTCCGTCGCGGTCGCCGGGCCGAAGCTGATGCGCTGGGAGCAGCCCGACGTGATCGACTCCTACGGCGAGACGCTCACCCGCTTCGGCGCGTCGGTATCGCTGGTCGACGGCGAGCTCGACCAGGCCCAGCACGACACCTTCGACGACGTGATGGGCGTCGGTGCCGCCGGAATGCTGGTCCGCCGCTCGGTTTGGGTCGAGCTGGGCGGCTTCGACCCGGGGCTCCCGTCGATCGACGCCGCACTCGACTTCTCCATCCGCGCGCGTCTCGCCGGCCACCGCGTGGTGGTGGTCCCGGGAGCGAAGGTGGCCTCCATCGGAGGCCCGGAGTTCTTCGGCCGCCGTTCGGTGCCGCCCCGCCGCCGCGCGCGCATCGCCCGCGCCGCCCAGCTGCACCGGCGCCTCGTCTACGCGCCGGCGCCCGCCGTGCCCCTGCACTGGCTCAGCCTCGTGCCGCTGGCCGTCGTGCGCGCGCTCGGCCAGCTGCTGGCGAAGCGCCCCGGCTTCGTGGGCGGCGAGTTCGCCGCCGCCTTCTCGGCGGCGTTCTCCGGCGGGGTGGGCGCCGCCCGGCGCAATCTCCGCAAGCACCGCGCGGTCGGCTGGGCCGCGGTGGCGCCGTTCAGGATGCCGCAGCGCACCCTTCGCGAACGCCGCGCCCACCTCCGCGAGGCCACGCTCGCACCCCGCCAGGGAGCCGACCAGTACGAGGACCGCGCCGGATTCCTCGCCCACGGCGGACTCGGCGTCGTGGTCATCGCCGCCATCACCGGTCTCGTGGTGTTCGGGCCGCTGCTGGGTGCCCAGGCGCTCACCGGAGGCGGACTGCTCCCGCTCTCCGCGACGGCGGGCGAGCTGTGGAGCCACGTCGGATGGGGCTGGCGCGATGTGGGGACGGGCGTCACGGGGGCGTCCGACCCGTTCGCCTACGTCGTCGCGATCATCGGGTCGATCGCCTTCTGGTCGCCCTCCTACGGCATCGTGCTCGTCTATCTCGTGGCCATGCCCCTCGCCGCGCTCGGCGCCTGGTTCGCGGCACGCCGCGTCACCCGGCGCCCCTGGCTCCCGTCGATCGCCGCCGTGCTGTGGGCGGTCGCGCCGCCCCTGCTGTCGTCGCTCTCCGGCGGCCACCTCGGCGCGGTGCTCGCGCACGTGCTGCTGCCGTGGCTGCTGCTGGCCGCGCTGAACGCCCCGCGATCGTGGGCGGCGTCGGCCGGGGCCGCACTGCTGATGGCGGCGGTGGCGGCATCCGCCCCCGTGGTCATCCCCGCCCTGCTCGTGTGCTGGCTCGCCTGGCTGGTGGCGCGCCCCACCCGTGCCCTGAGGATCGTCGGCATCCCGATCCCGATGATCGCGCTGTTCGCGCCGCTCATCGTGCAGCAGGTGCTGCGCGGCAACCCGCTCGGCGTGCTCGCCGAGCCCGGCGTGCCCGTCGCCGGGGCGGAACGCACTCCGTGGCAGCTCGCCCTCGGCTCCCCGGCTCCCGGCCTGGACGGATGGACGCAGGCGCTCGCCCGCACCACGCTGCCCGCGACCGCCCCCGCCTTCGTGGTCGCCGGACTCCTCGTCGTGCTGGGCGCCCTCGCTCTCGGCGCCCTCTTCCTCCCGGGCTCGCCGCGCGCGATCCCGGCGCTCGGAGTCGCCCTGCTCGGCTACGGCACCGCGGTGGCCGCCGGGCACCTGCAGGTGGCACTCGCGGGCGCATCCGCCGCCGACATCTGGCCGGGCGCCGCGCTCAGCCTGTTCTGGCTCGGGCTCGTGGCGGCCGCGATGGTGGCGCTGGACGCCCTCGGACGCGCCGCGATCCCGCTCGCCGCCCTCGCCGTGGCCACTCTGGTGATCCTCGCCGTGCCGCTGCTCGGCAGCTTCGCTCTGAAGTCCGCGGCCATCGCATCGAGCACCGGCCGGGTGCTTCCCGCGGTCGTGGAGGCGGAGTCGAAGGACCACCCGCTCGTCGGCACGCTCGTGCTGAGCCCGGTGGGGGATTCGCTGCTGTCGCAGCTGCAGCGCGGCGACGGCGAACGGCTCGACGACCAGTCCACGCTCGTCTCCACCACCACGTCCTCCACCTCCGCCGACGCCGGGCTCCGCACTCTCGCCGGCAACCTCGCCTCCCAGTCCGGGCTCGACTTCCGTTCGGCGCTCGGCCGCTACGGCATCGGCTTCGTGCTGCTGCAGGCGCCGGGGGCCGAGACGGATGCCAAGGCGGTCCGCCAGCGCGCAGCCGACGCTCTCGACGCCAACGCCGCCCTCTCTCACGTCACCAACACCGACGGCTACAGCCTCTGGCGCGTCGTCCAGCCCGACTACGCGGGGGCGACGAGCGGGCCGGCGAACACGGGCACGGCGCTCGGGCGCAGCATCCTGATCGGCCAGGGGGTGGTCTTCGGGCTGACCCTGCTGCTCGGCATCCCCACGTCGCGCCGCCGCCGCCGCGTCGCTCCGAGCGGTGCGTCCGATCCCGCTGACACCTTCGAGGACGTTGACGATGACTGACGACACCAGGGCGCCCGCGCCCGACTTCCCCGACTCCGAGGCAGACGAACGCGACAACGCGCAGGAGACGGCGCCGCGCAACGGTCGGAAGGCCGTCATCCTGGGCGCCCGCATCGTCACCGGCCTCATCGGGGTCGGCGTCGCCGGGGTCGTGCTGCTCGCCGCCAGCTTCGTGCCGTTCCCCACCCACACGGTGCAGCCGCGTTCGGCCGTCATCTCCCCGGTCGCGACGGTTCAGCAGCGCGTGTGCGCGGGCCCGCTGCTGCGGCTCGGCACGGCCTCGGGGGAGCAGGCCACGCAGCCGTCGTCGTTCGGTCGGCCGACCGTGCGTTCGACCGCCGAGAAGGGCAGGGTGACGAGCACTCCCCTCCAGACGACCGACGACATCGCCGGCGTCGCGCCCCAGGTGCTGTCGGTGCCGGCCGACTCCGGTGAGTCCGCGCCCGTGTTCTCCGGCAGCCAGACCCAGGTCGCGAACGAGGGCGACGACGTCGGCTTCGCTGCATCCGGCTGCGCGGTCGGCTCGGGGGACAGCTGGCTGGTCGGCGGGTCGACCTCCACGGGCCGCACCACGCTGATCACCCTGAGCAACCCCTCCGGCGTCGATGCGACCGTCACGCTCACCATCTACTCCGAGACCGGCCCCGTGGTCGCGGCGGGCACCGAGGGCGTCGTCGTGCGAGCCGGGTCGCAGAAGGTCCTGCCGCTCGCCGGCTTCGCCCCCGGCATCCAGTCCCCGGTCGTGCGCGTGCAGAGCCGCGGCGGCAGCGTCATCGCCAACCTGCAGCAGACCACCGTTCGCGTGCTCGACCCGGGCGGTGTGGACATCGTCGATCCGACCAGCGCCGCGGGACTGCGGACAGTCATCCCCGGCGTCGTGCTGACCACCTCGGATGCCGTGACCGCCAGCCTCAGCAGGCCCGGGTACGACGACCTCGCGCCGGTCATCCGCGCGCTGACCCCCGGTGCGGCGACGGCGCGCGCTCACATCACGCTGCTGCCGCAGGGCGCTTCCGCGAAGCCCATCGACGCGGGCGACGTCACCCTCAAGGGCGGCGTGGTCACCGACTTCGCGCTGGGCCAGTACCCCGACGGCACCTACACGATCGTGGTCGACAGCGATGTGCCCGTCGTCTCGTCGGCTCGCACCTCCACAGTGGATGCCGCGGGGTTCACCGATTTCGCCTGGTGGAGCGGCGCGCTTCCGATCGCCACCCCGTCCTCGCTGATCGTGGCTCCGGGGCCGACTCCGACGCTCACCGTCGCCAACAGCTCCACCACCGCGACGACCCTGCGCATCGAGGGGGCGGCCGGCACCACGACGGTGGCCGTGCCGGCCGACCGCTCCGTGTCGCTGCCGGTGGCCGTCGGCTCCGCCTACCTCCTCACGCCGGGTGCGCCGCTCTCCTTCGGCGTCAGCTACTCCGGCGACACGCAGCTCGGCGGCTTCCCGCTCACGCAGTCCGCTCCCGCGTCGCAGCCGATCCGGGTCTACGGCTGATCAGAAGTGGCGGAAACGCTCGGGGGCCAGGTCCCACGGGTCTTTGCCCAGCAGTTCGGCCACCGCGCGGAAGACGCAGCTCTCCACGAGCATCCTGCGGTGCAGGTCGTCGTTCTCGTGGAGTCGCGCGAGCCGCTCGATGGGGAGCCTGTAGAGGATGACCCGGCGGTCGGCGGCATCCACCCGCCAGCGGAGGATGCCGTTCGGCCCGGGCGCACCGGTCGGCAGGCCAGCGACCTCGAAGATCACGCCGTCGAGCTCGTCGGGCCACATGTCGCGCAGATATTCGGCGGTGGATGCGACGGTGAGGTCGAACAGGTCGGCACGCGTATGCAGCAGGGGGAGGTGCGGTCCCGTGACCGCGGAGCGCAGGCCGCGCCCGTGACGGTCGCGCCACCCCGCGCGCACCGACCTCCGGGCCGAGCCCCGTGTGCCGCGCTGCCGAGCCATGCGCCGATTCTACGCGGCGCGGCGGTCATCCCCTCCCGGCCGAGTGGGTAGGCTCGAAACGAAATGGACGTCAGGGCGTGTAGCAAAGTCGCGTGCAGCAACCCGGCAGTGTCGACCCTGACCTACGTCTACGCGGACTCGATGGCCGTGCTCGGCCCGCTCAGCCGTTCGCCGGAGCCGCACAGCTACGACCTCTGCACCCGCCACGCCGAGCGGCTCTCCGTGCCGCAGGGCTGGCAGGTCGTGCGGCACGTGTCGCTCGCCGGCTGACGCGGTAGGTTTGCCCGCATGGACTCCTCAGCACCGATCGACCTCGCCCCGTTCATCAAGGCGTACGACGTGCGCGGTCTCGTCGGCTCCCAGCTCACGGACGAGGTGGTCACCGCCCTCGGGGCGGCCTTCGTCGACGAGGTCCAGGCGGCGGGCCAGGATGTCGTGGTCGGCCATGACATGCGCGACTCGTCCCCCGGCTTCGCGGCCGCGTTCGCCCTCGGCGCGCAGGCCCGCGGCGGCAACGTCGTCTCGCTCGGACTGTGCTCCACCGACGAGACCTACTTCGCGTCCGGCAGCCTGCACGCTCCGGCCGCGATGTTCACCGCGAGCCACAATCCGGCCACCTACAACGGCATCAAGTTCTCGCGGGCGGGAGCGCAGGGGATCAGCTTCGAGACCGGTCTGCGATCCATCCGGGATCGCGCGACCGCCTATCTCGCAGACGGCGTGACCCCGGTCGCGGTGGAGGGCACGTTCACCGAGCGCGACATCATCCGCGACTACGCCGCGTATCTGCGCGGTCTCGTCGACCTCGCGGGCATCCGTCCGATCCGCATCGTCGTCGACGCGGGGAACGGGATGGGCGGCATGACCGTGCCCGCGGTGCTGGGCACGGCGGCGGGGCTGCCCGAGCTGCCGATCGAGATCATCCCGCTCTACTTCGAGCTCGACGGCACCTTCCCCAACCACGAGGCCAACCCGCTCGAGCCGAAGAACCTGGTGGACCTCAGGCGTGCGGTCGTGGAGCACGGCGCCGACCTCGGTCTCGCCTTCGACGGCGACGCCGACCGCTGCTTCGTGGTGGACGAGCGCGGCGAGGCGGTCAACCCGTCGGCCGTCGCCGCCGTGGTCGCCGTGCGGGAGATCGAGCGGGTGCGCAGGTCGCAGCCCGAGGGCGACATCTACGTCATCCACAACCTCATCACCTCGCACTTCGTGCCGGAGACCATCGAGGCGGCGGGCGCGATCCCGGTGCGCACCAAGGTGGGCCACTCCCTCATCAAAGACAGGATGGCGCAGACCGGCGCCATCTTCGGCGGCGAGCACTCCGCCCACTACTACTTCCGCGACTTCTGGGGCGCCGACAACGGCATGCTCGCCGCGATGCACTTCCTCGCGGAGTACGGCTCGCAGCCCGGACCGCTCTCGGAGATCTCGGCCCGCTACACGCCGTACGCGCTGAGCGGGGAGATCAACTCCACGGTCGACGACATCCCCGCGGCCTACGACCGCATCGTCGCGGCCTACACGGGCGTCGGCGAGTTCGACGAGCTGGACGGTCTCACGGTCACGGGCATCGTCTCGGGCGACGAGCCGTTCTGGTGGTTCAACGTGCGCCCGAGCAACACCGAGCCGCTGCTCCGGCTCAACGTGGAGGCGGGCACGCCCGAGGTGATGGCGCGCGTCCGCGACGACGTGCTCCGCCTCATCCGCGCCTAGACGCCCCCCTCCGTCCCTCCCGTTTCCGAAAACGCAGGAGATTCTGCGAATCCGCGCAGTTAACGGCCCGTTCGGCGCACTCCGGCCGCATTCTCCTTCGTTTTCGGCGAGAATGGAGGGATGAGCATCGCCGACATCGCCCTCAGCCCCTCGTTCAAGGTCCGGGACCTCTCACTCGCCCCGGCGGGACGCCACCAGATCAGGCTGGCCGAGAACGAGATGCCGGGCCTGATGTCGCTCCGCGCCGAGTTCGGCGACTCGAAGCCGCTCGCCGGCGCGCGCATCGCGGGTTCGCTCCACATGACCGTCCAGACGGCGGTGCTCATCGAGACCCTCGTCGCCCTCGGCGCCCAGGTGCGCTGGGCCAGCTGCAACATCTTCTCGACCCAGGATGAGGCGGCCGCAGCCATCGCGGTCGGCCCCGACGGCACGCCCGCCGACCCGCAGGGCGTGCCCGTCTTCGCCTGGAAGGGCGAGACCCTCGAGGAGTACTGGTGGTGCACCAGCCAGATCTTCGACTGGTCGGCAGAGGGAGCCGTCGGCCCCAACATGATCCTCGACGACGGCGGCGACGCCACCATCCTCGTGCACAAGGGCCGCGAGTTCGAGCTGGCGGGCCGGGTTCCGGATGCCACGGATGCCGACAGCCACGAGTGGCGCGTCATCCTCGACACCCTGCGCGACTCCCTCGCTACCTCGTCAGACCGCTGGACCCGCATCGCCGCGGAGCTCAAGGGCGTCACCGAGGAGACCACGACGGGCGTGCACCGTCTCTACGAGCTCGCGAAGTCGGGCGAGCTGCTCTTCCCGGCGATCAACGTGAACGACTCGGTCACCAAGTCGAAGTTCGACAACAAGTACGGCATCCGTCACTCCCTGCCGGACGGCCTCAACCGCGCGACCGACGTGCTCATCGGCGGCAAGGTCGTCTTCGTCGCCGGCTACGGCGACGTGGGCAAGGGTGCGGCCGAGGCGCTGCGCGGCCAGGGCGCACGCGTGATCGTGAGCGAGATCGATCCGATCTGCGCGCTCCAGGCGGCCATGGACGGATTCCAGGTCACCACCATCGAGAAGGCGCTCGACGAGGCCGACATCTTCGTCACCGGCACCGGCAACGAGAACGTCATCACCGTCGACCACCTGCTGGCGATGAAGCACCTCGCCATCGTGGCCAACGTGGGTCACTTCGACAACGAGATCGACATGGCCGGCCTCGAGGCGCTCCCGGGTGCCGAGAAGGTCGAGATCAAGCCGCAGGTGCACGAGTGGCGCCTGCCGACCGGCCGGAGCGTGCTCGTGCTGAGCGAGGGCCGCCTGATGAACCTCGGCAACGCGACCGGCCACCCGTCGTTCGTGATGAGCAACTCGTTCAGCAACCAGGTCCTGGCGCAGATCGAGCTCTATGCCCACGGCGAGAACTACGACACCGCCGTGCACGTGCTGCCGAAGCACCTCGACGAGAAGGTCGCCCGCCTGCACCTCGACGCGCTCGGGGTGGAGCTCACCGTGCTCACCCCCGCACAGGCCGCCTACATCGGCGTCGACCAGGCCGGCCCCTACAAGGTGGACCACTACCGCTACTGAGTTCAGCCCCGCTCCGGGAAGCCGTTCGGCAGGCCGGTGAGCAGCGGTGCGAGCGGTTCGAGCCGCTCGGCCTCCAGTTGCAGGGCGCGCGACTCGCGCTCGCGGCGCACCACGGTGACCGCGGCGAGGAACAGTTCGGGATCGCTCGCGGGCACCGGCGACACGTAGTGCGCCGCCTCGCCCGCGAGACCCGTGGCGATGCGCGTGCGTGCCTCGGGGGTCATCCCTCCCGCCTGAGCGAGGAACTGGGCGATGCGGCGGGCCAACGGGTCGGGCATGCGCGCGACATCCGCGGTCCTCGCCCAGGCCGCCAGGCCGGGCGGAACGCCGAACGACCGGTCCACGATCAGGGGCACGCGCTCGTGCTGGCTGTAGGTGCCGGCGAGGTAGTCGCCCAGCCGTTTGGCGCGGGGGTTGAAGAGCGCGGTGAGGGCGGCGATCCCGCCGAGGCTGGCGTACACCTCGATCAGGCCGGTGAGCGCGCGGATGAACGCGTGCCGGAAGCCGATCGCCCCGCCGTCGTCCCGCACCACGCGTGCTCCGACCGCGAGCTTGCCCAGCGACTTGCCGCGGAACACGGTTTCGACGATCGTCGGCAGCCCGATCAGGGCGAACACGCTGAGGGTGACGGTCACGGCGGCGAAGCTCGCGTCGTCGAAGAGCGACCGGATGGCGGGCAGTGCCAGCACGTACGCCCCGCCCACGATCACGGCGATCGAGACGATCACGTCGATGATTCCGCCTGCCGCGCCGAGCACGAAGCCGGTCGGCCGCAGGTCGAGGCCGACGGCCTCACCGGTCATCTGCTCGTCGTCGTCCACGTCGTAGGAGTCGGGCGTGCTCATGCGTAGTATTCAAGCAGATGGATCTCGACGCATATTCGGCCGCGCACCGCGATGAGTGGAGCGAACTCGCCCGCCTCGGACGGGTGCGGCGGCTCAGCGGTGCGGACGCGGACAGTCTCATCGACCACTATCAGTCCGGCGCGACCGAGCTCTCCGCCATCAAGACGTCGGTCGGCCAGTCCGCGGAGGCGGAGCGGCTCTCGGTCTGGCTCTCGCGCGCCCGCCTGCGGTTCACGGGAGCGGGCCGCAACGTCACCAGCCAGATCCCGGCGTTCTTCTGGATGCAGCTTCCCGCCGCTCTCTTCAGCATCCGGTGGCTGACGCTCGCCGTCACGGCGGCGAGCGCGATCGTCGCGGTGACGTACGGCGTGTGGGCGTCGACGGCTCCGGGGGTGATGGCGGCGCTGGGGTCATCCGCGGCCCACTCCGCCTACGTGAAGGACTTCGTGGACTACTACTCGGACTACCCGTCCGGCTCCTTCGCCGGGCAGGTCTGGACGAACAATGCGCTCATCGCCGCCCAGACGATCGCCGGGGGAGTCACCGGCGTGCTGGGGCCATACGTGCTGTTCAGCAATGCGCAGTCGCTCGGGGTGGCGGCGGCGGTGCTCGGCTCGCAGGGGCAACTGGGCACGTTCTTCCTCTACATCGCCCCGCACGGCCAGCTCGAGCTGTACTCGATCTTCACGGCGGGCGCGGCGGGGCTCGCGGTGTTCTGGGCGCTGGTGTCACCCGGTCCCCGGACGCGCGGGCAGGCGCTGGCCGAGCGCGGACGGGCGATGTTCACCATCGCCATCGGGCTCGCCTGCGCGCTGCTCGTTTCGGGGATCATCGAGGGGTTCGTCACCAAGCAGCCGTGGCCGTGGCCGATCAAGATCGGCATCGGCACGATCGCGCTCGGCGCGTTCCTCGTCTACCAGTGGGTGGTCGGCAGGCGCGCATTCCGCGCGGGCCAGACCGGCGACCTCGATGAGTTCGAGTCGGGCGCGCGCCGCCTCGTCGCGGGCTGACGCCGCGCCGCCCGCGCTGCCTCCCCGCGCTGCCGAAAACGCAGGAGTTTCGCTCCTGAGAGGTAATTTTCGGCGGTTATGCGCCTGTTGCGCGCGTTCGTCCTGCGTTTTCGGCGCCGGGTTACGGGAGGCGGGTGGGTGCAGAAAACGCAGGAGATCGGCCGGCTGGCGGGCGCGATGGCGGATGCCGCGGCATCCGTCGCGGTATCTCCTGCGTTTTCGGCAACGGGTCACGCGCCGTTCGGGGTCTGCCGAAAACGCAGGAGTTTCGCTCCCGAGAGGTAATTTTCGGCGGTTGTGCGCCTGTTGCGCGCGTTCGTCCTGCGTTTTCGGCGCCGGGTGACGGGAGGCGGGTGGGTGCCGAAAACGCAGGAGATCGGCCGGCCGGTGGGCGCGATGGCGGATGCCGCGGCATCCGTCGCCGAATCTCCTGCGTTTTCGGCAGGGGTCAGTTGGCGGCGCCGTCCTGGCCGGCGAGGTCGAGCGGCTTGAGGAAGGACGGGTCGTTCGAGGTGCGGTCGAAGAGCGCGCGGAAGGTGAAGCCGGCGATCAGCGCACCCACGATCGGGAACAGGATGAACGCCCACAGATCACCGAGGGCGGCGGGCCCGCCGTAGATCGCGGTCGCGATGGAGCGCGCCGGGTTGACCGACGCGTTGTCGACCGGGATGGCGATGAGGTGGATGATCGTGAGCGTGAAGCCGATCGCGATCGGCGCGAAGCCCGCGGCGGCGCGCACGTGCGTCACGCCGAGGATCACGTAGAGGAACACGGCGGTGAGCACCACCTCGACGATGATGGCGCCGACGAGACCGAAGTGTCCGGGGGAGTTGGCGTCGTAGCCGTTCGACGCGAAGTGGCCCGCGCGCAGGCCCGCGAGGAAGCCCTTCGGGCCGGTCGCGGCGATGCCGAAGAGCAGCGAGGACGCCACGATGCCGCCGACCAGCTGTGCGGCGATGTACGGGAGCACGTCGCGCCAGGCGATGCGGCCGGCTGCTGCGACGCCGAGGGTGACGGCGGGGTTGAAGTGCCCACCCGAGATCGGTCCGAGCGCGAAGGCGCCCACGAGCACGACGAGCCCGATGGCGAAGGCGACCCCGAGCAATCCGGTGTTTCCGGAGGAGAACAGTGCGGTGCCGATCACGGCCAAGACCAGGAAGAAGGTGCCGAACGCTTCGGCGATGAGCCGCGACGTCAGCGTCGGTGTGGTTTCGATTGTGGCTGCCAAGGGTCCATCTCTTTTCTGTAGTGCGGGTATGCGGGTAGCTCTGTGTCTCGGGTGTTCTCAGCGTATCCCCAGCAAGCCGCCGAGGCACGATGCGTGTCCGGAGGTTTCAGAGTCTGCCGGCCGCCTTCAGAGCGATGTACCGGTCCGCCAGCGCCGGGGGCAGGTCGAGCGGCGCGCCGGTGACCACCTCCGCTCCGAGCTGCCGGATGGCGGCGGAGACCCGGGCGGTGTCGAGCAGCGCGCGCTCGGCGGCGGCCGCCCGGTACACCTCTTCGCGGTTTCCGCGCTGCCCGGCCTGCTCCAGCACTCCCGGGTCCGTGACGGATGACACCACCACCGCGTGCCGCCGGGTGAGCTGCGGCAGCACCGAGAGCAGTCCTCGCGATGCGCCGGGAGCATCGACCGAGGTCATCAGCACGACGAGCGCGTGCCGGCTGGTCACCGATCGCACCAGGCCGGGCACCGCCGCCCAGTCCATCTCGATCAGCTCCGGATCCACCGGTGCCATCGTGTCGACCATGCGCGAGAGCAGCTCGGCACCGGTCGCGCCCTGCACGCGCCCGCGCACCCTGCGGTCGAAGAGCACGAGGTCGACGCGATCGCCCGCGCGCGTGGCGAGGGCGGCGAGCAGCAGCGCCGACTCGTAGGCGGTGTCGATGCGCGGCTCGTCGGCCACCCGGGCCGCCGACATACGCCCGGTGTCGATCACGATCACGACCCGGCGGTCGCGCTCGGGCCGCCAGGTGCGCACGACGAGTTGCGGCCCCTGGCCGGTGGACGGGTCGCTGCGCCGCGCCGTGGCGCGCCAGTCGATGGAGCGCACGTCGTCGCCGCGGACGTACTCGCGCAGGCTGTCGAACTCGGTGCCCTGTCCGCGGATCATCACGCTGGTGCGCCCGTCGAGCTCGCGCAGCCGTGCCAGCCGCGACGGCAGGTGCTTGCGCGAGGCGAACGGGGGGAGCACGCGGATCGCCCCGGGCACCTCGAAGGTGGCCTGACGGGCCACCAGTCCGAGCGGGCCGAACGAGCGGATCGTCACCTGCGCGGCCCGGCGTTCGCCGCGCCGGAACGGCGTGAGCCGGGTGGTGATCATCCGCCGCTCGCCCGCCGGGATGCTGATCCGCGTGCGACTGCCGGCCGCCCCGGCCGACGGTTGCCAGGCGTCGCGCAGGATGCCGTGCACCCGGCGCCCGCCCGCGTTGGTCGCGTAGAGCTCGGCGGTGACGGTCTCACCGAGCCGCGTGCGCGCCGGCAGGGAGCGCTCGAGCCGGATGCCGCGGGGCGACCCCGCCGCGATGAGGTCACCCGCGCCCACGAGCAGGGTGAGCACGAGCCATCCGCCCAGCCACAGCGGCTCGTCGAGGAGCACGAGCGGCACGACGCCGACCCCGACGAGTGCCACGAACCATCCGGAGATCGCCATGGCTACAGCGGCACCTGCACCTGCTGCATGATCGAGCGAAGGATGGTGTCGGCCGACACGCCTTCGAGCTCGGCCTCGGCGCGCAGCTGGATGCGGTGCCTCCAGGCGGGCAGCAGCATGGCCTGCACGTGGTCGGGCGTGATGGAGTCGAAGCCGACCAGCCACGCCCAGGCCCGCGAGGCGGCGAGCAGCGCGGTCGTGCCGCGCGGTGAGACGCCGAGCCGCACGGAGGGGCTCTGCCGCGTGGCGCGCGCGAGGTCGACGAGGTAGCCGAGCACGTCGGGACTCGCCCCCACCAGCGCCACCCGGGCCTGCGCCTCGGCGAGGGTGGCGGCGTCGAGCACGGGGGTGACCCCGGCGGCCGCCAGATCCCGCGGGTTGAAGCCGGCGGCGCTGCGGGTGAGCACCTCGACCTCGTGGTCGCGGTCGGGGACGTCGAGCGTGAGCTTGAGCAGGAAGCGGTCGAGCTGGGCCTCGGGCAGCGTGTAGGTGCCCTCGTATTCGATCGGGTTCTGCGTGGCGGCCACGATGAACGGCACGGGCAGCGCGCGGCTCTCACCGTCGACGCTCACCTGCCGTTCCTCCATCGCCTCGAGCAGCGCGGACTGCGTCTTCGGAGGCGTGCGGTTGATCTCGTCGGCGAGCAGGATGTTGGTGAACACCGGTCCGGCCCGGAACTCGAATTCTCCGGCCTTCGCGTCGTAGACGAGGGAGCCGGTCACATCGCCGGGCATGAGGTCCGGTGTGAACTGCACCCGCTTGGTCTCGAGGCTCAGCGCGCGTGACAGCGACCGCACCAGCAGCGTCTTCGCCACGCCCGGAACCCCCTCGAGCAGCACGTGGCCGCCGGCGAGCAGCGCGATCATGAGCCCGGTGATCGCGCCGTCCTGCGCCACCACCGCCTTGCCCACTTCTGTGCGCACCTGGGCGAGGCGGGCGCGGAGCTCGTCGTTGCGTGCAGCGTCGGTCATTCGGTTGTTCTCCTTCTCAGGGGTGCACGGCAGCGGCCGTGCGGCGTTCGAGGTCGAGCAGGGCGTCGGAGAGGGCGATGAGTTCGCGGTCGGTCGCCGGGTCCGCGTCGAGGAGCAGGTCGCGGATGCCGCGGCTCCCCTCCCCGGTCACGTGAGCGACCGCCTCGATCACGTCGTCGACGCTCGCGGTGCGGGGAAGCCCGCACGCGGAGGCGAGCCGCCCGATGGCGCCGATCCGGAGGGCGTCGAGCGCGCGCAGACGGGCGGAGGAACGCTGGTAGAGCCGCGCGCGGCCCTCGACCGTCTCGGCGGAGCGCACGACGACGGGCATCCGCTCGATCACGAGCGGGCCGAGCCGCCTGCCGCGCCAGAATCCCGCGGCGATCACGGTCACGACGAGCAGGATGAGCGCGGGCGTCACCCAGGCACCGGTCAGCTCGCCGATGGTGCGGCCGCCGGTGCCGGCGTCGGCGATCCCGGGAAGGTACCAGGTGAGGTGCGGCTCGTCGCCGAGCACGCCGAGGGCGAGGGCGGCGTTGCCGTGCAGAGGGGCCGCGGCGTTGGTGAGCAATCCCGTCGCGCCGATCACGGTCACCCGGGTGCCGCCGTGCCGCAGCTCGACGACCGAACGCACGCCGCCGCCGCTGGGGAAGCACGCGGTAGCGCCCGCCGCGGCATCCACCCGGTAGCCGGCGCCCTTTCCCGAGATGGTGCCCGCGCGCACGGCCGCCGGCAGGTCGCACGAGGCGCGCAGGGTGCGGGATGCCACGGCCCCCGCCGCACGCACGCCCGGCGCGAGCGCCGCGAGCTGGTCGCGGTCGGGGGCGAGCAGCACCACATGGTCGGCGCGGGCCGCGAGCCGGGTGAGCCGTTCGGTCGGCAGCAGGTGCTCGGGGTCGTAGACGAGGAGGGTGCCGCGGGAGCCGAGCGCGTCACGGGCGTCGGCGAAGGATGTCGGAGTCGCGACCTCCACGCCCTGCTGCCTCAGCACCTGGGCGATGGCCTTCGCGCCCTCCGGGCTCGGGTCGACCGGCGAGGCGGGCACCCGCGCCGCGGTGCCCGCGCCCTGCGCGGCAAGCAGGACGATCGCGACCAACACCACGAAGACGGCGGCCGCCACCCAGAACAGCCAGCGCCGGCCGGTGGCTCGCAGGGTCGGGGTGACCAGCTGTGCCGTCGCCGTCATCGCGCTCCGCCGGCCGCGACGGGGTCGGGGAGGGTGGGCCGTGCCGTCCGGAGTCCGCGTTCGAGGGCCTCGACCGTGCGGTACTCCCGCTCGGTGCCCGTCGCCCCGAGGTAGCGCACCGAGTCGAACAGGCCCGCGGCCACGCCGAGCTCGGGGGCCGCGTCGGGGAACACGCGTCCGGCTCGTGCGGCGAAGTCGTTGGCCGTCGTTCCCGGGGAGGTGTGCACCAGCGTGCGCTCGGCCAGTCCGCGGGCGATCGCACGGTAGAGCTCCTCGATGGCGAGGGTGTAGTCGCCCGCGGATGCGGCATCCGCGGCGGCGCGGCGCATGGTGGCGGCGTCCCGCTCGTCGTCCTCGCCGAAGAGCAGACCGGCCGCCGCCCGGCGGTTGAGCCGGGGACGCCCGAACACGAGGTACGCGGCCACGATCGCGGCCACCACCAGCAGCAGGATGACGGCGAGCACGGGGAAGGCGACTCCGCCGGTCGACGTCGAGAACAGGCCGCCGAACCAGTCGCTCACCGCTTTGGCCACGCGGTCGAAGACGGTGGGCTGCGCGGCGAGGTATTCCTGTTTCGAGAGTTCGTCGACCAGCCACTGCCGGGCCTGACCCGAGTCGGGGTCGACGGGCACGTCGAGCCTCATGCGGCGGGCATCCCCGCCGCGGGCGCACGGAGATAGGGGTCCTGCGCCGGTTCGGCCCCGGCCTGGCGCTGCTCCACGAACCGCGCCAGTTCGAGGTCGAGGCCCTCCGATCGCATCCGCCGATCGAGGTAGACGACCGCGATCGTGGCCGAGATGACGACCGACGCGACCGATCCGCCCACGAGCAGCACCACGAAGCTGAAGACGAGCAGCCCGATGGAGACGCCGATCGATCCGGCGCTGTTGGACCCGTTCGGGTCGATCAGGGCGATCACGAAGCTGCCGAGGAAGCTCACCGGAACCGTGAGGATCGAGGTGGCGAAATACAGGATGACGCCCACCAGCGCTTCGACGCCGAGCGTCTTCCAGAACGGGGCGATGCCGCTCGTGAGCCGCCAGGACCTCGCCATGGCCTTCCCGACGGAGACGCGCTCCAGCACGATCGCGCAGGTGGTGAGGGAGAGCTTCACGGCCAGCCACACCGCGAGCACGACCGCGCCGAGGAACAGCAGGATGCCGACTCCGATGCCCGCCCCCAGGTTGACGCCCCCCAGCAGCACCGCGAGCACGATGAGCGCCACCAGCAGCACGTACCAGACGATCACGAACAGCACGATGAGGAAGGTCCATCCGATGACCGCGCCGAGCCGCCCCTTGACGCGCGACCACAGCCGGCCGAACCGCAGCTTCTCTCCGAGGGTCTGCCGGGAGACCTCGAGCACCACCACCGCCTGCACCAGCGCCGACACGAGCGCGGAGAGCAGGGCGGGGATGAGCGCGGAGAGGTAGACGGTGGCCACGGCTCCCGCGGTGATCGTGCTCGCGTCGTCGGAGGTGCTCGAATCGATGCGGGCGAGTGCGCCTGCGGTGACCAGTCCTATCACCAGGCCGGAGACCACGAGCACGATCGCCTGCAGCCCGAGAGCCACCCCCAGGGTGGGTCGCGGGTTGCGACGCATGAGCCGGAACGGCGCGCCGAGCATGGTGCCGAGGCCGAGCGGACGGAGCGGGAGGAGACCGGGCTTCGGCGGGGGCGTCCATCCGCCGGGGGAGGCGGGGCCCGTCGCCGCGATGGGCGTGGTCGTCACGTAGCCGGCCGGCGGCGGCGGCACCGGCGCGCCGACCGCGGGCTGCGGTGCCGGGGGGACGGGCGGCTGCCATGGGAGTTGGTCGGTCACGGCATCCCCTCGGGGTCTGCGGGCGGTGGACCCGCGCTCGCGATAATGCTTTCACACTCGGCTACTCTTGTGCGAAAGCCAGCCGCGGTGCGGCTGCCGATTTTGAGTTGGAATCATGGCCCCACGCATTCTCGTCGTCGACGACGACACCGCCCTCGCGGAGATGATCGGGATCGTGCTGCGCTCGGAGGGCTTCGAGCCCTTCTTCTGCGCCGACGGATCCGAGGCACTCCGCGCCTTCCACGGCGCGAAACCCGACCTCGTGCTGCTGGACCTCATGCTGCCCGGCAAGGACGGCATCGAGGTGTGCGCCGAGATCCGCGCCGAGTCCGGCGTGCCCATCATCATGCTCACCGCCAAGTCGGACACCTCGGATGTCGTGCGCGGTCTCGAAAGCGGTGCCGACGACTACGTGGTCAAGCCGTTCAATCCGAAGGAGCTCGTCGCCCGCATCCGCACCCGGCTGCGGCCGGCGACGGCGGGCGACTCCGAGACGCTGCAGATCGGCGACCTCGAGCTGGATGTCGCGGGCCACGAGGTCAGGCGCGGGTCGGACAAGATCAACCTCACCCCCCTCGAGTTCGAACTGCTGCTCGCGCTCGCTCTCAAGCCGCAGCAGGTGTTCACCCGCGAGATGCTGCTCGAGCAGGTGTGGGGCTACCACTACAAGGCCGACACTCGCCTCGTCAACGTGCACGTGCAGAGGCTGCGCGCGAAGGTCGAGGAGGATCCGGACAACCCGCGCATCGTCATGACCGTGCGCGGTGTCGGCTATCGCGCAGGTTCCAGCTGAATCCTTGACCCATGAGACCCCTCCGCTGGCGCACCTGGCCGGGCCGCCTGCTGCAGCTGTGGCGCACGTCGCTGCAGTTCCGCACGGTCACGATCAACGTGGTGCTGTCGGGTTTCGCGGTGCTCGTCATCGGCGCCTTCATCTCGGTCAGCGTGGGCAATCAGCTCTTCGACGCGAAGAGCGTGCAGGTGCAGGATGAGGCGCGCAGCGCTCACAACCTCGCCCAGGGCATCTTCGACACCGTCGATTCGGCCGGGGACGGCGGTCCGGCGGTGGAGCTCGACACCCTCGGCAACTCCGTCCTGACCCGGGTGCTCAGCTCCACCACCAACCCGGGCGACACGGCGATCGAGATCCTGAGGAGTCCGGGGCCGGCGACCCCGCAGATCCTCCAGCCCACGAACACCACCAACTTCCCCAAGGAGGTGGTGAGCGAGCAGCTGCGCAAACGGGTCGCCGCCGACCCCTCGCACGTGCAGTACCAGTCGGTCTCGCTGCCCGGTGGCGTCGCCGCGATCGTGGTCGGCTCGCAGGTGAGCGTGCCCACCGCGGGCGACTACGAGCTGTACCTCGTCTATTCGCTCCGTGACGAGCAGGTCACGCTCGGCTTCGTGCTGCAGACGCTCCTGCTCGGCGGTCTCGCCCTCATCGTGCTCATCGGCGCGGTCACCTGGATCGTCGTGCGGCTCGTCGTGGGCCCGATCCGCACGGCGGCCGAGACCAGCGAGAAGCTCGCCGCCGGCCAGCTGGAGGAACGCATCCCGGAACGCGGCGACGATGTCATCGCCGTGCTGGCCCGATCCTTCAACGGCATGGCCGACAGCCTGCAGCAGCAGATCACCAAGCTGGCCTCGCTCTCGCGGCTTCAGCAGCGCTTCGTCTCGGATGTCTCGCACGAGCTCCGCACCCCGCTCACCACCATCCGGCTCGCGGGCGACGTGCTCTACGACCAGCGGGACTCCTTCGAGCCGGCCACGGCGCGCACGGCCGAGCTGCTGCACACCCAGGTGCAGCGCTTCGAGGTGCTGCTCTCCGACCTGCTCGAGGTGAGCCGCTACGACGCCGGCGCCGTCGAGCTGGAGCTCGAGCCCACCAACCTGGTGCGCCTGGTCGAGGAGGCCGTCGACACGATGGTGCCGCTTGCCGAGGGTCGCGGCTCGGTCTTCGAGGTGATCGCGGTGGGCGGGTACTTCGAGGCCGAGGTCGATGCACGACGCATCCGCAGGATCCTGCGCAACCTGCTCGGCAACGCCGTCGAGCACGGCGAGGGCGAGCCCATCGTCGTGAGCATCGACAGCAACGAGACGGCGGTGGCGATCGCCGTGCGCGACTACGGCATCGGGATGACCCCCGCGCAGGCATCCCGCGTCTTCGACCGCTTCTGGCGCGCCGACCCCTCGCGGCAGCGCACCATCGGCGGCACCGGTCTGGGGCTCGCGATCTCGCTGGAGGACGCGACGCTGCACGATGGCTGGTTGGAGGTCTGGTCGCAGCCCGACGCGGGCACGTGCTTCCGGCTCACCCTTCCGCGGGTGCGCGGCGTGGCCATCCAGTCGTCGCCGCTGGGCCTTCCGCCGGACGACCAGCGCAGCCGCGCCGAGATGGCGGGGTCGACGGATGCCTAGGCGCACGCACCTCGTGGCGGCCGCCGCCGCGCTCGCCGCCGCCGCCCTCCTCAGCGGCTGCGTCAGCATCCCCTCCTCCGGTCCGGCCACCCAGGGTCTGGCGATCGCGCAGGACTCGGGCAACCCGTCGTTCGAGGTCAACCCGGAGGGGCCCGCGCGCAACGCGTCGCAGCGCGATCTGCTGGCCGGGTTCATCGCCGCGTTCCAGTCCTCGACGGGCGGCTACGCAGTCGCCCGCGAATACCTCACGACCGCGTTCGCGGCGAAGTGGGATCCCACCCAGGTCGTGCAGGTGCGCACCGGCTCCCCGCGCTACCTCCAGTCCGACGACCGCACCATCGACTACGCGTTCACGACCAGCGCGACCGTCAACGCCTCCGGCGCCTACTCGCAGGGCACGGCGCCGACGAGCCTGGAGTTCGGGTTCACCCGCGTGGGAACCCAGTGGCGCATCAGCTCGGCTCCGAACGGCATCGTGCTCTCGGATCAGGCGTTCCAGCGCCTGTTCAGCAAGCACGCCCTCTACTTCCTCGATCCGTCGAGCACCAACCTCGTGCCCGATCTGCGCTGGTTCCCGAACGGCACCGCGCCGACCCGGGTGGTCTCGGCGCTCCTCGCCGGGCCGGCGCCGTGGCTGGCCGGAGCGGCGCGCAGCGAGTTCCCGGACGGCACCGAGCTCTCCCAGGCGGGCAGTCTGGTCACGGTCGACGCCGGCGTCGCCCGGGTCGACCTGACCGCCGAGGCGAAGAGCGCCGGCGCGCGCGAGCGTCAGCTGATGCTGCTCCAGCTCGAGGACAGCCTGCGCACCGTGCCGAACATCTCGAGCGTCACCATCTCTGTCGAGGGGGTCCCGCTGCAGATCGACGACCTGGGGGGGTCGGGCCCGCAGGTGGAGCCGAAGGTGGATGCCCAGGCTCTCGTCTACCGCGGCGGCGAGTTCGGCTTCTACGCGAACAACAAGGTGGGCGGTCTCGGCTCGCTCGGCTCGAAGGTCGCCTCGCTCGATCCGATCGCCGCAACCCTCTCCTCCGACGGATCGACCGTGGCGGTGCTCGGAATGCAGGGCTCCGACCGCGTGGTGTCGGTGGTGAAGAAGTCGAACTCGGCCGTGACCGTGCTCGATTCCCGCCCGGGCCTGATCCCGCCCACGATGGACGAGAACGGCTACATCTGGACGGTGCCGGCCGGGAGCCCGAACGCCGCGCACGCCTACGACGCGGCCGGGGTGTCGCACGACGTCCCGCTGTCGTTGCCCGCGGACGCGCAGGTGGTGTCCATGCAGATCTCGCGGGACGGCGCGCGCATCGCGATCCTCCTGCAGTCGAGCACGGGGCCACGGCTGATCGTGGCGGCCATCCTGCGCGACGCCAAATATGCTCCGACGGGAATAGGACCGTCGATCGTGGACACCGGGCTCGATTCCGGCCCGGCGATCGGCCTCACCTGGGAGGATCAGCTCACCGTCGCCACGCTGGTCGCCGACGGCGGCCAGTCGCGGGTGGACGAGTTCGTCATCGGCGGGGCGAGCGCCCAGCTCGGCGACCCCCTGGCCACGTCGGTCTCGATCGTCGGCGGCAACGGCCAGGCGGGGCTGCGGGTGCTGGGCGCCGATTCGGCCGTCTACTCGTACCCGGGTAGCACGTGGCAGAGCACCGGGGCGAAGGTGACGTTCATCGCCACGCAGCGCGGTCTCGCGAACTAGGGCGGGCTGAACGCTCCCGCACAGGGGTGCGCTCGTCCACAGGGGGCCGGTGCGGGCCCGCTGTGCGCGGCGCGTGCGCGACCATGGCGGGATGATCCTGCACGACGCCCTCTCCGTTCTCTGGCCGGTGCGCTGCGCCGGGTGCGGGGCCGACGACCGGGCGCTGTGCGGCGGATGCCTCGCGGCCGTCGCGCCCCGCCCCCGCACTCGCGAGCTCCCCGGCCTCCTCGTGGTCTCCGCGCTGAAGTACGAGGGGGCGGCTCGCGCCGCGATCCTCGCCTTCAAGGAACAGGGGCGGCGCGACGTCGCCCGGCCGCTCGGCATCGCCCTCCGCGCCGCCGTCTCAGCGGCGGCGGTGCGCGCCGGCGGCAGAGTCGAGCTGGTGGCGGCGCCGCGCCGTGCCGCGTCGTGGCGCAGGAGGGGATACGACCCCGTGCGGGAGCTGGTGAGTGCGGCGGGTCACCGCCGGCCCACCGATGCCCTCGCCGTGGTGGCCTCGCGCGACGAGCAGAAGACGCTCGGGCGGTCGGCGCGGGCCGAGAATCTCGCGGGCACGATGGCGGCGCGGGGCGGCATGCGGGGGCGACGGGTGCTGCTCGTGGACGACGTGGTGACCACCGGCTCGACCCTCCTGGAGGCGGCGCGGGCACTGCGCGAGGCCGGCTGCGAGGTGGTCGGGGCGGCCGTGCTCGCGTCGACGCCGATGCGTTCGGCGGCTTTCTCAGGTGGCTCTCGGGCAAACCCGTGACATCCCGAGGATGCGGGGCTAGGTTGGGCGAAAGAAGGCGCGGATCTCGCCTGGTTCCATCGGGCGGGGCGTGCCATGAGGATCCAGGAGGACGAAAATGGACATTTCCATCAACGGTCTGGGCCTGGGGATCACCGATCGTTTCCGGTCGTACGCGACGGAGAAGGCGGAGAAGATCTCCCATCTCGCTGAGAAGGCACTGGCCTTCGAAGTGAAGGTCAGTCGGCACAATGAGAAGAACGGTTCGAACGGGGATGACCGGGTCGAACTGACGCTCATCGGACCCGGTCCGCTCGTGCGGGCCGAGGCGACCGGCTCCGACAAGTACGTGGCCCTGGATCTCGCGATGGACAAGCTCGTCGAACGATTGCGGCGCGCGAAGGACCGGCAGAAGGTGCATCGCGGAAAGCACCGCCCCACCTCGCTGCGCGAGGCGAGTGCCGCCGGATTCGCCGTCACCGACATCCGGCCGGCGTCGGTCGAGGTGATGGAGAAGGTGCGCACCGGAGCCATCGACGTCATCGAGGAGTCGGGGGAGGGCGAGGTCGAGGAGGACTGGAGCCCTGTCGTCATCCGCAAGAAGGTCTTCGACGCCATGCCGATGACGGTGGATGACGCGCTCTACCACATGGAGCTCGTCGGCCACGACTTCTACCTCTTCATCGACGCGGAGACCGACCGCCCGAGCGTGGTCTACCGCCGCAAGGGCTGGGACTACGGCGTGATCGGTCTCGACAACCTGGCGAAGGCCGAGCCCGAACTGGCGGGCTCCGCGCGCAAGCGCCGCTAGCGTTCCCGAGAGGGGCCGGGCGGGTGCGTCAGCGCACCCTCCCGGCCCCTTTTCGCGGGCAGCGGACGACTCCGTCGATCAGCTAAGCCACGGGCTAGGGTTGGTAGGATCGCCCGCAGGCACCCTGCCCGACGAACACCTGGAGTAATCAGTGGCAAACGTCCTCGAAAGGGTCCTCCGTGTCGGTGAGGGCCGCCTCCTCCGCAAGCTGGAACGCTACGCGCAGGCAGTCAACCACCTCGAAGAGGACTTCAAGGCGCTCAGCGACGAGCAGTTGAAGAACGAGACGGTGGAGTTCCGCGAGCGCTACTCCAACGGCGAGTCCCTCGAAGACCTGCTGCCCGAGGCCTTCGCCGCGGTGCGCGAGGCCGCGTCGCGCACGCTCGGCATGCGCCATTTCGACGTGCAGCTGATGGGTGGGGCCGCCCTGCACCTCGGCAACATCGCCGAGATGAAGACCGGTGAGGGCAAGACTCTCGTCGCCACCCTCGCGGCCTACCTCAACGCCATCCCGTCCCGCGGCGTGCACGTCGTCACCGTCAACGACTACCTCGCCAGCTACCAGTCCGAGCTCATGGGCCGCATCTTCCGTGCGCTCGGCATGACCACCGGCGTCATCCTCTCCGGCCAGAGCCCGGAGGAGCGCCGCGAGCAGTACTCGGCCGACATCACCTACGGCACCAACAACGAGTTCGGCTTCGACTACCTCCGCGACAACATGGCGTGGCAGGCGAGCGACATGGTGCAGCGCGGCCACAACTTCGCCATCGTGGACGAGGTGGACTCGATCCTCATCGACGAGGCGCGCACCCCTCTGATCATCTCGGGCCCGGCATCCGGAGAGGCCAACCGCTGGTTCGCGGAGTTCGCCAACCTCGCCACCCACCTGATCCCCGACGTCGACTACGAGGTCGATGAGAAGAAGCGCACCGTGGGCGTGCTCGAGCCCGGCATCGAGAAGGTCGAGGACTACCTCGGCATCGACAACCTCTACGAGTCGGCCAACACCCCGCTCATCTCATTCCTCAACAACTCGATCAAGGCCGCGGCCCTGTTCAAGAAGGACAAGGACTACGTGGTGATGAACGGCGAGGTGCTCATCGTCGACGAGCACACCGGCCGCATCCTCATGGGGCGTCGTTACAACGAGGGCATCCACCAGGCGATCGAGGCCAAGGAGGGCGTGGAGGTCAAGGCCGAGAACCAGACCCTCGCGACGGTGACGCTGCAGAACTACTTCCGCCTCTACAAGAAGCTCTCGGGCATGACCGGTACGGCCGAGACGGAAGCCGCCGAGTTCATGAGCACCTACCGCCTCGGCGTGGTGGCGATCCCCACCAACAAGCCGATGCAGCGCATCGACCAGCCCGACCTCGTCTACAAGAACGAGGAGGCGAAGTTCGGCCAGGTGGTCGAGGACATCGTCAAGCGCCACGAGAAGGGCCAGCCGGTGCTCGTGGGCACCACGAGCGTGGAGAAGAGCGAGTACCTCTCCAAGCTGCTCGCCCGCCGTGGCGTGAAGCACGAGGTGCTCAACGCGAAGAACCACGCCCGGGAGGCCGCCATCGTGGCCCAGGCCGGGCGCCTCGGGTCGGTGACGGTCGCCACGAACATGGCCGGTCGTGGAACCGACGTCATGCTCGGTGGCAACGCCGAGTTCCTCGCCGTCGCCGAGATGAACGCCCGCGGCCTCAGCCCTATCGATACTCCCGAGGAGTACGAGAAGGAGTGGGAGCCCGTCTACGACCGCGTGAAGCTCATGGTGCAGGAGGAGGCCGACAAGGTGGTCGAGGCCGGCGGCCTGTACGTGCTCGGCACGGAGCGCCACGAGTCCCGTCGCATCGACAACCAGCTCCGCGGTCGCTCCGGCCGCCAGGGCGACCCGGGCGAGAGCCGCTTCTATCTCTCGCTCACCGACGACCTCATGCGCCTGTTCAACTCGGCCGCCGCCGAGTCGCTCATGGGTCGGGGCAACGTGCCGGACGACCTCGCCATCGAGTCGAAGGTGGTGAGCCGCGCCATCCGCAGCGCCCAGAGCCAGGTGGAGGCGCGCAACGCCGAGATCCGCAAGAACGTGCTCAAGTACGACGACGTGCTCAACCGCCAGCGCGAGGCCATCTACGGCGACCGCCGCCACATCCTCGAGGGCGACGACCTGCAGGATCGCACCAGCAAGTTCCTCGAGGACGTCATCACCGAGGTCGTGGACGTGCACACCGCCGAGGGCCACGCCGACGACTGGGATCTCGACGCACTCTGGACGGAGCTGCGCACGCTGTACCCGATCTCGATCACGATCGACGAGCTGTTCTCCGCCGCCGGGTCGCGCAACAAGATCACGCGCGAGTTCCTTACGGAGGAGGTGCTGTCGGATGCCCGCATCCAGTACCAGAGCCGCACCGAGGCACTCGGCGAGCCCGCCATGCGCGAGCTGGAGCGGCGCGTGGTGCTCTCGGTGATCGACCGCCGCTGGCGCGACCACCTCTACGAGATGGACTACCTCAAGGACGGCATCGGACTGCGGGCGATGGCCCAGCGCGACCCGCTCGTCGAGTACCAGCGCGAGGGTTTCGCCCTGTACCAGCAGATGATGGGGTCGATCCGCGAGGAATCGGTCGGCTTCCTGTTCAACCTCGAGGTCGAGGTCACGGGCGGCGAGGCCACCGCGGCGGTGCCGCAGGTCGCGGCGAAGGGTCTCGGCCAGTCGGGTGCTCCTGCGGACCGGTTCAGCTACACGGCGGCCAACGCGGACGGTGAGGTGGAGGTGCGCAACCAGCGCGGCCAGCTCGATCGCGCCTCGACGGAGCTCGCGAACCGCCAGGCCGCTGCCGAGGCTGCGCAGGTGCAGGTCGACGGGCAGCAGGTGAACCCCGCGTTCGGCAATCCGGCGGCACAGCAGGCGGGTCAGCGCGGAGCGTTCGGCCAGCAGGTCGGCGGCCCGGCCAACCGTGCCGAGCGTCGCGCCCAGGAGCGCAAGAAGAGCTGATCTCGCGAGGGGTCACTTCTGGTTCTTCCCGCGCCACCGCAGAGCCATCTGCGACCACTCGCGAGAGCGCGCCTGGTTGACGCGTGGTGCGAGACACGAGAACGACGGTGGCGAGCTGTTCCCCTGAGATGACGTCGACCACTATTTCCGAAGGGACCCCGGCGTTTGCACTGGCGGATCCGGCTTTCAGGCCTCCGGAGGTAACTGCTCAGAGTACGTGAATCGCGGTGGCCCGCCAGCGGCCGTCGAGCCCTTCCAGACGCACCGCCACGGCTCGCGAGCGGGCGCGGCTGTTCACGATCACGACCGCCTCGATCACGCCGTCGGCTGGCTCGCAGATCGTGGTCGAGCCGATCCCGATCGTGGGCCGGTGCACCGACCGACCCGTGGCGCGGCGGGCTCGCGCCGAGATCACGACGCGCTTGAGGAGGTTGCGGTAGACGTCATCCGTCACCCAGCGTGCGATCTGCTCGATCTCCCGCGCGCCGGCCAGGATCTCGATGACGCAGCGCGTGAGGTTCTCGAGCAGCGGGCGCGGGTCCGGGAGGCGTGCGCTCTCCGTCGGCTGGTGCGCGAAGAAGTCTTCCGCGTGCCGGCGCGCACGGCGCACGGTGACCGGGAGGGTCGGTCCGATCGGCTCGGCCTCAGGCTCGTGGGGACGTTCTGAAGACGTCAGGCTCATCGCAGGCTCCGTGACAGTGTCGCTGAGTCGGCAACCCCCCTGAACGCGGGCAGACCGTTGAGTTTCCCCCACCTAAGCAGCACCCGGCGGGATAAGTCCACGCCCCAACGCGGGGCTGTGGAGAACTCGCCGTGAGGCAGGGGGAGCCGCGAATACAGTTCTCCCATGACCGGAGCGGAGGGCTGAGATGGAGCCCGCCGCCCCCCGCTGGAATCACCTCTTCGACGACCTGGAGAGCCAGCTCGAGCACGAGCTCGCGGCGGAGGAGCTCGACCTGCGCGGCGAGGAGGAACGCCTCCGACTCGGTCGCCTCACCCTCAGGAGCAGGCTGGTCGCGCTGGCGGCAAGCGCTCCGGATGCGGCGCTGACGGTCCACTCCAGGAGCGGCGGCCTCCTCCGCATCGTGCCCTCCACTATCGGGCGGGACTGGGTGGGTGGCAGGCTCGTGGAGGAGTCGCGGCATCCGCGCGACTGCGTGCTGCCGCTGTGGTCCGTCGCCGGGCTGTCGCTTGATGCGGCGCAGGTGCGGGCGAGCATCGCCGAGGCCGCGTACGAGGAGCCGACCCTTGCGGCGCGCCTCGGGATCGCGTTCGTGCTCCGCGACCTGTGCCGTCGACGGCAGGGCGTCGACATCCGCGTGGGGGAGGATCTACACCACGGCACGATCGACCGCGTGGGGCGGGATCACCTCGACCTCGCACTGCACGGATCCGACGCCCCGAGGCGGGAGTCGGCGGTGACCGGCTACCGGGTGCTGCCCTTCGAGCGCATCGATCTCGTCACGCTGAAGGGTCGCCGCCCGGCGTCAGTCGCGACTGCCGAAGCTGTGCTCCTGCAGGCTCGAGTACTCGGACTGGTTCCACAGCGCCATGCGCCGTGACTCCTCGTAGCCGTCCTGAATGTACGACTCGAGCACGTCGCGTTCGATGCGCCAGTGGCCGTGACCGCCGACCTTGATCGCGGGGAGCTCCCCTGACCGCACCAGTGCATAGGCCTGGCTCAGGGACACGTTGAGCACTTCGGCGACGTCGCCGAGGGTGAGGAACCGGGGGGTAGCCGCGGATTCGGGAGAGTCCATGAGTCGATTATGCACGAGTGGTGGATGGTCGATACGGGGGTGTGGATAACTTAACACGCCCGCCCTGCCGACCTTGCACCATGGTCTGACCGCACCCGCCGTGCCGAGGGGAAATGATGACGCCGAGCAGGAAACGCCGATGGTTCGACCCGCGATTCGCGATCGGGATCGCGCTCGTGGCGGCATCCGTCGCCGGTGTCGTCGGGATCGTCGACAGCGCCGACTCG
Organism: uncultured Lacisediminihabitans sp.; assembly: GCA_966212465.1. Lineage (GTDB taxonomy): Bacteria > Actinomycetota > Actinomycetes > Actinomycetales > Microbacteriaceae > Lacisediminihabitans. Next base: position 105,967 of record CBIHRK010000010.1, read on the forward strand.
AGCGTCACGGTTCTGGCCGCCCGCGATGCGCTGAGCCCCGGCGACCGGGTGCGCGCGGGCGATCTGGTGCCGGAGCGCGTGCGCGTCCCGGGTAGCCCGGGCAGATACCTCACGCACGTTCCGCCCGGTGGCCTGGTGGTGACGCGTGCGGTGGGTGCGGGCGAGCTGATTGCCCGCTCCGCCGTGGGATCGGCGGCGGGACTGAAGGTGGCACCCGTCGTCGTGCAGGTGCCCGGTTCGCTCTCCCGGGTCGTCGAGCCTGGCGCCGTGGTCGATCTGTGGTCGTCGGCGGCGGGCGAGCAGGGGGTGTTCGAGCCGCCGACGGTGCTCGCGCCATCCGTCACCGTCGTGCGGGTCACGAAGGCCGATGGCATCATCGACGCGAACGGCGGTAGCAGCGTCGAGGTGCTCGTGCCCCGTTCGCGCACCGCGCGCGTGCTGGAAGCGGTGGCCAACGCCGATTCGATCGCGCTCGTGCCGAGCGGGCTGCCGGTGGGCGGCTGAGGTGGCGCGGATCGCCCTCGCGCTGCCGCGTGCCCTCGAAGAGCGTGTCGCCGCCGAGGTGGTGCGCCACGGCGACGAGCTCGTCGCCCGGTGCGACAACGCGGTGGGCCTCGAGACGGTGCTCCCGCTCGTGGAGTGCGCGGTGGTAGCCGCCGAACCCGCCTACCTCACCGAACGGCTTCTTCATGCGGCGGACACCGCCGGGGTGCGGATCGTCGCCCTCGTGGACGGCGACGCGGATCGCAGGCACGCCCTCACCCTCGGCCTGCGCGAGACGGCGGATGCCGCATCCCCCTGGCCCGACGTGCAGCGCCTGTTGCTCGGCGCACCCACACCCACTCCCGCACCCCCGGCGCCGCAACCACCGCGCGGCGTCGTCATCGGGGTGTGGGGCCCCGCAGGGGCCCCGGGCCGCACCACTCTCGCGATCGCGATCTCCGCGGAGCTGGCCGCGCTCGGTCATCGCGTCGCCCTTGCCGACGTGGATACGCACAGTGCGGCGGTCGCCCCCGCCATCGGTCTGCTCGACGAGGCGCCGGGATTCGCCGCCGCGTGCCGGCTCGCGGCGGTGGACGGGCTGACCCGGGAGGAACTGGAGCGAGTGGCCGAGCGGTACTCCTCACCGAGTGGTTCGTTCTGGGTGCTCACGGGCATCGGTCGCCCGAGCCGATGGCCGGAGCTCTCGGCGGAGCGGGTCGCGGCGGTGATCGCGGCCTGCCGCGACTGGGTCGACTTCGTGGTGCTCGACATGTCGTCGAGCCTCGAGTCGGACGAGGAGATCTCGACCGACCTGTTCTCGCCCCGCCGCAACGCCGCGACGACTGCGGCGCTGCGCGCGGCGGACACCGTGGTCGCGCTCGGCTCGGCCGATCCGGTGGGTCTCTCGCGCTTTCTGCGCTCGTACGCCGACCTGGTGGAGCTCACCGGGAACGACCGCGCCATCGTGGTCATGAATCGGGTGCGCGGCAGCGCGATCGGGCTGGACCCTGCAGGCCAGGTGCGCCAGACCCTGGAGCGTTTCGGCGGCATCCGTGACCCCGTGCTCGTGCCGTTCGACGTGGCCGCCTTCGATGGCGCAGTGCTCAGCGGCCGCGCGCTGGCCGACTCGGCACCGCGGTCGCCTGCCCGTGCCGCCATCGCCCGACTGGTGTCCGATCGCATCGTGCGCTCGGAGGTATCACGCCGGTCACGACGACGGGCCAGGGATGTGACTACATGAACTCAAGAGATGCTCTCGTCCCATCCTGAACAGAGGGCGGTTCTGAAGACTTCAGGCACTTATTGTGGTTACGTAACCGTTAATGAGGGCATCTCTCCAATCAATCTCCAGCAAGGACGGAAATGCGAGCACCGAAGTCTGCAGGCGCAATCGCGTTTGCTATATTCCTCACGCTGGGGGTGTCGACGATCGGCGAAGCGGCAACCAGCACTATTCAGCAAACGCCTCCAGATCCGCCGACGGCGCTCACCACGACAAGGGACGCCGAACTGCTTGCGCGATTGGAGGCGCTGCGCGGACATCAGTCCACATCAGAAATGGATTCGATCCTGAGCACGCACTCAGCCGCTTCGCTGAGCGCGGGCCGGATGGTGAGCGGGGACCCCGTGATCCTGACGAGGGTGGGGATCCACGCCCCGTACCGGCTGCGGGGGATCACGCGGCTCACGCACTCTTCCGGGGTCACGCACCGGGACGCGGCGATCGCCCAGTCGCCCCCTACCTGAGTGCGTCGAGCAGCGCGGCCTTCGACAGGCGCGAGTAGCTCGGCACGCCCTTCGCCTTCGCCGCCACCCGCAACTGCAGGATCGTCCACTCCTCGGACGGCTCGCCGGCGGGAACGCCGGGAGTCTTCGCTGCCGGCTTCCTCGCCGCCGCCGTCCTCACCGCCGCCGTCCTCACCGCCGGAGTCTTCGCTGCCGGTGCTTTCGCCGCAGTGGCCTTCGCCGCAGTGGCCTTCGCCGCCGGAGCCTTGCGCGGAGCCGCCTTCGCGACGGCCGGCTTCGAGACCGCCGCCTCCGCAGCCTCGACGCCGTGCTCGGCGACATCGGTCACCGCATCGACGGCGTGCTCGACGGCGCCGGCCGCATCGGCCGCACCGCCCTTGGCGAGAGTCTCGGCATCCTTCAGCGCCGTCTTCAGGCGCTTGCGGAGCTTGCTCGCGGTCTTCTCCGCCTGTGCACGACTGGCCTCGGCCGCCTTCTCCGCCTTCGCGCGCTCCTTGCGCAGCCGGGCCTTCGCCTTCTCGGCGAGCCGCTTGGCGCGTGCGCGCTCCTTCGCGAGAGCCTTCTCGGCCTTCTCCGCCTGCTTCTTGAGCTCGGACTTCGAGGCCGGTTTGCCGCCGGACTTCTTCTTGGTGTCGGTCGTGGATGCCATCAGGTCATTCCCGTCTGCGCGGGTCTTTCCCGCGCGCACGCGACCATTCTCTCGCGGCGTTCGCGCGAATGGCGGAAGGTGACGGTGCGAATGTGCTGCGAGGTGCGAACGACGCTGGTCAGCGGCGCGTTCGCACCTCTCCCGTCAGCGCCGCGAGGCGAGCGACCACCGCAGGCCGCAGCACGAACCAGACGATCACCATGAGCACGACGGATGCCGCGAAGATCGCGAACCCCAGCCAGCTCCCGTCGTCTCGCGCCGCGTACATGTGCTCGAGGTTGCGACGGGCATCGGTGGCCAGCACGAGGGTCACGTGCACGATGATGAACAGCACGAAGAACACCATGGTCGCGAAGTGCACGGTGCGGGTCGGGCGCAGGGGGAGCACCCGGTCGAGCGGCCGCAGGCGGGTGGCGAGCCCCGGCGACATCCGCAGCCCGCTGAGCAGCGCGAGCGGAGCGGCCACGAACACGACCACGAAGTAGCTCAGCAGTTGCAGCGCGTTGTAGTTGGTCCACCCGTCGTAGGCGGGCCAGTCGAGGGAGGCGTACTGCAGGGCCGCCGAGATGGCGTTGGGCACGACATCCCACCGGGTCGGCACGATGCGTGTCCACTGGGCGGTGACGAAGAGAAGGATGAAGAACAGCACGCCGTTGGCCGCCCACAGGGTGTCGACGGCGATGTGGAACCAGGTGCTCAGGGTGATGCGCACCGGTGCTCCGGCGGTGGCGAACGGGCCGGTGTTGCGGCGCGTCCAGAAGGTGGTCGGCCGGCCGGGCGCGCGCAGCTGCAGGCCCGTGCGGATCACGAACAGCATGAAGAAGGAGTTGAGACCGTGCTGCCAGGCGAGCCACGCCGGGAAGCCGGTGGGGGCGAACGACGGCAGATCGGATGCCCCGGGGTACCGCTCCACGAACTGCTGCACCGCGGGCAGGCTCCTGAGGGCGATCGCCACGGCCACCACCACGGCGAGCAGCACCAGCGCGGCGGCGAGGAGCAGGGGGAGACGCGGGAGGCGACGGGCGCGGGCATCCGCGGGCGGCGTCGACGTCATGGTCCAAGAGTATTCGCACCGACCCGGGCCCGCACGGCGGCGTCAGAGCCGCGGCCTACACTGGAGCGGTGTCGACGCTCTCCGATCTCGTGCTCGCCCAGGGACGCTCCGACGATGCGGATATCGAGTGGCTCCACCTCCTGGTGGGCGACTGGCAGTTGCTGGCCGACCTCGCCTTCGCCGACATCGTGCTCTGGGTGCCCACGCAGGACGGCAGTTTCGTCGCCGTGGCGCACGCGCGGCCGTCGAGCTCGGCGACCCTGTTCTACCGCGACTTCGTCGGTCAGAACATCAAGCCCGAGTGGAAGAAGCAGGTCACCGACGCGTTCGAGTCCGCGCAGATCGTCGACTCGGCCGCCCCGGACTGGTACGAGGAGACGCCCACCCGCGTGCGCGCGGTGCCGGTGCTGCGACGCCTCTCGGCGGGCGGCACGGCGGTCACGCCGTTCCCGATCGGGGTGATCACCCGGCACACGAACCTCAGCGAGGCGCGCACCCCCAGTCGCCAGGAGCTCACCTTCAACGAGTGCGCGAACGACCTGTTCGCGATGATCGCCGCGGGCGATTTCCCCGACCTGGGGGCGCCATCCGGTCCCCGGCGCGGTGCGCCCCGGGCATCCGACGGTCTGCTGCGGCTGGATGTCGACGGCGTGGTCACCTTCGCCAGCCCGAACGGGCTCTCCGCCTTCAACCGGATGGGCTTCGCCGGCGAGCTCGAAGGCGAGTCCCTCGCCGAGGTCACGACGGCGCTGCTCTCGGGCAAACTGATCGTCGACGAGTCGCTGCCCCTGGTGGTCACGGGCCGGGCGCCCTGGCGCACCGACGTGGAGGCCAAGGGCGTGACGGTCTCGCTGCGCGCCATCCCCATCCGCGACCGGGGCGAGCGCATCGGTGCCATCGTGCTGTGCCGGGATGTCACGGAGTTGCGTCACCAGGAGCGCGAGCTCATCACCAAGGACGCGACCATCCGCGAGATCCACCACCGGGTGAAGAACAATCTGCAGACGGTGGCGTCGCTGCTGCGGATCCAGGCGCGGCGCTCGCACTCCGACGAGGCGCGCGAGTCGCTCAATCAGGCGATGCGCAGGGTCGCGGCGATCGCGGTCGTGCACGACACGCTCAGCGAGGGGCTGAGCCAGAACGTCGACTTCGACGTCGTGTTCGACCGGGTGCTGAAGCTGATCGCCGAGGTGGCGTCGACGCACAACACGAAGGCGCACCCGAAGTTCACCGGCAGCTTCGGCGTGCTTCCGAGCGAGTATGCCACGCCGCTCTCGCTCGCGCTCACCGAGCTGGTGACGAACGCGGTCGAGCACGGGCTGGCGGGTCGCGAAGGCGTCGTGGAGATCGTCGCCGACCGGAGCGAGGACATGCTCAGCGTGAAGGTGCGCGACGACGGGAACGGGCTGCCGGAGGGCAAGGTGGGCGCCGGCCTCGGCACTCAGATCGTGCGCACGCTCATCCAGGGAGAACTGGGCGGGACCATCGACTGGCACACGATGGTGGGGGATGGCACAGAGGTGACCATCGACATCCCGCTCGCCTGGCTCACGAAGAGCTAGCGCGGCGCGGAAGGTCGCGCGGGACTAGGAGGCGCGGCGGGCGCGGGCGGCGCGACGCTTCAGCGCACGACGCTCGTCTTCGCTCAGGCCGCCCCAGACACCGGAGTCCTGGGAGGTCTCGAGCGCGTACTGGAGACACATCTCGGTGACGGAGCAGCGACCGCAGACAGCCTTCGCCTTGTCGATCTGGTCGACGGCAGGCCCGGTGTTCCCGACGGGGAAGAAGAGTTCGGGGTCTGCAGTGAGGCAAGCGGCTTTGTCGCGCCAATCCATCGTGTGGTGCTCCTTACATGTTGCGAACACAGGGAAATACAGCCCTATGCGAGAGGTCGATAGACCACGAGGGTGAAGAATTAGGGGGGAGAGTTCGGGACGCGCCACGCCGCTGTGGGGCAAATCAACCTCACATAGAATCTCATAATGGTTGTAGCAAATCAATAGTCGACCGGGGGAAGTACCTGTGAGCGAACCGAGAACCTCCGGCAGGCCGGCCTCCCTCATCGCCCTCTCCGCCCTCCTCTTCCTCGAATCGGCGGCGCTGGCGGTGGCCGCGATCGTGCTCATCCTCGACCTGCTCACCCAGCGCCCGGACTCGGCCGTGACCGCCGTGGCGCTCATCGTCCTGGTGGCTCTCGGCGCCGTCTTCCTCTCGGTCGTCGCGGTGCACGCCCTGCGCGGGCGGTACTGGATCCGCGGCGCGACCATGACCTGGCAGATCCTGCAGATCCTCGTGGCGATCAGCAGTTTCCAGGGAGTATTCGGTCGCCCGGACATCGGGTGGGCGCTGCTCGTTCCCGCCATCGTGGTGATCATCCTCCTCTTCACCCGCGGGGTGCGCGCGGCCACGCGACGACCCGATCCGGAGTTCTAGCGATACGCAGGTTCTCTTCACCCGGGGCGGCCAAGATGGTGCGCAACATCCTTCGGAGGGAGCACGACAATGGGATTCTTCGACCGACTTCTGGGCCGCGAGGAGCAGCCGGCGGCGACCCCGTCACGGCAGCGGACCGATGACGAGATCGCCGTCGAACGCTACGAATACCTGCTGCGCACCGCGCCGCCCGAGACCATCGAGAAGGTGCACGCCGAAGCGTTCGCCAAGCTCACCCCGCAGCAGCGCGACCTCCTCTTCGACAAGCTCACCGCCTCGGCCGATGCCTCCGAACGACCGGCGGATGCCGCGCCCGCAACCCTCGCGAAGGCGGCCACCCGCGCCGAGCTCCAGCAGCCCGGCACGCTCACCCGGACGCTCGGCGGCTCGGCCTTCGGCGGCGGGATGGGCTTCGGCGGAACGTTCGCCTCCTCCCTCCTCGGCAGCGTGGCGGGCTACGTGATCGGCTCGGCGCTCGTGAGCGCGTTCATGCCGATGGATCTGGGCACGCAGGCAGGCTCGGATTCCGGGTCCGACGCGAGCGGCACCGGCGACGGGGGAACCGATGCCGGCGCCGCGGACGCGGGCGGCTGGGATGCGGGCGGCGACTTCGGTGCCGCTGACTTCGGCGGAGGGGACTTCGGCGGAGGAGACTTCTTCTAGCGCTACGCGTCCAGGCCGAGCTTCTTGCGCAGCGAGGCGACGTGACCGGTCGCCTTCACGTTGTAGAGGGCCAGCTTGACGGTGTCGTCGGGGTTGAGCACGAAGGTCGATCGGAGGGTTCCGGTGACGGTCTTCCCATACAGCGACTTCTCACCCCATGCTCCGTAGGCCTTGTGCACGCTGAGGTCCTCGTCGCTCAGCAGAGGGAAGTTGAGCTGCTGCTCGTCGCGGAACGTCTTGAGCGGGCCGATCGGATCTTTGGAGATGCCGAGCACCTGATACCCGGCGGACTTCAGCGAATTGATGTTGTCGCGGAAGTCGCACGCCTCGATGGTGCACCCGGGGGTGCTGGCGGCGGGGTAGAAGTAGACGATCACGTTGTCGCCGGCGAAGTCGGAGAGCGAAACATCCGCGCCGTCCTGATCTTTGAGCGTGAACTGCGGTGCCTTCTGGCCCGGTTCGAGCGTGACGGATGCCGACATGACTTCTCCTTCTGCCTGGACTGACCCCTCGATTCTAGGCATCCCGCCTGATTCGCAACGCGCCCGCGCGCTCTGCTAATGTTGACCTTCGGCTGGCGAGGATTCGCCGCCGACGCCACGCACCTCTAGCTCAATTGGCAGAGCAACTGACTCTTAATCAGTGGGTTCCGGGTTCAAGTCCCGGGGGGTGCACCCAATCTCACACGCGCCGGGCTCGGCGCTGGTCCTCTCCCTGCAGGACTTAATCCCCTGCGTGCATGCGCATGTGCGCTCAGCATGGGCGGATGATCTTCCCTCGTCATTCCGCAGTGGTGCTCGCCATGGCGGTCGCGCTGGCGGTGGGGGTGACCGGCTGTACCCCCGGGCCGACGCCGAGCGCTTCGCCCACGGCCGGTCATTCGACGCCGTCGCCGTCGCCGAGCGGGACGACCACGCCGTCGCCGACAGAGACGAGCGCACCCACGCCGACCTCCGCTCCCAACCCGGCTCCGGGCCAGGTCGTCGGGCTGCGGGCGGTCAACGGGGGCGGCAGCGGGGAGGTCACCCTCACCTGGGCGCAGAACCCCGAGTCGGACATCGCCTACTACATCGTCTACAGGGCCCTCACTCCGGGCGGCGGGCTGACGCGAGTCGGCACCTTCACCCGGCAGCAGGTCACCGGGTTCCCGGTGGCGCCGTTCGTCGATTCGGAGGCGCAGGTGGCCTACTACCGCGTCCGTGCAGTGGATACCGCGGGCCGACAGGGCCCGCTCTCGGTGGAGGTCTGCGGCGCATCCGTGGGGTACGCCTGCTGACGCGCCGACGAACCGGGTGCGTGCGGGCGAGCGGACGCGGCGGCTAGGGCGTGACGCTCCCGGTGGTCGGTTCGTCGCGCGCGGCGAACATGATCGCGAGCAGGGCGAATCCCGGACCGATGCAGAGCGGCAGGGCGATGCCCCAGCCGTCGAAGAATGCGGCGACGACCCCGACCAGCACGATACCCAGGGCGCCGGGGGCGACGACCCGCAGCGCGAGCAGCCTGCTCAGTGCGCTCGACGACCACCGGATGCCGATGAGCCCGAGCACGATGCCGCCGAAGTAGGTGGCCAGGATGAGGATCTTGTATCCGATGTCGCCGCCGTGCCAGGCATCCGCCTCGGCGAATCCCACGGCGACGATCACCACTCCGACCACCACTCGGGTGATCCAGCGATGGATCGCCGAGCGCACCGGGGATCTCACCTCCCGGGCCCCGAGCGGCACGACCGGCCCCACCATCCTGAAGAAGGCGGAGGCGAGGCCCACATAGAGGGCCACACCCACGAGGCTCACCGCCACCCGTGCCGGATCGGGCACCCCCAGCACGTCGAAGATCTTCTGGAAGTCCGTGCCACCCGTGCCCGCGGGCGCCGGAATGATGAGGTACGCGAGGATGAGGCCCACGTTGAGGGCCGCCGCGATGCGGATGCTGTTGGCGACCACGCCGTCCGAGTCGCGGTGGTTCCGGGCGAGCAGCGTGAGGCCTACGGCGAGCGCGGCCGACACCACCAGCGCCGGAAGCGAGATCCACACCATCTGGACTCCGGGGACGTGCCTGTCGGAGAACTCGACCGCCCCGGGCGTGAGGTGCGCGTCGATGCCGAAGGCCAGCGCCGGGATGAGATGGCCGACTTCGTGCAGGAACACGGAGAGATAGAGCAGTGCGCCCGACAGGAGGGCGCCGCGGAGCAGGCGGGACATGGGGGTCTTCTTTCTCGGTGGTACGGGCCGCATCGACCCCGTCACTGTACGGTGTGCCCACTGCCGACTACGCACTGTTTCGTCTCGCATACGTAGATGCCGCGCGGGGGCCCGCTGAGAAAAGCGAGGCTGAGAAAAGGGAGAGCGGGCAGGCAGCCGGCCTGTCTACGCACTGCCGCGGCGGATAGCATCTCCTCATGGTCAGCGAGTCGGGGCAGAGAGTCGGATCCGCTGAGGGGGAGCGCATCCTCATCCTGTCGGCGGGGGTCGGATCGGGTCACAACAGCGCAGCGGCCGCGGTCGAACGTGCCACCGCCTCGCGCCCCGATGTGGCCGAAGTGCGCGTGCTCGACGTGCTGCAGCAGAGCACGGTGCTCTACCGCGATCTGCTGGGCAAGGGCTATTTCGCCCTGGTGGAGAGCGTGCCCTGGCTCGTGGACTGGGGCTATGACGTGAGCGACCAGCCGTTCCGTCGGCGCGGCCCCATCGACCCGTGGACCCGGGCGAACGCGATGCCCACGATCAGCGAGATCAGGCGGTTCAAGCCCACCGCGATCGTCTGCACCCACTTCCTGCCGGCGCAACTCGTCGCCTCGCTGCTGATCCGCGGTGTGATCGATGCGAAGACCGCGGTCGTGACCACGGACTACGACTTCCAGGGACTCTGGCTCACGAGCGCCTTCCACGCTCTGTTCGTGGCGCGCGAGGAGGCGAAGGTGCAGCTGACCGCGCTGGGCGTGCCGCCGGACCGCGTCTCTGCCACCGGCATCCCGGTCTCGGCGACGGAGCGCGACGCGCCGGTGCGTGACCCCGGGCGCCCGCCGCGGCTGCTCATCTCGGCAGGAGCGTCGGGCGGGGACTACGCGCTGGCGGTGGTGCGGCAGACGCTGCACATGCGATCGCCCGTGAGCGTGACGGTGGTGTGCGGTCGCAACGAGGAGCTGAAGCAGCGTGTCGAGGAGCTCGTTGCGCCCGCCGGCGACCGGTACCGCGTGCTCGGCTTCACCTCCGAGATGCCGAGCCTGCTTCGCGAATCGGACCTCTTCATCGGCAAACCGGGCGGACTCTCGGCCTCGGAGTGCATGGCCGCCGGGCTCCCGATGGTGCTGGTGAACCCGATCCCCGGCCAGGAGGTGCGCAACGGCGACTACCTGATGGAGCAGGGCGCCGCCATCCGCTGCAACACTCCGGTGACGATCGGCTGGAAGATCGACCGGTTGCTCCAGGAACCGGGGCGACTGCAGCGCATGCAGGCCGCCGCCCACCGCATCGGGCGACCGGATGCCGCGGCCGACGTGCTCACCGGCCTGCTCGACGGCACTCCGCGCCCGCTCATCGTCACCCGCGGCGCGCAGAAGTCGATCCTCGCGGCCAGCGAGCAGAGACTCATCGCGAGCGATCTGAGCGGGCCGACCGCCCTCGTGCGTCTCGTCGACCCGTCCGTGGGGAGCACCGTCGCCCTCCTGCGCTCTGAGGAGCTCGTCGACCTCGCCAAGCGGTACGCGCTGCCGGACGGCGGGCTCGTGCTTCGGCCCGACGAGACGCGGGCGCCCTTCCGGTGGGAGGCGCGCCGCCTCCTGCGGAGCGTGCTGCGGGACGACGAGCAGCTCCCCGTGGACGTGGTGGCGCTGTCGGCATCCACCGCTCCCGTGGACGACGAACTCTCGGCCGACTATCCCGCCTGAGCGTCGCCCGCGCCGACCGCTCCGCGAAGCGGGCGCGCGCCCTGCCAGTCGCCGGGGCTGTGCTGGGCCGCGACCAGGGCCCAGTCGCCGGGCCGGGCCGACCAGTGGTGCGTCTCCGGGTCGCGCTCGAGGGTGGGCGTGGCATCCAGGTCGACGGTCACCGTGGTGCTCTCGCCGGGTTGCAGCCGCACCTTCCGGTAGCCGAGCAGCTGAGCGATCGGCCTCGTCCGCGACACGTCGGCGGCATAGACCTGCACGACGGTCGATCCGGCACGCTCGCCGGTGTTCGTCACGAGCACCGTGGCTGTGCCGCCCGTCTCGTCGAAGCGGTGATCGATCAGCTCGAGGTCGAAGGAGGTGTAGCCGAGGCCGAAGCCGAACGGGAACGCCGCCGGGGTGCCGCGGTCGTCGAGCCGGCGCTGCCCCCAGCTGTCGTCGTAGACCACGGACTTGGCGGTGCTGTCGAAATCGGGAAGGTGCGCGACATCCGTCGGCACCACGAACGGCAGGCGACCGCCCGGCTCCGCGGCACCGGTGAGCACGCGCGCGAGGGCGTGGCCGCCCTCCATCCCGCCGTACCAGGCGTAGAGGAGCGCGGGCACCTGATCCCGCCAGCCCTCCGTCATGATCGCGCTGCCGCCGATCAGCACGACGATGGTGCGCGGGTTCGCCGCGGCGACCGCGCGGATGAGGTCGGCGTCGGTAGGCCGCAGATCGAGCGAGCTGCGGTCCCCGCCGCGCACGAACCGCGCTGCGAGGTGCATGAGTCCGATGAGCGGAGCGCGCAGCGGACCCCGCCGGAACGCCCGGCCGAACACCCCGACCTCGACGCCGCCGGTCACCACCGACTCGCCCTCGTCGTGCTGATCGAGGCCGACCACCACGATGGCCACGTCTGCCTGGGCGGCGGCCGCCGCCGCGGCGCTCGCACTCGGCCCGGCGGCGGTGGTGATGCGCACGCCCGGAAGCGCCTCGCGGAGGCCCCGGAGCGGCGAGACGGTCGAGGGCGGTCGCACCCGGGACGAGCCATGGTCGCCGAGGTTCGCCTCGTCCGCGAGACGCCCCACGACCGCCAGGTGCCGGATGCTCGGGTCGAGCGGCAGCAGCGGCGCCGGCCCGACGGGCTCGTTCCGCAGCAGCACCGCCGACTCCTCCGCCACGGTGCGGGCGAGTTCGCGGTGGGCGGGCGAGGCGATCGCGTCGCTCCGCGGGGCCGCGTCGTGCCGCGTCACCTCGTGCAGAAGGATGGTCCTCAGGATGCGCCGGGCCGACCGCACCACGGTCGCGCGGCTCAGCGCGCCCGAGCGTGCCGCAGCGGGCAGGTCCCGCGCACGCAGCAGCCGGAGCGGCATCTCGACGTCCATCCCCGCGCGCAGGCTGGCGACGGCGTCATGCGTTCCGAACACCCAGTCGCTCGTCACGAACCCGGTGAAGCCCCACTCCTCGCGCAGCACCCCCGTGAGCAGGGGCGTGTTGACGTCCATGTACTCGCCGCGCACGCGGTTGTACGCGGTCATCACCGAGTCGGCACCGGCGTCGATCACGGCCTTGAAGTGTGGCAGGTAGACCTCGTGCAGGGCGTGCTCGTCGACCTGCACGTCCACCTCGAAGCGCTCGTTCTCCATCGAGTTGAGCGCGAAGTGCTTGACGCACGCCATCACGTTCTCGCGCAGCCCGCGGGTGAGAGCGGAGCCCATCGTGCCCGTGAGCACCGGGTCCTCTCCGTAGCACTCCTGCGCACGCCCCCAGGCGGGGTGCCGGAGCAGATTCACGCAGACCGACGCCGAGTAGTTCGCGCCGCGGGCGCGAGTCTCCACGCCGATCGCGACCCCCACCTGCTCCTCGAGCTCGGGGTCCCAGGTGGCGGCGCGTGCCATGGTGACGGGAAAGGCGGTGGACGGTCCGATGACCACACCGCGGGCACCGTCGCTGAATCGGATGCCCGGAACGCCGAGACGCGGCACGGCACCGGCCACGAACGGGCGGCGGCCGAGCAGGAACGGGATGAAGGCGAGCGCGCGTCGAGGGGCGTCGCCGTCGAGCAGCCAGAGCAGTTCGGCATCCGTCATGCTGTCGACGAACCCCTCCGCCGCGACGTCGACGTCGAGCTCTCCCGCACGGACCGCTCGCACCGCCGCGCTCCACGCCGTCTGCTTTCCCATGTCAAGAATTCTGTACCCGCCGAGCTGTGTGCTTGCACCCCGTTGACTCCGCCAGGATCGGGGGAATCCCGCGGCCGTTACCCGTGCGACGCCGAAGTCGAGAAGAATCGAGTCATGTGCGGACGATTCGCGATGGACAAGAGAACCGATGAGCTGATCGTCGACTTCGTGGCCGACGGCAACGACTTCACGGAGTGGCTGCCCCGCTATTCCGTAGCGCCCACCGACACGATTCCGATCGTGCGGGAGAGGCGCGACACCCGGACCGGCCAGGTGACCCGGGTGATCGACGCCGCCGTGTGGGATTTCCACCCCTCCTTCATGAAGGAGTCGAAGCGACCGCAGTTCAACGCCCGCCTGGAGACGGTGAGCACCAACGGACTCTGGAAGGGCGCGTTCTCCAGCTCCCGCTGCATCGTGCCGATGCGCGGATACTACGAGTGGTCGGAGATCGTGGTCGACGGCAAGAAGATCAAACAGCCGCACTTCATCCACGGCGGCTCCGACCTGCTCGCGGCTGCGGGCATCTACACCGCGAGGAAGGTCGGCGACGAGTGGGTGATCTCCACGGCGATCATCACCCGCGAGGCGAAGGATGCGTCGGGGGAGGTGCACGACCGCATGCCCGTGTTCCTCACCCCGGAGGTCTACGACCAGTGGCTGTCGCCGCACAAGCTCGCCGACGAGACGGAGCGGGAGGCGGAGCTGGCCATGCTGGAGGAGGTCTCGGGAGCCGTGGCATCCACGGTGACCCAGTACGAGGTGGACCGCAAGGTCAACAATTCGCGCACCGTGGACCCGGCCGACTCCTCGCTGGTGCAGCCGCTCTGAGGCCTCGGCGCTCCCGCGCGTGCTCCCATTCCGGCGTTCTGTCTACCGCTGGTGCGAAAAATCCGGGCGACGTACGTTTGCTGCGAGCGGGGTGACAGCCGCGACGCGGTGGATCTCGGTCCCGGTCGCGGTGGAAGCCCAGCGTGTCGCCCCGCTCGCCACCCCTCGCCTGCGAGATTCCGCTTCTCTAAAAAACCGCTGAAAAGATCTGGCACTCTCGGCCCGAGAGTGCTAATTAATTAAGCACATCGAGAGCCGCAACGGCTCGAACACAGGAAGGGGAATTTACATCATGGCTATGTCTTTCGATCCTTTCAGTGAAATGGATCGTCTCACCGGTTCCCTGCTCGGGCTCCGGCAGGGCCCCCGGTTCATGCCCGTCGACCTCTACCGCGAGGGCGACCGCTACATCCTGAATGCCGACCTCCCGGGCATCGACCCCGGCTCGGTGGACGTGGATGTCGACGGCCAGCTCCTCACCATCCGCGCGCAGCGCACGGCGGCCAGCGCGGAGGGCGCGAAGTGGCTGGCGCAGGAACGGCCGTCCGGTTCTTACCTGCGGCAGTTCAGCCTCGGAGACGGCGTGGACCCGGAGCACATCAGCGCCCACTACGACAACGGCGTGCTGAGCGTGATCCTGCCGGTGAGCGAGAAGGCCAAGCCGCGCAAGATCGAGATCATGTCCGGCTCGTCGAGCCAGGTCGGCTCGGGAAGCCAGATCAGCGCCTGACCCTCACGGGGATCGTGCAATGACCTCACGTGTCGTCCCGCTCGCCGGGGCATCGGTGGATGCGCGTCTGCTCGAGATCGTGCTCGACGATCCCGAGTTGTTCGACCTCGAGTTCGGCACGACCGTTCGCGTGATCGAACCGCCAGTAGTGAGCACCGGTGTCGCCGATCGGCGCTGGTCGCGAACGCGGTGGGGCCGGTCGATCCAGCGCCCGGGGGATGACTCGCTCCCGGGATCGACCTGGATCAGGTGGGCGCGCTCACCGCCTCTTCGCCGCCGCTGACCCATCGAACGAACCATCGGATCCGAGGGAGCCCCCGTCGACTCGCGTCGGCGGGGGCTCCCTCCCGTTCAGGGCTGTGGTCAGGCCATCCGCGAGTCCCGCGGCATCCGGAATCGCAGCAGGCCCAGGGCGAGCAGCGCGAGACCGAGCTCGCCGAGGGCTGCCGCAAAGTACACCACCTGAAGGAAGCTGAACGGGATCACGATCAGCTCCACGAAGACCCAGATGTGCAGGCCCATCGCGGCGGCCACCGACGCCACCATCGCCCCGCGACTCCGGCGCAGCAGCAGCACCAGGGCGAGCACCTGCATGCCTCCCACGACCGCGGCCAGCAGGATGCCGGGCACGAGATAGGAGGAGAACGGCGAGCCCTCGAGATAGCGGGTGTTCGGCACCAGGACCGACGAGGTGGAGCCCGCCAGAGTGGCGGCGACGAGTGTCGCACCGCCGGCGACAGCGGTCACGGCGACGAAGCCGTGCAACGCGATCAGCACGCCCCGGATGGCCCGGCTCATATCCGTCCTCCTCTCGGCCGGGTCGCGCCCGGCATGGTTCCGGAACCATGCAACCGTTCGTCCGGCACCCGGGGCGGGCCTTTCGTCCCGCGCTCCGCGGGACCAATGGCCCTCGGTGACCCGGCCTCACCGGGTCAGGATCGAGTTCAGCCGAGGAGGAGGAGAACAATGAGTGCGGTGATCGTCTACGAGTCGATGTTCGGGAGCACGCGCGAGATCGCGGCAGCGCTGGGTCGCGGAATCGGCAGGCACACGCCGGTCACGCTGGTGAACGTCAACGACGTCGGCGAGCGGTTCCCGGATGCCCAGCTGGTGCTGGTCGGCGGCCCGACCCACGTGCACGGCATGAGTTCGCCGACCACGCGTGCCGAGGCCGTGCGCTGGTCGGAAGATCCGGAGAAGGGCCTCACCCTGGAGAAGGGCGCGCCCGGCATCGGCGTGCGCGAGTGGCTGGAGGGACTGACCGGCGACGTGGGGGCGTTCGTCGCCTTCGACACCCGGGTGGATGCCGCAGCGCTCCTCACAGGGTCGGCCGCGAAGCACATCCGCAAAGAGCTGCGCAAGGCGGGAGGGCACGAGTTCGCGGAGCCGCAGAGCTTCGTCGTGCACGAGAACCAGGTGGAGCCGGCCGAACTCATCCGGGCGGAGGCCGCTGGTGACAGCATCGGCGCGCGGCTGCTCGCCACCGCGGGGTCCAGCCGCACCGCTCTCTGAGGCGGCCCGGCCCGGCTTCAGGCCGCCAGGTGGAAGGTGTCCGCGAAGCGATCGAGCAGGTCGCCGCGGCCGCTCAGCACCCGCACCACACCCGTCTCGATCGCGCGATCGGGCGGGAGGGCGCCCGAGATGAGCCGGTGGATGCCCGGTCCGGTGGCGAAGGCGAGATCGGCGGGGGAGTCGCCCCGCGAGACGTCGAGGCTCGCGCCATCCACCCGAATCAGCAGGTCGGCCGCACCGAGTCTGGCGGCGTAGGCGGTCGGGGGGAGGCGCAGCGCCACCTGGGGCCGGAAGGCGGTGCGCAGGTCCATGGTGATCGACTCCGGAGTGATGACCTGTTCCTCGCGCGGGTCGCCCATGGCCTTGAAACCCCAGGCGCCGAGCGCGAGCACCACCGGTTCGAGCTCGCGGCCGTAGGGCGTGAGCTCGTAGACGATCACTCGCGACCGCGGCATCCGGCGGATCACGCCCGCCTCCTGAAGCTCTTTGAGCCGCGCCGCCAGGATGTTGCTCGGGATGCGGGGGAGACCCGCGGCGAGCTCTCCGTAGCGGCGCGGCCCGACGAGCAGATCGCGCACGATGAGCAGGGCCCAGCGCTCGCCGACGACTTCCATCGCCCGCGTGATGCCGGAGTACTGCCCGTAGTCGCGTGCGGCCATCTCTGCCTCGGTCCGGGTGCTCAGGCCTGCTGGTTGGAGAAGGCTTCCGGTCCCTGCGCGGCGGCGACCGGATCCATCCAGCCGAACTCGAGGATGTTGCCGTCGGGGTCGGTGAGCTGGCGCTGGTACATGAAGCCGTAGTCGGCGGCCGGGCGCGCCTCGCTGCCGCCCGCGGCCAGACCATCGGTGACGGCCTTGTCGACCTCGTCGCGGCTGTCGACGAAGATGGCCGTGGCCACCGTGGGGTTGACCGACGGGTCGCCGATGGTGAGGTCGGAGAAGGTCTGGAAGAACTCGCGCACGAGGATCATGAAGTAGCTGTGATCCTCTTCGACGACGACGCAGGCGGCGTTGTGGTCGGTGAACAGGGGATTGATGCGGAATCCGATCGCGGTATAGAACGCCTTTGCGCGCTCCAGGTCGGTCACCGGCAGGTTGACGAACATCGACGTCATCGTGGTCTCCTCTCGAGGGCCCGTTCGGGCGTGCCCTAACACTTGCAAAAAACAAGTAGCGCGTCAAGCCCCGATCCGCTCATTGCTTCGGTGGCGCCCTGATCTCTGCTCCTCCGCGCGACGCTCACTGCGAGACGCTACGTAATCGACGGTCCGTGCCGGGGAATTGCGCGAGTCGGGTTCCGCGATGCGGCGGATGGCCTACGTAGTCGTGTGGTCGCCGTAGTGAGGTTGCGGCACACCCCTTCACAGGGGTGCATTCCAGGGCATTGGTGGGGAGTGAATGATGTTTCGTCGGGTGATCGCTTCAGTCGTCACAGCTGCCGTCGTCGCAGGGGCGCTCGTTGTGGGGGTGACGTCTCCGGCCGCCGCGGCGCCGACGCCGCCGGCGCCGGGAGCGCCGGTGCTCGGGCGCAACGTCATCCGTGTGGCCCTGCCCGATCCCAACGCACCGGGGCTCGCGCCCTCGTATCAGGCGAGTTTCAGGGACGCCGCCAACGCGACGCTCGATGTGTACGAGATCTCGCCGGGCATCGGCGTCACGCCGAGGTATTTCCAGGCCTGGGAGAGGGTACTGCCCCCGTCGCAGTGGCTTCAGGACCTCGACCCGCAAAAATTCCTCAACGATACGAAGTGGAAGCTGGATCGCCTGCGCGCGTCCGCGCGCGGCAGGGCCCTCGTGGACAGCATCCCCGACCTGCAATCACCGTTCTCGGACATCGTGCTGCGAACCCCCAGTGGCGCACCGTCGCCGATCAAGGTACTCATCAGCCCCAGCGACGCGGATTTCACACAGAGACTGGCTATTACTCCGGAGCGGGAGTTCCCGGCTTTCATCGGCATCGACAACAGGTCGGCCACCATCTACGCGGAGACCGGAGCCGACGGGGTGGGACGGTTCCGCATCTTGTCGCCGGAGCTGGTGTTCGCCCACGAGCTCTATCACGGCGCTCAGATCCTCTCCGGCGTGAACATGAGCGTCCTGCCCGGTGCGACGACGGTGGAGCCCGTGATCCAGGTGCCGCTTGTGGCGGGCGTGATGGCGATGGATGAAACGGGCGCTCAGGTCCGCGGCATGGCCAACGCCACCTTCACCTTCCAGGCGCACCCCGATGAGTTGTTCACGCATGGCGCGGGCGCATCGACGCTCGCCAGGGACGCCCTCGTGCCCAGGGTGATACCGGCGGAGGAATGGGTCAGCGCCGACATGCATCCCGGGATGCGGAGCGCGGCGGATCGGGCGCTGAAAAAGATGATGACGACACCCGACGCAGTGCGGGAGTGGGGGCGGACCGCGCAGGCGCGTGCGTCGATCGCCTACAAGCCGCCGACGGAGATCGCGATCGCACGCGAGCTCGGACTCCCGGAACGGTCGACCTATCTCGGCGGTGCGGTAGGCAAGATGCCCGACGGCTCGGTGGTGATGGCATGGAAAGCGCCGTTGTCGAAGCCCCTGTCGGAATTGACCGTCGCTGATCTGACCGACCTGGACCGTTCCACGGCGATCACGAAACCGATCGGCATTTCCACGAAAATCCCTCGCGAGATGCTCAACTCGAGATTCGGCGCTCCGCCCGGTACTGGTTCGGGTGCGTCGGGTTCGGGTTCGGGTTCGGGTGTGGCGTGTGTTGCGGGGTGTGGTGTGGTGGCGGTGGAGGAGTT
>CBIHRK010000011.1:0-112329 GCA_966212465.1 uncultured Lacisediminihabitans sp.
GTCAGTGCGCGCGGCGCCCGGGCCACCCCGCCCAGCCCACGGAAATTCAGGATTCCGTCGCGCCCGCGGCGGGCGCGCCCCGAGAACACGGCGCGTCCCAGCCGGCCCCGCGCCAAAATCCTGAATTTCCGAATGGAGCAGGAGTCGCTCGGGCCCGGCAACCGCCGAAAGGTCAGTGCGCGCGGCGCCCGGGCCACCCCGCCCAGCCCACGGAAATTCAGGATTCGGTTGCGGGCGCGGCGGGCGCGCCCCGAGAACACGGCGCGTCCCAGCCGGCCCCGCGCCGAAATCCTGAATTTCCGAATGGAGCAGGGGGCTGTCGGAAGGGAAGCGCTAGTGGAGGAGGCGCTCGTGCCAGGCCATCGCCGACTGGTCGGTGAGCGAGGCGACCTGGTCGACCACCGCCCGCTTCCTCGCCGCATCGTCGGACGCCTCACGCCAGTCGGCCGCGAACCCCGGATCGAGCGCGCCCTCGCCGCGCTCGAGCAGGGTGTCGGCGAGCTCCGTGAGCACCGTGCGCTGCTGCGCATAGATCGGCTGGCGCGTGTTGCGCGACATCACGAACGCCGCCACGATGCCCTTCAGCACCGCGATCTCCGCCTGGATCTCGCGCGGCACCACCATCGACGCACGGAACCGGATGAGGCTGCCCTCCCCCTCCGCCTCGCGGGTCGCCTTCACCGCGGCTCCCGCGAACCGGCCGATGAGCTGGCTCGTCAGATTCTTCAACCGTCCCTGCGCGCGGCGGGAGCCGTCCCAGTCGTTGAGCCAGACATCCAGCCGGTCGAGTCGGTCGAATGCCGCGATCAGCTCGTCGTGCTCCAGCTCGCCCCCGATCCAGGCGAACATCGAATCGACGAGGTCGTCGTGGTCGACGCGCGCACCGAGCGCCGCCACGTCGACGTAGCCGTTCACGACGGCATCCTCGAAGTCGTGCACGGAGTAGGCGATGTCGTCGGAGAGGTCCATCACCTGGGCCTCGATGCACAGCCTTCGATCGGGCGCGCCCTCGCGCAGCCACGCGAACGCCTCGGCATCGTCGGAGTAGAACCCGAACTTCGCGCGGCCGCTGGGATCCCCCACACTCGCCGACGCGGGCCACGGGTACTTGCAGCTCGCGTCGAGACTCGCCCTGGTGAGGTTCAGCCCGTAGGAGCGTCCGTCCGCGCCGAAGACCTTGGGCTCGATCCGGGTGAGCACCCTGAGCGTCTGCGCGTTGCCCTCGAACCCTCCGATGTCCTCCGACCACGCATTCAGCGCGCGCTCCCCGTTGTGGCCGAACGGAGGGTGCCCGAGATCGTGGGCTAGGCAGGCGGTGTCCACCACGTCCGGGTCCAGCCCGAGGCTGGTGGCCAGCTCGCGCCCGACCTGCGCCACCTCGAGCGAATGGGTGAGCCGGTTGCGGGCGAAATCGAGGCCGGCCGCCGGCGACAGCACCTGCGTCTTCGCGGCGAGGCGGCGGAGGGCACTCGAATGCAGCAGGCGCGCGCGGTCGCGGGCGAAGTCGCTCCTGCGGCTCGAATGCTCCTCGGGGAACCAGCGCGCGGTGTCGTGCTCGGTGTAGCCCCCGGGAGCCACAGGCTCAGCCGCCACTGTTGTGCAACTCGGCTTCGGAGACCTCGGCCCGGCGGGCGGCATCCAGTTCGCGGCTCAGCAGCCAGCCGTCCGGCAGGGACGGCCGCTTCGGCGTTCCGGCACGACCGCGCGGGCCCTCCGCCGCCTCACCGGGGTACGGCTGCTCCCAGTCGAGCTGACCGAGCAGGTCGTCCAGCTGCTGCAGGCTCTCCACGGTCGCCAGTGCGGCGCGCAGCTCGCCTCCGACCGGGTACCCCTTGAAATACCAGGCGATGTGCTTGCGGATGTCGCGGCACGCGTGATCCTCGTCGCCGTCGAAGAAGTCGACCAGGAGCTCGGCATGCCGGCGTAGCGTCGCCGCAACGACGCCGAGGCTCGGGTGCGCGACGCGCTCCGCAGCGCCGGCCGCAGACTCGCTGAATGCCGCGGCAAGATCTCCGAACAGCCACGGGCGTCCGAGGCAGCCGCGGCCCACGACCACGCCGTCGCACCCGGTCTCGTCGACCATGCGCACGGCGTCGGCGCCCGACCAGATGTCGCCGTTTCCCAGAACGGGAACGGACGAGATGGTCTCCTTCAGCTTCGCGATGGCCGACCAGTCGGCGTGCCCGCTGTAGAACTCGGACGCGGTACGAGCGTGCAGCGCGATGCTCGCGACGCCGGCACCCTCGGCGATGCGACCGGCCTCGAGATAGGTGAGGTGATCGGAGTCGATGCCCTTGCGCATCTTGATGGTGAGCGGGAGCGGGCCTGCCGCCTTGACAGCGCCCTCCACGATGTCGCGGAAGAGGTCGAGCTTCCAGGGGAGCGCCGCTCCTCCGCCCTTGCGCGTGACCTTAGGCACGGGGCACCCGAAATTGAGGTCGATGTGGTCGGCGCGATCCTCCGCCACCAGCATCGTGACCGCGTCGGCCACCGTCTTCGGGTCGACGCCGTAGAGCTGGATGCTGCGGGGCGTCTCCGACTCGTGATGCTTGATGAGCCGCATGCTCCCGGGGGTGCGCTCGACGAGCGCCCGGCTGGTGATCATCTCGCTGACGTACAGCCCCGCGCCGAACTCGCGGCACAGCCGGCGGAACGCGGTGTTGGTGATCCCGGCCATGGGCGCGAGCACGACCGGTACGGCGAGCTCCAGGGGCCCGATCTGCAGGGGCCTTCCGGGGAGCGTCGTCATGGTCATCCTTCGATTCTCCCAGACTTTGGGAGCACCGCCGCGCTCAGAGGGCGCCGTAGTCGCGGGACTCCGAGTGGGTTCGGAACGCGTCGGTGGCCTCCTTGCGCCAGCGCAGCGTCACCGTCACGGGCCGCGCGGCTGACGCCGAGCCGACGCGCTCGAACATCCCGGGCAGCGCGAAGAGCCGTCTCACCCGCTCCACGGGCACGTTCACCGTGACCGAATCGCCCTCCGGGATCTCGCGCAGCGTGAGCAGGTCGCCGCCCTGCACCGTGGAGGCCGCCACGGTCACGTCGCGGGCCGGGGCGTTGCCGTGGTTGACGATGGCGACCGCCGCCGAATGCCACGAATGCCCGCCCGCCAGCGACACGGCGCGAGGCCACTCCAGATGCAGCCGGGCACGCCGCTGGTACTTCCAGGTCTGGCGCACCGCCCACCCCGCCGCCACCGCGGACGCGATCGACGCGATCAGGGCCAGGAGCGCCAGCACGAACGAGGCGGTCGGATTCATGCGACGACGCTATCGCGAGCGAACGACACCACCCGAGAGCCTGGCAGAATCGACGGATGACCAGCATCGAGACCCCTGGCCGCGAACGCGTCGCTCAGGATGCCGCAGCTCACGGGCTCGCGGTCGACTTCGTTCAGCGTCCCGCGGCGAACAGTCTCGAGGAGGCCGCCACGATACTCGGCATCGATCCGGCGGGCATCGTCAAGACCCTCGTCGTGAAGCGGCACGACGGCAGCTTCCTCTTCGCTCTCGTGCCCGGGGACAGGCAGATCTCGTGGTCGAAGCTCCGCGCTGTCGTCGGCGTGAACAAGCTGCGGCTACCCGAGGCCGAGGTCGCTCTCGAAGCCACAGGTTATGAACGCGGGACGATCACCCCACTCGGCTCGACGACGGCCTGGCCGATCTACGCCGACGCGACGATCGTCGGGCACCGGGTCGCGATGGGCGCAGGTGAACACGGGTGGAGCGCGTTCGTCGACGCGGATTCCCTGATCTCGGCGTACGGCGCCACGGTGGCCGACATCAGCGACTAGCCCCGAACGGGGGTTTCTGGCCGACCCGCCCCGTTCGATAGCCTCGATTCGGTCATCGACGAAGGGGGAGGCGATGTCCGATACCCCGGGAACGACGATCGCACCGGGCTGGTACGACGATCCAGCCGGCAGCGGGCTTCAGCGATGGTGGAGCGGGCTCGGGTGGACCGAGCACACCCATGCGCCCGTGCCGGTCGCGCCCGCGGCATCCGCCGTCGTCTCGTCGCCCGCCGACGACTTCGGATACGGCGGGGGCTACCGGCCGATGTCGTCCTCGACGGAATACGCCAGCACGCTCGCCCCCGCGTCACCCGTGGGCAAGGCCTCGGGCAACACGTTCGGGGTCTGGGCCATCGCACTGTCGCTCTTCTGGTCGTATCTGCTCTACCTCCCGGCATCCCTTTTGGCCGCATCCGTGCGGGTCGGAGTGGTGGGCCCGGGCCTCGGATCCTTCGGCGCGATCGCCGCACTCTACGTCGGCGCATACGCGGCCTACGTGGTTCTGCTGTTCGTGTTCGCCTGGCGCGACGGCGTCGAGCTGCGGTCACGCGGCATCGCGGCGCCGTCCCCGTGGTGGCTGCTGCTGGGCCAGATCGGCTACCTCATCCGGCGGCGGATCGTGCTGAAGCGCGACGGCGTGCGATCGAATGCGCCGGGGAACGTCTTCGCCATCCCGTTTCTTCTGCTGATCCTCGTCGTGATCGGCTCGGCCGTCTTCGCCGCCGCGAACCCCGGGCTGGCCTCGGTCCCGAACTCCGGCCCCGCGATCGACACGCTTCAGCGGCAGGCGGCGACCCAGCTGGATGCGCAGACCGGCACTACCTGGACGGTCCGGTGCCCGCCGGACGCGCCGGCCACCACCGTGGGGGCGACATTCGTGTGCACGGCGGGCGACTCCACGGGTCGCACGGCCCTGATCCAGGCGAAGGTCGTGGCACCGGGACGGTTCTCGCTCGCCCTCTCCGGCTCCGCCCAGAACAGCTGAGCTACTGCGTCGTGCTCGACTCGATGCTCATCACGAGCACGACGCGGTCGGCGCTGTCCGGCGGCGGCTGCTGGCCGGGGTTGCCGTACCGTCGCCCCAGCCGCACGTAGAACTCGCCGGTCGGGTCGGGGACGACCTCGACGAGCCGCCCGCGCACCTCGAGATAGCGGAACGGGTTGGCCGGGTCGATGACCGACAGGCTCATCGACGGATTGTGCTGCAGGTTGCGATACTTCTGACGCTTGGTCGTGTGCGTGAATCGCAGGGTGCGGCCGTCGAACTCGAACCACATCGGATTGACCTGCACCGTGTCATCCGGCCGGATCGTGCCCAGAGCGCCGTAATTGGGCTGCTCGAGCAGGTCGCGGTAGTCGGCGGGGATGATCTCAGACATCGTCGTCGTCCAGTCTCCGGTTCACGACGAACTGCTCGTGGTGAGCCGGAATCGCACAGAACTCGCCCTCGCAGGCGGCGGCCTCCGGATCCCCGACGATCACTAGGGGCTTGATGGCATCCGTCACTGTGCTGCTCTCTCGCTCGCGACCTGTGCCAGCACGTTAGCGAACGTGTCGGCCTCCTGCGCACCGGACACACCGTACTTGCCGTCGAATACGAAGAACGGCACGCCCTGGATTCCGTACTCGTTCGCGAGGGCGACATCCGCCTTGACGTCGGGCAGGAAGCGGTGCGACTCGAGCGCCTCGGTCACTTCGGCGCGGTCGAAGCCGAGCTCGACCGCGATCTCGACCAGGTCGGGAATGCGGCCCACATGCTCACCCTTGACGAAGTACGCCTCGAGCAGGCGCTCCTTCATCTCCACCTGGCGGCCCTTCGATTTGGCGAAGTGGATGAGCTCGTGCGAGATGACGGTGTTCGTCTGGTGGACGTCGTCGTAGTGGTAGTCGAGGCCTACGGCGGCGGCGATTCCGGTGACCCGGGCCAGCATCTGCTCGGCCTGAGCCGGATCGATGCCCTTGCGCTGCGCCAGATAGTCCATGGGAGTGCCGTCGAAGTCGACGGGGGTGTCCGGTGCGAGCTCGAAGGAGTGGTACTCCACCTCCACGTCGAGCCCGGACGCCTTCGCGCCCGCCTCGAACTTGCGCTTGCCGATGTAGCACCAGGGGCACTGCACGTCCGACCAGATATCGACCTTTATCGCGTCACTCACCCTCAGCCCAACGCGGCCGGCCCCCCGCCCTATTCCCGCCCTCCCCCCTCGCTCTCCCCTTCGGAAATTCAGGATTCCGGCGTGCCTCGCGCCGCCGGGAGCGCGCGGCACCGGGCGGGCGCGGCGAGCGACCGCGACCGAATCCTGAATTTCCGAAGGGCGGGAGGTGACCGTGCTGCGCGAGAGCGGCCTCGATCGCATTCTCGGCGAGAGCCCAGGCCTCGAACACCGTGCGCGCACTTACGCGGATGCCGTGAAACCCGTCGATCGCGATCGCCAAGTCCTTGAGGCGGTCCCGCTCGAATCGGTCGACGTGGTAAGCCGCCCCATCCGTCTCGAGCCCGACGCACTCGTCGACGAGGAGGTCGAGCCGTTCGCCGCTCGACAGCACGACCTGCGAACGCACGTGATGACCGCGCAGGCGCATGCGGGTGCGGGAGAGGCTCTCCGGGAGCGACTCGCAATAGGCATCCAGCCACTCGGCGAGATCGGCGAAGTCGTCCGGAAGCTCCTCGATCAGTCGATGCACGTCGAAGTCGTCCACCAGGCCCGTGTGAAGCGCCCAGTCCAGCGCCGCCACCGTCGTCTCGAGCGACTCCTCCAGGGCCACCTGGCGCAGCGCCGAGGCGAGCGAGACGGTGTGCACCGAGCCGCGGTCATGCCCCGACGACTCCCAGTGCACGACCACGCCCTCGTCCGGATAGGCGATGCGCTCGTGCCGATTCCACTGCGTGCGGAGCCGGGCGGCGTTGCGGGGCACGGCGACATGCAGGCGCCGCTCGTCCAGCACCCACCCTCCCATCGCGGCGATGGCCGAGACCCCGGTCAACCTGCCGCCCACCCTGGCCGCGCGGAATCTCGGGTCCCGCTCCCCCAGCGTCGAGTACCAGCCCTGCCGCGCGCGCGTCACGGAGCCCGACTTCACGGCGCGCGTGAGGTCGAGGTCGGTCGCGCCGAGCCGGACGAGCTGCTGCTTCTGAGCGATTCCGCCGAGGTGATGCACGAGCGCCGCGATGTCTGTCATCGGGCCAGGATCGACGAGCGCGGCATCCGGCCGTTCTCACTTCGGCCGATCGGTGGACAACTCCCGTCGGCCCGCCCCTGTGAACGACCGGACCCTTCGGAAATTCAGGATTTCGTCGGGGCGGTGCCGTCAAGCTCCCGCGGTCACGGGAGCGAGCCGTCGCTGGTGGGCCGAAATCCTGAATTTCCGAAAGGCAGAGAGCGGAAGGCGGAGGCGGAGGCGACGCCGCGCCGGGGAAGGCGCAGCGCCGGGCGTAGGAACGGGTCAGGCGCCGACGAGCTGGGCTGCGAGGTAGCCGGTGAGGCGGTCCAGGGAGACGCGCTCCTGGGCCATGGTGTCGCGCTCGCGGACGGTGACGGCGTTGTCCTCCAGCGTGTCGAAGTCGATCGTCACGCAGAACGGCGTGCCGATCTCGTCCTGACGCCGGTACCGACGTCCG
Organism: uncultured Lacisediminihabitans sp.; assembly: GCA_966212465.1. Taxonomy (GTDB): domain Bacteria; phylum Actinomycetota; class Actinomycetes; order Actinomycetales; family Microbacteriaceae; genus Lacisediminihabitans. The sequence continues at coordinate 7,410 of CBIHRK010000011.1, forward strand.
ATGGCCCCCGCGTCGTCGAAGTCGATCATCCAGTACTTGCGCAGGTCGGCGGCGAGGGACCGGGCCACCGGCGAGAGCTGCTCGTTGCGCGAGAGCGGGAGCACCGCCACCTTCACCGGCGACAGCCTGCGGTCGAGCCGGAGCACGGTGCGCTTGTCGACGCCGCCCTTCGTGTTGGGCGCCTCGTCCTCGTGGTACGCGTCCACCAGGAAGGCCATGAGCGCACGGGTGAGGCCGAACGCCGGCTCGATCACATACGGCACCCAGCGCTCGTTCTTGCTCTGGTCGAAGTAGGAGAGGTCGGCACCGGACGCCGCGGAGTGCGTCTTCAGGTCGAAGTCGGTGCGGTTGGCCACACCCATCAGCTCGCCCCACTCGCTGCCGGCGAACCGGAAGCGGTACTCCACGTCGACGGTGCGCTTGGAGTAGTGGCTCAGCTTCTCCTGCGGGTGCTCGTACAGCCGGAGGTTCTCGGGGCTGACTCCGAGGTCGGTGTACCACTTCAGGGACGCATCGATCCAGTACTGGTGCCATTCCTCGTCGGTGCCGGGCTCGACGAAGAACTCCATCTCCATCTGCTCGAACTCCCGGGTGCGGAAGATGAAGTTGCCGGGGGTGATCTCGTTGCGGAAGCTCTTGCCGATCTGCGCGATGCCGAACGGCGGCTTCATGCGCGACGACCCCACCACGTTGGCGAAGTTGACGAAGATGCCCTGCGCCGTCTCGGGCCGCAGGTAGTGCAGGCCCTCCTCGTTGTCCACCGGACCGAGGAACGTCTTCAGCAGACCGGAGAAGTTCTGCGGCTCGGTCCACGCACCGGGCTGACCTGTGTCAGGGTCGCGGATGTCGGCGAGGCCGTTCACCGGCGGGTGACCGTGCTTCTCCTCGTACTGCTCCAGCAAGTGGTCGGCGCGGTAGCGCTTGTGCGTGTGCAGCGACTCCACGAGCGGGTCGCTGAAGACCTCCACGTGGCCGGAGGCCTCCCACACCTGCCGCGGCAGGATCACGGCGGAGTCGATGCCGACGATGTCGTCGCGACCCTGCACCATGAACTGCCACCACTGGCGCTTGATGTTCTCCTTCAGCGCCGTTCCGAGCGGGCCGTAGTCCCACGCCGAACGCGATCCGCCGTAGATCTCACCCGACTGGAAGACGAAGCCGCGACGCTTCGCGAGATTGATCACAGGGTCGAGCGGGGAGGCGTTGGCCACGAAGAACTCCAAGGGTGCGGTCGAAGACCTCAAGCCTACCGAAGCGCGCGAATCACGGATTCCACGTCGCTCTCGTCGTTCCAGAGATGGAACGACGCCCGCATCCGCCCCGCCCTGCCCGACGCCTTGATGCCCGCGGCCGCCAGCGCGGCGAGGTCCGTCTTGTCGGGGTCGGCCCAGGTCACGATCGCCTGTCCCTGACGCGGGATGCCGAGGCCGTCGCACAGGGCGTCGCCCAAGCCACTCGTCCGTTCCCACACCTCCGCGATGTCGAGGCCGGCGAACATCCGGATGGCGGGCTCCGCCCCCACCCACGCGGGCCACGCGGGCGACACGTCGAAGGCCCGGGCGTCGGCGGCGAGGTGCATCTGCGGTCCGTAGCACGACTGCCAGACGTCCTCGCCGGCGTACCAGCCGGCCTGGAGCGGCGTGAGCTGCTCCTGGAACCGGTCGGAAAGGGTGAGGAAGGCGACCCCGCGCGGCGAGCACAGCCATTTGTAGGTGTGGCAGGCCGTCGCGTCGAAGAGCGAGGCGTCGACGGGGTGCACCCCGGCGGACTGGGTCACGTCGCAGAAGGTGTAAGCGCCGTGGGCGGCGGCCGCCTCGAGGATGCCGTCGACATCCGCCACCTGACCGGTCGCCGACTGCACGTGCGAGAACACGACGAGCCAGGTGGCCTCTCCGATCGAGTCGGCGAGGGCCGCGAGCGGCACGGAGCGCACGGGCAGTCCGCGCTGCAGGAACGGGAACACGATCGAGCTGAAGTCCCCGTCGACGCAGAGCACCTCCGCACCGTCGGGGACGGCTGCCGCGAGGAGGCTCGCGATCACCGAGGTCTGCGATCCGGTGGCGACGCGATCCGCGCCCACGCCGACGAGCCGTGCATAGTGACGGCGCGTGCGCTCGACGATCGCGTCGTAGTCCATCGGGTCGCGGCGGGCGGCCGACCAGAGGTCGAGGTCGGCCTTCTGGGCGACGATCGTCTCCCGGGTGGGCAGGCCGATCGACGCGGTCGCGAGGAATCCGCGGGGTGCTTCGTACTGGTCGATTGCGGCGGCGAGCTCTGGCGTCATGCTTCCAGCGTCATCCAGAGCAGAGCTCGGGACAAGATGGCGCGACGCTAGAATCCTGCGATCTCGTGCGCCTTTTCGAGGATTTCAAGCGTGGCCAACGCGTCACGGGGGTGAACCGGGAGCTCGGAGCCCGTGCGCACGGCGGAGGCGACCGCGCGATAGAACGCGGCGTACTCCCCCCGTTCGGTCGGTACGGCGGTCAGGGCACCGGGCAGTCCGAGAAGCCCCCAGTCGGATTCCGCTGCGACCCCGAAGTCGGCGTCTGTGGGTGCACCGCCCGCCATGAGCGCCGCTTCCTGCGGGTCGAGCCCGTACACGGTGTAGGCGGCCTCCGACCCGAGCACCCGGAAGCGGGGTGCGTTCTGCCCCGCGTACCGGCTCAGCGTGATGTGGGAGCGCACGCCGCTGTCGTGATGCAGGGAGAGGAACGCCTCGTCGTCGCTGACACCGCCCTCGCGCAGGATGGAGAGCTCGGCGTCCACGAGGGCGGCGGGGCCGAAGAGGGCCAGGGCCTGATCCACCAGGTGGCTGCCCAGGTCGTAGGTGATGCCGGCCCCCTGCGCGGTGGGGGTCGTGTCCTGCCAGCGATCGCGGAGCGCAGGAGACCAGCGTTCGAAGGTCGACTCGAAGCGGTGCACCGACCCCAGCGCCCCCGACGCGATCAGGCGGGTGACCGTGCGGAAGTCGCCGTCGAACCGGCGGTTCTGGTACACCGCCAGCGGCAGCCCTGCAGCCTCCGCCGCCGCGATCATTCGTCGCGCCTCGCCGGTGGATGCCGCGAACGGCTTGTCGACGACCACGGCCGACCCCGCCGAGAAGGCCGCGACCGCCTGGTCGGCGTGCACCGAGGGCGGCGAGGCGAGCACCACGAGGTCCAGCCCGCGCGAGATCAGCTCCTCGGGGCTGGAGACGACGTCGACTCCCGGATGCAGCGACCGCACCTGTTCGGCCCGAGCCGGGTTCGACGTCGAGACCACCTCGAGTGAGAACGCGGGATCCGCGGCGATGAAGGGGGCATGGAAGATGCGACCGGACAGGCCGAAGCCGATGATGCCGGTACGGATGGGGCGCTCGTCGTTCACGCCCCCAGCGTACGCGTGGCGCGCGTCAGGCGCTCGGGGCGTCGATCGCCCCGCCGAAGCGGCGGTTGCGCGCGGCGTAGAGCGAGATGGCCTCCCACAGCTGCACCCGGCTGAAGTCGGGCCACAGGGTCTCGAGGAACACCATCTCGGCGTAAGCGCTCTGCCACAGCATGAAGTTGCTGGTGCGCTGCTCGCCCGAGCTGCGCACGAACAGGTCCACATCCGGGAGGTCGGGGGCGTAGAGCTGACGCTGGATGGTCTTCTCCGAGATGCCGGAGGGCTTCAGCCTGCCTGCCGCCACCTCCTCGGCGATGGCCCGCACGGCATCCTGGATCTCGGTGCGACCGCCGTAGTTGACGCACATGGTGAGGGTGAGCGTGGAGTTTCCGGCGGTGAGCCGCTCCGCGAACTGCAGCTCCTCGATCACGGATCGCCACAGCCGGGGCTTCCGGCCGGCCCAGCGCACGCGCACCCCCCACTCGTTGAGCTGATCGCGGCGGCGGTGCAGAACGTCGCGGTTGAATCCCATGAGGAAGCGCACCTCGTCGGGCGAGCGCTTCCAGTTCTCGGTGGAGAACGCGTAGACGCTGAGGTGCTTGACCCCGATCTGGATGGCGCCGGCCACGACATCCAGCAGGCTCGCCTCCCCCGCCTTGTGGCCTTCGATCCTCGTGAGGCCCTTGCCGTTGGCCCAGCGGCCGTTGCCGTCCATGACGATCGCCACGTGGTCCGGCACCGCCCCCCTGGGCAGCTTCGGCGGCTGGAGGCCGGTCCAGTCGATCGGCTTGAAGTCGACGGCGTCGCGGTGGGTCTTGGGAACGGGGCTCATGCGGTCTCCGTGCGGCGCCGGTCGACGTGCTCGAGCGAGCGGAGTCCGCGGTCGAGATGGAACTGCGTGTAGGCGGCGACGACACCGCTCGCCTGGGACCGGGTGCGGTCGTCGGTCGCGTCCGCCGCGATCCAGTCCCCCGTGAGGAGGGAGGAGAGCAGTCCGAGCGTCAGGGGATCCAGCCGTGGCGCGCCCGGAGGCGCGACCGAGTCGGCCACGACGCCGCCGAGCTGCACCACGAAGGCGGTGTGCGGGCCGGGAGCGCCGGTCACGGCGCAGTCCGTGAAGCTGGGCGACCAGCCCGCGATCGAGAGAGCCCGGAGCAGGTAGGAGTCGAGGGTGAGGCTCGAGCCGTGCTCCGACCGCGCGAGGGAGCGCAGGGCGCCCACCAGCAGGAGGTACTGCTGAAGGCTCGGTTCGGCATCCGTCAGCTTGTCGGCCGTCTCGACCATCGCGCTCGCGGCCGTGTACGCGCCGTAGTCCGCAGTGATCTCGGCGCCGTAGGAGCCCACGGACTCGGCCTGGGTGATGATGTCGAGGCTCCTGCCCTCGTAGAGCTGCAGGTCGGCGACCATGAACGGCTCGAGCCGGGCCCCGAACTTGGATGCGGTGCGCCGCACTCCCTTGGCGACGGCCCGCACCTTGCCGTGCTGACGGGTGAGCAGCGTGACGATCCTGTCGGCCTCACCCAGCTTGTGGGTGCGCAGCACGACGGCTTCGTCACGGTAGGTCGGCATGCATCCATGCTCCCACGAGCCACGGGGAACGCGGTCGGCGCCGCGCGTGGTATTCATGGTGCATGCCCATCCCCCTCGTGACCATCCCGCTCTGGGCCGACCTGCTCGCGGTGGGGATCGGCGCGCTGCAGGGGGCGCTGTTCGCGAGTCAGTTCCGCGACCGGCGGCTGGACCTGCTGGGGGTCGCGATCATCGGGATCGCATCGGGACTCGGCGGCGGTGTGCTGCGCGACGTGATGCTCGGTCAGGTCCCCGCCGCCCTGGAACAGAACTGGTACCTCATCGTGGCGACCGGCGCCGCGCTGTTCGGGATGCTGCTGGAACGGCTGTTCCGCCGCCTCGGCTGGCTGATCACCGGCCTGGATGCCCTCACTATCGGTCTGTACTGCGCGATCGGCACCACGAAGGCTCTCGCCTACGGGCTCCCCGAGATCCCGGCCGTCTTCCTCGGGGTGCTGGCGGCCGTCGGCGGCTCCATCCTGCGCGACCTCCTCCTCAACCTGCCCATCGCCCTCATGTACGTGGGATCGCTCTACGCCATCGCGGCCGTGGTGGGCGGCGGCACGCTCGTGGTGCTGCTGCGCTTCGGAGTGCCGTCCTTCCTCGCCGCGAGCATCTGCGTCGCCCTGACCTTCGGGGTGCGCGTACTGGCCGTGCTGTTCAAATGGTCGCTCCCCGAGCAGAGGGGGCTGCAGCGGATGCCGCGGCTCCCCGGCCTGCGCAGACGCGACTAGCGCACCAGCGCGCGATCGATCAGCCGGGTGAGCAGCTCCGTGTAGGAGACGCCCACGGCCTGCCACATCCGCGGGTACTGGCTGAACGCGGTCAGGCCGGGCAGGGTGTTCACCTCGTTGAGCAGGATCTCGCCCTCATCCGTGACGAAGAAGTCGACGCGGGCGAGGCCGTCGCAGTCCAGCACCCGGAAGGCCTGACGGCTGTACTCGGCGAGCTGGGCGGTCAGCGCCTCGGGGATGAGCGCGGGCACCTCGAGGTCGGCGCCGCCTGCCGTGTACTTGGCCGCATAGTCGAAGAAGGCGGACGAGGTGGGGTGGATCCGCAGCGGCGCCCCGACCTCGAGCGAGCCGTCGGGGTTCTGCAGCACACCGAGGTCAATCTCGTCGCCGGTGATCCCCGACTGCACGAGCGCGGTCGTGTCATGGCTGAGGGCGAGATCCACGGCGGCGAGCAGATCGCTCGAGCTCTCGACCCGGCTGGTCCCGACGCTCGATCCGGCGCGGTTGGGCTTCACGAAGAGCGGGTACTCCAGTTCGGACGCCAGCTCGATCGCCTCGTCGCGGGTCTCCGCCGTGATGCCGCGGCTGGGGATCGTGGGGATCTCACTCGCCTCGAGCAGGCGCTGCGTCATCAGCTTGTCCATCGCGACGGCGCTCGCGAGCACTCCGCACCCCACGTAGGGCACGCGCGCGAGTTCGAGCAGGCCCTGCACCGTGCCGTCCTCCCCGAAGCGCCCGTGCAGCACCGGGAACGCGACGTCGATGCCGTCCAGATCGGGCAGCCGGGTGCCTTCGGTCGCCTCATCGAGCGCGTCGATGGAGTCCACCCGATGCCAGTTGCCCGATCGGTCGATGCCGATGAGCACCGGCTCGAACAGCGACGTGTCGAGGTGGGCCGCGACGCTCCTGGCGGAGTTCTGCGACACCTCGTGCTCGCTGTTCGCGCCGCCGAAGATGATGCCGATACGCTTCACGAGTTCTCCTGGGTCGGGGCGTTGACGTGCCGCCTGATCATGCGGCCGCCGAGACCGGTGAGGATCTCATGGGCGATGGTACCGGTCACGTCCGCCCACTCCTGCGCGTCCGGCTCGCCCAGGGCCGGCGAGCCGAGCAGCACGACCTCGTCGCCCAGCGCGACCGGCGTGTCGCCGACATCCACCACCAGCTGGTCCATGGAGATGGCGCCCACGATCGGATGCCGCAGCCCCCCGATCACCACGGCGCCGCCGTGCGACAGACCGCGGGGCACCCCGTCGCCGTAGCCCACCGGCACCAGCGCGAGGGTGGTCTCGGCGTCGGTGACGTACGCGTGGTTGTAGCTCACGCCGGTGCCCGTGCCGACGCGGCGCAGCTGCGCGACGCGGGAGACGACGCGCATCGCCGGCTCCAGACCGTGGGTGCGACCCCGCACCGTCTCGATGCCGTAGACCGACGCGCCGCAGCGCACCACGTCGAACCAGGTCGAGTCGTGCTCGAGCGCGGCGGCCGAATTGGCCAGATGCAGCTGGTCGGGGGCGAGCCCGAGTTCGCGGGCGCGGGCGACGCCGCTCTCGAAGGCGAGGCGCTGGCTCTCGGTGGAGAGCGGGTCGGGGTCCGCCGCGAGGGCGAGATGCGACCAGACGCCGGTGACGCGAAGGTCCCCGCGCAGCTCCGCCGTTGCGGCCGCCCCGCAGAGCTCGTCCCAGGTGGAGACGTGCGCTCCGCCTCGGGACATGCCCGTGTCGAGTTCGAGGTGCACGAGCGCTTGCGTGCGGGTGCGGGCGGCGGCATCCGCGACGGCCGCCAGCGTCTCGATGTTGGCGCAGGAGACGGTGATGCCGGCCGAGACTGCGGCCTCCAGCCGGGTCCACGGGTCGGCCAGCCAGCACAGCACGGGGGCGTCGATGCCCGCCGATCGCAGGGCGAGTGCCTCATCGACCGTGGCCACCCCGAGCCAGGCGGCGCCGGCGGCGAGGGCGGTTCGCGCGCTCTCGACCATGCCGTGGCCGAATCCGTCTGCCTTGACGACGGCCATCACGTCTTTGCCCGTGCGGGACCTCAGGCGCCCGATGTTGCGCGCGATCGCGGCGAGGTCGACGATACGGGTCGCCAGTTCGGGCGCGGGGGCTCCCCTCGAGTCCGCCGGTGTCATGCACCCAGGCTACCCATGCTCGGGCCCGGGCCGCCGCCGCCGAGCCGCACGCCGCCCTCCCGCCTTTCGGAAATTCAGGATTTCGTTCCGAACGACGCCGCACGCAGCCCGGCCGGTCGGGCGGTGCGGCGGGCGGGTCCACCGAAATCCTGAATTTCCGAAAGCGAGGAGGGCGAGGAGGGCGGGGAGGCGGGCGGGGCGGGGCGTGGCGGCGTCAGGTCGTGGACCAGAGGCGGCGGTAGAAGGCCATGCGCGCCGGGTCGGGCGCTATCCCGTAGCCGCGGAGATAGGCCCGGGTCCAGCCCGGGCCGTAGTTCCACTCCGTGCTCATCGCGCCGACGGCGATGTCGGCCCAGCGGTCGGCGACACCGAGCGAACCCAGGTCGACGTGCGCCGACCAGCTGCCGTCGGCGGCGATGAGCGTGTTCGGTGCGCAGGCGTCGCCGTGGCAGACCTCGGCGAGGTCGATCGCCGGTGCGGCGACCGGGGGCAGGCCCGCCCGCGCGAGGCGCGAGTCGACCGACCAGTCGAACGGACAGTCGTCAACGGGCAGCGCGTCGTGCAGTGCGCGGAGCCCGCCGCCCAGCGCCGGCACGGCGATCTCCGGATGCCGCGACCAGCGCTTCCCGACGGCGCTCTCCCCCGGCAGCGCCCGTGTCACGAGGTAGTCGTCGCCGACCGAGATCACCTCGGGCACCGCCGCGTAGCGCACCGCCCAGCGCAGCCGGTCGACCTCCGCGGCGAAACCGAGCGGCGACCACTTGGCGTAGACCTGCTCGCCCGCCACCGTTCCCGAGAAGGTCAGTCCTCCCGCCGAATTGAGCCAGACGGGGACGGCGTGCTCCAGAAACCCGAGCGACCGCGGAACCGTGGTGTCACGGCTCGGCGGCCCGCTCAGGTCGCTGGGCGCGTGCACCTCAGACGGCGGCGAGCTCGCGGTCGCCCGACTCGAGACGCACCGCCCGGTTGACGGCGGAGACGATCGCGCGCAGGGACGCGGTCGAGCTGTCCGCGTCGATGCCGACGCCCCAGAGCGTGCGTCCGTTGACGTTGAGCTCGACGTAGGAGGCCGCGAGGGCGTCACCCGAGGCGCTCAGCGTGTGCTCGAGGTAGTCGTAGAGCTTCACGTCGACGCCCTGCTCACCGAGGATCGCGAGGAACGCGGCGATCGGACCGTTGCCGGTCGCGGATGCCGCCACCAGGTCGTCGCCGATGCGGAGCTCCGCGTCGAGCGCCACCGTGCCGGTCATGTCGCTGGAGTAGCGCGTGGACGCCAACTCGAATCGGCCCCACTTCTCGTCGGCCACGGCGGCCGGCAGGTACTCGTCCTGGAAGATGGCCCAGATCTGGTCGCTCGTGACCTCGCCGCCCTCCGCGTCGGTCTTGGCCTGCACGACGCCGGAGAACTCGATCTGCAGCTTGCGCGGCAGGTCGAGCGAGTGGTCGGTCTTGAGCAGGTAGGCGACGCCGCCCTTGCCGGACTGCGAGTTGACCCGGATGACCGCCTCGTAGCTGCGGCCCAGATCCTTCGGGTCGACGGGGAGGTACGGCACGGCCCAGACCAGATCGTCGACACCGACGCCCTTCGCCTCGGCGTCCGCGGCCATGGCCTCGAAGCCCTTCTTGATGGCGTCCTGGTGCGAACCGCTGAAGGCGGTGTAGACCAGGTCGCCGGCCCACGGGCTCCGCTCGGGCACCGGCAGCTGGTTGCAGTACTCGGCCGTGCGCTTCACCTCGTCGAGGTCGCTGAAGTCGATCTGCGGGTCGATGCCCTGCGTGAACAGGTTGATGCCGAGGGCGACGAGGTCGACGTTGCCGGTGCGCTCGCCGTTCCCGAAGAGGCAGCCCTCGATGCGGTCCGCACCGGCGAGGTAGCCGAGCTCGGCCGCGGCGACCGCGGTTCCGCGGTCGTTGTGCGGGTGGAGCGAGACGATGACGTTCTCGCGGTGGTTCAGGTGGCGCGACATCCACTCGATGGCGTCGGCGTAGACGTTCGGGGTCGCCATCTCCACGGTGGCGGGCAGGTTGATGATCACCTTGCGCTCGGGCGTGGGCTCGAACACCTCGAGCACCTGGTTGCACACGTCCGCGGCGAAGTCGAGTTCCGTGCCGGTGAAGCTCTCCGGCGAGTACTCGTAGTAGATGCGGGTGCCCGCGGCGATCGACTCGGCCTCCTTGCACAGCCGGGCGCCGTTGAGCGCGATGTCGATGACGCCCTGACGGTCGGTGCGGAACACCACGTCCCGCTGCAGGATGCTGGTCGAGTTGTACAGGTGCACGATCGCCTGCTTGGCCCCGATCAGCGATTCGTAGGTGCGCGTGATCAGCTCACCGCGGGCCTGGGTGAGCACCTGGATGGTGACGTCGTCCGGGATCAGGTCGCCCTCGATGAGCGAGCGCACGAAGTCGAAGTCGGTCTGACTCGCGGAGGGGAAGCCGACCTCGATCTCCTTGTAGCCCATCGTGACCAGGAGTTCGAACATGATCCGCTTGCGCTCCGGACTCATCGGATCGATGAGCGCCTGATTGCCGTCGCGGAGGTCGACGGCGCACCAGCGCGGGGCGGCGGTGATGGTGTTCGAGGGCCAGGTGCGGTCGGGCAGGTCGATGCCCAGGGTCTCGCGGTAGGGGCGGTACTTGTGGATCGGCATTGCAGAAGCCGACTGCGTGTTCTTCATGTCTCGTGCTCTTTCGCTTTGGTTGAGGTTGTCAGCCAGTGGCGCTTTTCGCGAACGCCAGTCTCCGCGACGAGTGAGGCCTTGGGTTAGGACTCGTCGCGGCAGCTAAGGAGAAGCAGACCGAACACGCTTTCAGGGTAGCACCGCTGGGCGCGGAGCGGTGCGTCAGGAGAGGCTGCGGACGAATCGGATGCTCTGCCGCATGGACAGCGACGGCACGTAGGCCCGGGCCAGAGCGAGGCCGATCGCGGGGAGGGCGAGCGCGTCGGGATACGCCATCGAGAGCGGCAGCAGCTGCGGGTCGAACTTGCGCTTGAACGCGAAGAGCGAGCGGAACCCGTAGACCGGCTCGAGCCGCGCCCCGATGTACGAGAGCAGACGGGATGGCGTGGATCCGCCGCCCGAGGCGAGCGGCGCCGCCGACAGGCTCATCCATTCGATCCCCTGGGCCCGGAACTGCTCGGCGCAGCGCGCGATGATGAACTCCATGATGCCGTTCGGCCCGTCCGGCGTGCGGCGCATGAAGTCGAGCGTCCAGCCCACGATCCGCCCGTCGCGCCAGCCCGGGAGCCAGCTGGTGATGCCCAGGACCGTGTCCTCGGCGTCGACGGCGAGCATGAGCATCACCTCCGGATCGCGCAGCTCGTCGATCCCGCCGAGGGTGAAGCCCATCTCCGGCAGGTCCTTCTGAGCCACCCAGGCCTCGGAGATCTCGCCCACCTGGATCACGTGCGAGGCCGAGAGGGCCGCGTACGACGTCCACAGCGAGTGCACGCCCGCCCGCTCGGCCCGGTTGATCGAGGTGCGCACGTCCTGCCAGCGCTTGCCCGTCGTCGCCCATTCGCCGGGCAGGATGACGGTCTCGTCGCCCACGTTCATCGACGAGAAGCCGAGCTCCTCGCAGGCCCGTCTCCAGTCCTCGTGGATGGAGTAGAAGACGGGGATCCATCCGTTGTCGTCGCAGAACCGCGCGAATTCGGCGAGGGCGGCGATGGATGCGTCGTGCTCCCCGATCGGCTCCGAGGAGGTGATCGCCACTCCCCCGATCACACGGTAGGCGACCGCCGCCCGCTCGTCGGCCGAGAACCAGTAGGAGTTGCCCTCCCACGTCGACCAGAACGAGAGCGATCCCGCCCCCGCCCGGAGCAGTCCGCGCACCCGGGCCCGACCCGCGACGGCGGCGCGCGAACCGCGGGTGAGCACCACGACCAGCGCGCCGGCGATGACGATCAGCCAGAAGATCGGGCCGATCCAGTAGTAGACGAAGCCGGTGACCGGATCGGTGGGGAGGAACTGCAGACGCTCGATGCGCACGAACCCGATCGGGACGAACCGCTCCGGGAGGTCGACGAGCAGGTCGAACAGGGTCACTCTGGGGTGGAATCCGCCCGGCAGGAGCAGACCGGTCACGAGGTAGAGCGCCGAGAGGCCGAGGAACGAGGCCGCGATCGAGGCGAGGTATCCGCGCACGGTCGCCGACGATGCGCGGAGGGTCACGTGTTTCAGGTTCGCGGCGAGCAGCACCGCGATGGCCAGCGGGAGCAGCACCGACACCACGAGGGAGAGACGCACCTCCCAGTAGTGCGGCTGGTGGAACTGCAGCACCCAGCTCTCGCCGGAGAACGGGAGGAAGCCGTAGAACCACGCGGCCAGGCCGGCCAGCGCCAGATTGACCACGATCGCGAGGATCGCCGCGAACCGGCGACCGAGCAGGATCCCCAATGCGGCGACGAGCAGGGTGAGCATGGGCAGGACGGTCACCAGCACCGGCCCGACCCCGCTGATGCGTTCCAGGGTCATGTCGTGCAGGCACGCTCGGGTGATGCTCGTGGCATGGCACTCGTCGACGGTGCCGACGCCTCCGGGGTTGGCGTCCGTCAGCAGAAGCCCGAGCGGTGCGAGCGCGCCGAGGCGGAGGCGGCTCACCACGGTGATCGCCGGTCCCACCGCCGTGATGGCGACGAGGGCGGAGAGCAGCACCCGCGTCTCGTGATGCGAGCTGCGCTGCCAGTGCAGCGTGCCCTGGTCGGGGCTGAGGGCGATGCCGAGCGCGAGCCCCGCCAAGCAGGCCAGCATGCGGTACATGTCGGAGGGCTGACCCGAGTACAGCAGGAACACCGCGGCGACACCGAAGGTGAGCACGCGGATGCGTCGACGCCACAACGGGCCCGCGAAGGCGCTGGCGGTGAGGATGGTCCCGGCGATGGCCGTCGGCGGATCCAGCGTCACGAGCTCGCTCACCCGGCGCGACCACAGCTCCCCGATCGCGTAGCCGACCTGCTGCACGATGATGCCCACGACGGCGCCCGCGATGGCCGTCACGACGAACGCGATCACGGTGCGCAGCGTGCCCATGAGCCGCTCCGCCGCCCCGACGGCCAGCACGATGCCCGCGAGGGTGATCGGCAGCTCGAGCCCGCCGTTGGTCACGAACACCGAGGTCAGCGGGGTCCACCAGCGGTGCGCGTCCACGACCTGCTCGTAGCCCGTTCCCACGGCGAACTGCACGCCGAGCACGGGGCCGCGCAGACCGCGACTGAACACCGCCCCGACGATGGCCAGGGCCAGGATGACGAGGGTCGCCGGATTGCGGCGGAGCGCGCGCTCAACCATCGAGGCCCCACTGCGTCGAGACGGCGGGGATGGCGCGGCGCAGGGCGAATCCGACGGTGTGCCAGTCGTGCGCCGTGCCGGGAGAGAGTTCGAGGGTGGTCTGCATGCCGGCATCCTTCGCTGCGGTCGCGATCTGGCGGAGCCCCGGGCCGTAGCGCAGGTCGTCGGCGCCGGCGTAGAAGAGCGCGAACGTGCCCGGGTACGGTTTGCGCGCGGTGAGCAGGGATGCCGGCAGCGCCCGCTCGTAGGCGGAGCGCGACCCGGCGAAGCCGCGATCGATCGTCTGCTGCACCGATCCGTTCTTCGGCGCCACCTGCCCCGAGATGTCCACGATCGTGCCGTAGACGTCCGGATTCGCCGCACCGAGCTGGATGGCGCAGGTCCCGCCCTGCGAGAAGCCGCCGATGCCCGTGTTCTCCGGCCCGGTGAGCGCGGCGAGATGGGCGGGGATCCACGTCATGACGTCTTTCGTGATGTAGGAGGCGGAGTTGCCCAGCGCGGAGTCCACGCACATCGGGTTCCGGGCAGGGGCGCCGAGCTGATCCGGCACCACGACGATCGGCGCGACGCCGCCGTGCGCGGCGGCCTGCTCGTCGAGGATGCTGCCGAGCTGACCCATCACGAAGAGGTCGGAGGGTCCGCCGGGCTGACCGGAGAGCATGACGAGCACGGGCAGCCGGGGCGGCACCGGCGCGAGTGCAGCAGGCGGAAGATACACGAGTGCCTGCCGTGCCTTGAAGTGCGAGGTCGTGGCGGGAATGGTCACGAATCCGATGCGTCCGTGCTTCGGCAGATCGGCCGGGGCCGTCCAGGCCGCCAGCGTGGTCGTCGTGCCCACCGCCGGGAGGGCGATCGAGCGGTATGCGCCGATGCCGAGCGCGGCCTTCAGCGTGGGGAACTCGCCCAGATCGGAGTTGACCCCGAGCGCCCCGACGAGCACGAGCACGAGGGTCGCAGCGATCCCGGGCGCGATGGTGCGCGGTCCGGAGAAGATCATGCGGCTCACCCCGAGGGCCAGCCCCGCGACCGCGACCGCGAACCACGCCCTGCTGGCGATGGAGAGGTCCACGCCGAAGAGATCGAGCACGTCTCCGAGCAGCCAGCAGATGATGAGACCGGCGACGAAGCCGCTCATGATCACGGCGACGGCGATGGGCAGCCACCGGCGCCAGCGTCGGGAGACCAGCAGCCCCGCGAGCGCGATCACCCCCAGAACCTCCACCACCACGGGCACGGGGCCCTTGATCAGGTGGAGGGACAGCAGAGCCGTAAGCACGTCATTTCCCCTTCTCCCACGATACCGCCGACCCAGTATGAGAGCCGGATTCGAGAAATCACGGCGGTTCGCGGCATCCTGAGAGAGGCTTCAGCGAACTGGGGAACTGGCTGACCGAGTGCTGACAGCGGGTGACAGCGCCGCGACAGTGCCACTCGGCAGACTGGCCGCATGACCAAGACGATCGAGGCCCACGGCCTCGCCAAACACTATGGAAAGACCAAGGCGCTCTCCGGCATCGACCTGGAGGTCGAGCAGGGCAGGGTGCTCGGAGTGCTCGGCCCGAACGGTGCCGGCAAGACCACCGCAGTGCGCATCCTCGCCACACTGCTGAAGCCCGACGGAGGCACCGCGACGGTCTCCGGATTCGACGTGGTGCACCAGTCGCGGGAGGTGCGACGCCGCATCGGGCTCACGGGCCAGTATGCGAGCGTCGACGAGGATCTCACCGGGGTGCAGAACCTCGTGATGATAGGCCAGCTGCTCGACCTCTCCACCCGGCAGGCGCGGATCCGGGCCGACGAACTCCTCGCCGAGTTCGACCTCACCGACGCCGGGCGCCGCCTCACCAAGACCTACTCGGGCGGCATGCGCCGGCGGCTCGACCTGGCCGCGTCCCTCATCGGGCGTCCGGATGTCGTCTTCCTCGACGAGCCCACGACCGGGCTCGATCCCGCGAAGCGCGACGACGTCTGGCAGATGATCCGCACCCTGGTGAACCAGGGCACGACGGTGCTGCTCACGACGCAGTACCTCGAGGAGGCCGACGCCCTCGCCAACGAGATCACCGTGATCGACCACGGTCGTGTGATCGCCCACGACACCCCGCAGGGGCTCAAGCGACAGGTCGGCGGGCAGACGCTCGAGGTGCGGCCCACCTCGCTGGAGAGCCTCGACCGCATCCGGGAGCTGCTCGCGCAGGTGGGCACGCGCGAACCTGAGCAGCCGTCCCCGGATCTGCTCTCGGTGCCGGTGCGGGACGAGACCGCGCTCACCACCGTCGTCGGCGCCCTCGCCGCCGAGCGGATCTCCGTCTCGGAGCTCTCGCTGCGGCTGCCCAGCCTCGACGAGGTGTTCTACTCGCTCACCGGCCAGACGACCACCGAGGAGGTGGCGGCATGATCCGCGACTCCCTGATCCTCGCCAAGCGCACCGTCACGAAGATGTTCCGCAACCCGGAACAGTTCGTCGACGTGACGGTGCAGCCCATCATCATGACGGTGCTGTTCGTCTTCATCTTCGGCGGAGCCATCGCCGGGTCCACCGGCAAGTACGTGGAGTTCGCGCTGCCGGGCATCATCGTGCAGACGATCATGTTCACCTCGCTCACCATCGGGGTCAACCTCAACACCGACATCCAGAAGGGCGTCTTCGACCGCTTCCGTTCGCTCCCGATCGCCCGGTCCGCTCCCCTGTTCGGTGCGGTGCTCGGCGACATCGTGCGGCACTCCATCGCGATCACGGTCACCCTCGTCTTCGGTGCGATCATCGGCTTCGAGTTCACCACGCCGTGGTGGCACGTGGGCCTCGCGGTGCTCCTGATCGTCGCGTTCGCGGTGAGCCTGTGCTGGGTGTCCGTGCTGATCGGCATGCTGGCGCGCAGCTCCGGCGCGGTGCAGGGCCTGTCGTTCCTCATCGTCTTCCCGCTGACGTTCGGCTCGTCCACCTTCGTGCCCGCGAGCACGCTGCCCGATTGGCTGCAGGGCTGGGTCGCCATCAACCCGGTCACCCACGTCATCGAGGCGATGCGCGGACTGCTGACCGGCACCACCTCGGTCGCCGGCGACACGGTGACGGGTCAGATCCTCTGGGTCGTCGCCTCGTGCGTCGTGCTGTGGGCGGTCTTCTTCCCCCTCGCGACCTGGGCCTACCGCCGCAAGATCTAGGAGACCAGGGCCCGCAGGTCCTCGAGCGCGCTCGAGCGGGACGGCGATGAGTCGCCGGCCCGCTCGACGCCTGCGGTGCGGGCGGCGCGCTCGATCTCCATCACCCGCGGGTTGGTGGAGTCGTGCGCGCCGACGATCGCCGTCGAGAGGTCGAGGGCCCGGAGCGCCTCCGGGAGGTCGCCCCGGGCGAGGGCGAGCGAACCGAGGGAGAGCGCCACGAGCCCGATGATCGGGTGGTCGTGGCTGGCCAGCGCGGCATCCACGGCGATGGCGAGGCTCGCCTCCGCGGCATCCAGGTCGCCGTTCCGCAGCGCGAGGCCGGCGCGCGCCGCCTCTTCCATCGCGATCAGCTGCCGCGGTTTCATCGGCCACGAGCTCGCCAGCTCGTCGAAGCGGCGGATGTAGCCCTCCGCCTCGGCGAGCTCCCCCAGCTCCAGCGTCGCGAAGCTGGCGGTGTTGAGGGACTGCAGGATGGCACGGGCGTTGCCCGTCCGCTCGGATTCCTCGAGCATGTCCCGCACGCGCTGCCGCGCGTCGTCCTCCCGACCCTGGCGAAGCATGATCGCGATGGCGAGGCCCTGTTGCTGGGCCAGGTCGGTGCTCGACGTGATCGAGCGCATTCGCGCGGTCGACTCCTCCGTGGCCACGAATGCCTCGTCGAGCCGGCCGGCGAGCGTGAGCCATTCGGCCCGCATCTGGAGGGCGAAGGCGAGCCCCCACGGATCGCCGAGCTCCCGGAACAGGTCGGCGGCGCGTTCGGATTCCGCACCCAGTTCGGGCACGTCCCCGCGGTTCTGCGCCATCGCGGCCCGCATCACGTGCAGCACGGCCGTCGGCCACGGCGCGAGACCCAGCTCCTCGCCGAGCGGGAGGCGGACGCTCGTCGACCAGGAGTCGCGGCCGCTCATCGACGCGAAGGCGGCGAGCATCGGCGGCACCAACTGCATCAGCTCGTGCGACTCCGCCGTGACCACGGGGAAGGCGTCGAGCGGCAGCGCGGAGAGCGCCTCTGCGACGAACTGCTCGGGCTGCTGCTCGTCGCCGTTCGGACCGCCGAGCACCAGGGCCAGCGGGGCGACGAGGGTGAGCACCCGGGCCTCGTCGGTGTCCACGGTGCCCGCGATCGCGCTCACCGTCTCGAACCAGGCGCGCGCATCCTCGTTGAGGTCGCGCACGACCCAGTACCACGCGCACGAGACCACCAGCCGCACCGCCCGCTCGCCGAGTCCCGCGCTCACGGCGTACCGCAGCGCGGCGGCGATGTTGTCGTCCTCCGAGTCGAACCAGGCGATCGCCTCCAGGATGCGGGGCCCGCGGAGCAGCCGGTCCTGCTCGGCCGTGGCGGCATCCATCACCTCCACCTGCAGTTCGCGCGCGGCCGCCAGGCAGCCCTGCTCGGCGAGGCGCTCCACCCCGTACTCGCGGATGGTCTCGAGGGCGCGGAACCGTCCACGCGAACGCTGCAGCAGCGATCGGTCGACGAGCGAGTCGAATGCGGTCGCCCGCACGCCCATCGACAGCGCGACACGACCGGCATCCCGGGCGTCGACCCCCGCGGGGAAGACCGCGAGCCAGGCGAGCGCGCGGCGCTCGTCCTCGGTGAGCAGGCTCCAGCTCCAGTCGATCATCGCCCGGAGGGTCTGGTGGCGCGGGAGGGCGGTGCGGAATCCGCCGGTGAGCAGCGAGAAGCGGTCCTCGAGGCCGCCGAGCACCTCCTCCGTGGTCATGGTGCGCAGCTTTGCCGCCGCGAGCTCCAGGGCCAGCGGCAGTCCGTCGAGGCGGGAGGCGATCCGTGCCGCGGTGAGCAGCTCCCCCGGCTCGAGGTCCGCTCCGCGGGCGGCGACCGCCCGCTGCCGGAAGAGCTCGACGGCGTCGTAGGCGGCGAGCTCCTCCGGGTCGGCGGAACGGAGGGCGGCGGCATCCGGATGCGGCAGCGGGCCGACGCTCACGAAGGCCTCGCCGGGCACGCCCAGCGGTTCGCGGCTGGTGGCGAGGATGCGCAGCTGCGGCAGCGCCCCGAGCAGGGTCTCGGCGATGCGGGCGGCCTCGTCGACGAGGTGCTCGCAGTTGTCGAGGACGAGGAGCACCGGGCGCCCCAGCAGCGCCTCCACGATGCGATCGCGCGTCCCGAGCCCCTCCGACGCCTCCGTCGTCCGCAGATCGCGGCCCGTGGCTGCGAGCACCGCCGCCATGGCCTCGTCCGCCCCGGCCGGTGCCAGTTCCACGAGGATCGAGCCGGGCACCGCGGACGCTGCGGCGACGGCCAGCCGGGTCTTGCCCGCCCCGCCCACGCCGACGATCGTGACCAGCCGGCTCACGCCGAGCTGGTCGTGCACGGCGCGGCGCTCGCGATCGCGCCCCACCAGGCCGGTCAGCGGCACGGGGATGGCCGACTCCCGCCCGCGCATGCTCGCCGTTCCCCCGAGCTCGAGCGCGGTGGCCCGATCCCGGCGCAGGTCGCGCTCGAACCAGTCGAAGTCCTCGGAGGGCATCCACGGCTCGCCCGACCAGAGGTCGAGTGCGTCCGAAGCCAGGCGGCGCCGGTCGCCCGGGTCGGATGCCGCCGCCGCGGCCGCGACGAGGTCGCTGAACAGCAGCGCATCGACATCCGCGCGGGCGACGGCCAGGCGGTACCCGCCCGCCGTGGACTCGATGGCGCCCGGCGGGAGCTGGGAGCGCAGCCGGGAGACGATCGACTGGAGCGCCGCCCGCTCGTTCTCCGGCGCGCCGCCCGACCACACGTCCTCGGCGATCGCCCGGTAGCTCACGGAGGTGCCGGCGTCGACGGCGAGACGGAAGAGCACGGCGAGCTGCATCGCCCCCGAGACCGGGAGCTCGCGCCCGTCGTGCTCTACCGTCAACCCTCCGAGAAGCCCGATGCGCACCCGACCACTCTAAAGTGACCTACTCGACCGCGAGAGAGGCGACCGGCGAGACGCGGGTCGCTCGCCGCGACGGGGCGACGGATGCCACGGCGATCAGCACCAGCGAGGCGAGCACGATCACGCCGAACAGACCGAACGGGATGCCCGGGGCGACGATACCCGGCAGTCCGTTCATCGATCCGAGCAGCGACTGCGCACCCACCCAGCCGTAGAACGTGCCGAGCACGAGTCCGACGAGCACCGCCGCGATCGTCAGCTGAGCGCTCTCGGCGAGCACCATCGCGCGCACCTGGCGTGCCGTGAAACCGAGGGCGCGGAGCAGGCCGAGTTCGCGAGTGCGCTGCAGCACGCTCAGCGAGAGCGCGTTGACCATCCCGACGGCGGCGATGAGCGCACTGAAGCCCATCAGCACCGAGAAGATCGCCACGACCACCTGGAGCATCTGGTTCGTGCCCTGGTAGACCTCCGGCTGGGCGGCCTGCGCCTGCGCGATGATCACCTGGAAGCTCTGCACGGCGACGGCGAACATGGTCACGAGCGTCACTCCGATCACCAGCCCGATCGTCGTGCGCGTGCTCCGCTCCGGATAGCGGACGGCGTTCTCCGCCGCCAGCCGGGCTGTCGGACCCCTCCCGAACACCCGCCCGACCAGCCGGAGGGCGGTGGGCATGATCGCCTGGGCACCGAGCACGACGCCGCTGAACGAGATGATTCCGCCCACCACGCCGACGAGCACGCCGAGCGGGCTCACCAGCCCGACGAGGATCGCCAGCACCAGGAAGGCGCCGCCGACGATCGCCAGCACGAGAGCCGTGCGGTTGCGCCCGCGCCGCCCCGTCGCCTCGTCCAGGGTGCGCTCCACCGCGACGCCCGCGGCCTCGATCGGGCTGACCTGCAGCACCCGGCGCGACCCGACCCACGACGCGAGCCAGGTGGTGAGCACCACAGCCACGATCGGCAGCACGATCTCCGCGTCGGCGATCGCGTAAGCCCGGTCGGGGATCAGCCGGGTGGCGATGGACACGCCGACCACCGCGGCCGTCAGACCGGTTCCGATGACGGCCCCGACGACGGAGCCGATGGCGCCCACCATGAGCCCCTCCCTCGCCACGGCCCACCGCTGCGTGCGCGCACTCGACCCGATCAGCCGGAGCAGCGCGATGGTGCGGCGGCGACCGGCGATGATCGTCGCGAATGTGTTGGCGGTGACGATCGCCCCCACATAGACCGCGATCACGATGAACACGAAGGCCAGCACCTGGAGCAGCACCGCGACCGTGTGGCTCGAGCCCGTCGCGTCATCCGCTCGCAGCAGCTGCGCCAGGACCGAGGTGACCTCGAGCAGCGCCACGCCGAACGCCGAGCTCAGCGCCGCCACGAGGATGCTCGCGCCGTGGCCGCGCAGCGCGGCCCTCACGCGGCGGCCTCGATGCCGAGCATGAACGCGGAGATCTCCTCGGCGGTCGACCGCTCGTGGTCGGCGACGACCGCGCCATCGGCGAGGAAGAGGATGCGGTCGGCGTAGCTGGCGGCGATCGGGTCGTGCGTCACCATCGCGATGCTCTGGCCGTACTCGCGGCCCGCCGTGGCGAGGAGCGCCAGCACCTCGCGACTCGACCGCGAATCGAGGTTGCCGGTGGGCTCGTCGGCGAAGACCAGATCCGGCCGGGTGGCCAGGGCCCGGGCGATCGCCACCCGCTGCTGCTGACCGCCCGAGAGCTCGTGCGGTCGGTGCGTCAGCCGCGGTCGCAACCCGAGGGTGTCGATGAGACGGTCGATCCACTCCGATTCGTCCCGGGTCGTCCTCCGGCCGTCGAGCTCGAACGGCAGGCGGATGTTGCCGCCCACGTCGAGCGTCGGCACCAGATTGAACGCCTGGAAGACGAAGCCGACGCGGCGGCGCCGGAGCACGGTGAGCTCGGCATCCGCCAGCTCGGTGATCTCGGTGTCGCCGAGCCAGGCACGACCGGCCGTGGCCGTGTCGAGGCCCGCCATGATGTGCATGAGGGTCGACTTGCCCGAGCCGGACGGTCCCATGATCGCGGTGAACTCGCCCCGCCGGATTCCGATGGAGACGCCGTCGAGGGCGGTCACGGTGTTCGTGCCGGAACCGTAGGACTTGGTGAGGTGGGAGACGCGGGCGACGAGGCCGGCGTCCTGATTGCTGAATGCCATGCTCCGACGCTACGGAGCCGCCGCCGTGGGGGCGTCAGGCTCCGGTCGCGCAGGCCCTACATCGCGAGGATGATCTCAGCGGGCCAGGTTGTGCTCGAACGCGAAGACGACGAGCTGCACGCGGTCGCGCAGCCCGAGCTTGGCGAGGATGCGGCTGATGTGCGTCTTCACCGTCGCCTCGCTGAGGAACTCGCTCGTCGCGATCTCCGCGTTGCTGAGCCCCCGGGCCGCGAGGGCGAAGATCTCGCGCTCGCGGGCGGTCAGGGTCTCGAACGGCGCCGGCACGGGGGTCGACCCGTGCGCGTCGAAATGCTCGAACAGCTCGCGGGTGGCGGATGCCGCGATCACCGCGGTGCCCGCGTGCACGGTGCGGATCGCGGCCAGCAGGAACTCCGGGTCGGCGTCCTTCAGCACGAACCCGCTCGCTCCCCCGCGGATCGCGCGCGCCGCCGCCTCGTCGAGGTCGAAGGTGGTCAGCACGATGATCCTGGGTGCGTCCACACCGCGGGCGTCGGCGTCGGCGAGAATCGCGACGGTGGCCGCGATGCCGTCCATCACCGGCATCCGGATGTCCATCAGCACGACGTCGGGGCGGCCTGAGGCGACCATGCGCACGGCGTCGGAGCCGTCGCCCGCCTCACCCACGAACTCGAGGTCCGGCTGCGAGTCCACCAGCATGCGGATACCCGCACGGAAGAGCGCCTGGTCGTCGACCAGCCCCACCCGGATCACGACGGCGCACCCAGCGTCGCCGACACCAGCCACTCGGCGCCCTGCGGTCCCGCCGTGGCGCTGCCCCCGGCGAGCGTCGCCCGCTCGCGCAGGCCGTCGAGCCCGTGGCCGTCCCGGCCGTGTCCGCTCGCGCCGTCGACCACCCGCCTGCTGTTCAGAATCCGCACCGTGACATCCTCGTCGGTCCAGTCCAGGTCGAGCTGGACCGGCCGCGACGTGTCGCCGTGCCGGAGGGCGTTGGTGAGCGCCTCCTGCACGATCCGGTACAGCGCCAGTTGCTGCCCGGCGGGGAGCGTGCGCGGCGCACCCGAGCCGCCGCGGACGATGTCGAGACCGGAGTCCGCCAGCTGGTCGATCAGCCGGTCGAGGTCGCCCAGAGCGGGCTGCGGACTCTCGCCCTGGCTGTGGCGGAGCTGGGTGAGCAGCACGCGCACCTCCCCGAGCGCCTCGCGCGCGGTCGACGAGATGGCGGTGAGGGCGGCATCCACCGCCTCCGGGTCGGTCGCTCGCGCGTACCGCGCGCCGTCGGCCTGGGCGATCACGACGGCCAGGGAGTGCGCGACGACGTCGTGCATGTCACGCGCGATCGAGTTGCGCTCGTGCTCGATGGCCGCGTCGCGCTCCGCCTGAACCTGCGCGGCGCGGCTGTCCCGCGCCCGGCGGAACACGCGGACGAGAAGCCCAAGCGTCCAGGAGAGCCCGAGCACCGCGAGCAGACCGATGAACGCCGCGATGATCGAGCGCACGGCGTCGCCTGCATTGGGGTATCCGCTGGGGCCGTACTCGAGGAAGAACGGCACCACCACGATGTAGAGCGTCGCCAGGATCGAGCCCACCACGGCCGAGACGAGTCCGAGCCAGCGCAGCGTGCGGCCGCCGTAGGCGCCGGTGCAGTACAGCACCGCCAGCGCCGCCACGTCGTAGAAGGCGGGGGCCGGGAGCTGCAACGCCATCTGGAGGATCGCCGCGACCCAGGCCACCGCCAGGGCGATCCCCGGGCTCAGGCGGCGCACGGCGAGGGCCACGGCGAACAGCGCCAGGAGCCCGAGGTCGCCGACCCCGCTGCCCCGCAGCACGACCAACCCGCCGAACAGGCCGAAGACGGCTGCGATGATCACGTCGACGACCAGCTGTCGTCTCGAGAGCACGCGGATCATGCCTCCACCGTACGGGCGCCCGGCCCTCTCGGCCGCCTCACCGACCGGAAATCATCCTCGCGATGTACCGCCGCCCAGGCCTCGGTCAGAAGCCCAGTCGACCCAGCTGTTTGGGATCGCGCTGCCAGTCCTTCGCCACCTTCACCCGCAGCGAGAGGAAGACCTGCTTGCCCACGAGGGGTTCGATGCTGGCCCGGGCGCGCGCGCCGACATCCGCCAGCCTCGACCCCTTATGGCCGATGATGATGCCCTTTTGGCTGTCGCGCTCGACGAACAGGTTGGCGTAGACCTCCACCAGCTCCTTGTCGTCGCGCTCCACGATGTCGTCGATGGTCACGGCGATCGAGTGCGGCAGCTCGTCCTCCACGCCCTCGAGCACCGCCTCGCGGATCAGCTCCGAGATGCGCGCCTCCAGGCTCTCCTCGGTGTTGACGTCGTCGGGGTAGAGCGCGTCGGAGACGGGCAGCAGGCGGATCAGCTCGGTCGCCAGGGTGTCGAGCTGGATCCGGCTGGAAGCCGAGACCGGGATTATCGCCTCCCACTCGCGCAGCTCCGAGATCGCCAGCAGCTGAGCCGCGACCGCGGGGCGGGAGGCGGCGTCGATCTTCGTCACGATCGCCACCTTCTTCGCCCGGGGGAACGAGTCGAGCTGCTCGTTGATGTACCGGTCGCCCGGGCCGATCTTCTCGTCGGCCGGCACGCAGAACCCGATCACGTCGACGTCGCCGAGGGTCGACTGCACGATGCTGTTGAGACGCTCCCCGAGCAGGGTTCGCGGGCGGTGCATCCCCGGCGTGTCCACCAGGATCAGCTGGCCCGCAGCGGAGTGGGCGATCCCGCGGATGGCGCGGCGCGTGGTCTGCGGCTTCGAGGAGGTGATCGCCACCTTCTCGCCGACCAGCGCGTTGGTGAGCGTGGACTTGCCCACGTTGGGCCGCCCGACGAAGGAGACGAATCCGGCGCGGAACTCTGGGATGGGCACGGTCAATCTCCGTTTTCGTCGTGTTTGGCGAAGGCCGCCTGTGCGCTCTTCAGCGCGGGGTCCCGTTCGACGATCACCGTGCTGAGCCGCTTGCGGCGGCCCTCGGTGCGGTCGGCGGTGAGGATGAGACCCGAATGCACCGCGGACGACCCCGGGAGGGGCAGCCGGCCGAGCGCCTTGGTGAGCAGTCCGCCCACCGAGTCGACGTCGTCGTCGTCGAGCTCGAGGTCGAACAGCTCCCCCAGCTCGTCGACGGGCAGTCGCGCGGCGACGCGGTAGCGGCCCTTGCCGAGGTCCTCGATCTCCACGACCTCGCGGTCGTACTCGTCGGAGATGTCCCCGACCAGCTCCTCGATCAGGTCCTCGAGGGTCACCAGGCCCGCGATCCCGCCGTACTCGTCGACCACCATCGCCAGATGGTTGGACTCCGCCTGCATCTGCCGGAGCGTCTCGTCGGCCTTCTTCGACTCCGGCACGAAGAGCGCGCGGCGGGCCAGGGTGTCCACGGTGACGCCGTCGAACCCCTTCGGCCGCTCGTACGCCAGCCGCGCGACGTCCCGGAGGTACAGGATGCCGACGACCTCGTCCACGTCGCGCCCGATGACCGGCATCCGCGAGACGCCCCTGCTCAGGAACAGCCCCATCGCCGTGCCGACCGTCTCATCGAGGTCGATCGTGATCATGTCGGTGCGCGGGATCATCACCTCGCGCACGACGGTGTCGTTGAACTCGAAGATGGAGTGGATGAGCTCGCGATCGTCCTCCTCGAGCACATCCATCTCGGTCGCCTCGTCGACCATGCTGAGCAGCTGCTCCTCCGAGGAGAAGGTCGAGGTGCGTCCGGGTGTGACGCGGTTGCCCAGGGCGACGAGGGCGGCCGCGATCGGGCCGAGGAAGAGCCGGATGCCGCGCACCACCGGCGCCGCGAACCGCACGACGCCGCGAGCGTGCACCCGGCCGACGCTGCGCGGGCTCGACCCCACCAGCACGAACGAGACCACGGTCATCACCACCGCCGAGGCCAGCAGCGCCCACCACCACTCGAGGATGTAGGCGAACGACAGGGAGACGAGCACCGCCGCGGTGGTCTCGGCGACCACGCGCATGAAGTTGACCGCGTTGACGTGAGCGCCGACATCCGCCGCGATCGCGATGAGCGACCGGCGCGACCGGGAGTGCGCCGCGATGTCCAGCAGGTCGCCGCGCGAGAGCACGCCGAGGGCGGAATCCGCTGCCGCGAGGAGCCCACCGAAGATCACCAGCAGCACGGCGACGCTGACGAAGAGGGGGATCATGGCGCTACCTGGTTCGCCGTTCCTCGGCGGCGAAGCCGACGAGGATGTCGCGTTGCAGGGCGAACATCTCGCGCTCCTCCTCCGGCTCGGCGTGGTCGAAGCCGAGGAGGTGCAGGATGCCGTGCGCAGTGAGAAGGAGCATCTCGTCCAGCGGGCTGTGCCCGGCCGCCTCGGCCTGCGCTATCGCCACCTGCGGGCAGAGCACGATGTCGCCCAGCAGTCCGGCCGGAGTGATGGACTCCTCGGTGCCGGGGCGGAGCTCGTCCATGGGGAAGCTGAGCACGTCGGTCGGCCCGGGCTCATCCATCCACTGCAGGTGGAGCTGCTCCATCGCACCCTCGTCGACGAGCACGATCGCGAGCTCGGCATCCGGATGCACGTGCAGGGAGTCGAGGGCGTAGATGGCGAGGCGCTGCAGCGCGGTCTCGTCGACCGGCACGACCGACTCGTTGTTGATCTCGATGCTCACGACCTGGCTCCACGCTCGAAGGTCGCGGCCTGACGCTCCGCGTCGTACCTCGTGTAGGCGTCGACGATCCTGCCGACGAGACTGTGGCGCACCACATCGGCGCTGGTGAGGCGCGCGAAGTGGATCTCGTCGATGTCGTCCAGCACGCGGGTCACCAGCTGGAGTCCGCTCGCGCCCAAGGGCAGGTCGACCTGCGTGATGTCGCCGGTCACCACCATCTTCGAGCCGAAGCCCAGGCGCGTCAGGAACATCTTCATCTGCTCCGGAGTCGTGTTCTGCGCCTCGTCGAGCACCACGAACGCGTTGTTCAGCGTGCGCCCGCGCATGTAGGCGAGCGGCGCCACCTCGACCGTGCCCGCGGCGAGCAGCTTCGGCACGATCTCCGGATCCATCATCTCGTTTAGGGCGTCGTAGAGCGGGCGCAGGTAGGGGTCGATCTTGTCGGTGAGACTGCCGGGCAGGAAGCCGAGCCGCTCGCCCGCCTCCACGGCCGGACGCGTGAGGATGATGCGCTCCACCTCCTTGCGCTGGAGCGCCTGCACGGCCTTGGCCATCGCGAGGTAGGTCTTGCCGGTACCGGCGGGGCCGATGCCGAACACGATCGTGTTGTGATCGATCGCGTCGACGTACGCCTTTTGACCGAGCGTCTTCGGGCGGATGCTCTTGCCCCGGCTCGTGAGGATCGCCTGGCTCAGCAGCTCGGCCGGGCTCGACCTCGGATCGTCGCGCAGGATCCGCGCCGATTCGGTCACGTCCGCCTGCCCGAGCTCGACGTCGCCCCTGACCATCGCGATCAGCTCCTCGACCAGCCGGGCGGCCGACTGCACCTCGGCGGGCGCACCCTCCAGGGTGATCTCGTTGCCGCGCACGAGCACGATGACGCCCGGATGCTGCGCCTCGATGGTTCTCAGCAGGCGG
The DNA here is from genome assembly GCA_966212465.1 of uncultured Lacisediminihabitans sp. Lineage (GTDB taxonomy): Bacteria > Actinomycetota > Actinomycetes > Actinomycetales > Microbacteriaceae > Lacisediminihabitans. The sequence goes on from CBIHRK010000011.1 coordinate 34,273, forward strand.
TCCTGGGGCCCGAGCAGTCGGACCATCGCCACGCCGTCGACGCGGATGTCGACGCGCTCGCTGTCGGCGGGGAGTTCAATCGAGGCCAAGAGATCCTTCCGGAAGAGGTCCGCCCAGCACGTGCGCGTGGACGTGGAACACGGTCTGCCCGGCGTTCTCGCCGGTGTTGAAGACGAGTCGGTACTGGCCGCCGGCGAATTCCTCGGCCAGGCCGCGGGAGACGGTGACGACCTCGGCGAGCAGCTCGGGGTCGGCCGCAGCCAGCTCGCCGACGTTCGCGTAGAGCGGCGTCTTCGGCACCACGAGGAGGTGCACGGGCGCCTTGGGCGCGATGTCGCGGAACGCGATCACCCGCTCGTTCTCGAACACGATGTCCGCGGGGATCTCACGGTCGACGATGCGCGTGAAGATCGAGGGTTCTGCCATCTCTCTAGGCTACCGGGCCGCCCGCTACCAGCGGCCGAGTTTCGCTGACAGCACGGCCAGCGCCGCGGGGCCGGCGGTGGAGGTCCTCAGCACGGTCTCGCCGAGACGCACGAGCTCCGCGCCCGCGGCGGTCAGCCGGGAGAGCTCGGATGGCGCGATACCGCCCTCCGGACCCACCACGAGCACGACGTCCCGCTGGTCGGCGTCGATCGAGGTGAGCCGCGCCTCCGCGGTGGGGTCGAGCACCAGCATCCGCGCCGCACCGGCCAGCGCGGCCAGCTGCGGCGTGGTCACCAGGTCGCCGACCTCCGGGATCCACGGGCGCACCGACTGCTTCGTGGCCTCGCGCACGATGGCCTCCCAGCGGTCGCGGCCCCTGCGCACCTTCGCGCCCTCCCATTTCACGATGGAGCGCTGCGCCGCCCACGGGATCACCCCGTCGACGCCGAGCTCGGTCGCCTGCTGCACCGCGTACTCGTCGCGGTCGCCCTTCGCCAGGGCCTGGGCGAGCCAGATCGCGGGACTCGCCGGCGGGTGGCTCGCGACTTCGTCGACGAGGAGCGAGAACGCGGACCCCTCCGCCGCGACCACCTCGCCGGCGGCGACGAAACCCGATCCGTTGCCGACGGAGATCCGCTCGCCCGGCTTCACCCGGCTGACCGTCACCGCGTGCCGACCCTCGCTCCCGCCGACCGTGACGGTGGAGCCGACCGGCACCGCCTCGAGCTCCTCGCTCAGGTAGAAGTGGGCCACGCGCTACAGGCTGAGGAAGCGGTCGCGGAGCTTCTGGAACAAGCCCTGCTGGAAGTGGGTGAGCGTCGGCGGGACCGACTTGCGGCCGTTCGCGAACTGCTCGATGAGGTCCTTCTCCTTGGCGCTCAGCTTCGATGGCGTCGTCACCTGGATGCCGATCTTGAGATCGCCGCGACCGCTGCCCCGAAGCCGGGTCACGCCGCGCTCCTTGATGGTGACCACCTCGGCGCTCTGGGTGCCGGGGCGCACGTCGAACGAGACCTCCCCGTCGAGGGTCTTCAGCTTCGCGCGGGTGCCCAGGATGGCATCCGTCATCTGCACCTCGAGCGTGGCGAGCAGGTCGTCGCCGTTCCTGCTGAACACGTCGTGGTGCTTGACCTTGATCTCGAGGTACAGGTCGCCGGACTGGCCGCCCGCCGGACCGACCTCGCCCTGGCCCGGCAGCTGGAGACGCAGGCCCGTGTCGACCCCGGCCGGGATGTCCACCGGGATGGTGCGGCGCGCGCGCACGCGGCCCTGGCCCTGGCAGGTGGGGCACGGGTTGGGGATGACCGTGCCGTAGCCGCGGCAGGTGCCGCAGGGGCTCGAGGTCATCACGTTGCCGAGCAGGCTGCGCACGGTGCGCTGGATCTGACCGGAACCGTGGCAGATGTCACAGGTGACCGGCTGGGTGCCCGGCGCGCAGCACGACCCGTTGCAGGTCTCGCAGAGCACCGCGGTGTCCACCTCGATGTCGCGCTTCGTGCCGAAGATGATCTCGTCGAGGTCGACTTCGACCCGCACGAGGGCGTCCTGCCCGCGCTCGCGGCGCGACCGGGGACCGCGGGTCTGCTGACCGCCGCCGAAGAACGTCTCGAAGATGTCGCCGAATCCGCCGAAATTGCCCGCGCCGGCGCCGCCGAACCCGGCTGTGGGGCCGAGGTCGTACTGCTCCCGCTGCTGCGGATCGGAGAGCACGTCGTAGGCGTGCGTGACCAGCTTGAACCGCTCCGACGCGTCGGCGCCGGGATTCACGTCGGGATGCAGCTCGCGCGCGAGACGGCGGTACGCCTTCTTGATCTCGTCGGCCGACGCGGTGCGGTCGACGCCGAGTACTTCGTAATGGTCAGCAGCCAATTGGATTTTCCTTAGTCCTCGCCGAGCAGGCGGGAGAGATAGCGGGCGACGGCGCGAACCGCCGCGATGTTGGTCGAATAGTCCATGCGCGTGGGGCCGATGACCCCGAGGCGGGAGAGTCCCCCGCCCGTCGCCGAATAGCCGGTGGTGAGCACCGAGGTCTCCCCCAGCCCGAACGAGGCGTTCTCGCGGCCGATGCTCACGGAGAAGCCGTTCTGCTCCGGCTCCATCTCGGCGAACAGTCGCAGCAGCGTCACCTGCTCCTCGATCGCCTCGAGCACCGGGTAGATGCTGCCGGAGAAGTCCTCCTCGGTGCGCACGAGATTCGCGGTGCCGGCCATCAGAAGGCGCTCCTGGCGGTTCGCCATCACCTGATCGATGAGGGCGGTCACCACCTGCCCCACCGCGGCGGCGCGGTGAGGCGGGAAGCGATCGGCCAGCGAGGAGAGCTGTTCCGCGGCATCCGCGAGCCCGAGGCCGCCGAGGGTGGCGTTGAGCTTGGTGCGGAGCTCGCCGATGAACTCGTCGTCGGCGTCGGCCGCGATGTCGATCAGGCGCTGCTCAACCCGGCCGGTGTCGGTGATCACGACCGTCATCATGCGGTTCGGGGTGAGTCGCACCAGCTCGATGTGGCGGATGCGGGAGCGGGTGAGCGACGGATACTGCACGAGCGCCACCTGGTGCGTCAGCTGCGAGAGCATCCGCACCGTGCGGCCGAGCACCTCGTCGAGGTCGGCGGATTCGCCGAGGAAGGTCTCGATCGCGGTGCGCTGCGCCGCGCTCAGCGGGCGCAGGTCGGCGAGCTGGTCGACGAAGACGCGGTACCCCTTGTCGGTGGGGATGCGGCCCGACGAGGTGTGCGGAGCGGCGATCAGCTCCTCCTCCTCGAGCAGCGCCATGTCGTTGCGGATGGTGGCCGCGGACACGCCGAAGGAGTGCCGGTCGACGATCGACTTGGAGCCGACGGGCTCCCGGGAGGCGACATAGTCCTGCACGATCACACGCAGCACCTCGAGACTCCGCTCGGAGACCATGAACCACCGCCTTCAGAATTGTGCGTCGAGGCTTAGCACTCCACGTCCTTGACTGCCAATTGTACCTGCACTCGGGGCGTCACACCCATTGCCCTCGCGGCGAGAAAGGCAGTACCTTATGCACGTGCTTGCGCCGTGCTCCCCTCCCGGGGAGAGAGCGAGAGCGCACGCACCGCCTCCGCCCCCGAATCGTCGGCGGACTCGTATATGTGAAAGGCACACGACAATGACCGAACCGACGCCCGCGCCGCAGCCGGTTGCTCCATTCACCGAGGCAGAGGACAAGCAGTACACCACCCTCGCCACGTTCCTGAACATCATCCTGCTCATCCCCGCGCTCATCTTCTACTTTGCCTTCGGCAACCGCGGCCCGAAGATCAAGGAGCAGAGCAAGGAGAACCTGAACTGGACGATCAACGTCACGGGCCTGCTCATCGTGCTGGAGATCATCAGCGCGATCCTCTCCTTCACGATCATCATCCCGCTGCTCTTCGGCCTGGTGATCTGGGCGCTGCTGATCATCAACCTGATCTTCTCGATCCTCGGCGGCGTCAAGAACAACAACGGCGAGCTGTACCGCTACCCGGTCAACATCCGCTGGATCAAGTAGCAGTCGACTCTCGAGGAGCCCGGGCCGTCGCGGTCCGGGCTTCCTGGCTTTAATGGGCGGATGACCTCCACCCCCTCGACCGTGACCGACACCCGCACGATCGCCGTGGTGGTGCACCTCGCCGGAATCCCGTTCCTCTTCGTGCCCGCGCTCATCGCCTTCGTGCTGCTGGAGGGCCGGGACCCGTGGCTGCGCGAGCAGCTGCGGGCAGCGCTCAACTTCCAGCTCACCGCGCTGGGCGCCTACCTGATCGGCTTCGTCACCCTGTGGTTCGTCGTGGGATTCCTCGTGCTCCCCGTCGTCGCGGCGGCCGCGGTGGTGCTCAGCGTCGTGTGCGCCCTCCAGGCGTACCGCGGAGAGCCGGCCCGCTACGTGCTCACCCTCCCGTTCGTGAGCTGACGCTCACTCGTCGAGGAGTCTTCGCACCACCAGGTCGGCGAGAAGCCGTCCGCGCAGGGTCAGCACCACTCGACCCGCGAACGCCGGCGCCGGTTCGATGAGGCCCTCCGCGATGAGCCCGGCGATCGCCGTTCGACCCGCGGCCGTGAGCTCGGCCACGTCGAGCCCCTCCCGGATCCGGGTCATGAGCAGCACGCGTTCGATGCGCCTCGTCTCCTCGTCGAGCGTCTCGCGGCCCGCGGCGGGCGAGACCCCCGCGCCGATGCGGTCCGCGTAGGCCGCCGGATGCTTGACGTTCCACCATCGGATGCCGCCGACATGACTGTGCGCGCCGGGCCCGACCCCCCACCAGTCGTGCCCCTGCCAGTACGCGAGGTTGTGGCGCGAGGCGTGCTCCTCGCTCCGGCTCCAGTTGCTCACCTCGTACCAGGCGAAGTCCTCCGCGCCGAGCATCCGCTCCGCCAGCTCGTACATGTCGGCCTGCAGGTCGTCGTCGGGCCGGGCGACCTCCCCGCGTGCGATCTGGCGGGCGAGCTTCGTGCCCTGCTCCACGATCAGCGCGTACGCCGAGATGTGATCCGGACGCTGCGCGAGCGCCTGCTCGAGCGACGCGCGCCAGTCGTCGAGGGACTCCCCCGGCGCGCCGTAGATCAGGTCGAGGCTCACCTGGAGCCCCGCCTCCCTGGCCCACTCGACCACGAGCGGGATGCGCTCGGGGTCGTGCGTGCGCTCCAGCGTCGCGAGCACGTGCGGCACCGCCGACTGCATGCCGAACGAGACGCGGGTGAAACCGGCGTCGGCGAGCTGGCTGAGGTAGGCGGCATCCACCGAATCGGGATTGGCCTCGGTGGTCACCTCGGCTCCCGGCGCGAGACCCCAGGCCCCGCGCACGGAACCCAGCATCGCGGCGAGGTCCGATGCGGGCAGCAGGGTGGGGGTGCCGCCGCCGAAGAAGACGGTGGAGACCTCGCGGGGCGGGAAGCCCGCCAGCACGCGCCGGGCGAATCCGACCTCGGCGATCGCCTGGCTCGCGTAATCGGTGCGCTTCGCGCCGCGGAGCTCGTCGGCCGTGTAGGTGTTGAAGTCGCAGTAGCCGCAGCGCACGCGGCAGAACGGCACGTGCAGGTAGACGCCGAAGTTGCGGGTGACGGCGCCCTCGACGGCGCTCGCGGGCAGCGCACCGTCCGCGGGCGCCGGGTCGGCGATGGGCAGGGCGCTGGGCATCCGTCCATTCTCGCAGGCCGGGCTGTGCCAGCATGGTGTGGTGACCTCACCCCACTACGTGCTCTGGGATGTCGACGGCACCCTCCTTCTCAACGGCGTAGGCGCCGGCGGTCTCTACGGGGAGGCGATCGAACGCGCGGCCGGCCGAGCGCTCGCCGTGCCGGTGCCTCTCATGCACGGCAAGACCGACGGTCAGATCCTGTGGGAGGCGCTGGAGGCCAACGGTCTGCCGAGGGAGTTGCACTCCGCGGCATCCGCACACCTCGACCAGCTCTCCCTCGAGCGGCACCTCGGCGGGGCGCGGCGCGAGATCGCGGCGGGGATCGTCGAGGCGGTGGGTGCGGTCGCCGACGCCGGGTGGACGAATGCGCTGCTCACCGGCAATTCCGCCGCCCGCACGCGCTACAAGATGGAGGGCGCGGGATTGGATGCCGAGGCGTTCGACTGGGGTCACTCGTTCTTCGGCGACCTCTCCCCCGTGCGCTCCGAACTGACTCTGCGCGCGGCGGCCGAACTCGCGGGCGCGACCGTCGTGATCATCGGCGACACCCCGGGCGACGGCATCGGAGCGGAGGCGGCCGGCATGCCGTTCATCGCGGTCGCGACCGGCCACTACTCGGTCGCCGAGCTCACGCAGACCTCGGCCGTGTTGGTCGTGCCCGACCTCTCATCGGCCCTGCCCGAGACCCTCGCCACCCTCGCCGCCCTCCGCTGACCCCACCCCGCCCCTTCGCTCTCCCCTTTGGAAATTCAGGATTTCGGCAGAGCACGCGCGCGCAGCCTCCGAGAACACGGGCAACCCACGAGCAGAGCCGACCAGACTCCTGAATTTCCGAAATGCCGCCGGCGGCTACCCCGCCCAGCCTCCGCCCCGACCCATTCGACAATTCAGGAGATCGTCGCGCGCCAAACGGCGGAACCCTCGAGAACTCGGGATGTCGCGCAGGGCTGCACGACCGAAATCCTGAATTGTCGAAAGAGGCAGAGGGGGGTGGGCGCGGGCTCGGGCGCTCCCGCCCTCCGCGGGTCCGCGTGGTGCGCGGGAAATTCAGGAGATCGGACGCGGGTCCGCTGGCGGCCTCCGGAGATCCGGGAGGTGCGAGCGCGTGCACTGCCGAAATCCTGAATTTCCGAAGGGGTCAGGGCAGGGGGCCGCTCAGGGTGCGGAAGTAGCGGCGGGTGTAGAACCACTGGGTCCAGCGCAGTACCGGGAACACGACGCCCCAGCCGCGTGCGGGCCGGGAGAAAGCGCGGATCTCCAGCCAGACCGAGCCGTCGTCGGTGCGTTCGACGACGAACGACTCCTCGCCGCGCTCGGGGTGGCCCTTCAGGGTTCCGTAGGCGAACCCCTTGCGATCGGGCTCGTTGATGACGTAGACGACCCGCGCCGGAGCCCAGATGCGGAAGGGCCAGAACCGGACGCCGAGCACCACCGTGTCGCCCGGAGCGATCAGCGCCGCGCCGTCCGGGCCGAACACGGTCTCGTGCGCCGAGGAGATCGTCGCCGGTGCGACGGGCGCGCCCGCCGCGTCGAAGGAGACGGGCGAATAGGTCTGCTCGGTCACCTCGGCCGGCGTCGCAACCGGACGCACCTCGAAGCCGGCGCCCCGCTGGATGCCCCACGCCAGAGTCATCGACCAGGCGTAGACCCATCTGGCGTCGCCGTGTCCGATGCGGGCACGTCCTTCGAACGGCCGGTACCCGGCGGGCGGGTAGGTCATGAGGTCGGCCGCCTTCGTGGCGCCCACCGCGCCGTAGGTCACCGGACGCTCCCAGAGGGGTACCGTCACGCCTACTTCGCCTTCTTGACCTCGGTGTCGCCCGAGAGCGCGGCGATGAACGCCTCCTGCGGCACCTCGACACGGCCCACCATCTTCATGCGCTTCTTGCCCTCCTTCTGCTTCTCGAGGAGCTTGCGCTTGCGTGTGATGTCACCGCCGTAGCACTTGGCCAGAACGTCCTTGCGCATCGCGCTGATCGACTCGCGGGCGATGATGCGAGCGCCGATCGCGGCCTGGATCGGCACCTCGAACTGCTGCCGCGGGATGAGCTTCTTCAGCCGCTCCGTCATCAGCACGCCGTACGCGTAGGCCTTGTCCTTGTGCACGATCGCGCTGAACGCATCCACGGTCTCACCCTGCAGCAGGATGTCGACCTTGACCAGATCTGCGTCCTGATCGCCGCTCGGCTCGTAGTCGAGCGAGGCGTACCCGGCCGTCTTCGATTTGAGCTGGTCGAAGAAGTCGAAGACGATCTCGCCGAGCGGGATCGTGTAGCGGATCTCGACGCGGTCCTCACCGAGGTAGTCCATGCCGATGAGGCTGCCTCGCCGCGACTGGCAGAGCTCCATGATGGTACCCACATAGTCCTTCGGCGCGAGGATCGCCGCCTTCACCATCGGCTCGCTCACCGACGCGATCTTCGTGCCGGTGGGGAACTCGCTCGGATTGGTGACGGTGAAATGCTTCTTGTCCTCCGTCGTGACCTCGTAGGTGACCGACGGGGCCGTGGAGATGAGGTCGAGCCCGAACTCGCGCTCGAGGCGCTCCGTCACGATCTCGAGGTGCAGCAGTCCGAGGAATCCGCAGCGGAAGCCGAAGCCGAGCGCCACGGAGGTCTCGGGCTCGTAGACCAGGGCCGCATCCGAGAGCTTCAGCTTGTCGAGCGCTTCGCGCAGCACCGGATAGTCGCTGCCGTCGATCGGGTACAGCCCGGAGAAGACCATGGGCTTCGGATCGGTGTACCCCGGAAGCGCCTGCGTCGACGGCTTCGACGCGCTGGTGACGGTGTCGCCGACCTTCGACTGGCGCACGTCCTTCACGCCGGTGATCAGGTAGCCGACCTCGCCGACGCCGAGCCCCTTGGTCGGGGTCGGCTCCGGCGAGGACACCCCGATCTCCAGCAGTTCGTGCACAGCGCGGGTCGACATCATCTGGATGCGCTCGCGCGGCTTCAACTGCCCGTCGATCATCCGCACGTAGGTGATCACGCCGCGGTACGAGTCGTAGACCGAGTCGAAGATCATGGCGCGGGACGGAGCCGCCGGATCGCCCTTCGGCGCCGGGATCAGTCGCACGACCTCGTCGAGCAGCTCGGTGACTCCCACGCCGGTCTTGCCCGAGACCCGCAGCACGTCATCCGGGCTGCCGCCGATCAGGCTGGCGAGCTCTTTCGCGTACTTGTCCGGCTCCGCCGCGGGCAGGTCGATCTTGTTGAGCACGGGGATGACGGTCAGGTCGTTGTCGAGCGCGAGGTAGAGGTTCGCGAGGGTCTGCGCCTCGATTCCCTGCGCGGCGTCCACCAGCAGGATCGCGCCCTCGCAGGCGGCGAGCGACCGCGAGACCTCATAGGTGAAGTCCACGTGGCCGGGCGTGTCGATCATGTTCAGGGCGTAGGTGCCCGCCTGCACGGAACCCGCCGGAGCGTCGAGTGCCCACGGCATCCGCACCGCCTGGCTCTTGATGGTGATGCCGCGCTCGCGCTCGATGTCCATGCGGTCGAGGTACTGGGCACGCATGTCGCGATCGCTGACCACGCCGGTGATGCCCAGCATGCGATCGGCGAGCGTCGACTTTCCGTGGTCGATGTGCGCGATGATGCAGAAGTTGCGGATGAAGGCGGGGTCGGTCGATGCCGGCTCGAGGGCCTTCACTGCTCTGGGGCTCACGCGTACCTCTGGTCGATGCTGGGAGACTGAACGCACAATTCTCCCACGGCCCGGGCTACCCGCCGTACCCGCGCTCGGCGCGCAGCCGGTCGGCCGGATGCACCCGCGACACCGGCTGCGCCCTGAGCCCTCTCACCAGCTCCCCGGGGTCCACTCCGAGGCCCTCGGCGATGCGGAGCAGCACGGCGAGGGTGGGGTTGCCGACGCCGCGTTCGAGGCGGCCGATGGCGGTCCAGTGCATGTCGGCCAGGTCGGCGAGGGTCTCCTGGCTGATTCCGAGGCGCCGTCGGCGCTCTCGCACTCTGGCTCCGAGTTCCTGTGCTACGGGAGATGACGTGATCATGGGTGTGATCCTGATGAATCGATGACGGGTAGTACCCACAGACTATCCATCACCCGGGCATCAATGCCCTGGGAGTCGGCTCAATCCCTCGAGGAGGTCGGCCCGGGTCGCGGCGACGCACACCCGGATCCAGCCCTCCCCCGACCGCCCGAACGCGCTTCCCGGAGCGATCGCGACTCGCTGATGCATGAGGAAGCGCTCCGCCCAGCCGGCGACGTCGCCGCCGGAGGCGTGCGAGACGTCCACCCACAGATAGAACGCGCCGTTCGGCTGCAGATAGCGGATGCCGCGGCCGTCGAGCACCTCGCACGCCGCCTCCAGATTGCCGCGGTAGTGGTCGCGCGAGGCGGAGACGTGCTGGTGGTCGCCCGTGATGGCGGCGACCGCCGCCAGCTGGTCGGGTCGCGCGACGCAACTGATGGCGGCCTCCTGGACCGTTCGCATCACCTCGGTGAGCCCCGGCGGGGTGACGAGGTAACCCACCCGCGCGCCGGTCATCGCGTAGGTCTTGGAGAGGGAGAAGACCGAGAAGACGCGGTCGTCGGTGTCGAGCGCCGCCAGGCTGACGTGCTTCGCCCCGTAGGTGAAGTACTCGTACACCTCGTCGCTCAGCACCCACAGGTCGTGCCGGCGAGCGAAGTCGAGCAGGGCGCGCAGGGTGCGCTCGTCGAACACGCTCCCGAGCGGGTTGGACGGCGAGTTCACCACGATGAGTCGCGTGCGGTCGGTGACGAGACGCTCCAGCTCGTCGAGATCCGGGCCGAAGCCGTTCTCCGGCCGAAGCGTGTAGGGCACGGGCCTGGCCTGCAGCATCCGCGCGTTCATGGTGAAGGTCGTGTACCCGGGGTCGGGCACCAGCACCTCGTCGCCGGCACCCAGCAGGATGTGCATGGCCTGGTGCAGCGCCTGCGTCGCGCCCACCGTCACCCAGACCTGCTCCACGTCCACGTGGACGTCGTTCTCCCGCGCGAGCTTCTGCACGATCGCGGCGCGCAGTTCCGCGAGACCGCCGTTCGCCGTGTAGTTCGTCTGATCCCTCGCCCAGGCGTCCCGCGCGGCCTCGATGATGTGCGGTGCGACGGGGCGATCGGGCTCGCCCACGCCCAGCGAGATCACGTCGTCCAGCTCGACGGCGATCTCGTAGATCCGGCGTATCCCCGAGGGCGGGACCGACGCGATGTGCGGTGCGAGAGAAGGCATATCCTCAGCGTATTGCGCCTACGATCGAGGCATGCCCGCGACCGTCGTGATGATCCACGGTCTCCGCGGGCGCTCGGACGAGTGGATGCCGCAGCGTCTCGCCCTCGAAGCCCGCGGCCACACGGTGCTCACCCCCGACCTCCCCGGTCACGGCGCCCGCCGGCGCGAGCCGTTCACGGTCGCCGAAGCCGTCGACACGGTCGACGCCGCGGTGAACGGATGCTCCGAGCCGCCGCTCCTCGTCGGCCGGGCGCTCGGCGCTCACGTCGCCATCGAGGCGGCGGCGTCCGGTGCCTCCGTCAGCGGGCTCGTGGCGATCGGCTGTGGCACGCAGGCCCTCGGCTGGCTCGACGACAGCTACCGCATCGCCTTCGCGACCCATCAGGTGCTGCCCGATCGCGGTGCGGCCCTGGGCGCACTGAGCGCCACCCGTTTCGTCGGCGCGGTGCCTCGCCACACCCGGAACACCGAACCGGACCTGTTCGCCGACACCCTCGGGCGGCTCTCCACCCTCGACACCCCCGGGGCGCTCGGACGCATCGACGCTCCGGTGTGGCTCGTCAACGGCGGGTTCGATCTGTTCCGCCTCGAGGAGCGCGCGTTCCTCGCTGCGGCGGGCCGGGCCACGCTCGTGCGCCAGCCGGGCGCGCGGCTCGCGCGGGGCATCCGCGACCCGCGTCTGGTCACCCGGCTGCTGCTCGACATCGTCGAGGAAGGCACGACCCCGCCTCGCCGGGCGACGTAATTGCCTCCCGGGCCCGCACCGGGTAACATTGCCTGTTGGCTTGCGCGCGCCGTTCTCACGGTTTCGCGATTCGCAGCCCGGATCCCCTCGGTCAGTAGTTCGATGGCGGCGGAACCGGTTCGCGGCTGCCCTCATATGTTCGAAACAACCAGAAGGTCAATCACGTGGCAAACATTAAGTCGCAGATCAAGCGCATCGGCACCAACAAGAAGGCGCAGGAGCGCAACAAGGCAGTGAAGAGCGAGGTGAAGACCGCCGTTCGCGCCACGCGCGAGGCCGTCATCGCGGGCGACAAGGAGAAGGCGACCGCCGCTCTCGTGCTCGCGAGCAAGAAGCTCGACAAGGCCGCCAGCAAGGGCGTGCTGCACAAGAACCAGGCCGCGAACCGCAAGTCGGCCATCGCCAAGCAGGTCGCAGCGCTCTAGGCACCGTGTCGGATGCCCCGCTCTCCAGACGGAGACCGGGGCATTCGCCCGTTAACGGGTCGCTAGCCGCGCTCGCTCACGACCCCGATCATGCGCTCGAGCGAGTAGACCGGGTCGCGCCCGGCGCCCTTCACGTCTGCGTCGGTCTCGGCGAGCAACTGAATGCTCCGGCCGAGTCCCGCACCCGTCCAGCCCTGCAGATCACGTCTCGCACGATCGACCTGCCACGGCGCGAGGCCGAACTGCTGCGCGAGCTGGCCCGATGATCCGCGGGCGCCGGAGAGCTTCGCCATGGTCCGCAGCTTGCTGGCGAACGCCGCCACGATGGGCACCGGGTCCGCGCCCGACGCGATGGCGTGGCGCAGAAGCACGAGCGCCTCACCGTGACGCCCGGCGATGGCCGCATCCGCCACCTTGAACGCGTTGGTCTCGACTCGACCCGAGTAGTACTTCTCGACCGTCGTCTCGGTGATCTCATCGGAGGCGTCGGCCAGCAGCTGCTGACACGCCGCCGCGAGCTCGGCGAGGTCGTCGGCGAACGCCGCGACCAGGGCGCGCAGAGCACCGCCGGTCACCCGCCTGCCCTCCGCCGCGAACTCCGCCGCCGCGAACTCGAGCTTCTCGGTGTCCTTCTTGAGGTCGGCGCAGATGATCTCGATGCCCCCGCCGAGGCCGCCGCGAAGCGCATCGAGGAGTTTCTTGCCGCGTACTCCGCCGCCATGGCGGAGCACGAGATAGGTGTCGTCGGCCGGGTTCTCGAGGTAGGCGAGCGTCTCGGTGATGAAGGCGTCGGTGCACTTCTCCACGCCGGAGACGCGGATCATGCGCGGCTCGGCGAACAGCGACGGGCTGGCGAGGGTGATCAGCTCGCCGGGACCGTAGGCGTCCGCCTCGATGTCGCTCACCTCGAGGCTCGGATCCTCGGCGCGCAGCGTCTCTCTCAGCAGCCGGATCGCTCGATCCGCCAGGAAGTCCTCGCTGCCGGAGACCAGCACCACGGGCGCCGGCCGCACCTTGTCCCAGCTGAGCTGGGGTATGGAGACGGCCGCCTTGGGCGCGCTTCTCGTTGCCATCGTTCTCCCGCCGATTCCTGCTCCCAGCCTATCGGCGGCCACCGGCACGCGAGCGTCCGGGGCGCAGGAGGTCGCTCGGTGCGCGCTCCGTCCACAGACTCTCCCCACCGCCCGGGAGCGGGGAGACCAGCAGCATGCCCTCCTCGTCGGTGCGGGCGATCGTGGTGCCGATGCCGCGCAGCACGCTCAGCAGACGCCGGGTGGGATGCCCGTACCCGTTGTCCGCGCCGACGCCGATGAGGCCCACGGATGCTCGCAGCCTCTCGTACAGCGTCGGGGACTGGTCCGCCGATCCGTGGTGGGCCACCTTGACCAGGTCGACGGGCCCAATCCGGTTCGCCGCCATCAGCAGCTCCTGAGGCTGCTCCCCCAGGTCGCCGAGGAAGAGCGAGGTGATGCACCCCGATGGACAGGGGCCCGCCGGGCCCCAGGCGACCGTGACGCTCGCGGCGTTGCCCGGCTCGACCGAGCCGAGCCGCTCCTTCGGCCAGAGCACCTCCCACCGCAGCCGGCCCATGACCCCGGACATGCCGCGGTGCGCCTGCTCCACCACCGCACCGTGCTCCGCCAGCTGCCGCACCAGCCGTTCGTCGTCCTGGCCGGCGCGCGGGCCCACCAGAGCGCGGGACACGCGCCCGAACAGGGCGCTCGTGCCCCCGACGTGATCGATGTCGTAGTGGGTCAGCACCAGCAGATCGATGCGGCCGATTCCGAGCGCGGACAGGCACGACGTGACCCGCGCGGGCTCCCGACCCGTGTCGATCATCGCGATCATGCCGTCGCTGCGAACCAGCGAGGCGTCGCCCTGACCGACATCGCACATGCCCACCTGCCAGTCCGGCGGTCGCGAGACGCCCGCACGCACCGCGTCGCCCACCGCGAATCCGATCACGCCGATGGCCGTGACGAGGAGCGCGCCGGCGACGACCGAACGGATGCGCCGTCCGCCCGCCCCGCTCACCAGCACGACGACGAGCACGCAGGCGACCGCGAGCAGGGCCACGCCCGCCCCTCCCCCGGGCCACGGGAGGGTGGCGCCGGGGAGCCCGGCGAAGAATCGGGCGACCGCGGCGATCCAGGCCGCCGGCAGCCAGGCGATCCAGGCCGCGACCAGGCCGGCTCCCGGCCAGACCGCCGACAGCAGGCACGCCACGAGACCGACCACGGTCGCGATCGGGGCGGCGGGTTCGGCGAGCACGTTGGCCACGACGCCATAGGTGGGCAGCCCCGGTTGGAGCATCAGAAGGATCGGCTGACAGGCGAGCTGCGCGGCCAGCGGAACGGCGACGACGAGGGCGAGCCAGCGGGGAAGGATGCGTTCGAGGCGGGCCGAGATCGGGCGCGCGAGCAGCACGATCCCGGCAGTCGCCAGCACGGAGAGGGCGAAGCCGTAGTGCACCGCCAGCCAGGGATCGAGGCAGAGCAGCACGAGCACGGCGAGGGCGAGCACCGGCAGGCCGCTCACCGCGCGCCCCGTAGCCTCTATCGCCAGGGCGAGCGCGGCCATGGTGGCGGCCCGCAGCACGCTCGGCTGCGGACTGACGAGACAGACGAAGCCGACGAGCAGCACCAGCGCGCCGCCGAGCCGCACCCGGCGCGGCAGGCCGAGCCGGGCTCCGACCAGGAGCGCGAGTCCGATCACCACGGCGCAGTTGGCGCCCGAGACCGCGGTGAGGTGGGTCAGCGAGCTCGCCTTCATCGCGGCATCCAGCGAGGCCGGAACGGCGGAGGTCTCGCCGATGGCCAGTCCCGCCAGGAGCGCGCCGCCGTCACCCGGGAGCGCGGAAGCAGCGCGCTCGAACGACGACCGCAGCGGCTCCGTCACCGCGATCCACCACGGCGGCGGCCCGCGCACCTGCAGCGAGGTGGCGAAGAGCCGGAACGCCGACCGATCCACCGCTGCGCCGGCCACGAGCGTGCCCGCGACCACGACGCGGCTCCCCGGCGCGGCGTCGCCCTCGTGGTCGAAGACGGTCACCGGAATGCGCACCTCGTGCACCGCGTGACCGATGCGGACCTCGGTCGCCGTGCCGTCGAACGGAACCTCGCTCCGCACCCGCTCACCCGCGTCCACGACGGCCACCACGTGACGGCCCGCACGCGCAGCGGAGAGGAGGTCGGGAGGCCGGCGCTGCGGAAGCTGCACGGCGACGAGGGTGGCGAGCAGGGCGGCGATGGCCAGGCACACGGCGACGCTCGCACCGACGCGCACCCGACGGCCCACGGCGAGGCAGACGAGCGCCGCGGCCGCTAGCCCTGCGGCCGCCCACGGTGCCGCGCTCGGCACCGCGAGCAGTGCGACGACGACAGCCCACGCCGCGGCCACGGGGACGGCCAGCCGAGCATCCGCCTTCACACCGTCACCCTGTCCTTCAGCCCGTCGAAGATCTTCTGGCCGATGCCGGTCACGCTCATGAGGTCTTCGACCGAGGTGAACCGCCCGTTGGCCTTCCGCCAGTCGAGGATGCGCGCGGCAAGCGCCGGCCCCACCCGCGGCAGCGTCTCCAGCGCCGCCTGGTCCGCGCTGTTGAGATTCACCTTCCCCGCCCCGAGCGGCGCGACGGATGCCGCAGGCGCCTCTCCCTGCGCCGCGACGACGATCTGCTCGCCGTCCACCAGCGGTCGCGCGAGGTTGACCTGCGTGCGGTCGGCCACGGCGGTGAAACCACCCGCCGCCGCGATGGCGTCGACCGCGCTGTCCCCGTCGCGGAGCACGTAGAGACCCGGCCGGGCAACCTGACCGAGCACGTGCACGTACACCTGATCGGCCACCGCATCCGGCGCCGATGCGCGACCGGGCGTGCTCGCCGGCGTGCTCAGCACCGTCGTGTCTCCGTGCGATCCCATCGCCGCCACGGCGACCGCGATCCCGAGCGCGAGCAGCACCAGCACGACGGCGGCGCCGAGCCCGACGCGCACTCGGGAGCGCGGTGCCGGCACTATCTCAGGGGAAGCCACGCACCGACGCTACGAGTGCGGGCATGCCAGCCGGCGCCCTCCCGCACGGAATGGGGAGAGACCGCCCCGGAGGCCCGCTGGGAGGGAGAGGTCAGGCGCGGATGGCGATGCTCACCAGTCGCGGAGCCTTCACGATCACGTTCACGATCTCGGCGTCGCCGATGGCCCGCTGGACGGCGGACGAAGCCAGCGCCAGCTTCTCGAGCTCACCCGGCTCGATCTTCGGACCGACCTCGAGGCGATCGCGCACCTTGCCGTTGACCTGCACCACCGCGGTGACCGAGCTCTCCACGAGCAGCGTGGGGTCTGCCCTGCGCCAGCCGTAGAGCGCCACCGTGGGAGGGTAGCCGAGCACCTCCCACATCTCTTCCGCCGTGTACGGCGCGAACAGCGAGAGTGCGAGGGCGACTGTCTCGGTGGCCTCCCGCACCGCGGCGTCGCCGCCACCCGGACCCGAGTCGATCGCCTTCCTCGTCGCGTTCACCAGCTCCATGAGCCGCGCGACCACCACGTTGAACTTGAACGACTCGATCAGTCCGGGAGCCTCGGCGAGGAAGCGGTGGGTCACGCGGCGCAGCGCGTCGTCGCCCGTCTTCCACTCGATCTCCGGCGGGCTGGTCACGTCGTGGGCGAGGCGCCAGGCGCGGGCCAGGAATTTCGCGGAACCGGCGGGAGAGACATCCTCCCAGTTGATGTCGTCCTCGGGCGGACCGGCGAACGCCATCGTCAACCGGATGGCGTCGACGCCGTGAGCGTCGATCTCGGTCCCGAGGTCGACGCCGCCCTTGCTCTTCGACATCTTGGAACCGCCCGAGAGCACCATGCCCTGGTTGAGCAGGGCGCTGAACGGCTCGGTGAAGCTCACGTAACCGAGGTCGAACAGCACCTTGGTGATGAAGCGCGCATACAGCAGGTGCAGGATGGCGTGCTCGACGCCGCCCACGTACTGGTCGACGGGCGCCCACTTGTCCGCCTCGCGAGGATCGAAGGCGCGGGTCTCGTCGGTCGGATCCATGAAGCGGAGGAAATACCAGGAGCTGTCGACGAACGTGTCCATCGTGTCGGGGTCGCGGCGGCCCTTACGGCCGTCGCGAAGCGTCACCTCGGACCACTCGTCCGCCGCACCGAGCGGCGACTGCCCACGCGGCTGAAGGTCGAGGCCGTCGCTCGCGGGCAGCGTGACCGGCAGCTGGTCCTCGGGAACCGGCACGAGCTCGCCGTCCTCGGTGTGCACGATCGGGATGGGTGTCCCCCAGAAGCGCTGGCGGGAGATCAGCCAGTCGCGCAGGCGGTAGTTCTTCGCCGCGCGACCGCTGCCCTTGGCCTCCAGCTGCTCGATGATGCGCCTGATCGCGTTCGACTTGCTGAGGCCGTCGAGCGAACCGGAGTTCATCATCCGCCCCTCCCCGGTGAGCGCCTTGCCGGTGCTGAACGGGTCGAGCGGTGGCAGGTCGTCCGGAAGCTCGGCCTCCCCCGTCTCGGGGTTGATCGGCAGCACCGGAATCGCTCCGGTGACCGGCGCGTTCGTGTCGACCACGACGCGGATCGGCAGGCCGAAGGTGCGGGCGAAGTCGAGGTCGCGCTGGTCGTGGGCCGGCACCGCCATGACGGCGCCGTGACCGTAGTCGGCCAGCACGTAGTCCGCCGCCCAGATCGGGATGACCTCGCCGTTGATCGGGTTGATCGCGTGGCGCCCCAGGGGCACGCCGGTCTTCGGACGTGAGGCGTCCTGGCGCTCGATCTCCGAGGTCTTCTGCACCTGGACGAGGTAGTCGGCGAAGGCCTGGTGATACTGCTCGGGCGCTCCCGCGATCAGCTCGGCCGCGAGATCCGAATCCGGGGCCACCACCATGAACGTCACCCCGTAGAGGGTGTCGGGCCGGGTCGTGAAGACCGTGATCTTCTCGTCCCTCCCCTCGATCTCGAAGTCGACGTCGGCACCGACGGACCGCCCGATCCAGTTGCGCTGCATCGCCAGCACCTTCGACGGCCAGGAGCCCTCGAGCTGGTTGAGGTCGTCGAGCAGCCGGTCCGCGTAGTCGGTGATCTTGAAGTACCACTGGGTGAGCTTCTTCTTCACCACGACGGCGCCCGAGCGATCGGAGGTGCCGTCCGGCAGCACCTGCTCGTTCGCCAGCACCGTCTGGTCCACCGGGTCCCAGTTGACCCAGCTCTCCTTGCGGTAGGCGAGCCCCTTCTCGTAGAGCTTCAGGAACAGCCACTGGTTCCACTTGTAGTACTCGGGGTCGCTGGTGTGCAGTTCGCGGGTCCAGTCGAAGGATGCCGCGTACCGCTTCATCGAGGTCTTTTGCTGCTCGATGTTGGCGTAGGTCCACTCGCGCGGGTCGACGCCGCGCTTGATGGCGGCGTTCTCGGCGGGCAGGCCGAAGCTGTCCCAGCCGATCGGATGCAGCACGTTGAAGCCCTGCTGGCGCCAGTATCGCGCAACGACGTCGCCGAGCGCGAAGGCCTCGGCGTGACCCATGTGCAGGTCGCCGGAGGGGTACGGGAACATGTCCAGGATGTACTTGCGCGGCCTCGTGTCCCCGGGGAGGTCGGAGCGGAACGGCTGCAGCTCGTCCCAGCGGACCTGCCACTTCTCCTGGAGACGTGCAGGATCGTACCGCGGGCCCTGGTCGGCGTCGGCGTGGTCGTCGTGGTGCACAGTGGATCTCAATTCGTCGCGGGGGTTCGGCCGGAGACTGCCACGGCCGGGAACAAGGTTATCGAACCTGCGTGGGATGTAACGCCCGAGCGGCTCTCAGCGTTCCCGCACCCCCAGCACGCCGAGCAGCACGGCCGCCTTCAGGCGCACCTCCGCGAGCTCCTCGGCGGGCACGGAGAGCGCGGTGATACCGCCGCCGGCTCCGACGGTCGCACCCCGGGCGTCCAGCACGATGCTGCGGATCACCATGGCGAGCTCGATGGCGCCGTCGAGTCCGAAGTAGCCGAACGCGCCCGAATAGATGCCGCGCGGTCGGGCTTCGAGGGCGTCGAGCAGCTCAACTGCCCGGTGCTTCGGGGCTCCGGTCATGGAGCCGGCCGGGAAGCACGCCGCGACCGCGTCGACGCCGTCGAGACCCGGAGCGAGCCGCCCGCGCACGGTGCTCACCAGCTGGTGCACCTGAGGGTAGCTCTCCACCTCGAGCAGCCGTGGCACGCTCACCGAGCCCACCTCGCTCACTCGCGCGATGTCGTTGCGCACGAGGTCGACGATCATCAGGTTCTCGGCGCGCTCCTTCTCGCTGGCGAGGAGCGATGCGGCGAGAGCGGCGTCGGCCGCGGCATCCGCCCCCCGCGGCCTGGTGCCTTTGATCGGGCGCGACTCGACCACCCCCTGCGGACTCACCGTGAGGAACACCTCCGGCGACGAGCCCAGCAGGGCGATTCCGTCGACCCGGAAGTAGGCGCCGTGATGGCTGGGACTCGCCGACCGCAGCCTGAGGTAGGTGAGGGCGGGGTCGGGGTGCACCGGCACGACCGCCTCGGTGGTGAGGCAGAGCTGGTAGGCCTCGCCGTCCCGGATGGCGCGCTGGCAGCGCTCGACCATGCCGAGGTACTCGGCGTCGGTCGTGGCCCAGGTCGCGGTCGACTCGTCGGGTTCGGGCGTCTCGGGCACGACGGCGGCGGCCAACCGGTCGAGTGTGGCGTCCCTCCAGGCGGACGCGTCGGAATCCCAGGCGTCGCCGACGACCAGGAGACGCACGCGGCGCTCGGCATGGTCGAACGCGACGAATCGATCGACCCAGAGCAGGGCGGCGTCGGGCCGCTCCGACGGATGCCGCACCGCAACCCCCATCGTCTGCCCTCGCAGCTCGTACCCGAGCCAACCGACCCACCCACCACGGAAGCCGCCCGGGTCACCCGGCGCCCCTTTCCCCGCCGCGGAACGCACCACGTCGAGGATGCTGCCGGTGCTGGTCACCCCGTCGACCGTGACGGTGCCGTCGGCGACCGAAGCGGTGGCGAGCCGGGTGCCCACACCGAGGTAGCTGGTGCCGACCCCGTTGCCGTCAAGCCAGACCGCGCGGGGCTCGGCGGCGATCAGGGCGGAGAACGCCGCCGCCGGATCTATCCATCCCGGGACGGATGCCTCGAGGAGCCGGTGACGCATACCCTGAGTCTATGAGCGTCACGTCGATCTTCCGCTGGCACGGTTCCGCGCTGCAGCCGCTGGAGCACTGCGACATGACGGACACGGCCGTGATCGCCGCCGACTCGTGGCTGGTGGTCGAGGGGGCCGCGCTGGCGCTGGACCTTCACCGCGAACGCTTCCTCCGCTCCGCCGGAGAGTCCGCCGAGGCCTTCTGGGACGCGGCGGTCTCGGCGATCCCGCGAGAGGGCACCTGGTTCCCGCGCGTCGAGGCGCAACGGCGGGCGGACGGCGAGCAGCTCGTCTTCCGCCTGCGCTCGGCGCCCGAGCTGAAGCGGTCGGTACGGCTCGTCACGCATCCGACCGATCCGCGCACGGCGCCCGGCGTGAAGGGACCCGACACGGCCGCCCTGATCGCCGCGCGCACCTGGGCCCAGGCGAGGGGCGCCGACGAACCGGTGATCCTCTCGCCGGAGGGCTACATCGTCGAGGCGGCGAATGCCGCGCTGCTCTGGTGGCGGGGCGATGCGCTCTGCTCCCCCGCGCCGGAGCTCACCCGCGTCGACAGCGTCACCGCCCGGTCGGTGATCGCCCTGGCCACGGCGCTCGGCGTCGACGTGCTCTACGAGTCCGCGACGCCGGCGGATCTCGACGGCCTGGAGATCTGGGCGCTCAGCGCCCTGCACGGCATCCGGATCGTCACCTCCTGGGTCGACGGCCCCTCACCCGCGGAGCAGCCGGGACGACTGGCGCTGTGGCGCGCGCGCCTGGAGCGGCTGCGCCGTCCGCTGCCGGAGGCGATCCCCTCGTGAACGAGGTGCTGACCTGGTTGCTCGACACGGTGCGCAACGTGGATCCCCTGCTCAGACTGCTGTTCGCGTTCGCCGGGATGTTCTTCGAGACCTCGATCCTCATCGGGCTCATCGTTCCCGGCGACACGATCGTGCTCGTCGCCTCCACCGCGATCATGGACTGGGCGCAGTTCGCGGCGACGCTCGTCGTGGTCATCCTCGGCGCCCTGGCCGGCGAGAGCGTCGGCTTCGCCCTCGGGCGCTGGTTCGGGCCGCGGATCCGGCACAGCGCGCTCGGCCGCAGGCTGGGCGAGCGCAACTGGCGGCGAGCATCGACCTACCTCGAACGGCGCGGCGGGATCGCGGTGTTCGTCTCCCGGTTCCTGCCGGTGCTGCACGCCCTCATCCCGCTCACCGTGGGCATGAGCCCGATGCGCTACCGCCGATTCATCGCCTGGACCGCGCCGGCGTGCGCGCTCTGGGCGGGGGCCTACGTCTCCGTGGGATGGCTGGCGGCCGGGTCGTACCGGCGGCTCTCCGACCAGCTGCACTTCGCCGGCCTCGTCTTCGTGGCGATCATCGTGGTGTTCCTCGTGGCGGCCCTCCTGGTCAAGCGAGCCATCGAACGCACCGAGGCGCGCCACATGGAGCAGCGCGAGGACGCCGCGCCCGAAACGGACGAGACCCCGGGGAGCTGATCCCCGGGGCCTCGCGATGCGGGTCGGCCGAGCCGACCCACGCCGATCCGCTAGATCAGGCCGGCCTTCTTGAGCCAGTTCTTCGCCGCGACGGCCGGGTCGGTCTTGCTGTCGCCGGAGACCTCCTTGTTGAGCTCGAGGAGGTCCTTGGTGGTCAGCTTGGCCGAGACCGCGTTGAGCGTGTCCTCGAGCTTCGAGCTCGTCTTCTTCTTGTAGACGATCGGGATGACCTCCTGAGACGCGAAGAGGCTCTTCGGGTCTGTGAGGGTCACCAGCTTGTTGTCGAGGATCGACGGCGTGGTGGAGTAGATGTCCGCCACCTGCACGGTGTTGTCGAGCAGCGCCTTGAGGGTCGCCGGTCCGCCGCCGTCGCTGATCGCCTGGAACTTGATGTTCTTGAGGCCGTAGACGCTCTCCAGGCCGGGGATGCCGTCCGGGCGCGTCTGGAACTCGGGGTTCGCGGCGAGCGTGAAGTCCGAGACGTTCGCGAGGTCGGCGATCGACTTCAGGTTGTTCTTCTGAGCGAACTCCGGCGTCACGTTGAGCGAGTCCGAGTCGGCCGCACTGGCCGGCTTGAGCGCGACCAGGGTGGATGGCAGTGCCTTCGTGAGCGCGGAGGCCACGTCGTCGGAGGAGCTCGCCGAGGCCTTCTTGTCGAGGTACGACAGGATGCTGCCCGAGTACTCGGGGATCACGTCGATCTCGCCGGACTGGAGTGCCGGGATGTAGACGGCGCGCGCACCGATGTTGAGCTTGTAGTCGACCTTGAAGCCCTTGGCCGCCAACGCCTGTCCGTAGATGTCGGCGAGGATGACGTTCTCCGAGAAGTTGGCCGAGCCGACGGTGATCGTGCCGGCCGACGACGTGGAGCCGCCACCGCTGAGCGACTGCGACGAGGAGCAGCCGACGAGTGCTACCGCGGTTGCGGCCGCGAGCACTCCTGTGAGGACGATGCTTTTCTTGCGAGCGAACATGATTACTGACCTTCCGTGACTGGTGTCCTGGGGGATGCGACGACGGGAATGCTGTCGCCGCGTGCTGTGGTGTTGCGGTCGTTCGCCCTGCGGGACACACCGCGCGGGACGACGAATCTCTGGACGACGGCGTACAGCCCGTCGATGACGAGGGCGAGCACGATGATGAGGATCGCACCGCCGAACGCCTGGGCGAAGTCGCGCTGCGCGACGCCGTAGACCACGTATCTTCCGAGGCCGTTTCCGCCGTAGACCGCGGCGATCGCCACCGTGGCGACGATCTGCAGCGTGGCGGCCCGAAGGCCGCCGATGAGAAGGGCTATCGACAGCGGGATCTCGACCTTGACGAGAATCTGCCACTCCGTCATCCCGAGTGCTCGCGCCGCGTCGATGGTCTGCCGGTCGACGGATTCCACGCCGGAGTACACCCCGGCGAGCAGCGGGGGGATGCCGAGCAGAACGAGCACGATGGTCGTAGGGAGGATCCCGATGCCGAGCGCCAGGATCAGCACGGCGAGCAGGCCGAGCGTCGGGAGCGCGCGGGCGATGTTGCTGGCCACGATCGCCACGCTCCTGCCCTTGCCGGTGTGCCCGATGAGCAGGCCGATCGGCACGGCGATGAGGAAGACGAAGAAGAGCGCCACGACCGTGTAGCGCAGATGGTTGACCAGCTCGGTGCCGATGCCGGCGCCGCCGTTCACGTCGCTCCAGTGCGACGGCGTGAACAGCCATTGCAGACCTTCGATGAAGGGGTTCACGCGGCGGCCGCCCTTCTGGCGAGCGCGCGCTGTCGGCGCAGGGTCGGGCGGCGGTTCCAGGGCAGCAGGAGCCGGGCGATGAGCACGATCACCACGTCGAACACCGCGGCGATGAGGAGCGTGCCCACGATGCCCGTCCAGATCTCCGTGTAGAAGGCGATCCCGAAGCCCTCGGTGAAGAGCGAGCCGAGGCTCGACACGCCGATGATCGCCCCGACGCTCACGAGGCTCACCGTGCTCACCGAGACCACGCGCACGCCGGCCAGCAGCACGGGCCCGGCGAGGGGGAGGTCCACGCCGAAGAACTGCTGCGCCCGCGAGAACCCCATCGCCCGGGCGGAATCCTGCACGTCGGCGGGGACCGAGGCGAAGGCGTCGGTCGCGGTGCGGATCATCACGGCGATCGAGTAGATGGTGAGCGCGATGATCACGTTCACCGGGTCGAGCAGCGAGGTGCCGATGATGGCCGGGATCGCGAGGAACAGCGCGAGCGAGGGAATCGTGTAGAGGATGCCGCCCACGCTGAGCAGCGTCGAGCGCGCGATCCGGGAACGGCTGGCGGCGTAGCCGAGGGGTATGGACAACAGGAACCCGACGACGATCGGGATGACGCTCAGCCCGATATGGGCGATCGTGAGACCCCAGACCTTGTCGAAGTTGGTCCATACCCAGGCCATTACGCGTCCCCCGCCTGGTCCGTCTTGTTCGACACGCTGCGCGACTTGGGCCCGGTGCCGAGCGGCCGGAGTTCGCTCTCGGACTCGATCACGCCGGCCGGGTGGCCGAATCCGTCGATGAGCACGAGCTCGCCGTCGGCGCCGCGCACGTCGGAGACGGTGAGGCGGCGCTTCCCGCGGTCGGCTCCGATGAACTCGGCGACGAAATCGCTCGCCGGGTTGGCGAGGATCTCGGCGGGCGTGCCCTGCTGGGCGATGATGCCGCCCTTCTGGAAGATGATGACCTGCTCGCCGAGCAGGAACGCCTCGTCGATGTCGTGGGTGACGAAGACCACCGTCTTGTCCAGCTCGTGCTTCAGCCGGAGGATCTCGGTCTGCAGCTCGGCCCGCACGAGCGGGTCCACCGCACCGAACGGCTCGTCCATCAGCAGGATGTTGGGGTCGATCGCGAGCGCGCGCGCGACGCCCACGCGCTGCTGCTGCCCGCCGGAGAGCTGGGAGGGGTAGCGCTCGGCGAGCGATGCGTCCAGTCCCACGGTTGCGAGCAGCCCGCGCGCCTGCTCGCGCGCCTTCTTCTTGGGCACGCCGGAGAGCACGGGGACGGTCGCGATGTTGTCGATGACCTTGCGGTGCGGGAGCAGTCCCGACTGCTGCATGACGTAGCCGATGCTGCGGCGCAGTTCGACGGCGTTGCGCTCGGCGATGTCCTCGTCGTCGATGAGCACCTGGCCCGCGCTCGGGTCGACCATGCGGTTGATCATGCGCAGCAGGGTGGTCTTGCCGCACCCCGAGGAGCCGACGAAGACCGTGAGCTGCCTCGACGGGATCACCAGCGAGAAGTCGTCCACCGCCAGAGTGCCATCGGGGAAGCGCTTGGACACTCCGCGGAACTCGATCATCGCTCGCCCATCATTCGTGACCGCACCGGGACGGGGCGGCAGACTCGACAGGTTCCACACTATTCGCGCCCGCCGACAATTCCAGTGCCGGCCGGCTTCTCATTGCGGAATGCTACGAAAGAGCGCCCGCCAGATAGCTGCGCGCGAGCGTCTTCGCCTCGGTGATGAAGCGGGTCTCGCCCTTGCGGTTCTCGGCGTAGGCGCGCGCGAGGAGGGCGTCGGTGATGCTCAGAGCCACCTCGGTGGGGAACAGCACGTCCTTGGCCTTGACCTCGAAGCGCTCCGCCACACCGCTGGCGACCGCACCCGCGATCACCGACATCCCGCCGCGGGAGCCCGTGCCCACCTCGATGTCGAGCACGTCGCCGAAACGCAGCGAACGGAAGCCCGGCTCGGACTTGAAGCCGGCGATCACCACGTCGAGCGCGGCCGCGATGGCGTCGGCCGGAGACGTGTGCTTGGGCTCGGCGACCGCCACCCGCACCCGGTCCGAGAAGTCCCGGATGAAGCGTGCGCTGAGTCCCTGGAGCACGACGATGCGATCCGGGAAGTAGCGGTAGACGGTGCCGATAGACGCACCCGCGCGCTCGGAGACCATGGCCGTGGTGAGCCGCTCGTAGCCGATCTCGTCGACGACGGATGCCGCGGCATCCAGCAGCGCCGTCAGCCGCGCGGTGCTCCGTGCCTGAACCGGCTCGTTGCGCAGGAGCCCGGCACCATCGGTCGAAGGGCCTGCGTTCTTGTGTGAGGGCAATCCCACCCCTTTCGAGTCAGGAGAAATCCTAGCGTGCCCCCGCTCTGGGGGCGCCAACCATTCTTGGGCCTGCCGCAACTTTCCACGCGAAGCGACTCGCCATGAAAGACTTGCCCGATGGCCGGAACCCGCAATGCCGCCGACGGCACCGTCGGGACTGAGCCGATCCTGCACCTGGCCGCGCGTCTCGAGGACTGGGTGCACGAACGGCGCGAGCGCCGAGCGCGCCGCCGGGGCTACACCCCCACGGTCATCCCGTACACCTGCTACGGCTCCGACGGCTGGGTGCGCGTGCTCTGCCGGGTGCTCCTCACCCGGCCTGCGGCCGGCGAGGACACGGTCGGGCGGTACAAGAAGATCCGCGGATGGCGCAGTTTCACCAGCGTGCCCGTGAACGACATCGCGGTGACCGTCCGCATCGGCGGTGCGGAGTTCCGCGTCTTCGCCGATCGCGGCGGCGTCGTCGACCACGTCGTCGACGTCACGCTCTCCCCCGGCTGGCACGAGCTCACCGTCGGCACCGACGAGTCGGACACGGTCACCGCCCCGGTCTTCATCGTGGACCCCGGCGCCTCGGTCGGCATCATCTCCGACGTGGACGACACGGTGATGGTCACCGCGCTCCCCCGCCCCCTGCTCGCCGCCTGGAACACCTTCGTGCTCGACGAGCACGCGCGCCGGCCCGTGCCCGGGATGGCGGTGCTCTACGAGCGGCTCGCGCGCGCGCATCCCGGAACGCCCGTGTTCTATCTCTCGACGGGCGCGTGGAACGTCGCACCGACCCTCACCCGGTTCCTCTCCCGAAACCTCTACCCCTCCGGTCCCCTGCTGCTCACCGACTGGGGTCCCACACACGACCGGTGGTTCCGCAGCGGGCGCCAGCACAAGACGGAGAGCCTGCGGCGCATCGCGGAGGAGTTCCCCGGCATCCGCTGGCTGCTCGTCGGAGACGACGGGCAGCACGACGAGGAGATCTACGGGGAGTTCGTCCGGGAGCACCCGGGCAACGTCGAGGCCGTGGCGATCCGCCAGCTCTCGAACAGCGAGGCGGTGCTCGCCGGCGGTCGCAGCAAGGCGGAGCAGCACAGCAACGGGTCGGTGCGCTGGGTCTACGCGCCCGACGGCGCGGGTCTCGCGGAGCAGCTGCTCGACGAGCTCTAGCGGGCGCCGCCGCGCGGTCCGGCGGCCACCGGGCGGAAGTCCGCCGCGACGGCGTCAGCGTGCTCCGAGTGGAGCCCGGCGGATGCAGCGAACTCCGGCCACGATGCCAGCGCCGCGTTCACCTCGGAGAAGATCGCGGTGATCCCGGGCACGTCGAACCGCTCCCCGACCGCCACGAGGTCGGCGCGGGAGATGTCGCTGAACCTGCCCCCGACCGCCATGAGGTGCTGCCTCAGCCATCGGCTGTCAGGGTTGTAGGCGTGGGTCACGTCGTAGGCGGGCGCGAGTCCCCACTCCCCCTCCGGCGTCATCAGGAACGCGACGTTCTTCGTGTGGTCGTCGCAGTTGGCGGCGGCCACGTTGAACACCATGCGACGGAACGCCTCCTCCATCCCGTCCGGAGCGAGCGCACGCACCCGCTCGAAGTACTGGGAGTAGTCGTTGGCGCCGATGGCGTTGAAGTCGAGACCGTCGGTCGCGCACAGGCTCTGCAGGTGCAGGCGGGTGCCGTCGCGCTCGCGGTCGAATCGCCGGGTGAGGAAGTGCGCCCGGCCGTTCTCTTCCAGCAGCCGCGTCGGCGACATCCGGATGCCCGCGGCCCTCGCCATGAGCGAGTAGGCGTATTCCACGCGCCCGTACTCCCGGCCGGGGCCCAGCTGGCTGTCGGCGCCCACGCCGTCGAACTTGATGAGCCAGGGCTCGAACCCCGGCGCCGGAGGCAGGTGGCCGGAGCGGATCTCATCGGTGGCGGGGTCGATGTTGACGATCGCCTTCGCGCGGGCGCCCCCGGCGCTCGTGCCCACGTCGATGATGCGCCGCAGCGCCGCCTTCGACTCGTCCTCGGTGGCCAGCGTCCCCTCCACGGCACGCCGTGCCGAGACCACCAGATCGCTGAGGTCGAGGGCGGTCGGCGGCGGCAGGTCGGGTTCGCGCTCCGGCACGAACTCGAGGGCGCCCATCCCGCGCGAGCCGAGATAGGCGAGCCGGTCGAGCGCCGTCACCCGCTCGCGGGGGATGCCGTTGCGCGCCATCCAGGCGTCGACGAGGGTGTTGCCGAAGCGATCGGGCAGTGCGTCGGCGAGCATGGGCGGCAGACCCTGATACGTGTCCTCGTTGAGCCCCGGGAAGGTGAAGACAGCGCGCCCGAGCGGCATGAGCACGGGGGCGAGCTGGATGCCGCCGCGCACCCACCCCGGGTCGTACTCGAACGCGTACGCCCCCCGGCGTCCACTCGGCGCGACGGCCCCGACGGTCCTGCCCCATGCGCGCACCTCCACGAGGTCGACCGGGCGATAGGTCGCCATCTCAGCGGCCCGTCCGGCGCACGCGCTGCGGCCGGGTCGGCTGATTGCGGCTGCGTCTCAGCAGTTCGATCGGGCTCGGGCCCCCGGGCTGCGGATCGAACTCGCTCAGCCAGTCGGTGCGCCCGAGCACCCTGGCCACGGCCACGAGTGTCTTCACCGTCGAGCCCGTCCCCTGCTCGAGGGTGCGGATCGAGGTCTCGCTCACGTTCGCGCGGCGGGCGAGTTCGGCCTGGGTCAGGCCCTCCGCGATGCGCGCCGAGCGCACCTGGGAGCCGATCCGCTCCTCCCACTCCGCCACGCTCGTGGGCGGAAGATTGTCAGTCATAACCACCATTATTCCACCGGTTAGCGTCATTTACCAGGCTAAACAGTGGAATTCTGCTGTTTAAGCTAGTTCTTCCAACCGCTGGGTCCCGACGAGCCGGCCCGGTATCCGTCGATCGGAACGTCGCCCTTGCGCCACGCCGCGAGGATCGGGCCGACGATGCGCCAGCACTCCTCCACCGCGTCCGAGCGCACCGAGAGGGTGGTGTCGCCAGAGAGGATCCCGTTCAGCACCTCGCCGTACGGACCCATCTCCCCCGGGGCGAACTCGGTTCCGAGGGTCACCCGGTCGAGCGTGAACGGGCTTCCCTCGCCGTTGATGTTCAGGTCGAGGTCGATCGAGTCGGGATTGAGGCCGATGCGCAGCAGCGCCGGCCCCGGGTTTCCCGTGAAGCCGTAGGGCCGGTGCGGCACGTCCTTCAGCGTGATCAGGATCTCCTGGCGCTTGTCGGCGAGCGCCTTACCCGACCGCAGGTGGAAGGGCACGCCCGCCCACCGCCAGTTCTCGATCCCGATCGTCACCTCGGCGAGCGTCTCCGTCTCGAGCGACGGGTCCACGCCGTCCTCCTTGACGTAGGCGGGGAGCTTCCTGCCGCCTATCGTGCCCGCCGTGTAGCGGGCGCGACGACCGGCCGCGACGGGGTCGCCCTTCCAGGCGTGCGAGGCGCGGAGCACCTGTGCCATCGACCCCCGGAGGTCGTCGGCGTCGATGCTCGATGGCGGTTCCATCGCCACGATCGCCATCACCAGCAGGAGGTGGCTCTGGATCATGTCGATCAGCGCGCCGGCCTTGTCGTAATAGCCGGCCCGGCCTTCGAGCGCGAGCGTCTCGTCGAACACGATGTCGACTCGCTCGATGTGCTGCGCGCCCCAGACCTGTTCGAAGATGCGGTTCGCGAACCGCAGCCCGAGCAGGTTGAGCACGGTGGACTTGCCGAGGAAGTGGTCGATGCGGTGGATCTGCTTCTCGGGCACGAGCTTCGCGAGCTGCCGGTTGAGCGCCTCGGCGCTCCGCAGATCGGTTCCGAACGGCTTCTCCAGCCCGAGCACCGTCCCCTTCGGCAGCCCGACCTTCTGCATGGCGGCGACGGCGCCGATCGTCACGTGCGGCGGGAGGGCGAAGTAGAACGCGGGCACCCCGGAGACCGCCTCGAGCACCCGGCCCAGGTCGGCCGGACTCGTCACGTCGGCGGTGATGAACCGCGACTTCGCGGCGACCTCGGTGGCGCGGTCGCTGGATGCCCCGCCCGCCTTGAACGACTCGCGCACCAGCTTCCGCCATGCGGCGTCGGTCATCGGTTCGAACCCGACGCCGAGGAGCTCCACATCGTACCCGCGCGGGTTGGCCAGCAGCTGGCCGAGACCCGGCAGCAGCAGCCGTTTGGTGAGATCACCTCCGGCACCGAGGATGACGAGTGTGCCGATGTGATCTGCCATGTGCTCAGGTTACCCCGGCACCCGAGTGCCAGACTGTGAGCATGGCGCTACGCATCGAGGACTACGCGATGATCGGGGACTGCCATACGGCGGCACTCGTCGGCCGGGACGGAAGCATCGACTGGCTCTGCCTGCCCCGCTTCGATTCCGCCTCCACCTTCGGAGCTCTGCTCGGTGACGAGGACCACGGCCGGTGGCTGCTCGCTCCGGACGGCGACGTGATCGAGACGTCGCGGAAGTACATCGACGACACCTTCACCCTCGCCACCCGCTGGGTGACGAGCACGGGCGAGATCGAGGTGCTCGACCTGATGCCGCACGGCGACCGCAGGGCGGACGTGATCCGGCGGGTGCGCGGCATCCGGGGTCACGTCGACCTGATCGAGGAGCTGCGCGTGCGGTTCGGCTACGCCGAAGCACTGCCCTGGATGCGTCAGATGCCCGACCGACACGGGCCTGCCCTCGTGGCGGTGGCGGGACCGGACGCCGTCATCCGCCGCGGCCCTGAGATGACGCCCGAGGACCATCGCCACGTCGCCCGGTACTCCGTGCACGAGGGGCAGACGCTCGACCTCACGCTGACCTGGTATCGCGCCCACAACGACGCGCCGCCGCCGCTGGACGTGGGGCGCCGCATCCGTTCCACCCAGAAGTGGTGGCAGAACTGGGCCGCCGCATCCGACGTGCAGACCCTCTACCACGACCGGGTGCACCGCTCCCTGCTCGTGCTGCGCGCCCTCACCCACGAGGACACCGGCGGCATCGTCGCCGCCGTCACGACGAGCCTCCCCGAGCAGTTCGGCGGCTCGCGCAACTGGGATTACCGCTACGTGTGGCTGCGCGACGCGTCGCTCACCCTGGGAGTGCTGCTCACCCACGGCTACGCCAGCGAGGCGAGCGCCTGGCGCAACTGGCTGCTGCGCGCGGTCGCCGGGGACCCCGGCGACGTGCAGATCATGTACGGACTCTCCGGCGAGCGGCGCCTCGCCGAGTGGGAGCTGACCAGCCTGCCCGGCTACCACGGCGCCTCGCCGGTGCGGGTCGGCAACGACGCCTGGCGGCAGTACCAGGGCGACATCTTCGGCGAGGTGATGCTCGCCCTGCGCGATGCCCGCAACCTCGGGATCGCGGAGGACCAGTTCTCCTGGCCTCTTCAGCGCGCGCTGATGTCGTACGTGGAGAAGAACTGGTCGCGGCCCGACAACGGGATCTGGGAGATCCGCGGCGAGAAGCAGCACTTCACGCATTCGCGGGCCATGATCTGGGCGGCGCTCGACTGCGCCATCAGCGGCGTCGTCGACCACGGGCTCGACGGCCCGGTCGAGGAATGGAAGCGCCTGCGGGGCGAGATCCGCGAGGAGATCGAGACGCACGGGTGGGACCCGCAGCGCAACACCTACGTGCAGTACTACGGCAGCACCGAGGTGGATGCCTCGCTGCTGCTCCTCTCGCAGATCGGCTTCATCGACCCGAACGACCCGCGCATGCTGGGCACAGTCGCCGCGATCGAGCACGACCTCATGGACGACGGCCTGGTGCTGCGCTACCGCACCGAGAGCGGGGTCGACGGATTGAGCGGCGGCGAGCACCCCTTCCTCGCCTGCTCGTTCTGGCTCGTCGTGCAGTACGCCGGCAGCGGTCGGCTGGCCGAGGCGCGCGCGCTCATGGACCGGCTGGTGGGGCTCGCCAATGACGTGGGCCTGCTGAGCGAGGAGTACGCGATCCACGCGCGCCGTCAGGCGGGGAATGTGCCCCAGGCGTTCTCGCACCTGGCCCTCGTGCGGGCCGCCGACGCCCTCACCGCCGCCGTCGCCCGCGGAGGGACCGCTAGCGACTGAGGTCCGCGCCGTCGCGCAGGTGCTCGTCGAAGAAAGCGTCGATGCGCGCCCACGCGTCCCGTGACTCCTCGGGCTTCGGACCCAGGCCGAGGAATCGCGTGAGCAGCAGACGCGCGATCCACGGTCCGCTGTCCGCGTCGTTGAGGAAGGCGTGGCCGGCGCCGGGGTATTCCTTCACATCGTGCGGGATCCCCAGCCGGGTGAGCGATGCCTCCAGCTTCGCCGCGGCGCCGGGCAACGAGTGGTCACGACCGCCGTAGCTGCCCACGATGGGGCAGGCTCCGGCGAGCGCGGCATCCAACTCCTTGGGCAGCATGCCGTAGTTGGCCGAGGAGACCGCGAAGCCGCGGGTGGCCGCGCCGAGCGCGAAGCCCCCGCCCATGCAGAATCCGAGCACGCCGATCGCCCCGGTGCAGTCGTCGCGGGCTGCGAGCATGCGGCGGGCCGCCTCGATGTCGGACCAGGCCCGGCCCTCCCCGCTCGACAGGGCGCGGAAGGTGGCGGTGAGGCAGCGACGCGGGCCTCCCGCCGAGAAGAGGTCCGGCATGAGCACGACGTATCCGGCCGCCGCCATCCGCTGCACCTGACGGCGCATGACGTCGTTGACGCCGTAGGCCTCGTGCACGATCACGACCCCCGGCCACGGGCCCGCGCCCTCGGGCACGCAGAGCACCCCGGAGAGGGCGGGGCTCCCGCCCTCGACACCGGGGACAGCGACATCGAGGAGCGGGAGACCGGTCATCCCCGAAGACTAGGCCGCCGAGGCGATCTCCGCGATCTCCGCCTCGGTGAGTTCGAGTGCCGCAGCGGCCACGTTGTCGTCGAGGTGCTCGATGCTGGAGGTGCCGGGGATCGGCAGGATGACCGGCGAGCGCCGCAGCAGCCAGGCCAGCGCGAGCTGCGAGGGAGAGGCGCCGTGCCTCGCCGCGAGCTCGCCGAGGGGGCTGCCCGGTCCGGCCAGGGCGCCGGTGGCGAGGGGGAACCACGGGATGAAGGCGATCCCCTCGGACTCGGCGTAGTCGAGCAGCGGCTCGGCGTCGCGTCGCGCCACGTTGAAGAGGTTCTGCACGGAGACGATGTCGGCGAGCTTCCGCGCCGCCTTCAGCTCGTCGACGGAGACCTCGCTGAGGCCGAGGTGGCGGATCTTGCCCTCCTGCTGCATCGCCACCAGCTCGCCGAGCTGGTCCTCGAGCGCGACGGCCGGATCGATGCGGTGGAGCTGGAGGAGGTCGATGCGATCGAGGCCCAGGTGGCGCAGGTTCAGTTCGACCTGCTGGCGCAGGTACTCGGGTCGGCCGACGGGGATCCACTGGTTCGGTCCCTGGCGGGTGAAGCCGACCTTCGTGGCGATCACGAGGTCGTCGGCATAGGGGTGCAGGGCTTCGCGGATGAGGTGGTCGGCCACGAACGGACCGTAGGAGTCCGCCGTGTCGATCAGGTTCACGCCGAGCTCCACCGTGCGCCTGAGCACCCTGACCGCGTTCTCGGGGTCCGGCGAGGGACCCCACACACCCGCGCCCGGGAGCTGCATCACCCCATAGCCGAGGCGGTTGACCGTGAGGTCTCCGCCGATCGTGAAGGTGCCTGATCTCGATGCGTCTGGGGTAGTCATACCGCTCCCCAACCCGCATTAGAGCACTCTCATTCCCGCACGGGACAGGTTCGGCCATGCGGATAATGGGGGGATGCGGCGGCCCACGATCCCAGTGCGGGTGCGCATCCTCGCCGCCATCCTCGTGGTCACCGCCGCGGGCATGGCGGTCGCCGGAGGCGTGAGCTTCCTCGTGCAGCGGGAACGCGTGCTCGCCCAGGTCGATGCACGGCTGACGGACACGGCGTCTCGCCTCCGCACCGTCGCGACCGAGACCGACTTCCCGACGGTGCGCGCACTCCTGGTGGCCGCGGTGCAGCAGATCACCCCCGACACCAACGAGGGCATCCTCGGGATCGTCGACGGCAAGCCCGCCGTCGTGCCCGGCAGCGAGGTGGGCGTGCCGCTGGAGAAGCGGGCCTCGCTCATCGCCCGCATCGACCGGGAGACCACGGGCGGGGCGGTGGTGATCGGCACGGCGACGAGCGGCGACCGCGCGCTGCGCTACATCGCCGTGCCCGTCCGCGCCGCCGGGGACCCCTCGAGCGGCGTGTACGTCGCCGCGTTCAGCATCGACGCGGAGCTCGCGCCGATCGCACAGGCCTTCGGCACGTTCCTGCTGGCCTCCGGGATCGCGCTCGTCGTCGTGGCGGTCGTGGGCTGGTTCGTCGCAGGACGACTGCTCCGACCGATCCGTCGGCTGCGGACGACGACCGAGCGGATCACGGCATCCGACCTCGACGACCGCATCGCCGTCACCGGGCACGACGACGTCTCGGAGCTGGCGCGCACCGTCAACGCCATGCTGGACAGGATGCAGGATGCCATCCAGGGCCAGCAGAGACTGCTCGACGACGTGGGCCACGAGCTGCGGACGCCGCTCACGATCGTGCGGGGCCACCTGGAGCTCATGGATGCCGCGGCGCCCGATCAGGTGGTGGCGACCCGCACCCTCGCGCTCGACGAGATCGAAAGGATGCGATCCCTCGTCTCCGACATCTCCCTGCTCGCCTCCGCCCGTCGCGAGCGCGACGCGGACACCGCACCCGTTGACCTGGCGGGTCTGACCACGGCGGTGTTCGAGAAGGCGTCGGCTCTCGGCGAGGGCCGCGAGTGGGTGCTCGAGGCCTCGGCCGACGCGGTGGCCGAGCTCGACGAGCACCGAGTGACCCAGGCCTGGCTGCAGCTCGCCGCCAACGCCGAACGCCACGCGACCGCGGGAACACCGGTGTTCATCGGAAGCGCCGCCGTGGAGACCGGCACGGGATGGCGCGCCCGGCTCTGGGTGCGCGACCTCGGTCCCGGCATCCCCGCCGAACAGCACGCGCGCATCTTCGAGCGGTTCCGCCGTGGCACGGAGGGCAGAGGCGAGAGCGGGTCGGGTCTCGGTCTCGCCATCGTGAGCGCGATCGCGCGCAGCCACGGCGGATCCGTGCTCCTCGAGAGCGAGCCGGGAGTCGGCTCCACGTTCACGATCGACCTGCCCCTGGAAGGAGCGCGATGACCGGGATCCTGGTGGTGGAGGACGAGGAGCGCATCTCCTCGTTCGTCGAGAAGGGGCTGCGCGCGGCCGGGTTCAGCACCCGGGTCGTCGCGACCGGCGCGGAGGCGGTCGACTTCGCCGCCAGCGGGTCGTTCGACCTGATGGTGCTCGACATCGGTCTCCCGGATTTCGACGGCTTCGAGGTGCTGCGCCGCGTGCGTGCGGCCGGATCCCTCCTTCCGGTCATCGTGCTGACGGCGCGGGACTCGCGGGCGGACACCGTGGCCGGGCTGGAGGGCGGGGCGAACGACTACATGGCGAAGCCCTTCGGCTTCGACGAACTGCTGGCGCGGGTGCGGCTTCGGCTGCGCGACGCGAGCCATCTCGCGGGCGACACGCTGAGCCACGACGGGTTGGCGCTCGACACCCGCACGCGCCGTGCGACCGTCGACGGGCGGCAGGTGGACCTGTCCGCCCGGGAGTTCGGACTCGCGGAGGAGTTCCTGCGGCATCCGGATCAGGTGCTCAGCCGCGAGCAGCTGCTGAGCCGCGTGTGGGGGTTCGACTTCGACCCGGGGTCGAACGTGGTCGACGTGTACGTGCGCTACCTGCGCGCGAAGTTCGGCAGCGACAGGATCGAGACGGTGCGAGGGATGGGCTACCGCCTGCGGTGAGCCCATCCCTCGCGGTCGGTCAGTGGTGCGATCCGCCGTCGTCGCTGCCGGATCCGCCGCCGTGGCTGCTCGAGTCACTGCCGGAGTCGCTGCCGGAGTCGCTGCCGCTCAGGCCGCCGTGGTCGTCTCCGACGTCGTGGGTGGCCGGGTCGTCGTCGGTGTGATTGCCGTCGTCATCGACGAACGCGGGGGGCGCCGGGGCCACGGTGGTCGTGGGCTCCGAGCTGGAGCTCGGCGCGGGCGTCGGGGTGGACGGGGTGTCGTCGAGCCCGGAGTGCGAGCCGGTGGTCACCGGCGAGACGTGCTGCACGACGCCGGTCTGGTCGTGCACGGTGAGAGCGGAGGCCGTGGCCACGGCTCCGGCGGTTCCGCCGGCGAGTGCGAGGGCGGCAGCCGCCGCGATGAGGATCCTGGTGCGTACGAGCATGATGTCATTGTCCTTTTCCGCGGCCCTCGGCCGCCACTCCTCCAGGATGCCGACGGCTCATGAGAGGGTCGCGAAGCACGGATGAGAGGGCTCTCATCTCGCACGCCCCCAAACTGGGGCCAGAGCGTTGTTGACCCTCGTTCGCGGGTGCTGATAGCTTCAGTGAGTCGCCTCCGTGGTCCCCCTTTTGACGGACAGGCGATAACGGTTCGCGTACCCGACGCGAACGGTTCCTTACCCGAGAGGAACAGCCCGTCATGCTCGCTCTGTCTGCAGCCGTACCCGCGGCCGCGCACACCGCCACGCTTCCGTTGGTGCTCACGATCGCGACGGCGATCGTCGCGCTGGTCGCCGTGGCGGTCTACGTGAGGCGCGCACGGCGCGCCGGCACGCTGAGTGGTGTGACGGCGGCCGCCAGTGCCGTGTCCGCCGCAGGCATCGTCGCGAGCGCACTGCTCGTGTCGATCGCCTTCGGCGGCGCGTCGGCCGCCTCCGCGACCTCCGACTCCCCCGCTTCCGGCGCCGCGACCGTGCAGTCGCACACCGTGCCGTCGCCCGCCGACGACCTGACCGGATACCAGCTGCCGACCGAGTAGCCCCCCGGCGCTGGGCTACTGTGAACCAATGGCCCTGATCGCCTCGTTGCGCGCGTCTTCGCGCGGCCCGATCCTGCAGGTCGTCAAGACGTCCGTCGCGGCCGTGCTCGCGTGGCTGGTCTGCGAGTTCGCCCTGCAGCAGCCGTTGCCCATCTTCGCGGCCATCGCTGCTCTCCTCGTGGTGCAGCCGAGCGTCAACCAGTCGCTGGCGAAGGGGGTCGAACGCAGCCTCGGCGTGATCGCCGGCGTGGTCATCGCCTACGCCGCCGGGGCGATCTTCGGGCACGCCGCCTGGGTCGTGCTCACGGTGATCGTCATCTCGCTGCTGCTCGCCTGGGTGATCAAGCTCGCTCCCGGCTCGGCGAACCAGATTCCCATCAGCGCCATGCTGGTGCTCTCCATCGGCGCCCAGACCCCGGGCTACGCCGGCCTGCGGATCGCGGAGACGGTGATCGGCGCGGTGATCGGTCTCGTCGTCAACGCCCTCATCGTCCCCCCGCTGCTCGACGGTCCGGCGCGGCAGGCGGTGGTCGCGCTCGGGCGCGCGGAGGCGGACACCCTGGCCGCGTTGGCCTCAGCACTGCGGGTTCCGCAGGATCGGGCCGAACTGGAGGCTGTGCTGGCGCAGGCGCGCACGCTCCGCTCGCTCTCGGACCGGGCATCCGACTCCATCGCCGGAGCCGACGAGAGCCTCACCTTCAACCCGCGGGCGGGTCGGCGGCGGCGCGACCTCGACCGGTATCGGGCGCTCTACGCGCGCCTGTCCATCCTGGCCACGCGCATCCCCCCGATGGCCCGGGCCCTGCGCGACCGGTACGACCCCTCGCTCGCCGACGACCCGATCGTCGGCTCCATCGCCATCGAACTCGACCGGGCCTCGCACGACCTGCTGCTGCTCCTGCCCCGGGATGGCGCGCCCGCGCGCGATCGCGAGACCGCACCGATCACCGCGGAGCTGCCCGCCCTCACCGCGCCCCTCGTCGTGGCGCGGCCGAACGACGAGAACTGGATTCTGGTCGGCGCCCTGCTCGAGGATCTCCGTCGCGTGCGGGACGAGATCGTCGGGGACGAGGAGTGAGCCGAGCGCTGCCGGGCTACGGCCCGCACGAGCTGGTCGACGACCCCGCGGAGTTCGGGCTCGCGACGTCGACCGTGACCGGTGCCCTCGGCAGCTGCGTGGTGCGGCACCCCCGGGTGCGTTCGTCGGTACGGGCGACGGTGTTCCTGCACGGCGCGGCGGGGTCGTGGACCACCTGGACCCCGCTGCTCGCGGCCGCGCGGGACCTCGGCGTCGAGCTCGGCGACACGGTGCTGCTCGACCTGCCCGGGTGGGGCGACGCGACGCTTGAGGTGGCCGGAGGCGAGACGGTCGACGCCATCGCCTCCCTGATCCGCGAGGCGGTCGAGAGCCTGGGCTACACGGAGTGGGACCTCGTCGGGCACTCGCTCGGCGGATTCGTGGCACTGCATCTCGCGTCGATCTGGCCCGAGTGCGTGCTCTCCGTGGGCATGGTCTCGGGCACCACGTTCTCCGTCATCCGCACGGTGGAGCGGCCGGTGCGCCGCTTCGGCGAGCTGCCCGGATTCGTGATGCTGTGGCGGGCGATGCAGGTGCTCGCACGCCTGGGGCGCGGGGGCACCGCTCTCGTGCGCGGCATCGGTGCGATCGGGCTGCTGCGGGCCGCCACCTTCCCCCTCTTCCGGCACTGGCGCGAGGTGCCTCGATCGCAGGGTCGCGCCCTGGCCCGCGAACTGAGGCCGCGGGCCTTCGCCACCGCCGCCGCGGCGACCCGTGGGTACGACGCCGACGGGATGTGGTCGCGGATCCAGTGCCCGGTGAGGGCGAGTCGCGGCGATCGCGACGTGTTCGTCACTCAGGACGACCTCGCGCACCTCAGTCGGATCCTGCCGCAGACGGTGAGCTCGGTGATCCCCGACTGCGGTCACTTCGGCGCCGTAGAGCGGCCAGCCGCGGTGCTCGTCGCGCTGGGCTGGCTGGCGCGGGTGACGCCCTAGCCGAGGTCCAGCCATGCGAGGCTGGCGAACTCCTCGTGGCCGAGACCCACGGCATCCGTGGACTCGGAGACCCAGCGGCGGAGCTCCCCCGCATCGGAACCCTGCGGCACGATGATGTCGGTGCCCGCCGGAGTGGCCAGCGTCTTCGAGAAGCGGATCACCGCGAATCGCTCCCGGTCGTCGACCGCTGCGACCGTCCAGCGGCTGCGGAACGGCGACAGCACGCCCCTGCCGCGCCAGACGAACTCGCCGCGCCGTCGGCGATCGACCCCGACGATGCTCTTCTCCGCGCCGTCCCGCGTGAAATACGACACCGTGTCGCGCAGGGTGAGGGGGGACGCGCGCAGCAGCTCGTAGCCGAAGGTGGGTGAGAGCCGGTCGCCGCGCAGCCACATCGGGAAGTTGGTGGCGCCGATCGACCACACCCCCGGCAGCAGCGCCGCGAGCTGCTCCTCGCTCGGATCGATCATCCCCTCAACCTAGCCGCCGAGTCTGCACGGCAGCGGAGCGTAGGGTCGGCATATGCAGGCGATCACGGTCCCCACCCCCGGCTCCCCCGACGCGCTGGTGCTCAGCGAGCTCCCCGATCCGAAGCCCGGTCACGGCGAGGTGGTCATCTCCGTCGCCGCCGCCGGAGTGAACCATGCCGACCTCTCCCAGCGGGAGGGACACTACCCGCCGCCGCCCGGGGCGCCGGCGTGGCCGGGTCTCGAGGTCTCCGGCCTGATCGCCGAGGTCGGTCCGGGGGTCGGCGAGTGGTCCGTCGGCGACCGGGTGTGCGCGCTGCTGCCAGGCGGCGGATACGCCACGCTCGCCGTGGCCGACGCCGGGCACGTGCTGCCGGTGCCGGAATCGCTCGACCTGGTGGATGCCGCCGGGCTTCCGGAGACCCTGTGCACCGTGTGGTCCAATCTCGTGATCGTCGCGCACCTCCGTGCGGGCGACACCGTGCTGGTGCACGGCGGATCGAGCGGCATCGGCACCACCGCGATCCAGCTGGCGCGGGCGCTCGGCTGCCTGGTGGTCACGACCGCCGGGAGCGCCGAGAAGCTCGCGGCGTGCGCGGCACTCGGCGCGGACATCCTCATCGACTACCGCAGGGAGGACTTCGTCGAGCGGGTGCTGGCCGAGACCGACGGCCGCGGGGTCGACGTAGTGCTCGATGCGATCGGCGGCCCTTACGTCGAGCGCGACCTCCGCGCGCTCGCCCGCGGCGGACGCATCGTCTTCATCGGCGACTCCGGTGCGGGCCCGGGCACGCTTCCGGTCGGACTGCTGATGAGCAGGTGGGCGAGCATCCACGGGACCCTTCTGCGGGCCCGCCCCCGATCCGAGAAGACCGAGATCGTGGCGAGCGTGCGTGAGAACGCCTGGCCCCTGGTCGAGAGCGGCCGGCTCGTGCCGGTCATCGATTCGCGCTTCGGGTTCGCCGAGGCCGCGGAGGCGCACCGCCGCATGGAGTCCTCCTCCCACATCGGCAAACTCCTCCTCGTTCCGTAGAGCGCCACCCGCAGCCCCGGCGGGCACGACGCGACTAGCCCTTCACTGCGCCGCCGAGGCCCGCGCTGCGCAGGAACATCCGCTGGAAGACCAGGAAGAGGGCTATGGGGATGACCATCGAGATCGCCAGGGCCGCCAGGAACACGCCCAGATCGGTCATGGACTGGATGTTCGGCAGGCGCACCGACAGCGGCTGGATGGCGGGATCGGTGAGCACCAGGAGGGGCCAGAGGTAGTCCTTCCAGGCGTTGATGATCGCGAAGACCGACACCACGCCGAGGATCGGCCGAGACAGCGGCAGCACGATCGAGACGAAGAGCCGGAACGGCCCGGCGCCGTCGGTGCGCGCCGCCTCGAAGATCTCGCGCGGCAGGTTGGCGAAGAACCGGGTCACCAGCAGGATGTTGAACGCGTTCGCACCGGCCGGCAGCCACACGGCCCAGAACGTGTTGATGAGCGAGGTGCCGATGAGGGGCGGATGCAGGATCGTGAGGTAGAGCGGCACGAGCAGCACCACCGCCGGCACGAACAGGGTCGCGAGCACCAGCGCGTTGAACACCTTCGCATAGGCCGGGCGCAGGATGGCGAGCGAGTACCCCGCCGTGGTCGCCACGAGCAGCTGCACGAACCAGGACCCGATCGCCACCCAGACGGTGTTGAGGAACTGCGTTCCGATCCCCACGACGTTCCACGCGGTCCAGACGTTCGACCATGCGATGCCGTGGGGGAAGATCGCCATCGGGTTCTGCAGCGTGTCCTGCGTGGGCGTGATCGCCGACTTCATCAGCCAGAGCAGGGGTCCGACGCCCCACACGACGAGCAGGATCAGGAGCGCCAGGTGCAGTGCCGACCAGCCAAACAGCACGGGTCTGCGCCGCCAGTCCGAGAACGAGAGCACACTGCGATCGCCCTGTTCCGGGCGCGCGGGCTTGGCGCGGGCGGCCCTCAACTCTCGCTCCAGGATCGGGTGACACGGAAGTAGATGAACGAGAACAGCGCGAGCACGAGCGCCAGCATGATGCTGAGTGCGGTCGCCTTGCCGTAGTCCCCGCCGATGCTCGTGGTGAACGCGTAGCGGTAGATGAGCTGCAGCACCGTCAGGGTCGAGTTCACCGGGCCGCCGCCGGTGATGAGGAACGGTTCCAGGAACACCTGCGCGGTGCCGATGATCTGCAGGATGAACGTGACGAGCAGCACGCCGCGCAGCTGCGGCAGCGTCACGTGCCAGATCTTCTGCCAGATGCTCGCGCCGTCGACCTCGGCGGCGTCGTAGAGCTCGGGCGCCACACTGGTGAGGGCGGCGAGGTAGATGATGATCGTGCCTCCGGCCGCGGCCCAGGTCGCCTCGAGCACGATCGACGGCATCGCGCTCGACGCGCTCTGGATCCAGGGCTGGGGCGGGATGCCCACCCAGCCGATGATGGTGTTGAACACACCGTGCGGACTCGCGTCGAAGAATCGCTTCCAGAGCAGCGCGGCCACCACCGGCGGCACCACGACGGGCAGGTAGGCGAGCGCGCTGAACAGTCCGCGCCGCCGGCGCACCTCGCTCATGAGCACGGCGACGATCAGCGGGATCGGGTATCCGAAGATCAGGGCGAGCAGCGCGAAGTAGGCCGTGTTGACCACCGCGGTGCCCAGCTGCGGGTCTGCGAGCACCGCGACGAAGTTGTCCGGGCCGACGAACGAGGTGGTGATGAAGTTCGTCTTCTGCAGGCTCATCACGACCGACTCCACGATGGGCCCCCATGAGAAGACCCCGAAGATCACGAGCATCGGAAGGATGAAGATCAGGTTCCAGAGGCCGCCGCCGCGCAGCCAGGTGGCGGGCGTGCGGGCGCGCCTGCGGCGCACGGGGGGTGCTGTGGTCGAGGTCATCCGATGTTCCGTTCGAGGTGGGATGGGGCCGGCCGACGGGCGGCCGGCCCCATGGTGGTGCTGTCGGGCTTTCGGCTACTTCTTCGCCTGGTCGGCGTCGATGAGCGCCTGGATCTGCTTGTTCACGCCCTGCAGGAGTGCCTTGGGATCGGCGTTCCGGTCGGTGAGCACCGCCTGCACGACCGTGTCGAGGGCGCCATACAGCTCCTGGGTGTGCTTCGCCGGCTCGGGGATGATCTTCTGGCTGAAGATGCCGTTCTGGAAGGGCGCCGCGTTGGCCTTCGGCACGTTGATGTACGAGTCGATCCAGCCGAGCGAGGTGTCGAGCGTCTTCTTGTCGAAGATCGGCAGCTGCGGCACGCCGACCGGCTGCTTGTTGGCCACGAGGGACTTCGCGTCGGCGACCGCGGCCTTCTTGTCGAGCAGCTTCTGCATGTAGTAGAAGTCGATCCACTTGACCGAGGCCGCCTTCTCGGCCGCGGTGGCGGCCGCGCTGACCACGGCGACGTTGCCGCCGCTCAGCACGCCCGAGTTCGCGCCCTCGGTCGGGATGAGGGCGAGGCCGTAGTCCTCCGGCTTCACACCGTCCTGCTGCACCAGCGCGGTGAGAACGTCGGAGCCGCTCGGGAACATCGCG
Source organism: uncultured Lacisediminihabitans sp. (assembly GCA_966212465.1). Taxonomy (GTDB): domain Bacteria; phylum Actinomycetota; class Actinomycetes; order Actinomycetales; family Microbacteriaceae; genus Lacisediminihabitans. Next base: position 76,756 of record CBIHRK010000011.1, read on the forward strand.
GTCTGGCCGGAGCCGAAGTACTGGTTCATCCCGCTCCAGTCGAGGATGAAGTTGTTGCCGAGCGAGTCGTCCTCCCAGCGCATCTTCTGCAGGAACTCGAGCGCGGCGATCGTCTGCGGGTTGTCGGCGGTCACCGTCGTCTTGGACCCCGAGGTGGTCTCCATGCGGCCGCCGCGGGAGTAGGTCATCTCGGTGAGGCCCCAGCCGCCGGTGTTGCCGCTGGTGAACTCCATGAATCCCGCGATCCCGAGCTTGTCGGAGATCGTCTTGGCGTCTTTGCGCACCTCGTCCCAACTGGTCGGCGGCTTGTCGGGGTCGAGGCCCGCCTTGGTGAAGAGGGCGCGGTTGTAGGAGAGACCGTAGGCGTAGGGGCCGTACGGCAGTCCGAAGATGTCGCCCGCGTCGTTCTGCGCCACCTGGAGCAGGGACTTGTTGAACTGGTCGGCGTAGGGCAGCTTCTTCACGTCGGAGGTGATGTCGGCGAGCTGGCCGGCATTTGCGAGGGACTTACTGTCGGTGAACGGTACGTTGAACACGTCGGGGAGGGTGCCGGCGGCCAGCTGCGCGGAGAAGGTCGGACCGGTCCACTGGTACTCGGTGGGCTTCACCAGGATGTCGGGGTTGGCCTTCTGGAAGTCCTTGATGCGCTGGTTGAAGGCCTTGAACGCCTCCGGAGAGCTTCCCGGGATGAGACTGGCGACGGTGATGGCGACCTTCCCGTTGCCGTCGGATCCGCTTCCCGACGAGCATCCGGCGAGAAGTCCGACACCGGCGAGCGCGGCGACTGCGAGAGCAGCTACCCTGCGTGGTGACTTCATTGTCGTGCCTTTCTGTTGATGAGGTTCTTCTGTGGTGCGGGCGATTCGCCGGGCGGCGGAACGCGATCCTCAGTCCGGCGTGTGCTGTGTGCGCAGCCAGACGGAGGAGTCCTGGTCGAGCTCTCCGCCGACCAGCGGCTCGGAGGAGAGCAGGATGCCGTCGTGCTCGGGCAGGGCGACCGGCCGGCCCGAGAGGTTGGTGACGTGCAGGAAGCCGGGGCCGCGCGAGAAGGCCAGCACGTCGTCTCCGAGGTCGTGCCAGGCGAACCCGGGGCCGCGCAGGGCCACCAGGGAGCGGCGCAGTCGCAGCAGGCGTCGGTAGAGAGTCAGCATCGACGTCGGGTCGTGCTCCTGGGCCTCGACGGTGAGGCGGGACCACGTGGACGGCTGCGGCAGCCAGGGTTCGGCAGCGCCCGCGGGACCGAAGCCGAGCCCCTCGGCCGTGCCGCTCCAGGGCAGGGGCACGCGGCATCCGTCCCGCCCGGGGTCCACGCCGTTGGAGCGGAAGTGCATCGGATCCTGGATGCGATCCAGCGGAAGGTCCTCGACCTCGGGTAGACCCAGCTCGTCGCCCTGGTAGATGTAGAGCGAGCCCGGGAGCGCTGCCGTCAGCAGGGCGGCGGCGCGCGCCCGGCGGGTGCCGCGCGCCAGATCGGTGGGCGTGCCGAAGCGCTTGGTCGCGAACGCGAACGACGAGTCCTGGCGACCGTACCGGGTCACCGGCCGCGTGACGTCGTGGTTGGAGAGCACCCATGTGGACGGCGCGCCGACCGGGGCATGCGCCGCCAGGGTCGAGTCGATCGACGCCCGCAGCTGGGCGGCGTCCCAGGGGCGCGCCATGAAGTCGAAGTTGAACGCGGTGTGCAGCTCGTCCGGCCGCAGGTACATCGCGAACCGCTCGATGTCCGGCAGCCAGATCTCGCCCACCAGGGCGCGGGCGCCGTACGAGTCGGCGACAGCGCGCCACCCGCGATAGATGTCGTGGAGTTCATCGCGGTCGACGGTGGGATGCTCGCCGGGCCCCGGGTCGGCGGGGTACTCCGGCAGTCGCGGATCCTTCACGAGCAGTGCGGCGGAGTCGATCCGGACCCCGGCGACGCCCCGGTCGAACCAGAAGCGCAGCACGTCTTCGAATTCGCGCCGCACGTCCGGGTGGTTCCAGTTGAGGTCCGGCTGCTCCGGTGTGAACAGGTGCAGGTACCACTGGCCGGGCCTGCCGTCCGGCTCGGTCGTGCGGGTCCAGGTCTCGCCCTGGAAGTCGGAGACCCAGTGCGTGGGCAGCTCGTCGCCGTTCTCCCCGCGGCCGTCGTGGAACCAGAACCGCTGCCGCTCCGGCGATCCGGGACCAGCGGCCAGGGCCGCCCGGAACCACGGGTGCTCGGCCGAGAGGTGGTTGGGGACGACGTCGATGATGGTTCGGATGCCGAGGGCGAGGGCCTCGGCGATGAGGGCCTCCGCCTCGTCCAGACGCCCGAAGCCCGGGTGGATGGCGCGGTAGTCGGCCACGTCGTAGCCGCCGTCCGCCAACGGCGAGAGGTACCAGGGCGTGAACCAGATCGCGTCGACGCCGAGCTCTTTCAGGTAGCCGAGCCGCGACCGCACCCCGGCGAGGTCACCCGTGCCGTCCCCGTTGCCGTCGGCGAAGCTCCGGATGTAGATCTGGTACACGACGGCGGAACGCCACCACTGGGCGTCCGTGTGCTCGGGCGCAGCGGTGTCGGAGGGGGCGGGACCCGCGGTCGGGGCATCCTCGGTGCGGAGCGACTCCACGCACAGCTCATTCCTGTCAACGCCGGTGTTGGCATCGTGCCGGGGCGGCACTGCAGGAAATGTAGCTTTAACGACAGATCAATGCAAGAACTCAACAGAGAGTAAGAAACTTACGTATCCTTGCGCGCCTTTGCGGCCCGATTGCGCGGTCCGGTCGAGCCGCGGACCACCAGTTCGGGCTCGAAGAGGAACTCGTCGGCGGTGGTCGAGGCCCCGGTGATCTGGGCGACCAGCAGCTCGATCACCATGCGGCCCATCGGCTCGATCGGCTGGCGCACCGTGGTCAGGGGCGGGTCGATGGCGTTCATCAGCGCCGAATCATCGAAGCCCACGACCGAGACGTCGCCGGGGACCTCGAGACCAGCCCGGCGCACGGCGCGGATCGCCCCGAGGGCGAGCGGGTCGCTGGCGCACAGGATGGCGGTGGCCCCGGCCCGCACCAGGCGGGCGGCACCCGCCTGGCCGGCCTCGAGCGAATAGAGCGAGTGCACGATCAGATCGTCCCGGATCGAGAGCCCCAGAGCGGCCGTCACTCGCCGCGCGGCCTCGAGCTTGCGCGCCGACGGGATGTGGTCGCGCGGCCCGAGGAGGAACCCGATCTCGGTGTGGCCGAGCTGCTGGAGGTGCGCGATGGCCTGCTCCGCGGCGACCGCGTCGTCGGTGGACACCGTGGCGAATCCCAGTCCGTCGATCGGAGCGTTCACCAGCACGGTGGGCAGGTGCAGCTCCGAGAGGCGCCCGTAGTGCTCGTGGGGCGCGTCCTGCTGGGTGTACTGACCGCCGACGAAGACGACGCCGGAGACCTGCTGCTGCAGGAGGAGCTCCACGTAGTCGGCCTCGCTGATTCCTCCGGCGCTCTGCGTGCACAGGACGGGCGTGTAGCCGTTCTGGGCGAGCGCACCGCCCACCACCTCGCCGAAGGCGGGGAATATCGGGTTGTTGAGCTCAGGGAGGAACAGCCCCACGAGGCGAGCCCGCTCGCCGCGGAGCTTGGTGGGCCGCTCGTAGCCCAGCACGTCGAGGGCGGTGAGCACGGCCTGGCGGGTCGCCTCCGAGACACCGGGCTTCTCGTTGAGCACGCGGCTGACGGTGGCTTCACTGACCCCGACCTTGCGGGCTACCTCGGCGAGTCGCTGCGACATATGCAAGATTCTACGCAATTCACGCAAATTCTTGCAGAGACCGGCCCGCCTATCATGGGCGGATGCCCTCCCGCCTCCGCGCGCTCGCCCTCTCCACCCATCCCGGGCCCGCCGCCGCGGTCACCGTCGTGGCGATCGTGCTCGCTCTGGGAATCCATCTCACGTGGTGGCGCGTGGTGCTGGTCGGCGTGTCCTTCGCCCTCAACCAGGCCTCGGTGGGCCTCTCGAACGACTGGATCGACGCGGATCGCGACCGTGCCGTCGGTCGCACGGACAAACCCGTCGCCCTGGGGCAGGTGTCGACGGCGCTGGTGAGGAACACCGCGGTCGCCGCAGCCGTGCTCGCCGTGATCGTCGCGCTTCCGCTCGGCGGCTGGGCCGCGCTCGCGCAGGCCGTCTTCATCGCCTCGGCCTGGGCGTACAACGCCGGGCTCAAGAACACCCCGTTCTCGGTGCTGCCGTACGTCGTCAGCTTCGGTCTGCTGCCCATGGTGGTGACGCTCGCGCTCCCCCGGCCCGCGATCGCCGCGCCCTGGGCTCTCGGAGTGGGCGCGGCGCTCGGCATCGCCGCGCACTTCGCGAACGTGCTGCCCGACCTCGAGGACGACGAGCGCACCGGGGTGGCCGGGCTGCCTCATCGCATCGGTCGCGCGGCATCCGGAGTCGTGATCTGGGCGGTGCTCGCCGTGGCCGGTCTGCTCGCGTTCTTCGGACCGCGCGGCGCTCAGACGCCCGTTCAGTGGATCGGACTGCTGCTCACCCTCGGCCTCGCCGGAGCCATCGCCGCTGTGCTGCGTAGGCCGCCGACCCGGCTGCTCTTCCAGCTCATCATCGCCGCGGCGCTCGTCACCGTGACCGTGCTGGCACTCGCGGGCGACCGCCTCCTAGCCTGATGCACCGTTCTGCTCCGCCTCGACGGCGGGGCGCGGGAGGTTCCTGATCCCCAGCAACGAGACCAGGCCACCCAGGAACAGAAGCACGGCGGTCAGGAGCATGCCGCGCCGGAAGCCGCCGAAGTCGAGGTGGGCGCCCACCACCAGCCCGAGCATGGCGATGGCGATCAATCCCGCCACCCGGGAGACCGCGTTGTTGATGGCCGAGCCGATCCCCGCCTGCCGGGCATCGATGGCGCCGAGGATCGCGCTGGTCAGCGGAGCGACGGTGAGCGTCATCCCGAATCCGAACAGCAGCACACCGGGCAGTATCTCGGTCCAGTAGAACGCCTCCTTGCTGGTGAACAGCACGTAGTACAGGAAGCCCAGCCCCGAGATGAGAGGCCCGACCGACATGAAGAACCGCGGACCGTACTTGCCCGCCAGGCCGCCCACGGTCGGCGAGAGCAGGATGCTGATGATCGTCACCGGGATGGTGGCGAGCCCCGCCAGCGTGGCGCGGTACCCGGCGCCCTGCTGCAGGTACACGGCGAGCAGGAACCCGCCGACCGAGATGGCCGCGTACACGAAGGTCGTCGCGACGTTGCCGACGGAGAAGTTGCGCACCCGGAAGAGCGAGAGCGGCACCATCGGCTGCTTCGCCACGCGCTCCCGCCAGAGGAAGGCGACGAGAGCGAGGATGCCGACGACCAGCGGCACGAAGATCACCGGGCTCCCGAACCCGTAGTTGCCCTGCTCGATGAGGGCGAACACCGGCAGGCCGAGGCCGACCACCCCGAGGATCGCCCCCGGGATGTCGAGCCTGACGCCCTCCTCGCGCACATCCTTCTGCCGGAGCACGAACAGCAGCACCAGCGTCACGGCGATCGGGATCACGTTGATGGCGAACACCCAGCGCCAGGAGAGGTAGTCGACGAACAGCCCGCCGACCAGCGGCCCCGTGATGAACGCCACGCTGGTGAACCCGGTCCACTGTCCGATCGCCTTCGCCTGCGCCGGCCCGGAGAAGTTGGAGAGGATGATCGCCAGCGAGCTGGGCACGAGGAGCGCGCCGCCCACGCCCTGCAGCGCCCGCGACGCGACCAGGATCTGCCAGGTGGGTGCGATGGCGCACAGCAGCGACGCGACGCCGAAGGCGATGAGCCCCGTGCGCAGGATGACGATGCGACCGAAGAGGTCGGAGAGCGAGCCGGCGAGCAGGATGAGGGAGCCGAGCGTGATGAGGTACGCGTCCACCACCCACTGCTGGGTGCTGAGGCCGCCGCCCAGATCGCGCACGATCGCCGGCAGCGCCACGTTGATCACCGACCCGTCGAGGAAGGCGACGAACGAGGCCAGGATCGCGATCGCGAGGACGAGCTTCTGATGTCTCTGCATTGCGCTCATTCTTCCTCCTCCGCGCCCGCGGCGCGCACCACTTCGTCGAGCACCCGCTCCGAGGAGAGGGGGCGGAAGTGACCCACGATGGGCACCTCGATGTTGACCGCCCCGTCGAGCCTGCTTCCCGCGGGGATCAGCGGATCCAGCCGGGAATAGATGGAGACGATCCGGGCGTTCGTGTCGCGCTGCTCGGCGAGTTCGCGCAGCAGCGCGTTGTGCGGATGGAACGCGCGCAGCGCCGGGTTGGGCGCGAAGCGCGCCAGGCTGGATCCGGCGAACGGGCTGCAGATCGCGATCAGCCGGCGGATGCGGGGCGGCGAGTCATCCGTCACCATCATCCGCTTGCCGATGATCCCGCCCTTGCTGTGCCCGAGCAGGATCACTCCGTGGAGGTCGCGTTCCGCCAGGTAGCGGTGTCCCAGGTCGGCCGAGTCGGCGATCCGCCCGCGGTTGTAGCCGAGCTCGGGCAGGGTGTGGATCGGGTGACCCCGGTCGTGCAGCGCATCCGCCAGCGGCCGCAGGAACTCCCAGGTCTCGTAGACGCCGGGCAGCAGCAGAACGGGCGCGGCCGTGCCGCCGCGGTACCGCTCCGCCGGGTCCGGACCGAAGTAGTGCGTGGCCTGACGCCCGACCTGGTAGAGCCGGTCGTAGACCACCGCCGCGGCGTCCCTGACGATGCTCGCGACGGCCACGCTGCGTACTCTACGCGCGCCGGGAATGCTCGACGATCAGCTCCGCGGTGCGCACGGCATCCGACCACATGACGATGTGCGGACCCTCGACCTCCTCGAAGCGGCCGTCGCGCGCGAGCCGCGCCACCTCGCGCGCCCAGTCGCGGGGCACGATCGGGTCGTGGTCGCCGCGCAGCACCAGGGTCTTGGCCCTGATGTGCGGCATCCTCTCCTCGATCCGGTCGGAGAGCAGATGCCGGGACTGCGCCAGGAAGTAGGGCACGCCGCAGCGCACGAAGTAGTCGGTGGCCACGATCGCGTTCACCCAGGGGTACTCCATGAGGATGTCGCGGCCCAGGTGCAGCGCCTGGCGCCAGAGCCGCCGCTCGGGCGGATAGATCGTCGGGGCGATGAGCACGATCCGCTCGGTCGCATCCGGTTCGACCAGCGCGAGCTGCGAGACCACCTGGGTGCCCATCGAGTGACCGACCAGCACGGGCGAGCGGAGCCCGGCGGAGCGCACGAAGTCGCCCAGCACGGCGGCGTGATCGGCGATGGAGACATCCCGCTTCGGGTCGGGGGCCGCGCCGTACCCCGCGAGATCCACCAGGTAGACCTCGCCCGTCTTGGCCAGCTCGGCCGAGACCGGGTGGTAGTAGCGCGAGGAGACGCCGATCCCGTGCACCAGCACGAAGACCGGACCGCCGACGGCCTCGGTCGGAAACCGCTTGACGCTGACCGCCAGGTCGGCGTGACGCTCCGAGCGCACGAAGTACTCGACCCCGCGCCGCCTGCGCCGCCGCTCGCCCTCGCGTTCGCCCACGCCTAGATCATCCCCACCGAGGTCACCCGCAGCACGGCGACGCCCGCCTCGTCGGACTCGGCGAGGCCGACCGTTCCCGAGATGCCCCAGTCATGGTCCCCCGCCGGGTCGTCGAAGATCTGCCGCACCGACCAGGCGCCCGCACCCTTCTCGATGACCAGCATCGCCGGACCGCGAGCATCCGCGCCCGTGCCCAGGGCGTTGTGAGCCGAGAAGTAGGCGTCCATGGCCTCGGCCCAGCGGTCCTGGTCGAACCCGGATGCCGCATCCAGCTCGCCCAGGGCCTCGTAGTCCTCGAGGGCGGCGAGCTGCACCCGGCGGAACAGCTCGTTGCGCACCAGGGTGCGGAAGGCGCGCTCGTTGGAGGTGACGCCGGGCGGGGCAGGCGGCAGCACCGCGGCGCCCAGCTCGAGCGGCACGCTCGGATTCACCAGCTCCTCCCACTCGTCGATGAGGCTGGAGTCGACCTGCCGCACCAGCTCGCCCAGCCACTCGATGAGGTCGAGGAGGTCCTCGGTCTTCGCGTCGTCGGGGATGGTCTGCCGCGCCGCCCGGTAGGCGTCGGAGAGGTAGCGCAGCACGAGGCCTTCGCTCCGCGCGAGCTTGTAGTAGCCGATGTAGTCGTTGAACGTCATCGCGCGCTCGTACAGGTCGCGCACCACCGACTTGGGGCTGAGCTCGAAGTCGCCCACCCACGGCTGGGAGGCGCGGTAGGTCGCGAACGCGGCCTGCAGCAGCTCCTCCAGGGGCTTGGGCCACGTCACCTCCTCCAGCAGCTCCATGCGCTCCTCGTACTCGATCCCCTCGCTCTTCATCGCCGCGACCGCCTCCCCCCTCGCCTGGAACTGCTGGGCGGAGAGCACGGGCCGCGGGTCGTCGAGAGTGGCCTCGAGCACCGAGATCATGTCGAGCGCGTAGGTCGGGGAGCGGGTGGCCTCATCCGCGGGCTGGATCAGGTCGAAGACCGCGAGCGCGAACGGCGAGAGCGGCTGGTTGAGGGCGAAGTTGGGCTGTAGGTCGACCGTGAGGGAGATGGTGCCATCCGCTGCCTGCTGCACGATCTCGGCCGTGCGGAGGGTGCGGTAGATGGAGAGCGCCTGCCGCGCCAGCTCGCGCTGACGCGGACGGGGTTCGTGGTTGTCCTCGATGATGGCGCGGAGCTCGTCGAAGGGGCGGCCGCCGCGGCCGATGACGTTGAGCACCATCGCGTGGCTCACCCGCATGCTCGAGGTGAGGGTCTCCGGCTGAGCAGCCACCAGTCGCTCGAAGCTCGCCTCGCCCCACGACACGAAACCGTCCGGGGCCCGCTTGCGCACGATCCGCTTGATCTTCTTCGGGTCGTCGCCCGCCTTCGCCAGCAGGCGGGCGTTCTCGGTCTCGTGCTCCGGCGCCTGCACGACCACGGTTCCCGCCGTGTCGTAGCCGGCGCGGCCCGCGCGCCCCGCGATCTGGTGGAACTCGCGGGCGTTGAGCTGCCGCATCCGCGTTCCGTCGAACTTCGTGAGGGCGGTGAGCAGCACGGTGCGGATCGGCACGTTGATTCCGACCCCCAGCGTGTCCGTGCCGCAGATGACCTTCAGCAACCCCTGCTGGGCGAGCTGCTCGACCAGGCGGCGGTACTTCGGGAGCATGCCGGCGTGGTGCACGCCGATGCCGGAGCGGATGAGGCGGCTCAGGGTTCGCCCGAACCCGGTGGTGAAGCGGAAGTCGCCGATCGCCTCGGCGATCGCGTCCCGCTGCTCCCGCGTGGCCACCTTGACGCTCGTGAGCGCCTGCGCGCGTTCGAGTGCGGCGAGCTGAGAGAAGTGCACGATGTAGATCGGGGCCTGGCCGGTGGCCAGGAGGTCTTCGACCGTCTCGTGCACGGGCGTCGTGGCATAGGAGTAGTGCAGCGGCACGGGCCGGTCCACTCCGGTGACGACAGCCGTCTCCCGGGCGTTGCGCTCGGTGAGGTCCTTCGCCAGCCAGTCGACGTCCCCCAGCGTGGCCGACATGAGGATGAACTGGGCGCGCGGCAGCGTCAGCAGCGGCACCTGCCACGCCCATCCCCGCTCCGGGTCGGAGTAGAAGTGGAACTCGTCCATCACCACCTGGTCCACGGCGGCGTCGGCGCCCTGGCGCAGGGCCAGGTTCGCGAGGATCTCGGCGGTGCAGCAGATGATGGGCGCCTCGGCGTTCACGCTCGAATCGCCGGTGACCATCCCCACGTTCTCCGCCCCGAAGACGTCCACGAGCGCGAAGAACTTCTCGCTCACCAGCGCCTTGATGGGCGCCGTGTAGAACGTGCGCCTGCCCTGGGCGAGCGCGACGAAGTGCGCCGCCATGGCCACGAGCGACTTGCCGGTGCCGGTCGGGGTGCTGAGGATGAGGTTGGCCCCGGACACGATCTCGATGATCGCCTCGTCCTGCGCGGGGTAGAGGGTGAGGCCGCGGGACTCGCACCAGTCGACGAAGGCGGTGTACGCGGCATCCGGGTCGTACGGCGCGGGAATGCGTTCGACGAGGGATGCGGCCATGCTCCAACCGTGCCACACTGCGGGCCCCCGGTCGGCCCGCCCTTACAATCGTGTGTGCCAGAAATCGACCCCGCCGACCTCGAAGCGACGCTCCGCGTGCTCGCCGCCATGGACGGCATCGACGAGGAGCACCCCGATTTCGTCGCCGTCCGGCGGGCGACGGCGCGCATGTTCAAGTCGGTCAAGAAGTCGCGGCGGCTCGAGAAGCGGGCCGAGATCGCGCAGGCCGACCGCGCGGTGGTCGCGGCCACCGCGACGGGTGCACCCGACCGCATCGACGACGAGACGCGCGGCATCCCGCTCGCCATCACCACGGCCGCACCGTTCGCCGGCACGCTCCTCAAGTCGCGGCCGTGCTACATCTGCAAGCAGCACTACACCCGGGTCGACGCCTTCTACCACCAGCTCTGCCCGGACTGCGCCGCCCTCAACCACGCCAAGCGCGAGGCACGCACCGACCTCACCGGACGTTCCGCGCTGCTGACGGGCGGGCGGGCGAAGATCGGCATGCACATCGCGCTGCGGCTGCTGAGGGATGGCGCCCACACGACCATCACGACGCGCTTCCCCCGCGATGCCGTCCGCCGCTTCTCGTCGCTGCCCGACGCCGGCGACTGGCTGCACCGCCTGCGCATCGTGGGGATCGACCTGCGCGACCCCGCGCAGGTGATCGGGCTCACCGACGCGATGCTCGCCGCCGGCCCGCTCGACATCATCATCAACAACGCGGCGCAGACGGTCCGGCGCTCCCCCGGCGCCTACGCCCCTCTCGCCGAGGCGGAGAGCGCACCCCTGCCCGCCGACGTCGTGCCCGAGCTGCTCACCTTCGGCCACACGGCCGACGCACACCCCCTGGCCCTGGCCGCCTCGGTCGCGAGCCATCCCATCCTGGCCAGCGCCCTTCCCGTGTCGGCGGAGGAGCTCACCGAGCTCGCGATGGCCGCCGGCTCGTCGTCGCTCGAGCGCCTCGCCGCCGGCACCGCGATCGACGCCGGCGGGCTCGTGCCCGACCACCACGACTCCAATTCCTGGACGCAGCACGTGCACGAGGTCGACCCGCTCGAGATGCTCGAGGTCCAGCTGGCGAACGTGACCGCGCCCTTCCTCCTCGTCTCGCGCCTGCGGCCCGCTCTCGCCGCCTCCACCGCGCGGCGCACCTACGTGGTGAACGTCTCGGCGATGGAGGGGCAGTTCGGGCGGGGGTACAAGGGTCCGGGGCATCCGCACACCAACATGGCCAAGGCGAGCCTCAACATGCTCACCCGCACGAGCGCCAAGGAGATGTTCGAGACCGACCGGATCCTCATGACCAGCGTCGACACGGGCTGGATCACCGACGAGCGCCCGCACCCCACGAAGGTGCGCCTCGCGGAGGAGGGCTTCCACGCCCCGCTCGACCTCGTGGACGGCGCGGCGCGCGTCTACGACCCGGTGGTGCGCGGCGAGGCCGGCGAAGACGTCTTCGGCGTCTTCCTCAAGGACTACTCCCCCGCCGCCTGGTAGCCCGTCGGCTACGTCGCGGCGAGCGCCGCGATCGCGTCCTTCACCTGCTGGAGCGTGAGGGGAACCCACGGCGAGCTGTCCGGGTTGGATGACGCGGCCGCCGGGCTGTCGCCCTGGGTCCACCACTTAGCCTCGTACGGCACGCCGTCGAAGGTCACCCGGTCGCCCTTCTGGAACGGCACGCCGCCCTGCCACCCGGGGTACGTGCCCGCCGGAAGCGTCGGCACCGGGATCGGCTTCTCGCCCTTGAGCACGGGGCCGACCAGAGTCCACGGGGTCTCATAGGCGTTCAGCACAGGGTTGTCGGGCAGATCGCCGCGGGTCCACCACTTGGCCTGGTAGACGTTGTGATGCCACACGATCTTGGTGCCCTGCAGGTACGACGCCGTGTCGGACCAGATCGGGTACGGGCTCGTGGCGGGGTCGTCCTTCAGGCTCGTCGTGACGACGGGCTCGGAGGTGGTGACGGTGCCCGCGGAATCGAGCGGTCGCCCGCCGAACCCGGCGGCGAGGATGGCGGCGAACGACGCGGAGCCCTGCGTCACCCCGCTGCACGAGTCGGAGACGACGGAGAGGGTCGTGTAGTTCGACCCGCACGTGCGGTCGCGGCCCAGCGACCACATCGACATGCGGCCAACGCCATGGGCGTCGGCGAAGCGGTTGTAGGCCCGGGCGTCCGCCAGCGAGAAGACCTCCCGCTTCTCGTCCGTCTGACCGATCATGGGCGTGGCGCCGATCTTGCTCCACAAGGTCTTGTCGCTCAGAGTCGTGCCCGCTCGCGCGTACAGGATTCCCAGCTGCCTCTCGACCGCCGTGAGCGCCTGCGTCGACGCGGCCAGAACACCGGTGCCGGGCCGCAGGCTCTCCCCGTAGTCGAAGGTCATCGCGTTCACTCCCGCGAGGTCGACGCCCCTGGCCAGCGTGTCCCGCACCACGGCCTGGCCGTCCGGCGTGAGGCCGTCCGGCGTCACCGGAAGGGTGAGCCAGACCGCGAGCTCACTGCCCGCCGCCCGCCGCTGCTTCTGCACCGCGGCGATCGCCTCGGCGCGACGACGGGTACCGGCCGTGTCGGTGAGGTTGGAGCCCTCGATGTCGAGATCGATCGTCGAGACCGAGTAGCGGTCGATGACGGAGTCGTACGCGGATTCGAGCCGGGAGACATCCGTGCAGGCCGTCGCCAGCTCGTCGTTGCGCTGACCGCCGAAGGAGATCGCGACGTCGCCGCCCTCCTGCTGCAGCCGCGCGATCCGGCGGTCGAGGTCGAGGGATGCCGAGGCCTCGCCGAGCGAGTAGGCCGCGCCCCAGCTCGGCTGGCAGGCGTCGCCGGGGCTCGCGACCACGAACGAGAGCACCACGTTCCTGTCGGCCTTGGCGGTCGACGTCTCGAAGGCGAACGAGGGGGTCGCCGTGACATCCGCGTACCCGGCGAACCACGAGGCCGCCCGAGGCTCCGCCGCGGCGGTGACCACCTGCGTCGCCCAGAAACCGCCGGCGACCAGCGAGCCGGTGACGGTCACCGCGACCAGGAGCCGCGGCACCGACAGTCGCTTGCCCTCGAACCTCCCGCTCACGCCGCGACCTCCTTCGAGGCCGGGTCGTCGTCGACGACGATCAGCGGCTGACGCTCGTCGGACTCGACGGTGACCGGCACCGACTGGCCCCGACCGCCGTAGTAGAGCACCGCGCGCCAGTCGATCGCCTGCGGCTCGGAGTCGGCGGTCGCGGGCTTCTTCGGCTTCGCGTCCACGAACAGCCAGCTGATCGCACCGAGCCAGACGTCGACGATGGAGGTGACCACCCCGATGTAGCTGACGATCGCCCATGATGCCAGGGCGGCGTTGAACAGGGCGAACGCCGCATTGCCCCAGTTCCGCTCCTGGATGTCGCGCCACAGGGTGAACAGCGAGAACGCGACGATGAGGTACGGGGCGAGCACGAACCACACCGGCGCGGCGGTGCGGTTCTTCACCTTCGGCGTGCGGGCGAACGGGATCTTCTTGCCGGTGATCGCCTGCTGGAGGGACTTGAGCACGCCCGCGAGGTTCACCGGGAGCAGGATGAGGTTGAAGCCGTAGATACGGAACACGTCGGAGGCCCGGTACCCCGTCATCCTCAGGTCGCTGGCCATCGCCAGGAAGTAGGGAAGCGCCGCGCACAGCACGAGGGGGCTGAGCAGGCGCGAGTCATAGGGGAAGGCGAGCAGGAAGACGAGTCCGAAGCTCGCCCAGGCGATCGACGCCATGTAGTTGACCCGCAGCAGCACCTCGGTGCGCGAGACGCGCTCGCCCCGGCGCTTGCGCTCGGCGATCTGGCGCCAGAGCTTCGGCAGGATCAGCAGACCGCCGTTCGCCCAGCGCCGCCGCTGCACGATCAGCGATCCGAAGTCCGGAGGCGTCGCGCTGTAGCTGAGCCGCTCGGGATAGTTGACGAGGGTCCAGCCGTGCACGCCCAGGTCGATGCTCGACTCGGTGTCCTCGATCACCGTCCTGTCCTGCACGTAGCGCCGGATCTCGAACCCGCCGACCTGCTCGGTCTCCACGATGTCCTCGAGCGCGCGCTTGCGGATGACCGCGTTGGCGCCCACCCAGAAGCTCGCGCCGAAGTGCGACATGCCCTGGTGCAGGATGTGCTGGATGTCCGTCGTCGCGCCCGCGAGCCGCTCGATGCGCGTGCCCGCGCCACGGAACGCGGAGTACGGCGTCTGGGTGACGGCCACTCGAGCGTTCTCCGGCTGCTCGAGCAGGTGCACCAGTCGCAGGCAGTAGTCGCGCAGAAGCAGCGAGTCGGCATCGAGCGTGAGCACGTACCGGCTGTCCGGAATCTCCAGCTCGGTGTAGTCGCCCGGTTCGACGCGACGCAGCACCGTGCCGATGGGCGTCTCCTCGAGGGTGTATCCGCCGCCCATCAGCCCGATGTAGGAGTTGAGGTTCATCGCCTTGTTCGCCTCGTGCGAGACCGAGGCGTAGAGCTTGCGCTCGAAGGTGGCCACCTCGGCGCTGAAGGTCCACGCGAGGCGGCGGTACAGCTCCATCATCCGCTCGCGCGACGGCGCCGAGTTCTCGATGACCGCGGCGTTGAGGGCCTCTGCCGTGACGTGGAAGTCGTCGGCCAGGCCGAGGAGGACCTGCTCGACGAAGAAACGGTCGACGTGGTCGTCATCCGCCTCGTTCGCCGCCATGCCCTTCAGCCATTCGGACGCCCACTCGTAGTGCGTGCCCAGCTCGATCACCGCCATCGACGACACCCAGCTCGACGGTCCGGTCGCGGCGAAGCGGCGCTGCGCGTCGATGAAGCGAGTCGCGGGAACGGCGAGCTCCCCCTCGATCTCCGCGGCCAGCGCGCGGGTCTCCTCAAGGCGGGCGAGCACCGCGGGGTCGGTCGGGAACGGAGGATCGTCGAGCAGCAGCACCACCCGCAGAGCCGGGTACTCCTGGAGCGCGGCCGACCAGAGCGTCTGGCGCACCACCGCGGGCTCCTCGGCATAGGAGGGCACGAGCACCGTCATCGAACCGTCGTAGTCCAGGAAGTGGCGGTCGAGCTCGGCGCGCGGCACCCGCACGTGGTCGCGGAACCGCTGAAGCGCACCCTGCCGCGCGATGAGGTACATCAGCGCCGAGAAGGTCAGGAAGGTGACGACCACCAGGTAGGAGACCGCCTCCATGGTGAATCGGAAGTCGTTGCCGCCGTCGATGAACTGGCGCACGATCGTCGAGACGACGTACGCGATCCAGAACAGGATCGTCGCGACGATCGCGATCCGGCTGAGGGCGATCTTGCGGTCGCTCGGGTCGGTGTGGATGGTCGGGAGCGGCTGGGTGCGCCGCTCCGATCCGAGTTGGCGCCTGCGGCGCTGCGGGATGGTGGGGGTGCGAGTCATGACAGGGTGAGTCCTCGATCGGCGAGCACAGGTCGGGCTGCGCTTCAGGGAAGCCACTGTCGACGCTATCGACGCGCGAGGGAGCGGGCCGAGTCCCAGTACGGGGGACCCCCGTTCGGGCGCCGGGGTACCATGGGGGCATTCAGGCGGCCGATGAGGCGGGAGGCAGCGGTGACCGACGACACTGTCGCCGAGATCGAGCACGACGACACCGTCGACCGCCGCATCATGAACGCCGCTCTCGATCTGCTCCGCGGCCGCGGCCCTGTGGCGGTGAGCATCGAGGCGGTCGCCGCCACCTCCGGCGTGGCGAAGACGACCATCTACCGCCGGTACGCGAACCGCGAGGAACTACTCCGTGCGGTCGTGGATGCCGCGGCCATCCGCATCGCGGTGCCCTCCTCGCTCTCGGCCTACGACACCTTCCGCTGGTTCCTCGTCCACGCCCGGGAGACCATCGAGAACATCGTGGGGCGCGGGGCGGTCGCCGCCATCATGCTCAACGAGGACCCGGAGTTCGCGGCGCTGCTGCATGTGCGCATCCGGGCGAACACGAAGCCGCTGCGCGACGATCTGCGGGCGCGCTCCGCGGCCGGTGAGCTGCGCGAGGGGCTGGACATCGAGCTGGTCATGAGCCTTCTGCTCGGCACCTTCATCGCCGAGTCCATCCGCGGCAGTGCCTCGGCCGACGGCTGGGCCGACAGCGTGCTCGAGTTCCTCTGGCCGGCGCTCGCCCCGTGACGGGGCCGCGACTGGCGGTGGTCTTCAACCCGGTTCGCGCCGACCGGGAGCGGCTCCAGAAGGTGATCGCCGAGTGGGAACTCGGCGGCGGGTGGACGGACACGCTGTGGCTGCCCACGACGATGGACGGCTCCACCGCCGCGCTCGTCGAGAGCGCCCTCCGGGCGCAGTGCTCCCTGGTGCTGGTGGCGGGCGGGGACGGAACGGTCAGCGAGGTCGCCGCCGCCATGCGACACAGCGCCGTGCCGCTCGGCATCCTGCCCACCGGCACCGCCAACCTCCTGGCACGCAACCTGCACTTGCCGCTCAACAACGTCTCGGCCGCCGCGAAGATCGCCTTCACCGGCGGCGACCGCGCGATCGACGTGGGCGTCATCGCCTACCGGCTCACGGACGGTCGCACCGCGACCCGCCCCTACTTCGTCATGGCCGGTTTCGGCATCGACGCGGACATGGTGGCGGGCACCGACGTGGCGACCAAGACCCGTTTCGGCTGGCTCGCGTACGTGTCGCCGATCCTGCGCTCCGCCGCTCGCCGGAGCCGGGCATCCGTCAGCTGGTCGGTGGACGGCCAGCCGGCCATCACCGCCAGACTGCACACCCTGGTGGTGGGCAACAGCGGCACGATCACCGCCGGGCTACGGATGCTGCCCACCGCCGAACTCGACGACGGACTGCTCGACGTGCTCGCCATCCGTTCGCTCTGGGGCCGCGACCGCGCGCGTTTCCTCAATTGGGCGCTGCCCTACCAGGGGCCGCGCCGGGCACCGCTCCCGCCGGCGCCGCGGGTGCACCCGTCGGGGGCGTTCCGCTACGGGACGGCGCGCTCGGTGACCATGACCCTGCACGACCCGGCACTGTTCCAGGCGGACGGCGACCTCATCGGCACGGTCGAGTGGGCGGAGTTCACCCTGGATCCGCTCTCCGTCGTGGTCCGCGTGCCCTAGGCCTCCGGTGGTCAGCTCTTGGCGGGCGCCTTCGCGCGGGCGGCCGACGGCGTGCGGGTCGAGGTGGTGCGCGGGGCGGGAGCCGCGGCATCCGCCGAGTCGGCTCGGAGCGGCTGCTGGATGGCGTTCTCCGGGTCGTAGACGATCTTGCCGGGGTTGAAGTTGCCCTCCGGGTCGGCGCTGGAGAACAGCCCGTCGACGAGCCCGACCCCCAGCGTGGAGATGTCCTGCTCCAGCCACGGCGAGTGCTCCAGGCCCACACCGTGATGGTGCGAGATGGTGGCGCCCGAGTCGATGAACGACTGCTGGATGGCGCTCTTCACGAGGTCGTACTCGCCGATCGGGTCGTCGCCGAAGACGAAGGCGAAGGTGAAGTAGAGGCACGCGCCCGAGTGGTAGGAGTGAGAGAGGTGGCTCATGATCCACCCGGTGCGCCCGAGCTTGTCGTAGGCGCCCTGGGCCGCCGCATAGGCCGCGTCGTGCACCTCGCGCAGCTTCGACCACGGTGCCGCGGTCTCCGAGACGTCGCCCGCCGCGCCCCGGTCCAGCAGGAAGTCGCGAAGGTACGGGGTGTCGAACTTCTTCTGGTCGTAGAGCACGCCCGGCCCTGCACCGACACCCATGCCGTTGTACTTGCGCACGATGCGGTCGACCAGCTTCTTCTGGCGCTTGGCGTGGGCCACGCCGCCCTCGTAGCCGATGAACGAGATGCAGATGTCGTCGAGATTCCAGCCCTTGGCCTTGAAGATCCCCGGCAGCACCGTCCCGGAGATGAACTTCGACAGCCCCGTGCTCTCCTTGCTGGTGGCCAGCGTGAAGCCGGTCTCCCGCGCGTCGGAGACGCGGGTGATCGAGGGCGTCGCGTCGCTCTCCGATATCTCCTGCATCGCCGAGAGCCCGGCGTCCCAGGTCGGGAAGAAGTAGGCGTAGATGTCGCGCTTCGCCGGGACGCGGTGCACCTGCACCGTGACCTCGGTGATGACGCCGAGACGCCCCTCGCTCCCGACGATCATCTCGCGCACGCTGGGCCCGGTCGACGCACTCGGGATGGCGCGCACCACGAGCGTTCCGCCCGGACGCACGACGCGCAGGCCGCGGGCGATGTCGGCGATGTCGCCGTACTTGTCCGACTGCATGCCGGAGGAGCGGGTGGCGACCCAGCCGCCGAGGGTCGAATAGGTGAAGCTGTCCGGGAAGTGGCCGAGCGTCCAACCGCGGGCGGCCAGCTGGGCCTCCAGGTGCGGCCCCAGCGCGCCTGCCTGGATGCGGGCGAGACCCGAGTCGGCGTCGATGTCGATGAGCCGGTTCAGGCGGCCGAGATCGAGGGAGACGACGACGCGCTTCTCCTTGGCGAGCGGCTCGAGACTCGAGGCGATGTTGCTGCCGCCGCCGAAGGGGATGATCACGGCACCGGCGGCGACCGCGGCATCCACGACGCCCTGCACCTCGGCCTCGTCGGCCGGGTACACCACGACGTCGGGCGTGCGGGCGATCGCTCCGGTCCGCACCCGGACGAGGTCGCGAAGGCTCTTGCCGTAGGTGTGCACGACGCGCTCCATGGCCGTCGTCGAGATCTGGCCCTCGCCCACGATGGCGGTGAGTGTCGCCAGGAACTCGTCGCCGATGATCGAGCCGGGCACGTCCAGCTCGTCGAAGGGGGCGGGCTTCGCCGGTTCGCTCTTCCAGAGGTCGAGCCCGACGGCCTTGAGCACGAACGGGGCGAACTGCGGCTTGTCCTCGTGATGGAATCCGACGCCCTCGACGCCCCATCCCCACCACTTCATGTGCTCGACCTTGTTGTCGATGGTCATTTCCTGCCCTTCCGTGCCTCAGCCGGTTCGCCGGTCGGCAACACCGAGTCGTGCAATCGCCGCACGGCCTGCGCGATGCGGTTCGAGAAGTCCTCCGCGGTCTCCCCCTCGCGCTGGCGCATGGGCTCCCCGAACACCACGCACACCGGGAGCCGGCCCTTCAGCGGCCAGTTGACCCCCCGCGGCATCGCGGTGCTCGCGCCCACGAGCGCGATCGGCACGCACGGTACACCCGCGGAGATGGAGAGCGACGCGGCCCCCGGTTTGAAGCGGCCCATCTCACCCGTCTTCGAGCGGCCCCCCTCGGGGAAGATCAGCAGCGGCACCCCGCGTTCGAGCAGCGACTTGGAGACCCCGACCCGCGTGCGTGAGGCGCCGCGCTCGACCGGGAACGCGTTGAAGAAGAGGGCAGTGAGCCACTTGCGCCATTTCACGTCGAAGAAGTAGTCGGCTGCGGCGCCCGCGGCGAGGTAGCGGGAGAGGCGCTTCGGAAGGGCGCCGATCACCAGCGGTGCGTCTAGGTGGCTGGAGTGGTTCGCGATCGCGATGTACGGCGCATCCAGGCCGTCGAGGCGCTCGGTGCCGGTCACGGTGACGGTCGCGAGCCGCCAGACGAGCGGTCGCAGGATGCCGCGCTGGGCGACCCAGCGCATTCCGGCCATGGTGGACGACGTGAACCTGTCGACCATCGTCAGAACCCCTGCCCGTGTGAATCCACCGAAGAGTTCGGATCGGCGGGCGTCACCGGATGGGTCGAGTGCGCATTCTCTTCGTCTCGCGCCCCGGAGATCCGGCCCGAGACCCACCGATTGGTGCGCAGAGGGATGTGGCGTGCAAACCAGATGAGCACTTTGTAGCGAACAGTGGGTATGGAGACCACCCTGCGCCGGTCGGCGTCGCGAAGCGCCGCCCGCACGAGCGGTGCTGCGTCGAGCCAGAGCGACGAGGGGATCGACGACGTGCGGATGCCGGCGCGCCCGTGGAACTCGGTGCGCACCCACCCCGGGCAGAGCGCGGTGACCACGACGCCGCTCCCCCGCAGCTCGACCGCGAGACCCTGGGAGTACGAGAGCACCCACGCCTTGATCGCGGAGTACGAGCCCATCGTGATGAATCCTGCCGTGCTCGACACGGTGACGATCGTGCCGTGCCCACGGGAGCGCATCGCCCGTCCCGCCGCCCCGCCGAGCACCAGGACGGCCCTGATCATGACGTCGATGGCCCGGTCGTGCACCGAGGTGTCGGCCGCCAGCAGGCTCGAGTGCACCGCAAAGCCCGCGTTGTTGACGAAGTATTCGACGGGTCGCGCCTCGTCGGAGAGCCGCTCGACCACCCGGTCGACCTCCGAGCGCAGGGCCAGGTCGGCGGCCAGCGTCTCCACGAATATGCCCGAAGCGGCATGCAATTCGGCGGCCATCTGCTCCAGGCGGTCGGTGTCGCGCGCGACCAGCACCAGATCGAAGCCACGGGCCGCCAACTGCCGGGCGAACTCGGCACCGATGCCGGAGGTGCCGCCCGTGACGAGAGCCGTTGCCATGGTGGATACATTACGCTACGGCCCCCGTAGCGGGAGTTCTGTAGACTCTTCCAGACTCGTCCAGCCTGACGGAGGTAAATGCGAATGCCGGAACATGAGGAGGCATCCGTGAACGACATGAGAGCCCCAGCCCCCGATTTCGACGTGCGCGCCTTCGCCCGCACCGCGGCCGGCAACCACCGCGACGAGCTCGATCTCGCGGCCTATGTCGATGCGCCGCTCAGCCCCGAGACGATCCGCACGCTCGCATACATGCGCGACATCGAGCGTGCCACCATGAGCCACCTCCGCGGCCTGCTCGTCACCGCCACTCACAAGGACGCCCGGGTGACCGCCTTCCTCACCACCTGGGCGTTCGAGAAGTTCTGGATCGCGGACGCGCTCGACGCGATCATCGAGGTGCACGACGCCGACGAGGCCCGTCCCCCCGCCGTGCTGAGCACCAAGGGCGAGCACACCATCCGCGAGGCGATCGTCGGCAACATCGTGGGCGTGCCGATGACGGCCGTGCACATGACCGTCGGCACGGTCGACGAATGGCTCACCCAGGCCGCCTACGCCCGCATCGCCGAGATCGAGCCGCACCCCGAGCTGGTTCGCACCCTCGAGATGCTCATCGGCATCAAGGCGCGACAGCTCCTGTTCTTCGAGGCCCAGTCCCGCTACCGGCTGCTCGGCTCCGACCGTTCGCGCCGCATCACCCGCCGCAACCTGAAGCGCACCCCCTGGCCGATCGGCGCCGCCGCGCGCCCTGCCGACGACACCCGCTTCTTCTACGATCGCGTCTTCGGCGATTCGCCCGAGACGATCGCCGCGCTCGACCGGCGCATCGACACCCTTCCCGGCCAGTCCGGGCTCTCCCTCATCGCAAAGGCCGCACGTTCATGACAGCAGCTCGCTCACTCACCAACGAGCACGTCTTCCTCACCGGCGCCACCGGGTTCGTCGGCCAGGCCGTGCTCGAGCGCCTGCTCTCGAGCTACCCCGATACTCGCATCTCGATCCTCGTCCGCGGCAAGGGCAGCATGGCGGCGGCCGACCGGCTCACCAGCCTCATGCGCAAGCCGGTCTTCAAGGGCTGGATCGAGCGCGTCGGTGCGGATGCCGCGGCCGACGCCGTCGCGCGCCGGGTCACGGTCATCGACGGGAGTCTCACCTCGGTGGGGCCGCTGCCCTCCGACATCGACGTGGTGATCCACGGGGCATCCACCGTCTCCTTCGACCCGCCCATCGACGAGGCCTTCGACACCAACGTGGGCGGCGCGAACGGCGTGTACGGGGCGCTGCTCGAGAGCGGGAGCGACCCGCACGTCGTGCACGTGTCCACGGCCTACGTCGGCGGGATCCGCAAGGGCGTCGTGCCCGAGGCATCCCTCGTGCACAACGTGGACTGGGCGGCGGAGTACGAGTCGGCCAAGACCGCTCGCACCCGCGTCGAGTTCGAGTCGCGTCAGCCCGAGGCGCTTCGCGCCTCGATCCAGAAGGCCCGCGCCAAGCACGGCAAGACCGGCCCGCAGGCCGTCGCCCAGTTCGCCGAGGCGGCGCGCGCCGAGTGGGTGCGCGAGCGGCTCGTCGACTACGGGCGCATGCGCGCGGAGTCCCTCGGCTGGACCGACGTCTACACGCTGACCAAGGCCTTTGCGGAGCGCGTGGCCGAGCAGCGCTGGGCTCAGGCCGGGCACCGTCTCTCTGTCGTGCGCCCCTCGATCATCGAGAGCTCGCTGCACCACCCTTACCCGGGCTGGATCGACGGCTTCAAGGTGGCCGACCCGCTCATCATCGCCTACGGCCGCGGCCAGCTGCCCGACTTCCCGGGCCTGCCCGACAGCGTGCTCGACGTGATCCCGGTTGACTTCGTGGTGAACGCGATCATCGCCGCCGCCGCCGTGGAGGTCGAGCCCGCGAAACCCCGGTACTACCACGTGAGTTCGGGGGCGAGCAATCCGCTTCCCTTCCACCGCATGTACGAGAACGTGAACACCTACTTCACGAACAATCCGCTGCCCGATGAGAAGGGCGACATCCAGGTGCCGCTCTGGAAGTTCCCCGGCGGCCAGCGGGTGGAGAAGGCGCTGCTGCGCCGGGAGCACCAGGCGCAGCGCGCCGAGAAGCTCATCTCGCGGCTCCCCACGACGCCGCGGAGCCGACGCTGGCTGGACCGGGTGAAGAGCGGGCAGCACGACCTCGAGGTGCTGCGCGGCTACACGAATCTCTACCGTGCATACGTGCAGACCGAGATCATCTTCGACGACACCAATGCGAAGGCGTTGAACGCGTCGATCCCCGCCGAACACGCCGGGGATCGCGGATTCGACGTGACCGAGATCGACTGGGAGCACTACTTCCAGGACATCCACTTCCCGGCCATCACCACGCTCACCCGGGCGTTCGCCGCCCGTCGGCCGGAGCGCGAGCGCACCGCGAAGCTGCTGCCGGCCCGCAACGACGTGGTCGCGATCTTCGACCTCGAGGGCACCGTGCTCGAGTCCAACCTGGTCAAGCAGTACCTCCAGCTCTGGGCCGGCAGCGTTCCGCGCTCCCGAATCGCGCACGACCTGGCGAATTTCGGCTATTCGCTGCCCAAGTACCTGCGCGCCGAGCGACGGGACCGGGGTGAGTTCATCCGCACCTTCATGCGCCGCTACGAGGGCTTCAAGGTCGCCGAGATCGAGCGCCTCGTGCGTGGTCCGTTCGGCCGGGCCATGATGCGCCACGCCCTGCCCGAGGCCCTCAAGCGCGTGCAGGAGCACCGGGATGCCGGGCACCGCACCATCCTGGTGACCGGCACGATCGACCTCATGGTCACCCCGCTGCTGCCCTTCTTCGACGAGGTGATCGCCGGCCGGATGCACGAACGAGACGGCGTGCTGACCGGATTCCTCGCCGACCCGCCGCTCGTCGACGAGGCCCGCGCGGCCTGGCTCCGCAACTACGCGGAGCGCGGCGGCTACGACCTCGCGCATTCCTACGGCTACGGCGACAGCCACGCCGACCTGGTCTGGCTGCAGCTGCTCGGCAACCCCACCGCCGTGAATCCCGACCTCCCGCTCTACCGGCACGCCCAGGAGAAGCGCTGGAACGTGGCCGACTGGAAACTCGGGGCCCAGGTCGACCAGTCCGCCGGACCGGTCGGCTCCGAACTCCCGTCGATCTCGAAAGGAGCCGGGAAGCGGGGCGACGCGTCGTCGCCCGGATCACGGACATCGCATGGCGTTTGACATCGATCGGTACACGAGCACCTCGGTCGGGGTGCAGTGGCAGGACCTCGACTTCGAGGACTTCAGGGAGCATCCGCTGCCCGAGGGAACGCTCCGCAGCCTCCGCTACATGTGCGACATCGAGTACCACACGGTCTGCTACCTCCGCGACATGCTCGTGACCCCGTCCCACAAGGACGCCGAGGTGAGCGCATTCATGACGATGTGGAACCGCGAGGAGTTCTGGCACGGCGAGGCCCTGGCCTCGGTGCTCGGGGCTCACGGGATCACGGTCGACTTCGACGAGCTGAAGTCCACCCGGCTCAAGATCGGGTGGAAGGATCGGCTCGACCCGATCAAGCAGTCGCTGCTCGGCAACCTGGTCGGGCCCGACTTCACCGCCGTGCACATGATCTGGGGCGCCGCCAACGAGTGGTCCGCGATCGCCGCGTACAACCGGCTCGCCGACCTCGAGGGACACCCCGTGCTGGCCGAACTGCTCCGGCGGATCGCCAAGCAGGAGGCCCGCCACGTGGCGTTCTACGCGTCGCAGGCTCGCGAGCGCCTGGCGCGCAGCAAGAAGGCCAGGGTCTTCGCCCGCTTCGCACTGCAGAAGTTCTGGGGACCGGTCGGCTCCGGCGTCATGGAGGAGCCCGAGGTCTTCCACGTGATGAGCCACCTCATGGGCGGTCCCGAGGGGCGTCGCGAGGTGCGCAAGATCGACGAGCACATCTCGCGCATGCCGGGACTCGAGGGCCTCAAGATAGTCGAGACCGCTCTGGACGCCCGAGGAATCCCCGCCTAGCCCGCGCTTCTCTCTCCAATCCCCTCTTCGTTGCGCAGTAGATACTCTTTGCGCGAACGGTGGACGACCACTTCTGTGCAGCGAGTGCGGTTCGGGATGCGGGGGCCCGCGCGCTTCGTAGTAGCGTCGAGGGGACCGCACGAAGGAGTCGGCGTGGAGATCAGGGGCGCAGTTCTCGAGCTGTCCGGCGCGCGCGCCCCGTTCGCGCAGAGCCGTCCGCTCACCGTCTCGCGCCTCGAACTCGCGGAGCCCGGCACCGGCGAGCTCCTGGTCCGCGTCGAAGCGGCGGGCGTGTGCCACTCCGATCTCTCGGTGGTCGACGGCAATCGGGTGCGACCCGTGCCGATGCTGCTCGGGCACGAGGCGGCCGGCATCGTGGAGGCCCTGGGCGACGGGGTGGACGACCTCTCCGTCGGCGAACGCGTCGTGCTCACTTTCCTCCCCCGCTGCGGCGACTGCGCAGGCTGCGCCACCGGCGGCATCCTGCCCTGCGAACGCGGAACGGCCGCCAACAACGCGGGCACGCTCCTCGGCGGCGGCAGCCGGCTCGAACGAGACGGCCGGCTCGTGCACCACCACCTCGGTGTCTCCGCCTTCGCCGACCACTGCGTGGTGAGCCGCGCGTCGGTCGTGCGCGTCGATCCGGATGTTCCTGCCGACGTGGCGGCCCTGCTTGGCTGCGCGGTGCTCACCGGCGGTGGCGCGGTGATGAACGCGGGCCGGCCGAGGCCGGGCGACACGGTGATGGTCGTGGGGCTGGGTGGCGTCGGTCTCGCCGCCGTGCTCGTCGCCCGCGCTCTCGGTCACGAGGTCATCGGGGTGGACACGATGCCCGCCAAGCTCGAGACCGCCCTCTCGCTCGGAGCCACCGAGGCGCTCACCCCGGAGCAGGCGATCGACCTCGGGAGGCGGGCCGAGGTGGTGATCGAGGCCGCGGGGAGCGCGCCGGCGTTCGAGACGGCGTTCGCGGCGACCGCGGCCGGCGGCACCACCGTGACGGTGGGGCTCCCGAATCCGGCGGCGCGGGCACGCGTCTCGCCCCTGCTGATCACCGCGGAGGCGCGCACCATCGTCGGCAGCTACCTCGGGTCGGCGGTGGCGGAGCGCGACATCCCGTACTACGTGGAGCTCTGGCGCGGCGGCACGCTGCCGCTCGAGAAGCTCATCTCAGCACGCATAGGGCTCGAGGATCTCAATTCGGCGATGGACGACCTCGCCGAGGGCCGGGCCCTTCGACAACTCATCGTCTTCGATCAGGAGGAACAGTGACGGAACAGAGAGTGGCGATCGTGACAGGAGCCGCACGCGGGATCGGCGCCGCCATCGCGCGACGTCTCGCCTCGGACGGCCACGCGGTCGGCGTCGTCGACCTGCGGGAACCGGACACGGCGGCGACGGTCGCCGCGATCACCGGCGCGGGCGGCCGCGCGGTGGGCGTGGGTGCCGACGTCTCCGATGCCGCCGACGTGGCGCGCGCGGTCGCCGCGGTCGAGTCGGAGCTCGGCGCCCCCACGATCCTGGTGAACAACGCCGGCATCCTGCGCGACAACCTCCTCTTCAAGCTGAGCGAGGGCGACTGGGACGCCGTCATGAACGTGCACCTGCGCGGCGCCTTCCTGATGAGCCGCGAGGTGCAGACGCACCAGGTCGCGGCCAGGTGGGGGCGGATCGTGAGCCTCTCCTCCACCTCCGCCCTCGGCAACCGGGGTCAGGCCAACTACTCGGCCGCCAAGGCCGGCATCCAGGGGTTCACCAAGACCCTGGCCATCGAGCTCGGCCCGTTCAACGTCACGGCGAACGCGATCGCCCCGGGCTTCATCGCCACGGACATGCTGCGAGAGACGGCCGAGCGCATCGGCGTCACGTTCGAGGACTTCCTCGCCGGCGCGGCGAAGGAGATCCCGGTCGGTCGCGTCGGCCGACCCGACGACGTGGCCGCCGCCGCCGCGTTCTTCTGCTCCGAGGAGGCGTCGTTCGTCTCCGGCCAGGTGCTCTACGTGGCGGGAGGCCCGAAGTCGTGAGCTACTCGCAGCTGTTCCCGACCCGCTGGAACGACAACGACGTGTACGGGCACATCAACAACACCATCCACTACGCGGCGATGGACACGACCATCAACACGTGGATGATCGCCGAGGGCGGGCTCGACATCGAGACGGGCGACGTGATGGCCGTCTGCGCCTCGTCGTCGTGCACCTACCTCGCGTCGGCGGCCTTCCCGGACGCCCTCGTCGTCGCGCTCGCCGTCGACCGCCTGGGCTCGACGAGCATCACCTGGCGACTGGTGATCTCGCGCGAGCGGGACGGGCTGACGCTGGCGGAGGGTCGCTTCGTGCACGTCTTCGTCGCGCGGGACACTCTGCGGCCCGTGCCCATCCCCGAGCGGATGCGTGCCGCCGTGGAGTCACGACTGGAGGTGGCGGCATGACCGAACTGCGCGGAATCGACACCGAGCGTCTGCAGGGCTGGCTGGAGAAGCACCTGCCGGACCGGATTCAGGAGGAGCTCCGCGCCACCATGCTGGTCGGTGGCCTGAGCAACCTCACCTTCCGGCTCGATGCGGGCACCGAGCCGTTCGTGCTGCGCAGGCCGCCGCTCGGTCACGTGCAGTCCACCGCGCACGACATGGCGCGCGAGTTCCGCATCATCTCGGCCCTCGCGCCCACCGACGTGCCCGTGCCTCCCGCCCTGCTGCTGGAACCGGATGCCGAGGCCGATGCCGGCGTAGGCGCCCCGTTCTACCTGATGGACTTCGTGCCGGGCGAGGTGCTCGCCTCCCGCGAGAGGAACCGGGCGTTCAGCGCCGCCCAGCTGCACCGCCTCGGTCTCGACCTGATCGAGACCCTCGCCGCTCTGCACGCGCTCGATCCGGCATCCGTGGGGCTCGCCGACTTCGGTCGCGAGGAGGGCTACATGGAACGCCAGCTCCGCCGCTGGGGCACCCAGTACGAGGGCTCGCGCAGCCGGGACCTGCCCGCGCTCGACCGGCTGCAGGACGCCCTGCGGGACCGGATGCCGCCCACCCTGCACTCCTCCCTGCTGCACGGCGACTACCGCCTCGACAACGCGATCGTCGCGACGGACGCCGACGGCGACCCGGGCATCGCCGCGGTCCTCGACTGGGAGATGGCCACCATCGGGGACTCCTTCGCCGACCTCGGACTGCTCGGCCTGTACTGGAACGTCAACGAACTCGACGCCCTCCGCGACGCCGTGCCCAGCGCGGTGGACACCGGGGCCGGCTACCCGGGGTTCGACGAGCTCGTCGATCACTATGCGCACGCCCGCCGCATCGCGGTGCCCGAGCTGGGCTGGTACGTCGCGTTCTCGGCGTACAAGCTCGCGGTGATACTCGAGGGCATCCACTTCCGTTACCAGGCCGGCGAGACCGTGGGCGCCGGGTTCGATCGGGTGGGGCAGCTGGTGGAGCCGCTTGCGCTCGTCGGGCTCGGCTCGCTCTCGCGGAGGCGCTGATGGATTTCGCGCACGACCCCACCACGACGGGTCTCATCGAGCGCATGACGACCTTCCTCGACGAGTATGTCTATCCGGCGGAGCCCGCGCTCAGCGCGGAGCTCGCCGCGAACCCCGATTCCTGGTCGACGCCCGAGGTGGTGCGCAGTCTGCAGGCCGTCGCACGCTCGCAGGGACTGTGGAACCTGTTCCTGCCTTCCGCCGAGCAGGGGCTCAGCACCCTCCAGTACGCCCCCATTGCCGAGCTCAGCGGCCGCTCCGTGCGCCTCGCCCCGGCCGCCATGAACTGCGCGGCGCCCGACACCGGCAACATGGAGGTGCTCGAGCAGTTCGGCACGCCCGCCCAGAAAGAACGCTGGCTGGCCCCGCTGCTGGAGGCCCGCATCCGTTCGTCGTTCTGCATGACCGAGCCGGAGGTGGCGTCGTCGGATGCCACCAACATCGCCACGACGATCCGCCGCAACGGCGACCACTACGAGGTCACCGGCCGCAAGTGGTGGTCGACGGGCGCGATGAACCCCGAGGCCGAGATCTTCATCGTGATGGGCGTGACGGATGCCGCCGCCGACCGCCATCGCCGCCAGTCGATGATCCTCGTTCCGCGCGACGCCCCCGGAGTGCGCATCGCGCGCCACCTCACCGTGTTCGGCTACGACGACCGGGAGCACGGAGGTCACGCCGAGATCGTGTTCGATCACGCGCGCGTGCCGGCCGCGAACCTCATCGCTGGCGAGGGCGACGGCTTCGCCATCGCGCAGGCGCGGCTGGGGCCCGGCCGCATCCATCACTGCATGCGCGCGATCGGCATGGCCGAACGCGCCCTCGACCTCATGCGCGAGCGGGCCACCAGCCGGGTCGCGTTCGGTCGGCCGCTCGCGGAGCAGGGCGTCGTGCGAGAGTGGCTGGGCGAGTCGCGCCTCGAGCTCGAGTCGCTCCGCCTGCTCGTGCTCAAGACCGCCTGGCTGATGGACACCGTCGGAAACCGACGGGCGATGACCGAGATCCAGTCGATCAAGATCGCCGTGCCGCGTGCGGTCGTGCGCATAATCGACCGGGCCATCCAGCTCTTCGGGGCGGCCGGGCTGAGCGACGACACGCCCCTGGCCGAGCTCTACGCGGCCGCGCGAGCGCTGCGGCTGGCCGACGGGCCCGACGAGGTGCACCTCGCGTCCCTCGGCAAGGCCGAGGCGGCGCGCGCACGGGGCTAGGCGACCGGCTTGAGCGAACCGCCGCCGTCGATGACGAGGGTCTGGCCCGTGATCCACGACGCATCCGACGAGAGCAGGAAGGCGACCGCCGCGGCGACATCCTCCGGTTCACCCAGGCGGCCGAGCGGGTAGCCCGCCGCGACCTGCTCCTCGCGACCCTCGTAGAGCGCTCGGGCGAAGGTCGTCTTGATCACCGCGGGGGCGACGGCGTTCACGCGCACCGCGGGGGCCAGTTCGAGGGCGAGCTGACCGGTCAGTGCGATCAGCGCCGCCTTCGACACCCCGTAGAACGCGATCCCGGGGGCGGGGGTCAGGCCCGCGATGCTCGCGATGTTGACGATCGAGGCGCCCGCGGGCATGCCCGAGCGCACGACGGTGCGCACCCAGTCGAGCGCGGCCACCACGTTGGTGGAGAGGATCTTGTCGATGGCGGGGCGCTCGATCGAGAGAAGCGGGCCGTAGGCGGGGTTGATCCCGGCGTTGTTGACGAAGAGGTCGAGCGGACCGAGTTCGGTCGCGATCAGATCGATCACCTGTTCGCGGTGCTCCGCGTCGTCCGCGTTGCCCGCGACCCACAGCGCATCGCCCAGTTCGCTCGCCGCCGCGCGCAGCGCATCGGCCTTGCGGGCGGTGATCACCACGCGGGCACCCTCGTCGACCAGCCGTTTCGCGACGGCGAATCCGATACCCCGACTCGCGCCGGTCACCAGTGCGACCCTGCCTTCGAAACGCTTCATGGATGTCCCCTCCGTCGGGTCTGCGTCGCCTCCACCCACCCTAAGCGCGGATAGTGTTCTAGTCATGTCCTCCACCGTCGTCGACGCGAGCCCCAAGCCACTCGGCCAGGGCGGGGCCACCGAGCGGCTCCGGCGCAGCAACCTGTCCGCTGTGCTGCGACTCGTGCACCTCGACGGCCCCCTGTCCCGAGCAGAGCTCACACGGAGCACCGGGCTCAACCGGTCGACCATCGGCGATCTCGTCTCCGAACTCGTCGAGCTCGGGCTCGTCTTCGAGGAGCTGCCCTCAGGGCTCAGCCTCCCCGGTCGCCCCAGTCCCGTCGTCCACGCCGATCCGGGCCTGGTCGCGGTGGCGATCAACCCCGAGGTCGACGCCATCCACGTCGGTCTGGTCACCCTCGGCGGCGAGGTGGTCTCCCGTGTGCGGCTCGACGTCTCCCACGCACCCTCCCCCGACGAGGTGGTGGCCCTCGGCAACGCCGCCGTCGCGGGTCTGCTCTCGGGACGGCCCACCCCCGTGCGCGTCGCCGGGGTCGGCATCGCCGTTCCCGGGCAGGTGCGCCTCTCCGACGGGGAGGTGCGCGAGGCCACCCACATGGGCTGGACGAGCGAGCCGCTCGGCGCCATGGTGCGCGAGACCATGGGGTTCCCCACCTTCGCAGCCAATGCCGCCTACCTCGGCATGCGCGCCGAGAGCGCCTTCGGCGTCGCCCGCGGGGTGGACGACTTCGTGTACTTCATCGGCGGTCCGAGCGGCATCGGCGGAGGGGTGCACACCGGGGGCCAGCTGCTCGCCGGTGCGGCCGGGTACGCGGGCGAGCTCGGGCACAGCTTCGTGCGGAGCAACGGCACCCACTGCTCCTGCGGGGCCAGCGGATGCCTGGAGGCCGAGGTCACCCAGGCGGCGCTGCTCGAGGCGGTCGGCCTCGCGCCGGCGGAGGCGGACCGGCTCGGTGCTGCGCTCGCGGCATCCACCGATCCGGCGGTCGCCGCCCTCGTCGCCGAGCAGCTCTCCCTGCTGGGAATCGCGGTGCGCACGGCGGTCAACACCTTCAACCCGTCTCTCGTGGTGCTCGGCGGTTTTCTCGCCGACCTGTACTCGGCGGTGCCGGACGACGGCGAGCGCCTGTTCCACGATGCGATCCTCTCGGCGAGGGAGAACCTCCGCGTCGAGACGGCGGCTCTCGGCGCCGATCAGCTGATGATCGGGGCGGGCGAGCTGGCCTTCGCCGATCTGCTCGCCGATCCGGCCGGTTTCCTCGAGTCGTGACCACCGACAGCGCGGTTGTTACCCGATTGTTGTCGACGTCAACTTGGCCGCACTCTCTCGCCCTGATCGCCGTCATCCCCGCGATCTCGGGCTGATCGACGACGATCCTCGAGCACGCTATGCGCGCCGACTCTTGCGCGCGCACTCGTGGACCACGTATGTTGTTTATAACAACAAACGGCATCGGAGTAGCTGCCACACCCGCACCACGGGCGGCGCTCCCTACAAGGAGGTAAGAGATGCGCAAGAGGCTGATGGCCGCTGGGGCCCTCATGGCGACCACGGCACTTCTGCTGGCGGGATGCGCCGGCGGAACCAGCTCGAGTTCCGCCGTCGACACGAAACCCGACGGCAAGGGCAAGACGCTGACGCTGTGGGACTTCGAATCCGACACGAGCGCGATGGGGATCGGCTGGAACGCCGCCATCAAGGAGTTCGAGAAGGAGACCGGCGCCAAGGTCAAGTTCGAGGCGAAGAGCTTCGAGCAGATCCGTTCGACCGCGAGCCAGGTGCTCAACTCGAACGCCGCGCCCGACATCCTCGAGTACAACAAGGGCAACGCCACGGCGGGCCTGCTCTCGAGCCAGGGCTTGCTCACCAACCTCGACAAGGCCGTGAAGGCCTACGGCTGGGACAAGAAGCTCGCCCCCTCCCTGCAGACCACCGCCAAGTACAACGACAAAGGCGTCATGGGATCGGGCCACTACTACGGCATCCCCAACTACGGCGAGTTCGTCGAGGTGTACTACAACAAGGACGCCTTCGCGAAGTACGGCCTGAGCGTGCCCACCACGTTCAAGGAGTTCGAGTCGGCGCTCAAGACCTTCAAGGACAACGGGGTCACTCCCCTGGCCGAGTCCGCGGCCGAGTACCCGCTCGGGCAGCTCTTCTACCAGCTCGCGCTGAGCAAGGCGACGCGCCAGTGGGTGAACGACTACCAGCTGTACACGGGCAAGGTCGACTGGCATGACGAGGACTTCACCTTCGCCGCCAACACGATCAAGGACTGGGTGGACAAGGGCTACATCTCCAAGGACGCGACCGGCCTGAAGGCCGAGGACGCGGGCACCAGCTTCATCAACGGCACCAACCCGATCTTCTACTCGGGCAGCTGGTGGTACGGCCGCATGGTCACCGACGTGAAGACCTTCGACTGGGGCACCTTCCTCTTCCCGGGCGCCACGATGAGCCCCGGTTCCTCGGGCAACATCTGGGCGGTACCGGAGAACTCGAAGAACAAGGACCTCGCCTACAAGTTCATCGACATCACGATGAGCCCGAAGATCCAGGCTCTGATCGGCAACAACGGCGGCATCCCGGTCGCAGCGGATGCCTCGGCCATCACCGACCCGAAGAGCAAGGAACTGATCGACAACTTCAACACCCTGACGAAGCGCGACGGCCTGGCGTTCTACCCCGACTGGCCCACGCCCACCTTCTACGACCAGCTCAACGCCGGTCTGCAGGAGCTCGTCAACGGAACGAAGTCGCCGAAGGACGTGCTGACCGAACTGGGCACCGAGTACCAGTCCGGCGTCGACGACATCACGAAGTAACCCCCGTCGAGGGGGAGGCGAGCCCTCCCCCTCGACGCTCTCCCCCACTCCACCAGGAAGGCCAGAACAATGGCGAGCGTCCCCTTCGTCGCCCCGGCACGAGCGCCGCGGCGAGCGGCTGAGAAGTCCCTCCTCCCGCCGGGCGGTCGCTCCCGGTTCGGCGGCTACTGGCTCTACCTGCTGCCCGGCTTCGTGCTGTTCGCCGTCGTCATCCTCACCCCGCTGATCTGGAACATCTACCTCAGCTTCACGGAGTGGCGCGGCATCCGTCCGCCCATCTGGATCGGTCTCGACAACTGGATCGAGCTGTTCCACGACGGCAAGTTCTGGCAGTCGTTCGGCAACAGCATCGCCATGATCGTCGCGATGGTCATCGTGCCGACCCTCCTCGGCCTGCTGCTCGCCGCCATGCTGTTCGACCTCGTCGGCAAGAAGTTCGGCGGCCGGGTCGCCAGCTTCCTCCGCGCCACGTACTACCTCCCGCAGATCCTGCCCATCGCCG
The DNA here is from genome assembly GCA_966212465.1 of uncultured Lacisediminihabitans sp. Lineage (GTDB taxonomy): Bacteria > Actinomycetota > Actinomycetes > Actinomycetales > Microbacteriaceae > Lacisediminihabitans. The sequence goes on from CBIHRK010000011.1 coordinate 109,934, forward strand.
TCGCCGCGATCGTGATCGGCTGGATCCTGAGGCCCGAGAACGGGGCGCTCAACACCATCCTCGATGCCATCGGGCTCGGCTCGCTTCAGCACAACTGGCTGGGCAGCCCGGACACGGCGCTGCTCAGCATCATGTTCGTGATGGTCTGGGTGCAGCTGGGATACCCCGTCGTCATCTTCATGGCGGCGCTGCAGCGGGTCGACCCCGAACTCTACGAGGCGGCCGAGCTCGACGGCGCCGGCTGGTTCCAGCGGTTCCGCTGGATCACCGTGAGCATCATCCGCCCGGAGATCTTCGTCGTGACCCTGACCTGCACGATCGCGGCGCTCAAGGTGTTCGGGCCGATCTACACGCTCACCCGCGGCGGTCCGGGAACCAGCACGATCGTGCCGAGCTACTACTCCTACAGCGAGTTCTTCCAGAGCCAGCAGGTGGGATACGGCGCGACCATCGCGACGGCGCTCACCGTCGTCATCGTGCTGCTCACCATCGTCTTCATCAAGGCGCAGAACCGCGCAGAGCTTTCGGAGGAGTCGCGCTGATGACCGCCATGGCAACCGGGACCACCCGCGACACGTCCACGGAGAATCCGTTCAAGCTCCGCAAGCGCACCACGCGCCGCTCACCGGGAGACTGGGTGATCCTCGCGGTCGCCATCCTCTTCGGAATCCTCATCGCCGCGCCATTCCTGCTCATCCTGGTCAACTCGTTCAAGTCGCCGAGCGACTACGCCACCTCGGGGCCGCTCTCGCTCCCCCGCTCGATCTACCTCTCGGGCATCGAGGGGTTCTGGAACAGGGTCAACTTCCCCGAGAAGCTCTGGAACAGCTTCTTCATCAGCGGCACGGTCGCGGTGCTCGCGGTGCTCATCTCGGTGTTCAACGCCTTCGCGATCGGCATCGGCCGGGTGCGCGGGCGCACCTGGATCATCATCCTGTTCCTGGTGGCGAACACCATCCCGCAGGAGGCGCTGCTCTACCCGCTGTACTACATGTTCAAGCAGGTGGGGCTCTACGACAACGTCTGGGCGGTGATCATCATCTTCACGGTGATCCAGAGCGCGTTCGGCACCTACCTCCTGTCGTCGGTGTACGGCACCTTCCCCAAGGAGGTGCTCGAGGCGGCGGCGCTCGACGGCGCGAGCCGCTGGCAGACGCTGTGGCGCGTCATCGTGCCGATCAGCCGGCCCACCCTCTCGGTGCTCCTCATCTTCTTCTTCATCTGGACCTGGAACGAGTTCCTCATCCCGCTCACCTTCCTGGTGAGCAACTCGAACCAGACCGTGCCGGTGGCGATCGCCTCCCTCCAGGGCGACCGCCTGATGGATGTGACGACCACCAGCGCGTCGGCGCTGCTCGGCCTCATCCCCACCCTCGTCTTCTTCCTCATCTTCCAACGCACACTCACCCGTGGCATCACAGCAGGAGCAGTCAAATAGCGATGAAGTTCACCGACGGTTTCTGGCAGCTCCGCCCCGGGGTCACCGCACAGTACGCTCAGGAGGCCTACGACCTCGACGAGCGCGACGGGCACCTCGTCGTCACGGCTCCCACGAAGGTGATCCGGTCGCGCGGCGACGTGCTCAACCTCCCCACGCTCACGGTCACGCTGAGCTCCCCGCTCCCTGGCGTCATCGGCGTGCGGATCGAGCACTTCCAGGGCTCCGCCGCCCGCCGCGGGTTCGATCTCGTCGGGGCGGAGACCGGGCACGGCGAGGTGCGGATCGCCGAGGAGTGCGCGTCGCTCACGAGCGGATCGCTCACCGCGACGGTCACCCGGGGGGCTCCGTGGAGCCTCGAATTCACCTCGGGCGGTCGACGGCTCACCGCGAGCGAGTCGAAGGCCCAGGCTCACGTGGTCGCCGACGGCGCGAGCTTCGTGCACGAGCAGCTCGCCCTCGGCGTCGGGGAGCTGATCTACGGCCTCGGCGAGCGCTTCGGGCCGCTGGTGAAGAACGGCCAGTCCGTGGACATCTGGAACGCCGACGGCGGCACCTCCAGCGAGCAGGCCTACAAGAACGTGCCCTTCTACCTCAGCAACCGGGGCTACGGCGTGCTCGTGGACGACTCGGGCCCGGTGTCGTTCGAGATCGGTTCCGAGGCGGTCGAGCGCGTGCAGTTCTCGGTCCCCGGTCAGTCCATCCAGTACTACGTGATCGACGGCCCCACCCCCAAGCACGTGCTCGAGCGCTACACGGCGCTGACGGGCCGGCCCGCCCATGTGCCCGCCTGGTCCTACGGACTCTGGCTCTCCACCAGCTTCACCACCAGCTACGACGAGGCGACCGTCTCGAGCTTCATCGACGGCATGGCCGAGCGCGATCTGCCGCTTAGCGTGTTCCACTTCGACTGCTTCTGGATGCGCGAGTTCAACTGGTGCGACTTCGAGTGGGACCC
>CBIHRK010000012.1:0-92528 GCA_966212465.1 uncultured Lacisediminihabitans sp.
CAATCCGGGGTGGGTGGCCCCCCGGGGGGCGCGGGCCGGTTCACCACGTACAAAACTTCCCACCTGATCCACCCGTGGGCCCGGGGGCGGCCCCCGCGGGCCCCTCGTCGTTTTTCCCCCCCCACCACTGTTCCGTTTCGGGACGGGCGTGCCCGCGCGCGCAGCATCCGCCGTCCCGAAACGGAACAGGCGCGGTGGGGCCGTGCGGCGGAGGGCTCGCTCACAGGGGGTGCGGAGTTCACAGGGGCGCAGAAGGCGGGTCCGGCGGGGTCGGCGTGCGCGAGCCTCGACGTGTGACCGACTACAGCTCCCTGACATTCGTCCGCCACCTCGATGAACCGCATGAGTCACGTCGTGCCCATGCGCGGGCGGCCCTTGCGGATGCCGAGACTCGCGTGGTTCGAGGCGTCTACATCGACGCCGCCGAGTGGGAGGCCCTCGACGCCCACGAGCGCTATCTCCTGCGGGTTCGCGGCGTCGCCGAGACACGGCGATCGCCCCCGGTGCTGTCGCACTGGTCCGCGGCGGCGATTCACGGTCTGCCCGCCCTCGGCGGCTGGCCGGCTCAGGTGCACATCACGCAGTCGCCGCTCTCGGGAGCCCGGAGCCGCGGAACGATTGCCCGGCACTCTCTGCGACTTCTTCCGAGCGAGCGCGAACGCAAGGACGGCATGTGGGTGACCACCGTCGCGCGCACGGTTGTGGATGTCGCGTCGATCGCCGACCTCAGGAGCGCCGTGGTGCTGGCCGATGCCGCTCTCGCGGTGCCGCGGTACGGCGGTCGGGCGCCGTTGACGACGGCCGACGAGCTCACGGCCTGCTGGGAGGCGCGGATGCCGTTCGCCGCCCACGCACGCGCCCGATCGGCGATCGAATTCGCGACGCCCCTCGCCGACACCCCGCTCGAGTCGGTCAGCCGTGTCGTCATGCGCGAGATCGGGTGTCCCGCTCCCGTGCTGCAACTGGAGCATCGTGATCGCTACGGCCTGATCGGCTTCACCGACTTCGGATGGCCCGAGTTCGGGGTCGTCGGAGAAGCCGACGGCGCAGGCAAATACCTCGACGCGGCACACCGCGGGGGCAGGAGCGCAGAGCAGGTCGTCTACGACGAGAAGCTCCGGGAGGACCGCCTCCGCGCGCTGGGCCTCACGGTCGTGCGCTGGCCCTGGTCCATCGCCACGGATCCCGCAGCCCTGGCCGCCCGGCTCCACGCCGCAGGCATCCCGGTATCGCCCCGCTTCGCCCCCTGACTGTTCCGTTTCGGGACGCGGGAGCCACGGCGCGCGGTACCACGCGTCCCGAAACGGAACAATGGGGGGAGACGGGGGCCACTCGGGAGTACGGTGCGCCGCATGACACGACTGCGCAGGAGCGACCCGTCCGGAGCCGGCCTGCGCCGGGTGAAGCGGGGGACGGGGTTCTCCTACGTCGACCAGCACGGGGACGCCATCACCGACCCTGGCCTGCGGGCCGCGATCGAGCACCTCGCGATCCCGCCCGCGTGGACCGACGTCTGGATCTCGCCCTTCCCGAACGGCCACATCCAGGCCATGGGCACGGATGGCGCGGGTCGACGTCAGTACATCTACCACCCCACCTGGCGCGAGCAGAAGGACCGCATCAAGTACGACCGCGCGCTCCGTCTCGCCGAATCCCTGCCTGCGGCCCGCCGCCAGGTCACCCTGCACCTGCGCAGCGAGGGCCACACCCGCGAGCGCGCCCTCGCCGCCGGGTTCCGGATGCTCGACACCGGCTCCCTCCGCGTGGGCAACGAGCGCTACGCCGACGAGCACGGCAGCCACGGCCTGGCCTCGCTGCTGTGCTCCCACGTCGTCGTGAGCGGTGACGTCGTGCGCCTGCACTTCCCGGCGAAGAGCGGGCAGGAGTGGGAGTCGGAGATCGAGGATGCCGACCTGGCCACCGTCATCCGCTCGCTGAAACGCCGCGGGGGCGCGGCCAGGCTCCTCGCCTTCCGCGAGGGCGCGCGCTGGCATCCCGTCTCCGCCGGCGACATCAACCTCTACGTCAAGGAGCGCACGGGCGCCGAGTTCACGGCCAAGGACTTCCGCACGCTCCATGGCACGCTCTCCGCGGCCGTGAGCCTTGCCGCGCACGGCCCGGAGCGCACCGCGACCGGCCGGTCCAGGGCCCTCGCCCAGGCGATGCGGGACGCGGCGGAGACGCTCGGCAACACCCCGGCCATCGCCAAGAAGAGCTACGTCGACCCCCGGGTCGTGGACAGCTACAGCCAGGGCGTCACGATCGACCCGACCCGGCTCGCGTCGGCCGAGTCGGAGCTGCGGGCGATGCTCTACGAGTGACCCGGTCCGCTAGCGTTGAGCCATGGCGCGCCGACCCCTCCTTCCCGTTGACCACCATTTCATCGCCGGGCTGCTCATGCTCACCGCCTCCACCGGGTGCATCGACGCGGTTTCGTACCTGGCGCTCGACAAGGTGTTCACCGGGAACATGACGGGCAACGTGCTCTTCATCGGCTTCGGGCTGGTGGGGGCAGGCACGGCTCCACTCCTCAACAACGTGATCGCGCTGATCGGCTTCGCCCTCGGATCGATCATCGGCGGCCGGATCGTGGGCCGCAACGCGCCGAAGGGCCTGCCGAGGTCGAGCCGCATCATCCTGATCGGCGGAGCGACACTCATGGTGCTGCTGGCGATCTTCTGGGTGATCGTGCACGTGCTGACCTTCCCGGCGCTGCTCACCGTGACCGCGCTCCTGGCCGTGATCATGGGCGCCCAGGTCTCGGCGGTCAAGCCGATCGGCAACACGGATGTCACGACCATCGTCGTCACGAACACCCTCGCGAATCTCGCCCGCGACAGCCGTCTCGCCGGGGGCACGGGCAAGAACTGGTTCCCGCGTCTGGCCGCGATCCTGTGCATGGGAATCGGCGCGGCGATCGGCGCCGCCCTCGTCGCGCATGTCAGCGGTCCCGCCGGCCTGGTGGGCGCGGCGGTCATCTTCAGCGTGGCCACGGTGGTGCTCGTCTCGGCCCACAACCGCCTCCACGCGGCGCTCTGACACCCCGCCGGAGCGCGACACGCCCGGGTTGCAGCTGGGCGAAACCTATGGCAGACTCTTCTAGTTCAAGAAATCCGGCCTGAGTGCTGGGTTCACTGCCAGGCAGTGCATAGGTTCGAGGCTTTCGAGTCACACCTAGGCCGCGGGCAGCAGAACACGACTTAATCGAAACCCACGATGCAAGCGGAGACGTTTGTGTCCTGCGAGGGCGACACGCCCGAGCGCGGGGGTCGGTCAGACAAGCAGCAGTTGACACAAAAACAGTGGTGCGGCGTAGAAGTGCTCCGCAAACCAAGCATCCAATAGTCGCGTCTCGCGCGGCCACGATGCACTAAAGAGAGTGAGTCACACATGGCGGGACAGAAGATCCGCATTCGACTTAAGTCGTATGACCACGAGGTCATCGACAGCTCGGCGCGCAAGATCGTCGACACCGTGACCCGTGCGGGCGCAACCGTCGTCGGCCCCGTGCCGCTGCCCACCGAGAAGAACGTGGTCGTCGTGATCCGTTCCCCTCACAAGTACAAGGACAGCCGCGAGCACTTCGAGAAGCGCACCCACAAGCGTCTGATCGACATCATCGACCCGACGCCGAAGGCCGTCGACTCGCTCATGCGTCTCGACCTGCCCGCCGACGTCAACATCGAGATCAAGCTTTAAGGGACCCGATCATGGCAACCACGAAAACGAGCAAGGGACTGCTGGGCACCAAGCTCGGCATGACCCAGGTCTGGGACGCGAACAACAAGCTCATCCCGGTCACCGTCGTCGAGATCACCCCGAACGTCGTCACCCAGGTGCGCACGCCGGAGATCGACGGCTACAGCGCCGTGCAGATCGCCTACGGGCAGATCGACCCGCGCAAGGCCAACAAGCCCGCCACGGGCCACTTCGACAAGGCGGGCGTCACGCCCCGCCGCCACCTCACCGAGGTCCGCACCGCCGACGCCGCCGAATACACGCTCGGCCAGGAGATCGCGGTCGACATCTTCGAGGCGGGCCAGAAGGTGGATGTCGTCGGCACCTCCAAGGGCAAGGGCTTCGCCGGAGTCATGAAGCGCCACAACTTCAAGGGCGTCTCCTCCAGCCACGGTTCGCACCGCAACCACCGCAAGCCCGGCTCGATCGGCGCTTCGTCCACCCCCAGCCGTGTCTTCAAGGGCATGCGCATGGCCGGTCGGATGGGTGGCGACCGCGTCACCGCGATGAACCTCATCGTCCACTCGGTCGACCTCGAGAAGAACATCATCCTCGTCAAGGGTGCCGTCCCCGGCGCCCGTGGCCGCATCGTGTTCGTCCGCAACGCAGTGAAGGGGGCGTAGTCGCATGGCTGACACCAACAACTCGCTCGACGTCATCGACTCGAAGGGCAAGAAGGTCGGTTCCGTCGACCTGCCCGCCGAGACATTCGACGTGCAGACCAATGTTCCGCTCATCCACCAGGTCGTCGTCGCCCAGCTGGCCGCGGCCCGCCAGGGCACGCACAACACGCTGCGTCGCGGCGAGGTCTCGGGAGCCGGTCGCAAGCCGTTCAAGCAGAAGGGAACCGGTCGCGCTCGTCAGGGCTCGATCCGCGCGCCCCAGATGACCGGTGGTGGCATCGTCCACGGACCCCACCCCCGCGACTACTCGCAGCGCACCCCCAAGAAGATGATCGCCGCCGCCCTGCGCGGAGCGCTCTCCGACCGCGCCCGCGGCGGCCGCATCCACGTGATCGACTCGCTGTCGGTCGGCGAGGTGCCGTCGACGAAGGCCATGGTCGAGCTGTTCGCCGCGATCGCGCCGAGCCGTCACGTGCTCGTCGTGATCGAGCGCGACGACATCGTCAGCCACAAGAGCGTGCGCAACGTCAAAGAGGTGCACGTCCTGAACTGGGACCAGCTCAACGCGTACGACGTGCTCGTGAGCGACGACATCGTCTTCACGAAGGGCGCTTTCGACGCTTTCGTCGCAGCCAAGTCCGGTGCAAGCAAGGAAGAGGTCTCCGCATGACCGCCGTCAACAAGGACCCGCGCGACATCATCCTCGCGCCGGTGGTCTCCGAGAAGAGCTACAGCCTGATCGACCAGGGCAAGTACACGTTCATCGTGGACCCCCGCTCGAACAAGACCGAGATCAAGCTGGCGATCGAGAAGATCTTCAGCGTCGAGGTCGCCTCGATCAACACCCTCAACAAAAAGGGCAAGGCCCAGCGCACCAAGTTCGGCATCGGTCACCGCAAGGACACCAAGCGCGCGATCGTCACCCTCAAGTCCGGTTCCATCGACATCTTCACCGCTGTCGGCTAGGGATCAGGGAGATAACTCATGGCTATTCGTAAGTACAAGCCCACGACCCCCGGTCGTCGCGGTTCCTCGGTGGCAGACTTCGCCGAGATCACGCGTTCGACCCCGGAGAAGTCGCTGCTGCGCCCCCTGCCGAAGACCGGTGGCCGCAACAACGCCGGGCGCATCACGACGCGTCACATCGGTGGTGGCCACAAGCGCCAGTACCGCGTGATCGACTTCAAGCGCAACGACAAGGACGGCGTCAACGCCAAGGTCGCGGAGATCGAGTACGACCCGAACCGCACCGCGCGCATCGCACTGCTGCACTTCGTCGACGGCACCAAGCGCTACATCATCGCCCCGAACAAGCTCAACCAGGGCGACATCGTGGAGTCGGGCGCCGGCGCGGACATCAAGCCGGGCAACAACCTGCCGCTGCGCAACATCCCCGTCGGTACCGTGATCCACGCGATCGAGCTCAAGCCGGGACAGGGCGCCAAGATGGCCCGCTCGGCCGGCGCCTCGGTGCGTCTCGTCGCCAAGGACGGCCCCTACGCGCAGCTGCGCCTCCCCTCCGGCGAGATCCGGAACGTGGATGCCCGCTGCCGCGCCACGATCGGCGAGGTCGGCAACGCCGAGCAGTCGAACATCAACTGGGGCAAGGCCGGCCGCATGCGCTGGAAGGGCGTCCGCCCGACCGTCCGCGGTGTCGCCATGAACCCGGTCGACCACCCGCACGGTGGTGGTGAGGGCAAGACCTCCGGTGGTCGCCACCCGGTCAGCCCGTGGGGCCAGAAAGAGGGCCGCACCCGCCACATCAACAATGAGAGCGACAAGCTCATCGTCCGCCGCCGCAACGCCGGCAAGAAGCGCAAGTAGAGGTAAGAGAAGATGCCACGCAGTCTCAAAAAGGGCCCCTTCGTCGACGACCACCTGTTTCGCAAGGTGGCGAAGGCGAACGAAGCCAACAACAAGAGCGTGATCAAGACCTGGTCGCGTCGCTCGATGATCATCCCGTCGTTCCTCGGTCACACGATCGCGGTCCACGACGGACGCAAGCACATCCCGGTGTTCATCACCGAGACGATGGTGGGGCACAAGCTCGGCGAGTTCGCCCCCACCCGCACCTTCCGTGGACACGAGAAGGACGACAAGAAGGGTCGCCGCCGCTAACGCGGTCGGCAGAGGAGGACAAGAAATGGTGGAGTCGATGGCGCGCGTGCGTCACATCCGCGTTACCCCCACGAAGGCTCGTCGCGTCGTCAACATGATCCGCGGCAAGCAGGCACAGGAGGCACTCGCCATCCTGAAGTTCGCACCCCAGGGCGCGAGCACCCCCGTCTACAAGCTCGTGGAGTCGGCCATCGCCAACGCCCGGGTGAAGGCGGATGCCTCGAACAGCTATCTCGACGAGCAGGACCTCTTCGTGTCGTCCGCATACGTCGACGAGGGCACGACGCTCAAGCGTTTCCAGCCGCGTGCACAGGGTCGGGCGTTCCAGATCCTGAAGCGCACGAGCCACATCACGATCGTCCTGGCCACGCCGGACGAGATCGCTGCCGGTTCGGCAAGCGCCAAGAAGGCAGGGAAGAAGTAATGGGACAGAAAGTAAACCCCTACGGTTTCCGTCTCGGGATCACCACCGACCACGTGTCGCGCTGGTTCTCGGACAGCACCAAGGCGGGCCAGCGTTACAGCGACTTCGTCGCCGAGGACATCAAGATCCGCAACCTGCTGAAGACGTCGCTGGACCGTGCGGGCGTCGCCCGCATCGAGATCGAGCGCACCCGTGACCGTGTCCGCGTGGACATCCACACGGCGCGCCCGGGCATCGTCATCGGCCGTCGCGGCGCGGAGGCGGAGCGCATCCGCACCGACCTCGAGAAGCTGACCGGCAAGCAGATCCAGCTCAACATCCTCGAGGTGAAGAACCCCGAGGCCGAGGCCCAGCTCGTCGCTCAGGGCATCGCGGAGCAGCTCAGCGCCCGCGTGGCATTCCGCCGCGCGATGCGCAAGGGACTCCAGGGCGCCCAGCGCGCCGGCGCGAAGGGTGTCCGCATCCAGGTCTCCGGTCGCCTCGGCGGCGCCGAGATGAGCCGTTCGGAGTTCTACCGCGAGGGCCGCGTTCCGCTGCACACCCTCCGCGCGAACATCGACTACGGCTTCTACGAGGCGAAGACCACCTTCGGCCGCATCGGCGTCAAGGTCTGGATCTACAAGGGCGACATCACGAACAAGGAGCTCGCGCGCGAGCAGGCGAACGCGAAGTCGTCCCGCCCCGAGCGCCGTGACGACCGCGGCGGAGACCGTCCGCGTCGTAACGCGTCGGCCCCCAAGGCAGAGGCTGCTCCGGCAGCAGTAGGAGCAGAGGCCTAGATCATGCTTATTCCCCGCAAAGTCAAGCACCGCAAGCAGCACCACCCCGGCCGCAGCGGCCAGGCGACCGGTGGCACCGAGGTGTCGTTCGGTGAGTATGGCATCCAGGCCCTCACCCCCGCCTACGTGACGAACCGCCAGATCGAGGCAGCTCGTATCGCGATGACCCGTCACATCAAGCGCGGTGGAAAGGTGTGGATCAACATCTACCCCGACCGCCCGCTCACCAAGAAGCCTGCCGAGACCCGCATGGGTTCCGGTAAGGGTTCGCCCGAATGGTGGATCGCCAACGTCAAGCCGGGTCGCGTGCTCTTCGAGCTCGCCGGCGTCAACGAGACGGTCGCACGCGAGGCAATGACTCGCGCCATCCACAAGCTGCCGCTCAAGGCACGCATCATCAAGCGCGAGGAAGGCGACGCATAATGGCGATCGGTTCCAAGGAGCTCGCACCCGTCGAGCTCGACACATTCGAAGACGAGCGTCTCGTCGATGAGCTGAAGAAGGCCAAGGAAGAGCTGTTCAACCTGCGCTTCCAGTCGGCCACCGGCCAGCTCGAGAGCCACGGCCGCCTGCGCGCCGTGAAGCGCGACATCGCTCGCATCTACACGGTGATCCGCGAGCGCGAGCTCGGCATCCGTGCCACGCCGGTCGCCGTCGAGGCGCCCAAGGCCGCGGCGAAGAAGACCACGAAGAAGACCGCGGATGCTCCGGCAGCCGAGTCGACCGACGACACCACGAAGGAGGCCTGATCATGGCTAAGGCAGATGCCGTCGCCGAGACGGCTACCACTCACACGCACACCTCGGCGGACCGCGGCTACCGCAAGACCCGCCGTGGCTACGTGACGAGCGACAAGATGGAGAAGACGATCGTCGTCGAGGTCGAGGACCGCGTTAAGCACCCCCTCTACGGCAAGGTCATCCGTCGCACGTCCAAGGTCAAGGTCCACGACGAGACGAACTCCGCCGGCGTCGGCGACCTCGTCCTCATCAACGAGACCCGCCCGCTCAGTGCCACGAAGCACTGGCGCCTCGTCGAGATCCTCGAGAAGGCCAAGTAAGCGCCCGCGCTTGCTTGAGATAAAGGACAGATAAATGCTTCAGCAGGAATCCAGGCTCAAGGTCGCCGACAACACGGGCGCCAAAGAGCTGCTGACGATTCGCGTGCTCGGCGGCTCCGGCCGTCGCTATGCGGGCCTCGGTGACGTCATCGTCGCCACGGTCAAGGACGCGATCCCCGGCGGCAACGTCAAGAAGGGCGACGTCGTCAAGGCGGTCATCGTCCGCACCAAGAAGGAGACCCGTCGTCCCGACGGCTCCTACATCAAGTTCGACGAGAACGCGGCCGTCATCCTCAAGCCGGACGGCGACCCCCGCGGAACTCGTATCTTCGGACCGGTCGGTCGCGAACTCCGCGACAAGAAGTTCATGAAGATCATCTCGCTGGCACCGGAGGTCATTTAGTCATGGCGAACATCAAAAAGGGCGACGTCGTCCAGGTGATCAGCGGACGCTCGCAGGCTCGCGGCGGAGACCGTGGCAAGCAGGGTCGCGTGATCGACGTGCTCGTCGAGAAGAACCGCGTGGTCGTCGAGGGCATCAACTTCGTCACCAAGCACGTGCGCGTCGGCCAGACCGATCGCGGCACCAAGACCGGCGGCATCGAGACGCGCGAGGCCCCGATCCACGTCTCCAACGTGCAGCTCGTCGACCCCGACACCAAGCAGCCGGCTCGCGTCGGCTTCCGGGTCGAGACCGGCAAGGACGGCAAGACCACCCGCGTGCGCTACTTCAAGGCATCGCGTCGCGCCGCCACCCCCAAGAAGGCCACGAAGGCCTCCACCAGCAAGGCGAAGACCGCTTCGGTCGACGCTGACAAGGACGCTGAATAACTATGACTGACACGACAACTGCGGCGCCTGGCAAAATCCAGCCGCGCCTCAAGCAGAAGTACAAGAACGAGATCTCTGCGCAGCTCACCAAGGACTTCGGCTTCACGAACGTGCACCAGGTGCCCGGGCTCGTGAAGATCGTCGTCAACACCGGTGTCGGCGAGGCCGCCCGCGACGGCAAGATCATCGACGGCGCGGTCAAGGACCTCACCGCGATCACCGGCCAGAAGCCGCAGGTCACGAACGCACGCAAGTCCATTGCGCAGTTCAAGCTCCGCGAGGGCCAGCCCATCGGCGCCCACGTCACCCTTCGCGGTGACCGCGCCTGGGAGTTCCTGGACCGCCTGCTCTCGCTCGCTCTTCCCCGCATCCGCGACTTCCGCGGCCTCTCGGACAAGCAGTTCGACGGCCACGGCAACTACACGTTCGGCCTCACGGAGCAGTCGATGTTCCACGAGATCGATCAGGACAAGATCGACCGCGTGCGTGGCTTCGACATCACCGTCGTGACCACTGCGAAGAACGACGACGAGGGTCGTGCGCTGCTCAAGGCGCTCGGCTTCCCGTTCCGCAACGCGGAGAACACCCCCGCCTAACCCAAGCTCCACCGATCGACCAGGTCGGCTTCCCTGCCCGGATCGCCGAAACCAGACGAATTAAGGAAAACACACGCAATGACAATGACAGATCCGGTCGCAGACCTGCTGACCAGACTGCGCAACGCGAACTCGGCATACCACGACACCGTGTCCATGCCGAGCTCGAAGCTCAAGTCGCACATCGCCGACATCCTCAAGTCCGAGGGTTACATCGGCGACTGGAAGGTGGAGGACGCCCGCGTGGGCAAGACCCTCACCATCTCGCTCAAGTACGGCCCGAACCGCGAGCGCTCCATCGTGGGCATCAAGCGCGTCTCCAAGCCCGGCCTCCGCGTCTACGCGAAGTCGGCGGAGATCCCGCACGTGCTCGGCGGGCTCGGGGTCGCCATCCTGTCGACGTCGTCGGGTCTCCTGACCGACCGCCAGGCTACGAAGAAGGGCGTGGGTGGGGAAGTCCTCGCCTACGTGTGGTAATCCCTCATGTCGCGTATTGGAAGACTTCCGATCGTCGTCCCCGCGGGCGTCGACGTCACGGTTGACGGTTCCTCCGTCACCGTCAAGGGCCCGAAGGGCGAGCTCGCGCTCACCGTCGCCAGCCCCATCGAGGTGAAGCTCGAGGACGGCCAGCTGCTGGTCACCCGCCCGGACGACGAGCGCGAGTCGCGTTCGCTCCACGGTCTCACCCGCACCCTGATCGCCAACCAGATCGTCGGCGTGACGGACGGGTACTCCAAGGGCCTCGAGATCGTCGGCACCGGTTACCGCGTGCAGGCGAAGGGCGAGTCGCTCGAGTTCGCACTCGGCTACTCCCACTCGATCACCGTCGACCCGCCGGCGGGCATCACGTTCGCCGTCGAGGGCAACAACAAGCTGACGGTGCACGGCATCGACAAGCAGGCCGTCGGCGAGGTCGCCGCAAACATCCGCAAGCTGCGCAAGCCCGAGCCCTACAAGGGCAAGGGTGTTCGTTACGCCGGCGAGGTAGTCCGCCGCAAGGCCGGAAAGTCAGGTAAGTGATCATGGGTCTCGGAACCAGAGGCAAGAGCAAGTCGGCGGCCAAGGGCCGTCGCCACGCACGTCTTCGCAAGAAGGTCGTCGGCACCGAGGCGCGTCCGCGCCTCGTCGTCACCCGTTCGGCCCGCCACGTCTTCGTGCAGGTCGTCGACGACAGCAAGGGCCACACCCTCGCGTCGGCGTCGACCCTCGAGGCCGACCTGCGCACCTTCGACGGTGACAAGACGGCGAAGGCGCACAAGGTCGGCGAGCTCGTCGCCGAGCGCGCCAAGAAGGCCGGCATCGCGGCGGTCGTGTTCGACCGCGGCGGCAGCAAGTACGCCGGTCGCGTCGCCGCGATCGCCGACGGAGCGCGAGAGGGCGGACTCGACCTGTGAGCGACGCAACCAACACGAACAAGGAAGCAACTGTGGCTACTGAAGCAGAGCCGACCACCGAGGTCGTCGAGACTGCTGCCGCGACCGACACCGCAGCCAACGAGCCTCGTGAGGCCCGCCGCGGCGGACGTGAGCGCAACCCCAACCAGCAGCGCGGCAGCCGCGACTCCGAGAAGAGCCAGTTCCTGGAGCGCGTCGTCACCATCAACCGCGTCTCGAAGGTCGTGAAGGGTGGTCGTCGCTTCAGCTTCACCGCTCTCGTGGTCGTCGGCGACGGCAACGGGCTGGTGGGCGTCGGCTACGGCAAGGCGCGCGAGGTCCCGACCGCCATCTCCAAGGGCGTCGAGGAGGCGAAGAAGAACTTCTTCCGCGTTCCCCGCGTCGGCAGCACCATCCCGCACCCGGTGCAGGGTGAGGCCGCGGCCGGTGTCGTGCTCCTGCGCCCCGCGTCGGGTGGTACCGGTGTTATCGCCGGTGGCCCGGTGCGTGCCGTGCTCGAGTGCGCCGGCATCCACGACGTTCTGAGCAAGTCGCTCGGTTCGTCCAACACGATCAACATCGTGCACGCGACCGTGGCTGCCCTCAAGCAGCTCGAGGAGCCCAGCGCCGTGGCAGCACGTCGTGGTCTCTCGGTCGAGGATGTCGCGCCCGCGCGCCTCCTGCGTGCCCAGGCTGACGCGAAGGCAGGTGTCTGATGGCCGCGCGCCTGAAGGTGACCCAGATCAAGTCCAAAATCAGTGAGAAGCAGAACCAGCGCGACACGCTTCGCAGCCTCGGGCTGCACCGCATCGGCGATGTGGTGGTCCGCGAGGACAACAAGCAGAACCGCGGATACGTCCGCACCGTCGCTCACCTGGTGAAGGTCGAGGAGATTGACTAATGGCTGAAGAGAAGAAGGCGCCCGCCAAGGCGGCGCCCAAGGCTGCAGCGGCCAAGGCTCCTGCGGAGAAGAAGGCACCGGCCAAGGCCGCCGCCGCGAAGACGGGCGCCGAGAAAACCAGCGCCGAGAAGACCGCGGCCCCCAAGGCCGCCGCATCGAAGGCCGCCGCCCCCAAGGCTGCGACCAAGGCTCCGGCCGCGAAGGCGACCACGAGCTCGAAGGCCGCCGACAAGGCGCCCGCGGAGACGGCTCCAGCCGCGTCCGCAGGAACCACCGCCTCGAAGGCCCCGGCCCGCGCTGCGAAGCCGGTCGCCGAGAAGCGCGAGCAGGTGCTGAAGGTCCACCACCTCCGCCCCGCCCCCGGATCCAAGACGGCGCGCACGCGCGTCGGTCGTGGTGAGGGCTCGAAGGGTAAGACCTCGGGTCGCGGAACCAAGGGCACCAAGGCCCGCTACCAGGTGCGTGCAGGGCTCGAGGGTGGAAACCTGAACAGCGTCATGCGCACTCCGAAGCTGCGCGGGTTCAAGAACCCGTTCCGCGTGGAGTACCAGGTCGTGAACCTCGAGAAGCTCGCCGAGCTCTACCCCAAGGGTGGAGAGGTCACCATCAGCGACCTGGTCGCCAAGGGTGCGGTGCGCAAGAACGAGAAGGTCAAGGTTCTCGGGGCCGGCGACATTGCGGTTAAGCTGAACGTTGCAGTCGACAAGGTCTCCGGTTCCGCCGAGCAGAAGATCGTGGCGGCGGGCGGTTCCGTCAAGTGAGTCGTGCCGGGCGGTGAGAGCCGCCCGGTCGAACCACCGATCGACCACCCCGGTGGCCCAGCCGTAAGGCGGGGCCACCTGCTTCGTCCCACAGTGTTGAGCCAGGAGGCCTCGTGTTCAGAGCCGTAGCGCGGATCTTCCGCACCCCGGATCTTCGGAAGAAGATCCTCTTCACGCTCGCGCTCATCGCGATCTTCCGCCTCGGGTCGTTCATCCCGGCGCCGTTCGTGAACTTCGCCAACGTGCAGAAATGCCTGGCGGCCAACTCGAACACCTCGGGCCTCTACGAGCTCGTCAATCTCTTCAGCGGCGGCGCGCTGCTGCAGCTGTCGGTGTTCGCGCTCGGGATCATGCCGTACATCACGGCGTCGATCATCGTGCAGCTTCTCCGCGTGGTCATCCCGCACTTCGAGACGCTGTACAAGGAGGGCCAGTCCGGCCAGGCGCGCCTCACCCAGTACACGCGCTACCTCACCATCGGCCTCGGCGTGCTCCAGTCGACCACGCTCATCACCGTCGCACGCAGCGGTGCGCTGTTCCCGACCTCCACGGGCACCCCGGAGTGCTCGGCGCTCATCACGAACTCCGCGTGGTACGCGATCCTGCTGATGGTCATCACGATGACCGCCGGCACCGGCCTCATCATGTGGATGGGCGAGCTCATCACCGAGCGCGGCATCGGCAACGGCATGTCGATCCTCATCTTCACCTCGATCGCGGCGCGCTTCCCCGGATCGCTCTGGGCCATCAAGGAGGCGAAGGGCTTCGAGACCTTCCTGTTCGTGATCCTCATGGGGATCGTGATCATGGCGCTCGTGGTCTTCGTCGAACAGTCGCAACGACGAATACCCGTTCAGTACGCCAAGCGCATGGTGGGCAGGCGAACGTACGGCGGCAACAACACCTACATCCCCATCAAGGTGAACATGGCAGGCGTCGTGCCCGTGATCTTCGCCTCGTCGCTGCTGTACCTGCCCGCGCTCATCGCCCAGTTCAACCAGCCGGCGCCGGGCAAGGCTCCGGCCGAGTGGGTGACCTGGATCACGAACAACCTGCGGTCGGGCGACGAGCCGCTCTACATGCTGCTCTACTTCCTGCTCATCGTCGGCTTCACCTACTTCTACGTGGCGATCACCTTCAACCCCGAAGAGGTCGCGGACAACATGAAGAAGTACGGCGGGTTCATCCCCGGCATCCGTGCGGGCCGCCCGACGGCCGAGTACCTCGACTACGTGCTGACCCGCGTCACGCTCCCGGGGTCGCTCTACCTCGGTGTGATCGCGCTCGTGCCGCTCATCGCGCTCGGGCTCTTCGGTGCCAACTCGAACTTCCCGTTCGGCGGCGCCAGCATCCTGATCATCGTGGGCGTCGGACTGGAGACGGTGAAGCAGATCGACTCGCAGCTTCAGCAGCGCCACTACGAAGGCCTCTTGCGATGAGCCTCGGCGAGAGCCAGGGTGGCCCCCGTCTGCTGATCGTCGGCCCGCCCGGCGCGGGCAAGGGCACCCAGTCGGCAACGCTGTCCGCGGCATACGGGATCCCCGCCATCGCCACCGGAGACATCTTCCGTCAGAACATCAAGGACCAGACGCCCCTCGGCGTCGAGGTCAAGGCGATCGTGGATGCCGGCGACTACGTGCCCGACTCGCTCACCAACGAGCTGGTCCGCACGCGGCTGGAGGAGGACGACGCCAGGCGCGGGTTCATCCTCGACGGCTACCCGCGCACGCTCGAGCAGATCGGCTACCTCGACTCGCTGCTGGCGTCGAAGGGGCAGGCGCTCGACGCCGTCATCCTCCTCGTCGCCGACAAGGAGGAGGTCGTGGCGCGGCTCCGCAAGCGCGCGCTCGAGCAGGGCCGCACGGATGACACTGAGGATGCCATCCGGCACCGCCAGGATGTCTTCGCCCGCGAGACCGCGCCGCTGATCCCCGTCTACCGCGACAAGGGCCTGCTCATCGAGGTGGACGGTCTCGGCGAGGTGCACGACGTCGAGGCTCGCATCTCCGAGGCTCTCGCCGAGCGCGACATCGAACCCGCGGCGTAACGAGCTCCGGTGGCGTTCCGCAGGGGCATCTACAAGACGCCCGCCGAACTGGCACTCATGGTCGCTCCGGGTCGGGCGACCGCTGCCTCCCTCGCCGCGGTGCGTGCGGCCATCCGTCCCGGTGTGACGACCCTCGAACTGGACGCGCTGGCCGAGGCCGCGATCCGCGGCGTCGGCGGGGTGCCCAATTTCATGAAGGAGCCGGGCTACCACCACACGATCTGCGCGTCGGTCGGCGACGAGGTCGTGCACGGCATCCCGGGTGCGCGGGTCATCGCGGCCGGTGACATCGTCTCGATCGACAGCGGGGCCGAGCTGGGCGGCTGGAACGGCGACGCCGCCTTCAGCCTGGTCGTGCCCGATCCCGCCCATCCGGCGGAGGTCGACCGGCTGCGCCGGCTGTCGGATGACACGGAGCAGGCGCTCTGGCACGGCATCGCCGCCCTCGCCACGGCGTCGCATCTCGGCGAGGTGGGGGCCGCCGTCGAGGGGTACCTGGACTCGACGGGCGTGGACTACGGGATCATCGAGGACTACGTGGGGCACGGCATCGGACGCTCGATGCACGAGGAGCCGCCGGTGTTCAACTACCGCGTGCGAGAGCGCGGACCGGCCGTGAAGCCCGGACTGGTCGTCGCGATCGAGCCGATGGTCACGCTCGGCGGCATCGACACCGACGTGCGGCCCGACGGCTGGACGGTCGTCACCACGGATGGGTCGCCCGCGGCCCACTGGGAGCATTCGGTGGCCGTTCACGCCGACGGCATCTGGGTGCTGACGGCGGAGGACGGCGGCGCGGCGGCTCTGGGGCCGCTCGGTGTGACCCCCGTGCCGATTCCGTCCTGACCGGTGCCGTCCTCGCACCGGCGTGTAGTCGGTTTGCACCATGGTTACGTAACCATTAGGCTGGACCGCGATGACCGCTGATCGCGGGCGTCGCTCGCCTCCATAGGCACCGGGGGGTGTCGGTGGCGGCCCATAGATCACCGGCGGGGTCGCCGAAGTCACGCGTCGCAGTGCAAGGTCTGCGATGGCGTGGCCTTCGACCTTGGGTATGTCGAAGAGCCAGAGTCGACGACCCCGTCGGTGTCATCCCGCCGGCGCTGTCGGCGGTAGCCCTCGTGGGCCCGACTGGACGCGGGAGCGTTTGTCGCATAAGATTGATCTTTGGTGTCTTGCGCCAGTATTGGCGTGCGCTCTGCTGCGTGCAGGCAGACACCACAATCCATCCGCACGACCAGTACGACAATACTTTTAGCTTTAGAAGAGGCAATGGCCAAAAAAGACGGTGTCATCGAGATCGAGGGCGCAGTAGTCGAGGCTCTGCCCAACGCTATGTTCCGCGTTGAGCTGACCAACGGCCACAGAGTGCTCGCCCACATTTCGGGCAAGATGCGCCAGCACTACATCCGCATCCTCCCCGAGGACCGCGTGATCGTGGAGCTGAGCCCGTACGACCTGACCCGTGGTCGGATCGTCTACCGCTACAAGTAACGTCCGCTGGAAAGTAACGGCCCGGGCTTGCCCGGGTACGAAGACAGCGAGAAGAGAAGAACAATGAAGGTCAACCCCAGCGTCAAGCCGATCTGCGAGCACTGCCGCGTCATCCGTCGTCACGGAAACGTCATGGTGATCTGCAAGAGCAACCCGCGCCACAAGCAGCGTCAAGGCTGAGGATTCCGGTCGCTGAGGCACTCGAAGCGCCCCTTCGAGAGCCTCAGGGACCGAACCGGGCCTCAGGGACCGAACCGGGCCTCAGGGACCGGAACCACAACTGAATAACAACGAGCAGGACCAAGAAGCCCGAAAGGGCCGACACCCGGGGTTGGAGGCCTCGGCACCGGTTCTGTCCAACACCTCCACTCACTCACAGGAGAAGCCACCATGGCACGTCTAGCAGGCGTAGACATCCCGCGCGACAAGCGCGTCGAGGTCGCACTGACCTACATCTACGGCGTCGGCCGCACGAGGGCCCTCAAGACCCTCGCCGACACCGAGATCAGCGGTGAGATCCGCGTCAAGGATCTGACCGATGACCAGCTCATCGCACTTCGCGACTACATCGAAGGCAACTTCAAGGTGGAGGGTGACCTCCGTCGCGAGGTCGCGGCCGACATCCGTCGCAAGGTCGAGATCGGAAGCTACCAGGGCATCCGTCACCGTCGCGGACTCCCCGTGCACGGACAGCGCACGAAGACCAACGCTCGCACCCGCAAGGGCCCGAAGCGCACCGTCGCCGGCAAGAAGAAGGCCGGGCGCAAGTAGCGCTCGCCTCCCCTCATACCTTTCGATCTCAGGAGAAATCTCATGGCAGCACCCAAGGCAGCGGCCCGCAAGCCGCGTCGCAAAGAGAAGAAGAACATCGCTGTGGGCCAGGCCCACATCAAGAGCACCTTCAACAACACGATCGTGTCGATCACCGACACGAACGGCGCCGTCATCAGCTGGGCGTCGTCCGGCGGAGTCGGATTCAAGGGCTCCCGCAAGTCGACGCCGTTCGCGGCTCAGCTCGCCGCCGAGTCCGCAGCGCGTCAGGCGCAGGAGCACGGCATGAAGAAGGTCGACATCTTCGTCAAGGGACCGGGTTCCGGTCGCGAGACGGCGATCCGCTCGCTCCAGGCCGCCGGCCTCGAGGTGGGGCAGATCAACGACGTCACCCCCCAGGCGCACAACGGCTGCCGGCCGCCGAAGCGCCGCCGCGTGTAGCCAGTCGTACCGGTCGCTGAGGTTCTCGAAGCGACGTCCCGCGAGGGGCCCTTCGAGAACCTCAGGGACCGCACCGTCGAGAACCTCAGGGACCGTGCCTTCGGATGCCTCAGGGGCCGAAGGTCATCACTTTTTCGCAGAACACAACTAAAAATCACGACCGGCCCGCCACCGGTCGCACGCACAAGTGTCAAATAGCGGACACTTCGCCGAAAGGAAAACACCAGTGCTCATCGCACAGCGCCCGACCCTGACCGAGGAGAACATCTCCGAGTTCCGTTCGCGTTTCGTCATCGAGCCGCTCGAACCCGGCTTCGGTTACACGCTCGGCAACTCCCTCCGTCGCACCCTGCTCTCCTCGATCCCCGGCGCTGCTGTCACCAGCATCCGTCTCGACGGAGTGCTCCACGAGTTCAGCACCATCGCGGGCGTGAAGGAAGACGTCACCGAGATCATCCTGAACATCAAGGGCCTCGTCGTCTCCAGCGAGCACGACGAGCCGATCACCGCCTACCTGCGCAAGCAGGGCGCCGGTGAGGTCACGGCCGCCGACATCTCGGCCCCCGCCGGTGTGGAGATCCACAACCCGGAGCTCGTGATCGCGACCCTGAACGACAAGGCCAAGTTCGAGCTCGAGCTCACCATCGAGCGCGGCCGCGGCTACGTCTCCGCCACCCAGAACCGCAGCGAGTTCAGCGAGGCGGGCCAGATCCCGGTCGACTCGATCTACTCGCCCGTTCTCAAGGTCACCTACCGCGTCGAGGCCACCCGTGCCGGTGAGCGCACCGACTTCGACCGCCTGGTCGTGGATGTCGAGACCAAGAGCGCGATCACCCCGCGTGACGCGATCGCCTCGGCCGGTCGCACGCTGACCGAGCTCTTCGGCCTGGCGCGCGAACTCAACTCGGCCGCCGAGGGCATCGAGATCGGCCCGGCCCCGGTCGACGCCGTTCTGTCGAGCGAGCTCAGCATGCCGATCGAAGACCTGGACCTCTCGGTGCGCAGCTACAACTGCCTCAAGCGCGAGGGCATCAACACCGTGAGCGAGCTGGTCGCCCTGTCGGAGACGCAGCTCATGAACATCCGCAACTTCGGACAGAAGTCGGTGGACGAGGTCAAGGACAAGCTCGTGGAGATGGGCCTCTCGCTCAAGGATTCGGTTCCCGGATTCGATGGCGCCCACTTCTACAGCGGCTACGACGACGACGAGACCAACGCCTGAGCCCCGCGGCCTAGACGTTTCGATACTGGAGAATTAGAGATGCCCACACCCACCAAGGGACCCCGTCTCGGCGGAGGACCGGCGCACGAGCGCCTCATGCTTGCGAACCTCGCGGCTGCCCTGTTCACCCACAAGAGCATCAAGACGACGGAGACGAAGGCCAAGCGCCTGCGTCCCGTCGCCGAGCGGCTCATCACCTTCGCGAAGCGCGGCGACCTCGCCTCGCGTCGTCGCGTGCTGGCCACGATCGGCGACAAGAGCGTCGTGCACGAGCTGTTCACGAACATCGCTCCGCTCGTCGAGTTCCGTGAGGGCGGCTACACCCGCATCACGAAGCTCGGCTTCCGCAAGGGCGACAACGCGTCCATGGTGCAGATCGAGCTGGTGCTCGAACCCGTGAACGCGAAGCCGAAGGCGAAGGCGTCGACCAAGGCCGAGAAGCCCGTCGCCGTGGCCCCCGTGGACGAGGAGGTCGTCGAGGAGACGCCCGCCGAGTCGACCGAGCAGGCCGAGGCGATCGACGAGGAGACCGCAGAGGTCACGGCCGAGGAGACCCCGGCCGAGGCTGCCGAGGACGACAACGCGACCGCCGAGGCCGCTGCCGACGAGGCAGAGTCCAAGTAGCACGATTCACCACGTGATGGCCCCGCTCCTCGAGCGGGGCCATTACTGTTTCTGGCATGGAGCAGCCCCTTTCCGCCCGCGTGACCGCCCTGCCCGCCGTCGTGCCGGAGGTCCGCGGCCTGAGTTGGCGCCCCGCCGCTCTCGCCGACGTCGACGCGATCACCCGGCTCTTCCACGCCTCGGACCGGGTCGACCACCCGCGGTACCTCACCCCGCGCGAGGAGGTGGCCGACCGGCTCGACAGCTCGTTCGTCGATCTCGCCCGTGACAGCATCGTCGCGGAGGATGAGTCGGGCGCCCTGGTCGCCTACGGTCTCGACTACATGCCGCCCGGCCAGGAGTCGCTCGTGCGGGTGATCCTCGAGGGAACCGTGCACCCGGACTGGCGCCGGCGCGGGGTCGGAGCCCAGCTGCTCGCGTGGCAGCAGCAGCGCGCGACGCAGCGGCTCGGGGCATCCGATCGGTCGCTTCCGGGCTGGCTCATGATGTTCATGGATGCCGAGCAGTCGGGCGCGCGCGCCCTCGGGTCCCTTGCGGGCTTCGAGGCGGCGCGGCACTACTTCGAGCTGCGCCGCTCCTTCGACTCCGACATCCCCGACCTCCCGCTCCCGCCGGGCTTCGCCCTCGCGAACCCGGTGCCGGCTCAGCACGAGGCCTTGCGCCTCGCGAAGAACGACGCCTTCCGCGACCACTGGGGGAGCCAGCCCGCCTCGGAGGAGGAGTGGTCGCAGCTGATGGGCCGATCCACCCTTCGCCCCGACCTCTCGTTCGTGGTCACCGCACCCGACTCGCAGATCGCCGGCTTCGTGCTCACGGAGGTCGACCCCGACGACTGGGAGGGCCAGGGCTTCTCCTCGGGCTACATCGAGCTCGTCGGAGTGCCGCGGTCGTACCGGGGGCTGCACATCGCGCCCGCCATGCTCGCCGCGTCGCTGCGCGCGATCCGCGGGGCGGGGCTCGAGAAGGCGGTCCTCGACGTGGACTCCGAGAACCCGTCCGGTGCGCTGCCGCTCTACCAGAGCGTGGGCTTCGAGCGCTCGGCGGCGTCCCTGAGCATGATCCGGGTCTATTGAGGCGGGAGTAGGTTCGAGATCATGGCGAGCGAAGCGGTGGTGCTGCAGGTTCCCGGACCCGACGGGATGCGAGACATGCGGGTGTCGAGCCCGTCGCGCGTGATCTGGCCGGAGGTCGGCATCACGAAGCTCGAGCTCGCCGAGTACGTGGTGGCGGTGGGCGGCCCGCTCATCGAGGCGATCGGCGATCGGCCGGTGAGCCTGCAACGGTTCCCCGACACCGTCGAGGGCGAGCAGTTCTTCTCCAAGAACCCGCCGCGAGGGGTGCCCGAGTGGGTGCGGGCGGTCGACGTCACCTACCCGAGCGGCAGGGTGCATCCGCAGCTCGTGTTCGACGAACCGGCGGCGGTGGTGTGGGCGGTGCAGATGAACACGGTCGTGCTGCATCCGTGGCCGTCCCGCGCCGAGAACTCGGACAATCCCGATCAGCTGCGCATCGACCTCGACCCGCAGCCCGGCACGGCGTTCGCCGAGACGGTCGGCCCCGCCCACGCGCTGCGGGAGGTGCTGGCCGAGGCCGGCCTGACCGCATTCGTGAAGACCTCGGGCAACCGCGGGGTGCACGTGTTCGCGCCGATCGAGCCGACCCGCGAGTTCCTGGACGTGCGGCACGGCGTGATCGCGGCGGTGCGCGAGCTGGAACGGCGGATGCCGGAGAAGGTGACCACCTCGTGGTGGAAGGAGGAGCGCGGCGAGCGCATCTTCCTCGACTACAACCAGGCCGCCCGTGACCGCACCATGGCGGGCGCCTACAGCCCGCGTGCCCTGCCGACCGCGACCGTCTCCACGCCGCTCGCCTGGGACGAGCTGGACTCGGCCGACCCCCGCGACTTCACCATCCGGTCGGTGCCGCAGCGCCTGGCCTCCACCGGGGACCCGTGGGCCGGGATGCACGACACGGCGGGTTCCCTCGACACGCTCATGGAGTGGTGGGAGCGGGATCTCTCGAACGGCCTCGGCGAGCTCTCGTTCCCGCCGGACTACCCGAAGATGCCGGGCGAGCCGCCCCGGGTGCAGCCGAGCCGGGCGAAGAAGGCCTGAGACCGAGCGGCTAGTCGAGCACGTCGCCGAGGTCGTAACCGGCCGGGAGCTCGAGCTGGTCGTAGGTGCACGAGCGTGCATCCCGGTCGGGGCGCCAGCGCTCGAACTGCACCGTGTGGCGGAAGCGGGCGCCCTCCATCTGGTCGTAGCGCACCTCCACCACGCGCTCCGGGCGCAGGCGCACGAACGACAGGTCCTTCGAGCCGGAGAACCTGCTGCGCTCCGTCTCGCCGACTCCGTCCACGAGCGGCGCGAGCTCGTCGACGAGGGCGGAGCGCCGGGCATCCGTGAACGCGCTGATGCCGCCCACCGACTGCAGCACCCCGTCGGCGTCGTAGAGCCCGAGCAGCAGCGACCCGACCCCCGTGCCGCTCTTGTGCACCCGGTACCCGGTGACCACCACGTCGGCGGTGCGGGCGTGCTTCGTCTTGAACATGGCCCGTTTGCCCGGCGCGTAGGCGGCGGCACGCGACTTCGAGACCACCCCGTCGAGCCCGGCCCCCTCGAACTCGACCAGCCAGCGACGGGCCACTTCGGCGTCCCGCGTGGTGCGGGTCAGGTGAAGCGGCGCCTCCAGCCGGGAGAAGAAGACCTCCAGCGCGTCGCGGCGCTCGCCGAATGGCAGCGCCATGAGGTCGCGGCCGTTCCAGCTCAGAAGGTCGAACGCCACGAAACTGGCGGGCGTCTCGGCGGCCAGCTTCGCCACGCGAGACTCGGCCGGATGGATGCGCTGCGACAGCCACTCCCAGTCGAGCCGCTCCACACCCGTACCGCCGCTCCGCCTGACCACGATCTCGCCGTCCACGATGCACGGCTCGCGCACCTGCTCGCGGAACGCCTCCACCAGCTCGGGGAAGTAGCGGGTGAGCCACTTCGAGCCCCGACTGCCGATGTCGACGCTCTCGCCGTCGAACTGCACGATCGCGCGGAATCCGTCCCACTTGGGTTCGTAGGAGAGATCGTCGCCGTCGGGCACGGTGGGCACGGCCTTGGCGAGCATCGGTTCGATGGGAGTCGGCATGCTCCCGATCATGCTCGCGCCAGGGCGGGAAGACCAGTGCTAGACCGGCACCGGTGCCAGTCCGTAGTCGTTGGGACCGAGCTGGGGCGGCACCTCGGCCAGTCGTTGCAGCGCGTCCTTCACGGCCTGCACGTAGACCAGGCCGCCGCGCGCGCCGGGGTGGATCTGGTCGCGGGCCAGCAGGCCGAGCTGCCCGGCGATCGCGTCCCGCCAGTTGGCCAGCTCCACGTTGCGGTACTCCTGCGAGAACCGGCTCAGCTCGTCGTTCACGCCGGGCACCCAGCCCCGCGGCGCCTGCACGTTGACCACGACGATCTGATGGCGCGGTCCGACGATGCGGTGGATGCGGTCGAGCACGTCGGCCGGCACCGGGCCGTTGGTGCCCAGCCCGATGAGCAGCGTCTGTCGCAGTGTGCCGGCGTCCACCATCGCCTGCACGATCGCCGGCGCGGCGGATGCCTGGCGCGAGACCACAGCGTCGATCGAGATGCCGGGGAAGGCCGCCTGCAGCTCGGGGGCGGACGCGAGCATCACCGAGTCGCCGATCGCGTCGATCTGGTCGCCGCCGGGCAGCGGCGCGGGGGTCGGCGAGGCGCTGGGCGCCGGGGATGCCGCCGAACGGGCGGCCGAGCCCGCCGCCGGGGCCTCGAGGGATGACGTCCCGGCCTGGATCGCCACCTGCGCGCTCCCCACCCCGGGGTCGTCCACGACGCCCAGCACGGTGGCGGCGAGCGATCCGGCGACGAGGAGGAGCGTGAGGGCGGCGGCAGCGGCGGGGAGCGGACGGCGGAAGCGGGAGAAGAACGAGCGGGCGGTCATCCGGAACCCTGCCCGCCGCACGGGCTGCTCGACGAAACGGTAGGAGAGCGCCGCAGCGACGACGGTGATGGCCAGGGCGATGCCGCCCAGCGCCCAGCCGGTCGCGCCCGAGCGCTCCCAGCCGGGAAGAGCGGCCTCGACGAGCAGGAAGACGGGCCAGTGCCAGAGGTAGAGGCCGTACGAGCGGCGCCCCACCCAGCGCAGCGGTGCCGCGTCGAGGGCGCGGCCCGCGGGGGAGGAGACGGCCCCCAGGATGGCGAGGGCCGAGGCGACGGCCACGGCCACGAGACCGCCGCGGTAGGTGGCGGGGGAGTCTGCGGGAAGCAGCGCCGCGGCCGCGACGATGCCGGCGAGCCCGAGAACGGCGGCGATCGCCCCGCTGCGCCGCCCGAGCCGCCAGCCGCCCACCGCGAGCATGGCGCCGATCGCGAGTCCGAAGGCGTGCGTGTCGGTGCCGTAATACACCCGGGTGGCGTCCCCGCCGGGAACGTAGACGAGTGCCATGGCCGCAGCAGAGGCGACCGCGAGCAGCGCGACGACCGCCACCCGCACCCGGCGATCGCGAACGAGGGCGAGCAGCAGGATCGCGAACGGCCAGACCAGGTAGAACTGCTCCTCCACCGCCAGCGACCAGAGGTTGCGGAACAGCTCCGGCGTGGTCTCGTCGAAATAGCTCTGGCCGACGCCGATGGCCAGCCAGTTGCTGCTGAATGTGGCAGCGCCGAGCAGCTGCGGCCCCAGGTGCACGAGCACGTCGCCGCCCACCGCCCAGGCCGCCGCCCCGCACACCAGCAGCACCAGCGCGAGGGCCGGGAGCAGGCGACGCGCTCGCCGTGCCCAGAACGCGGCGAGCCGGATTCCTCCGGTCTCGGCTCGCTCGCTCAGCAGCAGCGAGGTGATGAGGAACCCTGAGATCACGAAGAAGACGTCGACGCCCACGTAGCCGCCGGGCAGCCCGCCGGGCGTCAGATGGAACAGGATGACCGCGGCGACCGCCACCGCGCGGAGCCCGTCGAGCCCGGCATAGCGTGCGGGCATCGTCGCGGTCATCGCTCCAGCATCCCCCGCCCGCCGCGTGAGGTCAAAGGCGCCGCATACACTGTGGGGGATGGACGAGCAGAGCACCGCCGAGCCGACGACGCGCCTCCGCCTCGACATCGCCTACGAGGGCACCGCGTTCAGCGGCTGGACGCGACAGCCGGCCCTCCGCACCGTGCAAGGCGAGCTGGAGGCGGCGCTCGCGACCGTGTTCGGCAGGCACGGCACGCCGCCCGCGCTCACAGTGGCGGGGCGCACGGATGCCGGCGTGCACGCGCTCGGCCAGGTGGCGCACCTCGACCTCACCTCGGAACAGTTCGCGAGCCTGGAGCGGCCCAGGAACGACGCGCCCGCCCTCGAGGCGACCGCGGCGCTGCAGCGCAGGCTCAACGGCATTGCCGGGCTGGACTCCGACGTCTACGTCTCGCGGGTCAGTCGCGTGCCGGCCGGGTTCGACGCGCGCTTCTCCGCGATCTGGCGACGCTATGAGTACCGGGTCGCCGACGCGCTCGCGCCGCGCAATCCGCTCGAGCGCAATCACACCCTGTGGTACCCGGCGGCTCTCGACGCGGCGGTGATGGATGCCGCGGCATCCGCTCTCGTCGGACTCCACGACTGGGCGAGCTTCTGCAAGCCGCGCGACGGGGCGACGACGATCCGCACCCTGCAGGACTTCCGCTGGTCGCGCGACGACGACGGCGTGCTGATCGCCGAGGTGCGGGCGGACGCGTTCTGCCACAGCATGGTGCGCGCACTGGTCGGCGCGAGCATCGCCGCGGGGGAGGGCAAGCTGGCGGCGGGCGACCTGGTGACGCTGCGCGACCGGCTCGAACGCACGAGCGACTTCAAGGTGGCGCCGGCCCGCGGGCTCACGCTCATGCAGGTGGGCTACCCGGACGACACCGAGCTGGCCCTCCGCGCCGAGCAGACGCGGGCGAGGCGTCCGCCGCTCGGCTGAGGGCGCTGCGGTTTGACCGCCACCCCCGATCGCGACTATCCTTGACCCTTGGTGCCTGCGCCGCTTTGCACAGCACCCGAACTTGAGCCCTCCACCGGCAGTGTTCCCCCGGATCCCGGGAAGAACACCCATCGGAGTGGGATTCACGAACGCCTCATTTCGACTCAGAAAGCAGCAGTACTGTGACGCGCACCTTTTCCCCGAAGCCCGACGATGTCCAGCGCGAATGGCTCATCATCGACGCGACCGACATCGTCCTCGGACGCCTGGCCAGCCACGCTGCCACGCTCCTCCGCGGCAAGCACAAGCCCACCTTCGCTCCGCACATGGACATGGGTGACTTCGTGATCATCATCAACGCCGAGAAGGTCGCCCTCACCGGCGCCAAGCTCGCGCAGAAGAAGGCCTACCGCCACTCGGGCTACCCGGGCGGACTCACGGCCACCACCTACGCCGAGATGCTGGAGAAGCACCCGACCCGCGCGGTCGAGAAGGCCGTGCGCGGCATGCTCCCCAAGAACTCCATCGGTCGTGCCCAGCTCACCAAGCTCAAGGTCTACGCAGGCGCCGAGCACCCCCACGCTGCACAGCAGCCCAAGACCTACACCCTCGGCCAGGTCGCGCAGTAAGCGCGGCGAGACACAATAAGGATTCCGCACACCATGGCGAAGATCGAAGACTCCATCGACACCGGGGCCGAGTCGGCCCTCGAGTCCTACACGACCGAGACCACCCCGGATGCCGCCCCCAAGGCGCCCCGCGCGGTGCTCAACGTCCCCGGCGCAGCAGTGGGCCGCCGCAAGCAGGCCATCGCCCGCGCCCGCCTCGTCCCCGGTTCGGGCACCATCACGGTCAACGGCCGTGAGCTCGCCGACTACTTCCCCAACAAGCTGCACCAGCAGCTGATCAACGACCCGTTCAAGGTGCTCGACCTCCTCGGCAGCTACGACGTCGTCGCGAAGATCACCGGCGGCGGCCCGTCCGGCCAGGCCGGTGCGCTCCGCCTCGCGATCGCCCGCTCGCTCAACGAGATCGACCGCGAGAACAACCGCGCAGCCCTCAAGAAGTCGGGCTTCCTCACTCGTGACGCCCGCGTCATCGAGCGCAAGAAGGCCGGTCTCAAGAAGGCCCGCAAGGCGTCGCAGTTCTCGAAGCGCTAATGCGCATCGGGTCGGGCTTGCATGCCTAGGCTGTTCGGCACCGACGGTGTCCGCGGGCTCGCCAACGAGGGCCTGACGGTCGAGCTCGCGCTCGGACTCTCCCAGGCGGCCGCCGTCGTGCTGGGCAAGGGCCGCATGGCCGACGGTCGCCGGGCATCCGGTCGTCGCCCGATCGCGGTCATCGCCCGCGACCCGCGCGTCTCCGGTGAGTTCATCGCGGCCGCGGTCGCGGCGGGTCTGGCGAGTTCCGGCGTCGACATCTACGACGCCGGCGTGATCCCCACGCCCGCGCTCGCGTTCCTCGTGGACGACTTCGACGCCGACTTCGGCGTCATGATCTCGGCCTCGCACAACCCGGCACCGGACAACGGCATCAAGTTCTTCGCCGTGAAGGGCACGAAGCTCCCCGACGTGGTCGAGGACCGCATCGAGGCCGCGCTCGGCGAGCAGAAGCTCGCGCCCACGGGCGTCGAGGTGGGCCGCATCCGTCGCTTCGCCGATGCGGAGGACCGGTACGTGGTGCACCTGCTCTCCACGCTGCCCAACCGGCTGGACGGCATCCACGTGGTGCTCGACTGCGCGAACGGCGCCGCCTCCGGCATCTCGCCCGAGGTGTTCACGGATGCCGGCGCCCGCGTCACGCTCATCGGCGCCTCGCCCGACGGCTACAACATCAACGACGGGGTGGGCTCGACCCACCTCGACGTGCTGTCGCGGGCGGTGCTGGAGGCCGGCGCCGACATCGGGATCGCGCACGACGGCGACGCCGACCGCTGTCTGGCGGTCGACCACCTCGGTCGCATCGTCGACGGCGACCAGATCATGGCGGTGCTCGCCCTCTCCATGAAGGAGCGCGGGCTGCTGCACGAGAACACCCTCGTGGCGACCGTGATGAGCAATCTCGGCCTGCGGGTCGCGATGGCCGAGCACGGCATCACCCTGCTGCAGACCGCGGTCGGCGACCGTTATGTGCTGGAGACGCTCAACGAGCGCGGCCTCAGCCTCGGCGGCGAGCAGTCGGGCCACGTGATCATGACGGAGCATGCCACCACGGGCGACGGCATTCTCACCGGTCTGCAGCTCGTGGCCGAAATGGCCCGCACGAGCAAATCCCTGGCGGAGCTCGCGTCGGTGATGACCGTGTTCCCCCAGGTGATGATCAACGTTCGCGGCGTGGACCACCACCGACTGCGTTTCGACGAGGTGATCGCGGCATCCGTGGCCGTCGCGGAGGCGCAGCTCGGCTCCACCGGCCGCGTGCTCCTGCGCCCGTCCGGCACCGAGCCCCTGGTGCGCGTCATGGTCGAGGCGGCCAGCGAGGCCGACGCGCAGGAGGTGGCCGAGTCCCTGGCCGCCGTGGTGCGCGAGCGCCTCACGGTCTAGCCCCGGGCGTCAGATCTTGCGGAGCAGGACGCTCGAGACCGTGTGATCCGCGTCCTTGCGCAGCACCAGGTCGGCACGCGAGCGGGTGGGCAGCACGTTGTGGATGAGGTTCGGCTCGTTGATCTGCGACCAGAACCCGCGAGCCAGCTCCCGCGCCTCCTCGAGGCTGAGTGAGGCGAAGCGGTGGAAGTAGCTCTGCGGGTTCGCGAACGCCCCCTCGCGCAACGAGAGGAAGCGCTCCTCGTACCAGTTCGCGATGTCGGCGGTGCGGGCATCCACGTAGACGGTGAAGTCGAAGAGGTCGCTCACCGCGAGGCCGTGACCCGGCTCGGGCGGCTGCAACACGTTCAGGCCCTCGACTATGAGGATGTCGGGGCGCCGCACCACGATCTCCGCGTCCCGCACGATGTCGTAGCTGAGGTGGGAGTAGAAGGGGGCGCGCACCTCGGATGCTCCGCTCTTCACCATCGTGACGAACCGCAGCAGCGCCCGCCGGTCGTACGACTCGGGGAAGCCCTTGCGATGCATGATGCCGCGCCGCTCGAGCTCCGCGTTCGGGTAGAGGAACCCGTCCGTCGTGATCAGTTCGACGCGGGGCGTGTCCTCCCAGCGGGAGAGCAGTTCGCGCAGCAGGCGCGCAATGGTGGACTTGCCCACGGCGACCGAGCCCGCGACGCCGATCACGAACGTCGTGCCGGGGGAGGGCCTGCGCAGGAAGGCGTTGGTGTCGTGCTGGAGCTGGCGCGCACCCACGGCGTAGAGGCTGATCAGCCGGGAGAGGGGCAGGTAGACCTCGCTCACCTCGCGCAGGTCGAGACGGTCGCCGAGCCCGCGCAGCTCGACGATCTCCGTCGGGGTGAGCGGCAGGGGGGTGGAGGGCGCGAGTTCCGCCCAGTCGGATCGGGCGATCTCCACGAACGGGGTTCCGTGGCCGCCGTTCGCGGAATGCCCTGCACTGTGGTCGGCCATAGGTCTCCCAGGCTACCCGCTCGGCCGGTTCCGGCCCGTCGGCGGGCGCCCGCACCTTCGTAACGTAAAATCGGGGTCCATGTGCGGAATCGTGGGATATGTCGGCAGCGACCAGAGCGTCGAGGTGCTGCTGGGCGGCTTGAAGCGCCTCGAGTACCGGGGGTACGACTCCGCCGGCATCGCGGTGCTCGACCCGGAGGGCGTGATGCACACCCGCAAGCGCGCGGGCAAGCTGCAGGTGCTCGTCGACGACCTCGAGGCGTCCCATCTGCAGAACGGGTCGACCGGAATCGGACACACCCGCTGGGCCACCCACGGCGGCCCGAACGATCAGAACGCGCACCCGCATCTGGGCGACGACGGCAAGCTCGCCCTCATCCACAACGGCATCATCGAGAACTTCGCCGAGCTGAAGGCGGAGCTGGTGGCCGAGCACCCCGAGACCGTCTTCACGAGCGAGACCGACTCCGAGGTCGCGGCGATCCTGGTCGGCCTGGAGTATCAGAAGACCCACGACCTGCAACTGGCGCTCCGCAACGTGGTGAGCCGACTGCACGGCGCGTTCACGCTGCTGGTGCTGCACCAGGACGAGCCGGGGCTCGTGGTCGGCGCGCGACGCAACTCCCCGCTCGTGATCGGGCTGGGCGAGGGCGAGAACTTCCTGGGCAGCGACGTCGCGGCCTTCGTCGAGCACACCCACCACGCGATGGAGATCGGCCAGGATCAGGTGGTCTCGATCCGTCGCGATTCCGTCAGCGTCACCGACTTCGACGGCAACCCCGTCGAGACCCGCGAATTCGAGGTGGCGTGGGACGCGTCCGCCGCCGAGAAGGGCGGCTGGTCGAGCTTCATGGCCAAGGAGATCAGCGAGGAGCCCGCCGCCATCGCGAACACCCTGCTCGGCCGCATCCACGACGGCGTCGTCACGCTGCCGGAGCTGGCCGGTCTCGACGACGTGCTCACCGACATCGACCGCATCGTCGTGCTCGGCTGCGGCACGGCTGCCTACTCGGGCATGCTCGGCAAGTACGCCATCGAGAAGTGGGCCAAGGTGCCGGTGGATGTCGAACTCTCGCACGAGTTCCGCTACCGCGACCCGATCGTCACGCCGCGCACCCTGGTGGTCTCCATCAGCCAGTCGGGCGAGACCATGGACACCCTCATGGCCGTCAAGTACGCGAAGGAGCTCGGCGCCCGCACGCTCTCCATCTGCAACACGCAGGGGGCGACCATCCCGCGCGAGTCCGACGGCGTCATCTACACCCACGCGGGACCCGAGGTCGCGGTCGCCTCGACGAAGGCCTTCGTGGCGCAGGTGGCCGCGATCTACCTGTTCGCCCTGCACGTGGCCGCCGTGCGCGGCACGCTGTCGCCGGATGAGGTGGCCGGCCTGGCCGCCGAGCTCGCCGCCCTGCCCGACCAGCTCGACACCGTGCTCGAGCAGCACGACACCATCGCGCAGCTCGCCGGGTGGATGGCGGACACCCGCTCGGTGATCTTCCTCGGCCGTCATGCCGGCTACCCGATCGCGCTCGAGGGCGCGCTCAAGCTCAAGGAGATCGCCTACATCCACGCCGAGGGATTCGCGGCAGGCGAGCTCAAGCACGGACCGATCGCCCTCATCGAGCCGGGGCAGCCGGTGTTCGTGGTGGTGCCGAGCCCGCGCGGCAAGGACTCGCTGCACAAGAAGGTCGTCTCCAACATCCAGGAGATCCGCGCCCGGGGCGCCCGCATCCTCGCGATCGCGGAACAGGGCGACGTGGAGGTGCTGCCGTACGTGGACGAGGTGTTCCGCATCCCGCTCGCGTCGACGCTGTTCGAGCCGCTGCTCGCGGTGGCCCCCCTGCAGATCTTCGCGATGGAGCTGGCGATGGCGAAGGGCCTCGACGTGGATCAGCCGCGCAACCTCGCCAAGTCCGTCACCGTGGAGTAGCGCGGTGGAGCTGTGATCCTGGGGATCGGCGTCGACGTGGTGGACCTCGAACGGTTCGAGGCGTCCGTCACCAGAACCCCGGGCGTCATGGCCCGCCTGTTCGCCTCGAGCGAACAGTTCGACGGCGAGACGCGGCGTCCCCTGCGCTCGATGGCCGCCCGCTTCGCGGCGAAAGAGGCGCTGATCAAGGCCCTCGGCGACTCGACGGGCGTGCGCTGGCACGACATGGCGGTGGTCTCGGACGGTCTGCGCAACCCCGGATTCGAGGTGTACGACGCGCTCGCGGGGATCGTGGCGGGGCGCGGCATCACCCGCATCCACCTCAGCATGAGCCACGACGCGGGGGTTGCCATCGCCTACGTGGTCGTCGAGGGGGAGGGATGACGCGGCCGTTCCGCGAGGCGCGGGTGAACCTCGACGCCCTCGCCGCCAACATCGCGACCCTCCGCGCCGCTGCGCCCGACTCCCTGGCGATGGCGGTGGTGAAGTCGCGCGGCTACGGGCACGGCGCGATCCCGGTGGCGCTCGCCGCAGAACGCGCCGGCGCCGACTGGCTCGGCACCGTCTCCATCGAGGAGGCCCTCGACCTGCGCGCCGCCGGCGTGCGCGCCCCGCTGCTGGCCTGGCTGCACGACCCGGGCGCCGACTTCGAGGCCGCCGTCGCCGGCTCGGTCGACATCGGGGTGAGCTACCTGGCTCAGCTCGATCGGGTCGCCGGGGCATCCGGTGTCGCGGAGGTGCAGCTCAAGGTGGACACGGGCCTCGGCCGCAACGGCGCCGCCCCCGAGGACTGGGCAGAGTTGGTGGAGGCGGCGGTGGAGCACGAGCGCGCCGGCCGCATCCACGTGCGCGGCGTCTGGAGCCACCTCGCCAACGCGGGGGAGGAGGCCGACCGGGCCCAGGTGCGCGCCTTCGAGCTCGCCGTGGAACTGGCCCGGGCCGAGGGCCTCGAGCCCGAGCTGCTGCATCTCGCCGCAACGGCGGGCGGCCTGCGCGTGCCCGAGGCGCGGTTCGGGATGGTGCGCTGGGGCATCGGCGTCTACGGTCTCTCGCCCTTCGACGACCAGAGCTCCGCCGACCTGGGGCTCACCCCGGCCCTGGAGCTCAGCGCCGCGGTCGCCTCCGTCAAGCGGATGCCGCCCGCCACCGGCGTCTCCTATGGTCACGACTACATCACCCCGGTCGAGACCACCCTCGCGCTCGTGCCCCTCGGGTACGGCGACGGCGTGCCCCGCCACGCCTCGGGCAGGGGACCGGTGAGCATCAACGGGTCGCTGTACCGGGTCGCCGGGCGGGTGGCGATGGATCAGCTCGTGGTCGACGTGGGCGATGCCGAGGTCGCGGTGGGCGACCGTGCCGTGCTCTTCGGCGACCCGCTCACCGGGGTGCCGGGCGTGGAGGACTGGGCGGATGCCGCCGACACCATCAACTACGAGATCGTGACGAGACTCGGCGGCCGCATCGAATACGGGTACACCCCGTGAGGCTCGTGGTGCCGACCCCGGAGGCGATGGAGGAGCTCGGGGCATCCGTCGCCCGTCTGCTGCACGCGGGGGACCTGGTGGCGCTGAACGGCGAACTCGGGGCGGGCAAGACGACGTTCACCCGCGGTCTCGGTGCGGAGCTGGGCGTGCGGGGTGCCATCACCAGCCCCACCTTCGTGATCGCGCGCACGCACCCGCGCGCGGCCGGGGCCCCGCTCGTGCACGTCGACGCCTACCGGCTGGGCAGCGCCGCAGAACTCGACGACCTCGACCTCGACTACGACGGCTCCATCGTGGTGGTGGAGTGGGCCGCCGGCATGCTCGACGGCGTGACCGACGACTGGCTCGAGCTCGACATCGTGCGCCCGCACGGGGGCACCGCGGACGACGACGGGGTGGAAGCGCGCGAGGTGACGATCACCGGGCACGGGCCGCGGTGGGCCGACATTAAGCTGGCCTGATGCTGCTCGCGATCGACACCTCCGCCGGGACCGGCGTCGCCGTGGTCGACCGCGACCTCGGCATCATCGCCGAGGGCTCCGAGGCGGACACCCGACGCCACGCGGAGGTGATCGGCGAACTGATCAGCCTCGTGCTCGATCGGTCGGGCGTGCCGCTCGCCTCGCTCTCCGGCGTCGTCGCCGGTATGGGTCCCGGACCGTTCACGGGGTTGCGGGTGGGCATCGCCGCGGCCAACACCCTCGCGCTCGCCGCATCCAAGCCGGTCGTGCGGGTCGTGAGCCACGACGGCGTCGCGTGGGGGCACTACGCGGACGGCGGGTCCGGACCGCTCCTCGTGGTCACCGACGCCCGGCGCCGCGAGGTCTACTGGAGCGCCTACGCGGGCGCGGACGAGCACGGCCTGCCGATCCGGGTGCATGGACCGTCGCTGAACCGTCCCGACGACCTGCCCGCCGAGTTCTCCACCTTCACCCGAGTGGATGCCGCGGAGGTGAGCGCCGGCGCCCTCGGCATGCTCGCCGAGGGCATGCATCTGCACGGCAGGCACTTCGAGGGGCCCGAGCCGCTGTACCTCCGCGCGCCCGACGCGGTCGTGCCCGGCCCGCAGAAGCGGGTGAGCTGATGACCTGGCAGCTGCGCAGGGCGACGCCGGACGATCTCGCCGACATCATGGCCCTCGAGGAGAGCACGTTCACCACGGACGCGTGGTCCCGGGAGGCGATGCTCTCCGATCTGCGGAACCCGCACACGCACTACCTCGTCGCCGCCACGGAGTCGGGGGCCATCGAGGGGTACGCGGGGCTGTTCGCGCCGCAGGGCGCGCACGAAGCCGACATCCAGACCATCGCCGTGGCGGGGCACGCGCGCGGTGCGGGCCTCGGCAGGGCCCTCATGAACATGCTCATCGCCGAGGCGCGCACCCGCGGTGCCCGCGAGGTGTTCTTGGAGGTGCGCGCCGACAATCCGGGCGCACGGCACCTCTACGAATCGCTCGGGTTCGAGGCGATCGCCACCCGTCCGCACTACTACCAGCCCGACGACGTGGACGCCGTGGTGATGCGGCTGCCCGTGCCCGAACCCCGGCTACGGCCGGCGGTGGGCGCGTGAACGCCGTCGCGCCGCTCGTGCTGGGGATCGAGACCAGCTGCGACGAGACCGGAGTCGGCATCGTGCGGGGCACGGAACTGCTCGCCAACGTGATCGCGTCGTCCATGGAGGAGCACGCGCGCTACGGCGGCGTCGTGCCCGAGATCGCGGCGCGTGCGCACCTCGAGGCGCTGACGCCCACGATCACCGCGGCGCTCGCCGAGGCCGGGGTGTCGCTGCAGCAGCTCGACGCGATCGCCGTGACGAGTGGGCCGGGTCTCGCCGGGGCGCTCATGGTCGGGGTGGGTGCAGCGAAGGCGCTCGCCGTCGCGCTCGACAAGCCGCTCTATGCGGTGAACCATCTCGTGGGGCATGTGGGTGCCGACATCCTGTCGCCCCCTTCGAGAACCTCAGGGACCGACAGGATGTCGCCCCCCGACGAAGCACCGGTCCCTGAGGCTCTCGAAGGGCCGGTCCCTGAGGCTCTCGAAGGGCCGGACCCTGGGGCTCTCGACGCACCGGTCCCTGAGGCTCTCGAAGGGCCGGACCCCGCCTCCGCGGCCGACCTCCTCGCACCCCTCCCGTCCGTCCCCGCGGGCGGCACCCGGGCATCCGCCGTCTTCTCGGTCTCCCCCCGGGCGACCGGAGCGCTCGACTACCCCACCGTCGCGCTCCTCGTCAGCGGCGGCCACACCTCGCTGCTCCTGGTGCGGGACCTCGTCTCCGACGTGGAGCTGCTGGGCGAGACCATCGACGACGCGGCGGGCGAAGCCTTCGACAAGGTGGCGCGGCTGCTCGGGCTCCCCTACCCCGGCGGCCCCGAGATCGACCGCGCGGCCGTCGGCGGCGACCCGGAGGCGATCCGTTTTCCGCGCGGTCTCACCCAGCAGAAGGATCTGGCCCGCCACCGCTACGACTTCTCCTTCTCCGGGCTCAAGACCGCCGTGGCGCGCCACGTCGAACGCCTCGAGGATGCCGGCGAGCCGATCCCGATCGCAGACATCGCGGCGAGCTTCCGCGAGGCGGTCGTCGACGTGCTGATCACCAAGGCCCTCGCGGCCTGCGCCGACCACGGCATCCCGCGCCTGCTGCTTGGCGGCGGGGTGGTGGCGAACGCCCGTGTGCGAGAGGTGGCCGCCCGCCGTTGCGCCGACGCGGGAGTGGCCCTGCGGATCCCGCCGCTCGCTCTCTGCACCGACAACGGCGCGATGATCGCGAGCGTCGGCGCGCAGCTCATCATGGCGGGTCACGAGCCGTCTTCCCTGGCGTTCGGCGCGGACTCTACACTTCCCGTGACGGAAATCCAGCCGCGTTGACAGGGCGTTGCATACGATGCCAGCATGGACGCCAACTGAAAGTTAGTTCACAACAAGCTTGGAGTCCTGATGTCTGACGAGAACCTGCCCCCCGTTCCCCCGGAGCCGTCGGCAGCTCCCGTGCCGCCCGCACCTCCGGCCGCATCCACCCCGCCCGCAGCTCCGGCAGCGAGCCCCTACGTCGCCCCGGCCGCCGGAGCGCCCAAGACCCTCAGCCTCGTCGGCATGATCCTCGGTATCGTCGGCGCCTTCTTCTCGCTGTTCGGCGGATGGGGCTTCCTCTTCTCGATCGCCGCCGTCGTGCTCGGCTTCATCGGCCGCGGCCGTGAGGGTCAGCCCGCCCGCGGATTCTGGCTGACCGCCCTCATCACCGGTTTCGTGGGCATCGCGATCTCCGTCATCTGGCTGATCGTCTACATCATCATCGGGGTCGCCGCGGCGAACTACTCGGTGAACTACGGCAACTAGCCGGTAACCGGATCGTCCGAAGAGCGGGCGGGTGCGCGAGCATCCGCCCGCTCTCGTCGTTCCGGCCTCGCTAGGCTGGATGCGTCGCGCGAGAGGCCGACGGGCTTTCCCGTCTTCGCGGGGCCAGTGAGGCAGTCGACGTGGCAATCCGCTTTCTCGGTTCCTACGCGGACATCCTGAGCCGGCCCGGTGCCGTGCCCTTCGTGGTCGCGGGCTGGCTCGGCAGGCTCTCCCGCTCCACCACCAGCATCGCGACCGTGCTGCTGGTCTCCGCCGTGAGCGGCAGCTACACGCTCGCCGGCGGGGTCTCGGGCGCGATCGTCGTGGGGATCGCCGTGTCCGGTCCGCCCTGGTCACGGGCGATCGACGCCCACGGGCAGACGCGCATCGTGCCGCTCAGCCTGGCCGCGTCGCTCGTCTCCGCCGCCGCCCTCGCCGCGGCCGTGCTCCTGGATGCCCCGCGGCCGCTGTGGTTCGTCGCCGCCTTCCTCGTCGGCGCGAGCGGGCTCGACTACGGCACTCTCGCCCGTGCGCGCTGGTCGGCGATCCTCGTGGCGCCGGAACAGCGCCACACGTCGCTCGCCCTGGAATCGGTGGCGGATGAGTCGGTCTACGTGATCGGACCGCCGCTCGTCACGTTCCTCGCGGCACTGGCCGGTCCGCTCTACGGCTTCGCCGCCGGCATCCTGGTCACGCTCGCGGGCGGGATCGCCCTCACCCTGCAGACCCGCACCGTCCCCGCGGTG
Source organism: uncultured Lacisediminihabitans sp. (assembly GCA_966212465.1). Taxonomy (GTDB): domain Bacteria; phylum Actinomycetota; class Actinomycetes; order Actinomycetales; family Microbacteriaceae; genus Lacisediminihabitans. The sequence goes on from CBIHRK010000012.1 coordinate 36,761, forward strand.
CACCGGCGCGAGGATCATCCGCCGCGGGTGGGCCGGCTTCCGACCGGGGTGCTCGGCGTGCTGCCCGTCTACGTGGGCATCGGGCTGCTGTTCGCCGCGGTCGACGTCACCTCGGTGAGCGTGGCGCGATCCGTCGGCGAGGCCTGGCTCGCGGGGCTCATCGTCGCGTGCTTCGCGGTCGGGAGCGTAGTCGCCGCATTCCTGTTCGGGCCGCTCAGCGCCCGGTGGGGAGCGGGCAGACGCATGCTGCTCGCCTCGATCGCCTTCGCCGTGGTCGTGCCGACGCTGGTCTGGGTGCGGTCGGTGCCGCTGCTCGCCGTGATCATCCTCGTGGCGGGTCTGGCCACGAGCCCGGTCCTCGTCTCCGCCATCTCCCTCATCGAGACGCGCACGGAGCGCCACCGTCTCACGGAGGCCCTGACCTGGCCGTCGATAGGACTCTCGATCGGGCTGACCGGTGGTGCCACGCTGGCGGGGATCGCCATCGATCACGGGGATGCCTGGTCGGGGTTCGCGGTGGCGGCGCTCGGCGGTCTGGTGGTGGGGGCCTTCGGCATCCTCGGCGCGGTCGTGGCGCGACGTGCCGCCCCCGCCCTCTGAGCGCTGCGGTCGGCGGAGCGCGCGAAGAGGCCCGGTCCCACCCGAAGGGACCGGGCCTCGCACGCTACCGGATCGTCGCCGTCAGCCGAGGTGACGGCGCCGGTAGCCCTCCCGCACCAGATAGGCACCCGCTGCCAGCAGTGCGAGGATCACGGCCAGGACGATGCCGATCTCCACGCCCGTGAAGGCGAGGCGGGAGCTCGTGCCGGCGGTCGGTGAGGACGCGGATCCGGGGCCGTTACCGGTGCCGGGCGTTCCCGGGTTGCCGGGTGTGCCCGGGTCGCCGGTGGGGGGCCCGGTCACCACGGCGACCCGCGGCCCGACGCTCGCCTGCGCGAGGTTCAGAGTCGCCAGGGAGCCCGATCCGAGGTCTTTCAGCACGCTCACCCGCATCGCCGTCTCGGTGAAGAGCGAGCCCGAGGGGACGGCCATTCCGCGCGAACCGGCCAGGGTGGTCTCCTTGACGTTCAGCTTCACGGAGAGCAGTCCCGAGAGCAGGCCCTGAGCGCTGTAGTCGGCCGGCCCGGTGAGGGCGGTGACCGCCGGATCGAGGATGCCGGAGTCGAGCGAGTTCGTCAGCGAGCTGACGGCGCCGTTCCCGTCGAACAGGGTGTCGGTGAGCGTGGTGCCCAGCGATCCGAGCACCGATCCGACGTTCAGGCCGGCCTTGACCGTGCCGCCGAGGAGGCTGGCGTTCGCCGTGGCGATCGAGCTGTCGCCGGAGAGCAACTGGTCCACGGTGCCGTGCACGTGCACCGAGGCATCCGACTCGAGCGTCGTGCCGAGGACGGCCGGGATGCCGGGCACCGCCGGTATCGCGGGGGTTCCGGGCGTCGCCGCCTGCGGGGTGCAGAGTTTCAGCAGGTCGAGCACGCTGCACACCACGGCGGGGAGGGCCGGCACCGCCGGGATCCCGGGGATGCCGGGCACCGCAGCCCTGCCGCCGACGGTGTCGAGTGCCTTCACGGTGACGTCGAGGTCGACCTTCGCGTCGTGCAGAGCGGTGTTCACCCGTGCGGTGATCTGGTCGACCAGGCTGGCGAGCTGCTTCGTGATCGAGTTCAGGATGAGGTTCACCACGGAATCGCTGAGCACCTCGGTTCCTGCGGGCAGGTGGTTCAGGCCTCCCAGCAACCTGTCGAGATCGACGGTGACGGCACCCGTGGTGAGGTCGAGCGTGACCCCGGGCGTGGTGGCACGGGTGCTGAGCAGCGGCTGCACCGCGGAACGGAGGTCGGTGGTGACCGCGGCCTTCACGGTCGCCGAGCTGCCGAGCGCGCTGAGTGCGGGGTTCAGGCCGACGAGCAGTCCGTCGACCGACCTGGTGAGCTGACCGTCCCGCCCGCCGAGCCCGTCGATGGCGGCGCCGACCTGCCCGAGCGAGGAGTCCAGCGTGCTTCCGACCTGCGCCAGTGCGGGACTGGTGAAGTTCAGCTTCAGGCCCTCGAGCGTGTACGAGCCCGACACGGCCTGGGTGTCGCCCTTGGCCTGAGCCGCGATCGCGTCCACCTGGAGGTTGAGCTGCGAGATCACGTTCGCGAAGTGCGCGTTGATGAGGCGATCGAGGTTGAGCGTGAGGTCGCCGCCCCGTCCCTTGGCCGTGATGGCGCCGTCGTCGCCGACCGCGCCGCTCGCGCCGAGCGCCTCGCCGGTGTTCTTCGCCTGCGCGTACTGATGCAGGGCGCCCGCGTCGACGATGTCGCCGAGGTTGAGATTCACCCCGGTGGGCGAGCCGAGCGCGATCGAGTCGAGCACTTTCACCGAGAGCGGGTCGGCGGTGGTGCGCACATCCGTGTCGCCGGAGTTGCGGGCGACCGCGGACTGCAGCGCCACCAGCCTGTCGAGGTCGACCCCCGCGACGACGCCGGAGAGGAAGTCGCCCTCCGCATACGAGCCGGTGACGGTAGTGGTGCCGGCGGGCGCGGCCTGGGCGGCCACCGGCGTGAGGGCCAGGGCGGAGCATCCGAAGGCCAGCGCCGTCACGGCGGCACCTGCCTTGCGCGCCCTGCGGAGGGTGGGAGTTGTCGCCCGCGCATGGCGCGGGCTCGATGGAGTGAACACGGTTACTGCCTTCCTGAATCCGAGTGAGGCGGACGCGGGAAGTCGAACGACGGTGTTCGGGACAACTCGGGTTATTGTGCTCGAACGAAACGATCTGATCCGACTTCGTCGCGTTCTCTGCTGTGGCGGCCCGTACCGGTGGAGCTGTTCGATTGTGGGCGGTGGTCGCGCCCGGCAGGCTGGCCGGCGGAGTGGAGCTGGGCCTGTGGTCATCCGCTGGTTGCCCTGGTGCAAGAAGAGAGCGCGACCCCCACGAGTTATGACGCGAACTCGCGAACTTTTTCTCCGCCCCTCCCGCGACCGCCGCGCACGGGCTACGTACGGCGCTGTCGACGGCTTTGCGGTGCCTCCGCGCGTGACCTAGACTGGGACCAGGCGGTTGAAATCCGCCATCATTTTCCATGCCCATTTTTAGGTTCGAGAGCCTGGCGGGCAGGGTGGATGCTGGTGGTTCGGCCCCATAGGGCGGTGGCTCAATTGGTAGAGCAGCGGTCTCCAAAACCGCAGGTTGCAGGTTCAAGTCCTGTCCGCCCTGCAGTTCGTCCGGTCGATACCGGGCGACGATCCGGAAGGTAGTAACTGTGGCGAGAAAAGTCATCGACGAGCCGAGTGAGGACGTCGTAGCGAATGCCAGGAAAGATCGCGGCACCCGTGGTCCTTTCGGGCGCATCGCGCTTTTCCTGCGCCAGGTGATCGGCGAGCTCAGGAAGGTCGTCACCCCGACGCGCCGCGAGCTGGTGAGCTACACGCTCGTCGTGCTGGTGTTCGTCGTGATCATGATGGCGCTCGTCTACGGCCTCGACCTGCTGTTCTCGCTGGTCGTGAACTTCGTCTTCGGCAGCACCTCTGTGGGCTCCTAGCCCGGATCGACGGGCCTTCCGCCCTCGCAAAGATCTGACGGCACCGCGGTGCCGCACCCAAGAAAACGGAATGAGATTCAAGTGTCTGGAACAGAGCGCGACGACATCGACCTCGCGACCGCTGCAGAGCAGTCCTCCGAGGAGGACGAGGCCCAGGAGGGCAACGAGCTCGCAGAGGACGAGGCGTCGATCGAGAACGCCGAGACCGGCGCACTCCACATCGTGGACGAGAACGACGACGACGACATCGACGACGTCGAGGTGGACCTGAACGCGGCGCTCGATGCCGTCGAGGCCGCCATCGACCCCGAGGCGGACGAGGTCGTCGACGACGCGCTCGACATCGACTCGGCCATCGAGGCGGAGGCCGCGGCCGAGGCCGCGGAGGACGAGGAGGAGTTCGACGACGAGGGCGAGCCCGCCGAGGTCGTGCCCTTCGACGAGGCCTTCGAGTCCGAGATCGAGTCGGAGCTGGCCGAGCAGGCCGCCGTCGACGAGGCCGAGCCGGCCGAGGTCGACCCGTACGAGGAGTTCCGCAAGGAGCTCAAGTACGCGCCGGGCAAGTGGTACGTCATCCACTCGTACGCCGGCTTCGAGAAGCGCGTCAAGCAGAACATCGAGAACCGCAAGGTCTCCATGACCATGGAGGACTACATCTTCCAGGTCGAGGTGCCGATGGAAGACGTCGTCGAGATCAAGAACGGCCAGCGCAAGCTCGTCAACCGCGTGCGCATCCCCGGGTACGTGCTGGTGCGCATGGATCTCAACGAGGACAGCTGGTCGGTGGTGCGCCACACCCCCGGCGTGACCGGATTCGTGGGCAACTCGCACAACCCGACGCCGCTTCGCTTCGAGGAGGCCTTCAACATGCTGAAGAGCCTCGTGCAGATCGTGGAGGCCCCGGTCTCCAAGGCGGCCGGCGGCAAGGGCAAGACCCCGACGCGCGTCATCCCCGCCGAGATCGACTTCGAGATCGGCGAGACGATCACCATCAAGGAGGGCTCGTTCGCGGGTCTTCCGGGGTCGATCTCCGAGATCAAGCCCGAGAGCGGCAAGCTCACCGTGCTGGTCTCCCTGTTCGAGCGCGAGACGCCGGTCGAGCTGAGCTTCGAGCAGGTCACGAAGCTCTAGCGGAAATCCCCGCGTGGGGTTGAGTATCGATATAATGGAGGATAAACTCCATTATATGAGAACTCAGGCACCGCTCCTCGCGCCGATCTTCCGGTCTGACGGGCAGGCGCGTCTTCTCTCAGCGGTTCTCCTGACCGGCGATGAACTCAGCGTGACCGACCTCGCCGAGCGCGCGAAACTGGCCTACCCGACTGCACACCGCGAGGTCGCTCGGCTGCTCGACGCGGGGATCCTGGTCGAGCGGGCGGTCGGTCGCGTTCGCCTCCTGCGCGCCAATCCAAACAGTCCCCTCGTGCGTCCATTGCGAGAGATCCTCACTATTGCCGTAGGTCCCGCGGTCCTGCTTGCCGCGGCATTCGACGGCATCGTCGGGATCAACAGCGCCTTCATCTACGGTTCGTTCGCGGCCAGAATGCGGGGGGTGGATGGACCCGCGCCGCACGACATCGACGTGATGGTGATCGGCACTCCGGATGTCGACGCGATCTACGACGCCTGCACCCGCGTGGAGGAGGAGGTACACCGACCGGTCAATCCGACGGTGCTCAGACCCGACGAGTTCAGCCAGGACTCGGGATTCCTCGAACGCGTGCGTGCGAGTCCTGCCGTCCCCGTGACGGGTGACTTGCCGTGGCAGTGAGGCCTCCGAGTCAAGAGCAATCCCGGGCGATCTCGAGCCTCGTCGAAGCGCACCGAATCGAGCGCGTTCCGGCGGACGCCGACAGGGCCGAGGCGTTTCTGTCGAGCGCCGCGGACAGAATCGGACAGCTTCCGCTCTTGACGAGTCCGGCGGTGTCGTTTGACGTCGCGTATGACGCCGCGCACGACGTAGGCGAGGCGATTCTCGCGGCCTACGGGTTCAGGACGACGAATGGACCGGGACAGCACGAGGCCGTCGGGCGGTTTCTCAGGGCCATCATCGATTCGCCGCCGGGGGATGTCGCTGCGGGCCAATTCGATCGTCTCAGACGACTTCGCAACCAGGGACACTACGGCGCAGCGCCTCGGTCCGCAGCCGATGCCGCGCAGGCTCGTAAGATCGCCATCGACCTGCACGCCGCTGCGCTTGCTCGAGACGTCGGAACCTGAAACCTCCGATTCCTTGAGCGATGCGGCACAGAGGTAATGCGGCACTGAGGTAACGCGGCACTGAGGTAACGCGGCACTGAGGTAATGCGGAGACCCCGTTCATCCGTTAGAATAATCTGTCGGTCGTTTTCCGACCGCACAATCCCACCACTGCCAGGCTCTGTTCATGGAACAGCAGGCTTGATTCGTGGAAGCGCGTCCGCTCGGGCGCACGAAGAGAAAGGCTGCCACATGGCACCGAAGAAGAAGGTCACGGGTCTGATCAAGCTTCAGATCCAGGCCGGCGCCGCCAACCCCGCACCGCCCATCGGGCCCGCGCTGGGTCAGCACGGCGTGAACATCATGGAGTTCTGCAAGGCGTACAACGCGGCCACCGAGGCCCAGCGTGGAAACGTCATTCCCGTGGAGATCACCGTCTACGAGGACCGTTCGTTCACGTTCATCCTCAAGACCCCGCCCGCCGCGGAGCTCATCAAGAAGGCCGCCGGCGTAGCCAAGGGTTCCGGCGTGCCGCACACCACCAAGGTGGGTCGCCTGACCCGCGACCAGCTCCGCTCGATCGCCGAGCAGAAGATGGTCGACCTCAACGCGAACGACGTCGAGGCGGCAGAGAAGATCATCGCGGGCACCGCTCGCTCCATGGGAATCACGGTGGACGCATAATGGCTACGAAATCCAAGGCATACCGCGCCGCAGCGGAGAAGATCGAAGAGGGCAGGTTCTACACGCCCAACGAGGCGATCGAGCTCGCACGCCAGACCGGTTCCAAGAACTTCAACTCGACCGTCGAGGTCGCCCTGAAGCTGGGTGTCGACCCGCGCAAGGCCGACCAGATGGTGCGCGGCACCGTCAACCTCCCGCACGGCACCGGCAAGACCGCCCGTGTCATCGTGTTCGCGACCGGCCCCGCGGCCGACGCCGCGATCGCCGCGGGAGCTGACGAGGTCGGTGGCGACGAGCTCATCGAGAAGGTCGCCGGCGGCTACACCTCCTTCGACTCCGCCGTCTCCACGCCGGAGCTCATGGGCAAGGTCGGTCGTCTCGGAAAGGTGCTCGGCCCCCGCGGCCTCATGCCGAACCCGAAGACCGGCACCGTGACCCCGGACGTGGCCAAGGCCGTCACCGAGATCAAGGGCGGCAAGATCGAGTTCCGCGTCGACAAGCACTCCAACGTGCACTTCATCGTGGGCAAGGCGGCGTTCAGCGCCGAGCAGCTCGAGGAGAACATCAAGGCCGCGCTCGACGAGATCTCGCGCGCCAAGCCGAGCTCGTCGAAGGGCCGCTACATCCAGAAGGGCACGGTGACCACCACGTTCGGTCCCGGCATCCCGCTGGACGTCAACGCGCTCTGAGCACCACACGACAAGGGGTCCGCACTTCGGTGCGGGCCCCTTTTCGCTACCCTGGGCGGAGGAGGTTCGAGTGGTCGACATACGAAGAGCGGGGCCGGATGACGCGGCCCGCATGCACGAGCTCGCTGCGGCAACCTTCCCGCTCGCGTGCCCTCCCGGCACCTCGCCCGAGTCGATCGAGCAGCACATCCGGCGGCAGCTCTCGCTCGAGCGATTCGAGGAGTTCCTGGCCGATCCGGCGCGCGAGATCTTCGTCGCCGACGACTTCGCCGGGTACACGATGCTCGTCTACGGCGAGCCGACCGATCCGGACGTCGCCGCCGTGGTCACCGAGCGCCCCGCCGTCGAGCTCAGCAAGTGCTATGCCCGCCCGGAGCAGCACGGTCGGGGCATCGCCGCGGCCCTGGTCGCGGCATCCGCGGCATCCGCCGTCGAGCGCGGGATGGCGAGCATGTGGCTCGGCGTCAACCAGTTCAACGACCGGGCGAACCGCTTCTACGAGAAATCGGGTTTCGCGGTCGCCGGCGTGAAGACGTTCTTCGTCGACGACGACCCGCAGGAGGACTTCACCCGCGTGCGCGTGCTCTGAGTCGACCCGTCACACCAGTTCCGAGACGGTGAGCACGATCTTCCCGCGGGTGTGACCCGCTTCGAGCGACTCGTGGGCCTCGGCGGCGGACTCCAGCGGATAGACCTGGTCGACGTGTACGCGGATGTCGCCCGAGTCGAGCAGGCGTGCGATGACGGCGAGGGTGGATCCGTCATCCGACACCTTGTAGGTGGTCGCGCGCACGCCCGTCTCGGCGGCATCGGACAGGAGGGTGGGCCAGCTCCCGGTCGGGACGTTGATGATGAGACCGCCCGGGCGCAGCACGCCGAGCGACCTGCTCCCGGTCGAGTCGTGCGCGTTGCCGACCAGGTCGATCACCACGTCCACACCGGTGAGCACCTCGTCGAACCGCGTGGTGGTGTAGTCGATCACCTCGGCGGCGCCGAGCTCGCGCAGCCATCCGACGTTGCGGGTGGAGCCCGTGGCGATGACGTGCGCGCCGAAGTACGCCGCGAACTGCACCGCGAAATGGCCGACGCCGCCGGCGCCGGCGTGGATCAGCATCCGCTGACCCTCATGCGCCTTCGCCACCTCGACCACCATGCCCCACGCGGTCAGCGCCGCCAGCGGCACCGCCCCGGCCTCGGTGTGCGAGAGGCGGGCGGGCTTGCGGGCGAGGCTCATCACCGGCACGGTGACGTATTCCGCGTAGGTGCCGGGCACCCGGGGCACGCTCACCATGCCGAACACCTCGTCGCCGGGGCGGATCGCGCACGCCTCGAAGGGCGACTCGATGACGACCCCGCTGAAGTCGCGCCCGAGGATGGCGGGGTAGCTGGGGATCTGCGCGGAGACGCCGCCGCCCGCGCGGGTCTTCGCGTCGATCGGGTTGATGCCTGCCGCCATGATCTTGACGAGGACTTCGGCGTTGATCCGAGTGGGTCGTGCGACATCGGCCATCGAGAGGACGCCGGGACCCCCCGTGGCCGCGATCACCATCGCTCGCATTGTGGTCATGGGGCCAGTCAAGCCCAAGAATGATTCGCCGGTGTTACGACGGTGTCAACTCATGACGACGGCGGGGGCATACGATCGACGGATGACGCCCCCGCCCGTGCCGACGAGCGGCAGGCGGCTTCGGCTCGTCGGCACCGTCGTCGGGTCGGTGTGCGTGGTGTCCGCGCTCGTGATCATCTGGGTCGCGCGCCTCAGCGTGCACTACGACCTGTACGTGAGCGAACTCGGGGCGCGCGGCATGCCGACGGCCGGCTGGTTCGAGGCGGCGCTGCTGCTGATCGTGGCCGGCGCCACGCTCATCGCCGTCGCCGGGCGGCACCTGCGCTCGCGCCTGCGATTCCTCGCCCTGTGGACTCCGGCCGTCTCGCTCTGGATCGGGTCGGGCGGATTCCTCGTCGCCTCGCAGGTGACGTGCACGCCGGGCTGCCCCGTGCCCTACGGCCCCGACTTCACCTGGCAGGACTTCACGCACACCACCGTCGCGGTGCTCGCGTTCGCCGCCGCGTGCTGGGCGATGCTGCAGGTGGCCTTCGCACGGGGACATCGGGGGCTCGCGATGATGTCGCTTGCGGCGGCGGTGGTCGTCGCGGTGGTGGCGGGGTCCGGCGGCATCCTCTCCCTCCTGCACTTCCAGGCGGGCTTCGGAAGCCGCCTCGAGCTTATCGCGACGACCGTGGCGCTGGCCTGGCTCGCGACCCTGGGCATCGCACTCGCGCGCCGGCCCTCCGCAGTCCTCGCGCCACCGCCGCATCCCGTCGTACGTGAAGGCTGGCGCGTGACGGGTGAGGAGGGGGAGCGGGGGTCAGCGTGAGCGAGCGCCGCGCATGATGCGCAGCACCTGGTCGGCGAGGCGCACGAGCTGGTAGATCTCGTTCTCGTCGCGGTCGATCCAGCGGCACTCGGGCTCGGCCGAGACCGGCACGAAGTCGTCGTGCTGCTCCCACACCAGTAGGGTGCGATCGGCTCCGAGCACGTACTGCTGCCACCAGATCTGCCGGAGGTAGGAGCGGGGGATGGAGTTCCAGCGCGAGCTGGTGGTCTTGATCTCGGCGAGTTCCAGGGCTCCGGATGCCCGCAGCACGACGCCGTCCGGCGTTGCGAGATGATCGGTCTCGCCGGCGGCATGGAACAGCGCGTCGCTCGGCTGGATGCCGAAGGTGCCCTGAACCCAGCGCGCGATCTCCGGCTCCCGCGCCCGGCCGTGATCGGTGTACGCGTTGCCGCCGAAACCCGATCCGTTGATCTTCTCGAACGCGACGGCCTGCACGGAACGCGGGCCGCTGAGCCGCGCGACGTCGGTCGCGGTCACCCCCGAGCTGCGGGCGCGCAGCCAGGCGACGCGGTCGACCGAGCGCGCGACGATGCGGTCGCGGTGGTCGGGCGCCGGCTCGTCCCAGAGGTCGAGCGTCGGCTGGATGACTGTCACCCCACCATTGTCGCCCGCCACACCGTCAGCCGACGCATCGACCCGCTAGTCGCCCGCGCCGGGCCGTGCCCCGAACCCGCCCAGGCGCCCCTCGGTGACGGTGGTGGCTTTCACGGTGCCGTCGCTGTCTTTGGTACCCCGGACGACGACGTTCTGCCCCGTGCTGAGGTCGCTCACCGTCGCCTTCGTGGTCTTGGTGACGGTAGTGGAGTCGCTGGTGGCCACCTTCACCGTGCTGCCGTCCTGCAGCTTGAGCGTGATGGTGTCGCCGTCGATCGACTGGATCGTGCCCGCCGTGATGTTTCCGCCGAAGCCGCCCGCGCCCGGCCGGGTGGCCTCGCCCCCGCCGTTGCGCCCTCCGCCGGGCGCCCCGTTCTGGCCGAAACCGCCCTGCCCGTTCCCGAATCCGCCGGGCCGGGTGAACGCGGTCTGCTGGGTGCCGGTGTGCTGCCCGATCAGGATGCCGCCGAACAGCCCGATCACGAGTGCGGCCACCACGGCCAGCACCGGGGTCAGCCAGCGGGAGACGGGTCGTTTGGCCGGTGCCACCGGGGCGGTGACCGGGTTCGGGTCGGCCGGGGGCTGCGTGGGGTCGATGTCGGTCATGGTTCTCTCTTCTCTGCTGTGGTCATGGGTCTAGTTGCCTGCGTTGCCTGCGTTGCCGGTGCCGCCCGCGCCGCCCGTGCGGTTGCCGCCGAATCCGCCGCCGCCCGCTCCGCCGAATCCGCCACCGCCGAATCCGCCGAAGCGGCGCGTGCCCAGTCCGGTGCCTGCGGAGTTCTGCGTGGCCGACACGGTGCCGATCACCACGGTCTCCCCCTTCCTCAGGCCGGAGACGATCTGGGTGCCGACATCGCCGACGACGCCCAGCGTGACGGCCACGGCGCGGGTGGTGCCGTCGGCGGCGACCACTTTCACGGTGGAGGCGCCGTTCGCCGTGGTGATGGCGGCGGTGGGGACGTAGAGCGCATCGCTCGTGGAGGTCGCCGTGGTGATCGACACCTCGGCGGTCTGGCCGAGCCGGAGACCGCTCGGCACGGCGTCCAGCGTGACGGTGGTGGCGTAGCTGACCTGGGAGTTGGCGGCCGTGGCGGTCGGCGCGATCGCGGTGACCTTCGCCGGCGCCGTGGTGGTGCCGAGCGCCGGGAAGCTGACGGTCGCCGCCTGGCCGATGCTGATGGAAGAGATATCCGATTCGGCGATGCCGGCCGTCACCGTGAGGCTCGCGACATCCGCGATCACGACGAACGCGTTCGAGCTCGGCGCGGTGCCGGTCGCCGCGACGGCCTGCACCGGGCTCCCCGCCTGCGTTCCCGAGCCGACCGTTCCGTTGACGGCGACCACCAGGCCGCCGACCGGTGCGGTGAGCGTGGCCTCGGCGATGGCCGCGGTCGCGTCGTCGTAGGCGGACTGCGCCGTGGTCACCTGGGATCTCGCGTCGGCGATCTGCGAGGCGCTGGAGCCGCCCTGCGGTGAACTGGCCGCCGCCGAGGTCTGAGCGGATGCCAGCTGCGCCTTCGCGTTCTGCAACTGCAGCGAGGCGGTCTGCTGCGCCTTCTTCAGCGGGGTCGCGTCGATGGTGCCGAGCACCTGCCCCGCCGTGACGGTCTGCCCGACCACCACGCCGACGCTCGTGATCGTTCCGGAGACCGCGAAGGATGCCGCGGTCTCCTGCGAGGGCGCGAGGGACCCGGCCGCGCTGATCGTCTTGGCCACCACGCCCTGCTGAACGGTGCCGGTGAGCTGGGTGGTGTCCGCGCTCGCCGCGGCGGCGCCCGTACCGAAGGGATGCAGCAGCAGCACGCCGCCGACGAGGGCGGCGACCACGACGACACCGAGCACGACGTTGATCACCAGGGGACGCATCCGCATGCGATGAAGATGCACTGCCGAGCTATGTAAATCATATGGACGCGCTCGACGGGTGCCGCGAAGGTCGCTCCGGTGCCGCTAGCCGTTCGCGCCCGCTCCTGCCGGGGGAGTGCCGCCGAACCCGCGCTCGCCCTCGGTGACCGCGGTCGCGGTGACGTTGCCCGAGGCATCCTTCGTTCCGACGACGGTGATGGTCTCGCCCTTCTTGAGGTCGCTCACGCTCGCCGTGTCGGTGGTGGTGACGGTCGTCGAGTCGCTCGAGGTGACCTTCACCGTGCTGCCGTCCGTGAGCTTCAGGGTGATGGTGCCGCCGTCGATCGACTCGATGGTGCCGGCGGTGAACCCGCCCGCCGCATCCCCTCCGATGCCGCCCTCGGCGCCGGGCGCACCCCCGAACGTGCCCCGCTGGCCGGCCTGGGCGGTGGCGCTGCTGGAGTTGTGGCCGATCAGGATGCCGCCGAAGACGCCGATCGCGAGGGCGGCGACCACCGCCAGGGCGGGCGTGATCCACCGTCGCTTGGCCCGCGGAGCCGGGGCGGGTGCGGTGGTCGTGGGTTCCGGGGTGGCGGCGGGTGCCGTGGTGTCGTCGGTCATGGTGTTCGCTTTCGTTGGTGGTGGTCTAGATCGCCCTGAGGGCCTGGATGGGGCGCATGGATGCGGCGCGCGCGGCGGGGTAGACGCCGAAGAACACGCCGATGGCCACGGAGACTCCGAGGGCGAGCGGTATCGAGTAGCCGAGGATCACCGGCTGCGTGCCGTTGATCTCCCAGCGCGTGCCGATGAGTGCGCCGATCACCCCGAGGATGCCGCCGAGCAGGGTGAGCAGGGCCGCCTCGGTGAGGAACTGCCCGAGGATCGCGCCGCGGGTGGCGCCGAGCGCCTTGCGGATGCCGATCTCGCGGGTGCGCTCGGTGACGGTCACGAGCATCACGTTGGTGACGCCGATCCCGCCCACCAGCAGGCTGATGGCGGCGACCGCCCCGAGCAGCACGGTGAACGAGGTGGCGCTCGCCTGCGCGGTCGCGAGCAGCGTGCTCGCGTTCGTCACCGTGAACGGCTCGTCCGTGGTGTCCGTGACGCCCAGCAGTTGATTGAGCATGACGGTGATCTCGCCCTGGGCGGCGGTGACGGCATCCGATCCGGTCGCAAGCACGGCCAGCGAGCTCACCGCGCCGTACCCGGTGTACGACTTCTGGATGCGCGTGATGGGGGCGATCACCACGGTGTTGGGGTCGTTGAACCCGGTGCTGCTCTCGGGCGCCAGGATCCCCACGACCGTGAACGGGGTGCCGGCGACGGAGATCGACTCGCCGAGCGCCGAACCGGTCGGGAACAGCGTGGTCGCCAGCTCGGAGCCGATCACGGCCACCTTCGCGGAGGTGGTCACGTCGGCGGCGGAGAACGCGCTGCCGGAGGCGACCTTGGTGGTGGCGATGTCGAAGTACTGGGCGGTGCTCCCGATGATGGAGACGCTCTCGGCGGATGCCGTGGTGGACGAGATGGTCAGACTGCTCGTGACCTCGGGCACGACCTCCTTCACGTGGCCGAGCCCGGCCGAGCCGAGCTGGTCGGCCACGGTGGTCGTGATCGTCTTCACGCTGGTGGAGGTGGTGCCGGCAGCGCCGCCTCCTCCGCTGGAGCGCACGGTGAGCGTGTTGGTGCCGAGGTTCTGGATGGCGCTCTGCACCGTCTGCGCGGAGCCGTTCCCCACCGCGAGCAGCAGGATCACCGAGCCGACGCCGATCATCACCCCGAGCAGGGTGAGCACGGTGCGGAGCTTGTTGGCGGTGACCCCGCGAAGTGCGGAGCGGAGGATCTCGAGGAAGCTCACGAGCGGCGTCCCTTCCTGGTCGATGCCGTGCGGTCGCCCGTGATCAGGCCGTCGCTGATGGTGAGCACGCGGTGGGCGCGCTCGGCCACGTTCTCCTCGTGCGTGATGATGACGATGGTGCGGCCCGCCTGGGCCAGCGAGTCCAGGATGGCGAGGATCTCCTCCGTCGACTCGCTGTCCAGGTTGCCCGTCGGCTCGTCGGCGAGCACCAGCGTCGGCGAGGTAACGAGGGCACGGGCGATCGCCACCCGCTGCTGCTGGCCGCCGGAGAGCTGCTGCGGCTGATGGTCGGAACGGTTCGCGAGTCCGACCAGGTCGAGGGCCTCCAGCGCGAGGCGCCTGCGTTCGGCGCGCTTGACCCCGCCGTAGACGAGGGGCAGTTCGACGTTGGCGAGCGCCGTCATCCGCGGCACCAGATTGAAGGATTGGAAGACGAATCCGATCTCCTGGTTGCGCACTTTCGCGAGTTCTCGCTCGGTGAGCGTGCGCACGTCGTGTCCGGCCAGCTCGTAGAGGCCGTCGGAGGCGACATCCAGGCAGCCGAGCAGATTCATGAGGGTGGACTTGCCGGAGCCCGACGGCCCCATGATGGCCACATAGTCGCCCGCGGCGACGTCGAGATCGATGCCGCGGAGCGCGTGCACGGCGGCCTCGCCGGTGCCGTAGGTCTGGTGGATGCCCTGCAGCCGCAGGACGGCGGGTGCGGTCGCCATCTCAGTTGCCTCCCGGTGCGCCGCTGCCGCCGCCGGGGAAACCGCCCGTACCGCCCGTGCCGCCGGTGAAGCCCCCGCGGAGGCCGCTGCCCGTGCCGTTGCCGGTGGTGCCGGTCGTGCCCGTCGTTCCCGTGGTCGCGGCGATCGTGCCGATCACGACGGTCTGACCCACCTTCAGCCCGGAGGCGATCTCGGTGCCGGTGTCGCCCACGATGCCGATCTTCACCGTCTTCGTGGTGGTCGTGCCGCTCGCCGAGACGACCTTGACCGTCGAGGTGCCGTCCGTGGCGGTGGTGACCGCTGCGGTGGGCACGTAGAGCGAGTCGGACTTCGAACTCGCGGTGGTTATCGTCGCCTCCGCGGTCTGCCCGATCCGGAGGCCGGTGGGGATGGAGTCGAGGGTGATCGTGGTGGCATAGGTGACCACCGAGTTGCTCGCGGTGGCGGTCGGCGAGATCGCGGTGACCTTGGCGGTGGCCGTCGTGCCGGTGAGCGCCGGGAAGGTCACGGTTGCGGCCTGCCCGACGGTGACCGAGGCGATGTCCGCCTCGGCGATCGCGGCCGTCATCGTCATCGCGCTCACGTCGGCGATGGTCACGAAGCCCGACGAACTCGTGCTGGTGCCCGTGCTCGACGACCCCGAGCCCGTCGCGGCACCCGTGCTGGACGAGGAGCTCGAGCTTCCCGTCGTGGCTCCCACCGAGCCGTTGACGGCGACGACGAGGCCCGAGATGGGTGCGGTGAGCGTCGCGGCCGCGAGGTTCGTGGTGGCGGTGGAGACGGCATCCGATGCGGAGTTCACGGTGGACTGGGCCGACGTCACCTGCTGCTTCGCCTGACTCACCGCCTGGGCGGAACCCTGCCCGGCGTTCTGCGCCGCGACCGCCTGGGCGTAGGCCGTGTTCGCGTCGGAGAGCGCCGAGCGCGCATTGGCGAGAGTGGTGCCGGCCTGACTGAGCGCCTTGGAGAGAGCGCTCGTCTCCAGGGTGCCGAGCACCTGCCCGGCGGTCACGGTGGCGCCGAGGCTGGTGTTCACGGTGGCGATCGTGCCGGAGACGGCGAAGGCGGGCGAGACCTCGTTCACGGGTGCGATCGAGCCGCTCGCGGTGATGCTGGAGGTGACGGCGCCCTGCTTCACGGTGGAGGTCAGCTGGGTGGAGGAGCCGGATGCCGTGGCGGCGAACGGATTCGCCACCAGCAGGTAGCCGCCCACCAGTGCGACGGCGGCGAGTATGCCCAGCGAGGTGTTGATCACGAGGCGTCGGGAGATCTTCATGACCGCAAACCTGCCGAGCCAACCTATGGAAACGGTATGGGCGGCCTCGGGACGGGCCCAGAGTCGTAGGAGCACAGCGAAGCCATGGCCCGCCCATAGCCGATTCATAGAAACGTCCCCATAGTTAAGAGGGTGACTACCGACAACGCGAACGCCTCCCTGCCCATCGCGGCTCCCCGCCTCCACCGGGCCGACGGCTCGCCGGTGCGCGTCGTCGTGGTCGACGACGAGGCCACGCTGAGCGACCTGCTCGGCATGGCCCTGCGCTACGAGGGCTGGGACGTGCGCACGGCCAGCGAGGGCCGCGCGGCCATCGGGCTCATCCGCGAGTTCCAGCCGGACGTGGTGGTGCTCGACGTGATGCTCCCCGACATCGACGGACTGCAGGTGCTCAAGCGTCTGCGCGACGACGGGCAGGACACCCCCATCCTGTTCCTCACCGCCAAGGACGCGCTGGATGACCGCATCGCCGGCCTCACCGCGGGCGGCGACGACTACGTGACCAAGCCGTTCAGCCTCGAGGAGCTGGTCGCCCGGCTGCGCGGCCTCATCCGCCGCTCCACCATCGTCATCGCGGACTCGGCCGACCCGCTGCTGCGCGTGGGCGACCTGGTGCTCGACGAGGAGAGCTACGAGGTGCGCCGCGCCGGCCGGCTGATCGACCTCACCGCCACCGAGTTCGAGCTGCTGCGCTTCCTCATGCGCAACCCCCGCCGGGTGATGAGCAAGGCGCAGATCCTCGACCGCGTGTGGAGCTACGACTTCGGCGGCAGGTCGAGCATCGTCGAGATCTACATCTCCTACCTCCGCAAGAAGATCGACGCGGGCGAGGCGCCCATGATCCACACGGTCCGCGGTGTGGGCTACATGATCAAGGCAGCAGGATGACGAGCTCGCCTCGCCGGGCGCCCTGGTCGCTCCGCAGGCGGTTGGTCCTCAGCATCGTCGGGCTCCTGGCGCTCGGCGCCATCGTCATCGGGCTGGTGAGCGCGCTGACGCTGCAGGGCTTCCTCATGACGAGGGTCGACAATCAGCTCCGGGCCTCCGCGGGCCGCGCGCAGAACTTCGAGCAGGGCGGTGGTGGCCAGCCGAACGCCCAGCCCAACTTCCCGGGCGGACCGGGTCAGGCCGCAGGCACGATCTTCGTGCACGTAGCGGACGGTGCGATCGACCGGGCCGCGTACATCGACGCCAAGGGCGTCCGGCGCGACCTCACCACCGATCAGGAGGATCTCGTGCTGGCGGTGCCGACCACGAGCGAGCCGACCACGGTGGATCTCGGCGGCTCCCTCGGCTCGTACCGCTGGATCGCCACCGAGCTGAGCGACGGCGACGAGCTCGCCGTCGGCGTGCCGCTGGCCGAGACCAACGCCACCGTCACCGGGCTGCTCGAGATCATCGCGGGCATCACCATCATCGTGCTCGTGATCGCCGTCTTCGTGGGCGAGTGGGTGGTGCGCATCGCGCTGCGCCCCCTGCAGCGCGTGGTCGCCACGGCGACGCACGTCTCCGAGCTGCCGCTCGACCGCGGCGAGGTCGCGCTCGGCGTGCGGGTGCCCGACTCCGACGCCGACCCGAGAACGGAGGTCGGGCAGGTGGGGGCCGCCATCAACCGGATGCTCGGGCACGTGGCATCCGCCCTCAACTCCCGCGAGGCGAGCGAGCGCAAGGTGCGCCAGTTCGTCGCGGATGCGAGCCACGAGCTGCGTACTCCGCTCGCCTCGATCCGGGGGTACGCCGAGCTCACCCGGCGCGGCGACTACACCCTGCCCGCCGACGTCGTGCACTCGCTCGGGCGCGTCGAGTCGGAGGCGACCCGCATGACGTCTCTGGTCGAGGACCTGCTGCTGCTCGCCCGCCTCGACGAGGGCCGGGACCTGGAGAGCAGGGAGCTCGACCTCTCGAGGCTGCTCATCGACGCGGTGAGCGACGCGCACGCCGCCGGTCCCGATCACAGCTGGTCGCTCGACGTGCCCGACGAGCCGGTCACGATCGTGGGCGACCAGCAGCGCCTGCACCAGGTGGTCGCCAACCTGCTCGCGAACGCGCGGGTGCACACGCCGGCGGGGACATCGGTGACCGTGACGCTCGGCACGAGGGGCGGGGATGCGGTGGTCACGGTGACGGATGACGGACCCGGCATCCCCGACGACCTCCAGCCCGTGCTGTTCGAGCGCTTCGCCCGCGGCGACAGCTCGCGCTCGCGGGCCGCAGGGAGCACCGGCCTCGGGCTGGCGATCGTCGCGGCGGTGGTCGAAGGCCACGGCGGCCGGGTTCTCGTGCGCAGCACCCCGGGGGCGACCGAGTTCCGCATGGAGCTGCCGCGCGAACGGTGAGCGCGACGCGGTGCGAGACTTGATGCACATCCGACGTTAGGAACGCCATGCGCATCGCAGTCACGGGAGCCAACGGAAAGCTGGGGCGCGCGGTCGTCCGGCGTCTCCGGGACTCCGGCCACCAGGTCTTCGCCCTCGACATCGTGGGGGAGCGGGCGCCCGGGTTCACCCGCGTCGACTTCACCGACTACGGGCAGACGGCGGATGCCCTGGCCGGCATCGGCGACGTGCACGACGGTCTCGACGCGGTCGTGCACCTCGCGGCCATCCCGGCCCCGGGTCTCGCGCCCGACTCCGCCACGTTCCACAACAACATGCTCTCCACGTTCAACGTCTTCCAGGGCGCCCGGCGGGCGGGCATCGCGACCATCGTCTTCGCCTCGAGCGAGACGGTGCTCGGCCTCCCGTTCGACGTGCCGCCGCCCTACCTCCCCGTGGACGAGGAATACGAGACCCGCCCGGAGTCCGTGTACTCGCTCACGAAGCACCTCGAGGAGCAGCTGGCCATCAAGCTCGCGCGGTGGGATCCTGAGCTGAGCTTCACCGCGTTCCGGTTCTCGAACGTGATGGCTCCGGAGGACTACGCCGAATTCCCGTCATTCGACGCCGACCCGATGCTGCGCAAGTGGAACGCTTGGGGCTACATCGACGCACGCGACGGCGCTCAGGCCGTCGAGCGCGCGCTTCTCGCCGCCCGGCCGGGCTTCGAGGCGTACATCATCGCCGCCGCCGATACGGTGATGAGCCGTTCGAGCGCCTCCCTCGCGGCCGAGGTGTTCCCCGGTGTCGAGGTGACGAAGGAGCTGGGCGAGCACGAGACCCTGCTCAGCATCGACAAGGCCCGTCGCCTGCTCGGGTACAAGCCCGAGCACTCCTGGCGTGACTAGGCAGACCCTCGTGGCGCTCGGCGTCGCGGTGGTGGTGGCCCTGGCGGGGGCGCCGGCCGCGCTCGCCGGTGCAGAAGGTGGCACGCCCGCGCCGACGTCGACACCGACGTCGACCCCGACCGTCACCGAGCCGAACCTGCCCGAGCCCGTCGCGGACTACATCGCCTCCGGCCTGATCCCGAGGCTCACCGACCTCTACCGACCGGGAGCGAAGGGCGGCACGGGCGTGGTCTTCGACGACTCCGCGGCGGCCGGGGGCGTGCATCGCGTGTTCTCCTGGAGCCCCGCTTCATCCGGTGGTTCGGCGGATCGGCCGCTCCGTCTCACGAACCGGTGGCTCGTCCCCGTCACCGTGCATAAGAAGGTGGTCGGCCTCGCGACCGTCTGGATCAACCCCGGTACGGATGCCCCGGAGCTCGCCGACTTCGCCCTCGGCCCCGATCTGGCCGCTGCACTCGCGGCGGCGCCCCCGGGCTACGTGCTCGTCGACGATGCGACCCGATCCGCCTGGTTCGCCTCGGACGGTGTGCAGCTCGTTCCGTTGGTCTCCGGCGGTTCGGGCGTGGATGCCGCGACCTCCGTCGCCGCCTACGAGAAGCGGACCGCTCACGACGTGCCCGCGCCGGCGGCTGCCCCGAGCGGCAATCAGGGGCTGCTCATCGCGGGCGCCGTGCTCGCGGTGGTCGTCGTCGGGCTCGCCCTCTTCGTCCTCCTGCCCGACCGACGCCGGAGGCCGGCGCCCGTTCTCCCGACTCGCGGGTACCGCGCGGCAGTTCGTCAACCGCGCGCCGGTTCGAACGGCCGCGTTGCTGACGACTAGCAGCGCGACTGCAACAGGAGGCCGCGTCGTTGGCGGCCCTCCGCGTTTGCGCGCGGGGGCGGCGTCCCGTAGTCTGTACGAAGCCAAAGACCGCCGGTTATCTGCGTGCGCCGAAACCTCGACGTCGCCGATCCAAGGTTCGTGAGAGCGAAGACCTGCGCAGGTGTATCGAGAAGTATCCCTTGTGGTTACCAGCTCCGTGCCCTGCGCCGGAGCTTTTTTCCTTAAACGTGCCGGTCGAGGCACGATCTGATTAAGGAGCCACATGGCGAACAAGGAAGCTTCGGTTGCCGAGCTGACGGACAAGTTCCGCGACTCGACCGCCGTTCTGCTCACCGAGTACCGCGGTCTCTCTGTTGCGCAGCTCAAGACGCTGCGAAAAAGCCTCAGCGAGAACGCAACCTACGCCGTGGTGAAGAACACGTTGACCAAGATCGCGGCGAACGCGGCAGGAATCTCGTCATTCGACGAGGAGCTCGTCGGTCCGTCCGCTATCGCCTTCGTGCACGGTGACCCCGTGTCGGTGGCCAAGGGTCTTCGCGACTTCGCCAAGGCAAACCCCCTGCTGGTGATCAAGGGCGGCTATTTCGATGGCAACCCGCTGACCGCCGCAGAGGTGAACAAGCTCGCCGATCTCGAGTCGCGTGAGGTGCTGCTGGCCAAGCTGGCCGGTGCCTTCAAGGCCTCGCTGTTCGGTGCGGCGTACATGTTCAACGCGCCCCTCGCGCAGGCGGTCCGCACCGTCGACGCGTTGCGCGAGAAGCAGGATTCCGCGGCGTAGCCCGCGGTTGTAGCTAGAGAAACAACAAGGAGAAAACACCATGGCAAAACTCACTGCCGATCAGCTCATCGACGGCTTCAAGGAGCTCACGCTCATCGAGCTCAGCGACTTCGTCAAGAAGTTCGAGGAGGTCTTCGAGGTCACGGCCGCCGCCCCCGTCGCGGTCGCCGCGGCCGGTGGCGCTGCCGCCGCCCCCGTCGAGGAGGTCGAGGAGAAGACGGCGTTCGACGTCGTGCTCGAGGCCGCCGGAGACAAGAAGATCCAGGTCATCAAGGAGGTGCGCGCCCTCACCAGCCTCGGCCTCGGTGAGGCGAAGGCACTCGTCGACGGAGCCCCGAGCACCGTCCTCGAGGGCGCCAACAAGGAGACCGCCGACAAGGCGAAGGCCCAGCTCGAAGAGGCCGGCGCCACCGTCACCCTCAAGTAGTACCCGCTCCACGAGAAAGCCCCCCGCCGGGAACGGCGGGGGGCTTTCTGCGTTGGTGCGGGGCGCGGGCGGTCAGGACCGCGCCCTCGCGCTGCCGTCTACGTCGTGCAGCAGGGGGGTAATGGCACGACGACACTGCGGGACCGCGCGGCGGCGCACGCGGCCCAGAACGAAGGGACCACGGAGGACGACGTGACGCGATAACGCGACTGTCTCATGAATTCGGGTTTCATGGCGGGTTCCTGTCCTGTGTGCAGACGTTCGCGAGGGGGATCGCGTCGGGACAACGCCTGCACCTCCATGATGCGCTCGTCCCGCACGCAGCACAGGGGGTGAGAGGGGGTTAATACGGGGTGATTTCGAGGTGCAGCCCGAGCTCCCTGACCCGGCGGACGGCATCCTTCCGGTTCGAGGCCCCGAGCTTGCGGTAGATGCTGCGGACGTGGGTCTTCACCGTGTTGGTGGAGATGAACAGCTCGGCGGCGATCTGGTTCACCGTCTTGTCGAGATACAGGTGATACGCGATGTCGCGCTCACGCACGCTCAGCGGTTCGAGCGCGCCGCGCACCGGCGTGCCCGTGCCGGCGAGCAGGTCGTCGAGCAGCACGTGCACGCTGTCGGGCTGGCTGCGGTCGGTGGCTCGGCCGAGCATCCGCTGCATCGTGGCGGAGGGGATGAGCAGGAACGGAGTGCGCATGCCGTTCTGACTGGCCAGGAGCAGCGCGCGATCGAAGGCGATGTCGGCGATCACCGGGTTGCCCAGCTCGTAGTTCGCCGCCGCCCGGATCATCAGCACGTCGATCAGCGTGCGGCTGGAGTGCAGCTCGCCCAGTTCCTCGCAGCTCCGCAGCGCCTCCAGGGCGCCCCGCGCATCCCCGGCACCGAACCGCACCCCGGCGAGGAAGCGCCCTGGGCAGTTCGCGTGCAGGTGCGTGGGCCGGATGGTCTCGAAGATGGCCGTCGCGCCCGCGGTCTCGCCCAGGTGCATGAGCAGCACGCCGCGCATGCCCTCGCTCGCCGAGACGATGGCGGGTCTCGCGTCCCATCCCTGGGCCACGGAGAGGGAGCGGCGCAGCTCGTCGAGGCCCTCGATGAAGCGGCCGGTGACGATGGATGCCGTTCCCACGGCATAGTGGGCGAGCGGCAGCCAGTCGCTGGCGCGCGCCGCGGTCAGCGCGGCCGGGCTGAGGGAGACCACCTCGGTCATGCGGTTGCGTTCGACCGCGATCAGCAGTTCGGTGATCAGCGCCGGAGCCCCGAAGCGGCTGCCGACGAGACCGCTGTCGCCCGCCGTCAGACGGGCGCGGGCCGCAATCTCGAGCGCCAGGTCGAAATCCCCCGACGTGTAGTGCAGGAAGGCGAGACCGGCGCAGCATTCGACGAATTCGGCACGCGTCAGGCTCTGCTCGCTCAGCCCGTAGGCCAGCCGGAGGTGGGTGAGGGAGGTCGAGTACTCGCCGAGGTGGAGGTCGAGCAGGCCGAGCTCCACGGCCGCGCTCGCCTGGATGCGCACGCGTACGGCCGGGCGCAGCGACCGGCCGGAGAGCTCGTCCATGGCGGCGAGCACCCGGGCACGCGCCTCGGCGGGCTTGCCGATGGAACGGAGGGCCGCGGCGTGGGCGATGTTGACGGCGGCGCGGGTCGCGGCATCCGTCGATTCTGGGTCCTCAGCGATGAGGCTCTGAGCGGTGTCGAACCAGGGGAGGGCGGCGGATCGGCTCGGCGAGCGGAGCGAGCGGTAGCTCGCGCCGAGGGCCCCGACCACTCCGATATCGCCCGCCCAGAGCTCGCTGGGCATCGACTCGATGAGCCCTCGGAGCCGCGTGCCGTCGAGCGGTGCGACCTCCGGCCAGGCGGCCGCGATCGCGGCCAGTCCTCCGGCGTCGTCCCCTTCGGCGCGCAGACCATCGACCTGGGCTTTCAGCGCGGTGAAATCACTGCTGTCGTACACACTTCCCCCATGACCGCACCGGGTTTGCGCGGTGTGCCCAGCACCGCGCGCGCGATCGTAACTGCGAGGCCCGCATGCCCGACCCGTTCGGGCGATCACCCCTGTGGACCGCCGCGATCGAACCGCAGAACCTCGTGGGAAAAGACTACTTGCGGTTCGGCTTTCGTGTCCACCATAATGAGGACTCGATGGGGCCGCCACCCTCGAGCTCCATCGCTCGAATCTCACCGGTTTCCGCCGATCCGCTCGCGCGATCTAGACGGCCTTACCCTCCGTCTAGCCCCCAACCGAGCGCGCGGCTCGCCACGGGACCCAGCCGATGAAAACGACGTCGTGCTCCTGCAGGCGCGGGTGTCGAGCTCCACAGCGGGGCGGCGGTGGGCACAGCGTGACGCTGGTGCCCGCCGCTCGCTCAGACCTCCCGCGGCGCTCTCGTGCTGCGCCGCACCACGAAGTCCACCGGCGCCGTGACGTGCTCGTGCGGGGCGTCCGCGAGGGCGAGCGAGACCGCCGTCGCGCCCTGCTCGGCCGGATGCTGTTCGAGGCTGGTCAGACCGAACATGGGCGCCAGCGAGTGGCCGTCGATCCCGACCACCGAGAGCTGCGAGGGCACCAGGATGCCCAGCTGCCGTGCGGCGAGGATCACCCCGATCGCGATCTCGTCGCATCCGGCCACGATCGCGGTCGGACGCGACGCCGGGTCGGCGAGCAGCGTGAGAGCGCCCGCCTGGGCTCCGGGGATCGTGTAGGGCACGCTGCGGAAGTCGTCGCCGCCGGCCAGCCCGGCCCGCGCCATCGCGTCGCGCATGCCGGCGAGCCGCTGCGCGTGCACCAGGAAGTCGGTCTGCTCGTCGGCGTCGCCTCCGAGGTGCATGATGCGCCGGTGACCGAGGCTCAGCAGGTGGTCGGTGATGAACTCGGATGCCGCGAAGTCGTCGATCCCGACGGTGGCGATGCCCTCGATCGCGGCGCTCACGCTCACGACGGGTCGTCCAAGCGCACGGAGGCGTCCCAGTTCGGTGCGGGTGAGCGCCAGGCCGACGGAGATGACCGCGTCGAACCCCTTGCGGGCGAGGAAGTAGTCGAAGATGCGGTCGCGTGCGGCCGCGTCATCCGTCACCCGGTACAGCGTCATGTCGTAGCCGGCCCCCATGAGGGCCGACTCGATCCCTTCGAGCACCTCGGCGAAGTACCAGCGGTTGATGCCGGGGATGAGCACGCCCACGCTGTGGCTGCGGCCGGTGACCAGGCTCGACGCCGACATCGACGCGACGTAGCCGAGCTCCGCCGCGGCCGCGCGCACCCGCAGCCGTGTCTGCTCGGAGACGTAGCCGTGGCCGCTCAGCGCGCGCGAGGCCGTGGCCTTGGACACGCCGGCGAGGCGTGCAACGTCTGCGATCGCGCTCATCGGTGAGGGCTCCAGAAGGTCGGGGCGGGCTGCGCTGCCCAGCGTAGCGCCTGATCGTAATATATGGAACCGGTTCCAGATGAGCGCGCTCTCACGATTTTCGAGCGCCGACCCCTCCGAGTCCCCGATAGTGCGGACACGTGGTCAAAACGTTATGCGCGCGTTCATGCCAAGCGCTTGCACAATCCCGGTCTCGTGCAATAGCTTGTGCGGTGGAACCGGTTCCCTAGTCTCGGGGATTTCCGTCGCTGGCGACGCCGGAACCTGTACAGTCGTCCCCCCGGCCGAACCCGTGGTGGCGACCTCAATGAGGAGGAGTTACATGAGTTTCACCCTGCACCGTGCACACCCCCGCATCACAGTCCCGATCATCTTCATGGCGGCCGCGGGCCTCGTCCTCGCCGGCTGCTCGTCGTCGGGCGGCGGCTCCAGCAGCTCCGACAAGGGCCCCGGCGACGCCGGCAAGGCCGATGGAGTGGTCACCGTCTACGGCACCATCGTCGACACCGAGGCGGAGCTGCTCCAGAAGTCCTGGGCGGACTGGGAGAAGAAGAACAAGATCACGATCAAGTACGAGGGCTCCAAGGAGTTCGAGACTCAGATCAGCGTCCGCGCCCAGGGCGGCAACGCACCCGACATCGCGATCTTCCCGCAGCCGGGTCTGCTGCGCGACCTCGCCTCCCGCGACTTCATCCAGCCCGAGCCTGCAGCGGCCGCGGCGAACGTGAAGAAGTACTGGTCGAAGGACTGGGCGGCCTACGCCACCACCGACGGCACCCTCTACGCCTCGCCCCTCATGGCGAGCGTCAAGGGCTACGTCTGGTACTCGCCCAAGCAGTTCAAGGAGTGGGGTGTCGAGGTTCCGAAGACCTGGGACGACCTGCTCGCGCTGACCAAGACCATCCAGGAGAAGACCGGCAAGGCTCCGTGGTGCGCCGGATTCGGCTCGGATGCCGCGACCGGCTGGCCCGGAACCGACTGGGTCGAAGACCTGGTCCTGCGCCAGGCCGGCCCGACCACCTACGACAACTGGGTGAGCCACAAGACGAAGTTCTCCGACCCGGCCATCAAGTCGGCGTTCGACTCGGTGGGCAAGATCCTGCTCGACCCGAAGTACGTGAACGCGGGCTACGGCGACGTCAAGACCATCAACGCGACCCCCTTCGGTGATGTCGCGCGCGTGGTCGGCAACGGCACCTGCGCCATGACCCACCAGGCGTCGTTCTTCGACGGGTTCCTCCAGGACCCGAAGAACGGCAACGCGACGGTCGGACCCGACGCGGATGTCTGGGCCTTCCTCACCCCGCCCATCAAGGCGGGCGGCGGCCAGGCGGTCACCGGTGGTGGTGAGATGGTCGCGGCCTTCTCGAACGACAAGGACACCCAGAAGGTTCAGGCGTACCTGTCCAGCCCGGAGTGGGCGAACAGCCGCGTCAAGCTGGGCGGTGTGATCAGCGCCAACAAGGGCCTCGACGCGGCGAACGCGTCCAGCCCGATCCTCAAGGAGTCCATCAAGATCCTGCAGGACCCGAACACGACCTTCCGCTTCGACGCGTCCGACCTGATGCCGGGTGTCGTGGGTTCGGGGTCGTTCTGGACCGGCATGGTCGACTGGATCAACGGCAAGTCGACGGACGACGTGCTGAAGACGATCGACGCCTCCTGGCCGGCTAGCTAGCCTGGAGATCACCACGAGGGGCCGGCGGGGTCATTCCCGCCGGCCCCTCGCACCACCCCCTGGGTACACCGTCGTACGTGAAAGGGCATAATGTCCGCATTCTTCGCCTGGATCTCCACGCTCCCCTCACTCGTGCAGATCCCGCTCGTCATCCTCGCCTTCGGCGTGGTCGTCGGGCTCGTCATCTTCTTCATCGAGATCGCACCGCGAAGCGGGCGGATGTACATGTTCATCCGTCTCGCCGTGTGCATCGTCGTGCCGCTCGCCATCGTGCTCGCCCTCGGGTCGATCTGGTGGGCCGCTGCGGCCGCCGCCGTGCTGGGCGGCCTCTTCTTCCTGCTCGACTACCGCTCCAAGCAGGGAGCCGGATACCTCGTGCAGCTGATCGGCTTCCTCAGCCCCGCGGTGCTGCTGCTCGCGATCGGACTCATCTACCCGACGATCTCCACCGCGATCGCCGCGTTCCTCAACAGCCGCGGCAACCGGTTCGTGGGACTGGAGAACTTCCAGTGGATCTTCACCCAGCCCACGGGCATCCGCGTGGTCGTGAACACCATCATCTGGGTGCTCATCGTGCCGATCGCCTCCACCGCCTTCGGCCTCGCGTACGCGGTGTTCATCGACAAGTCACGGGGCGAGAAGTTCTTCAAGATCCTCGTGTTCATGCCGATGGCGATCTCCTTCGTGGGCGCCAGCATCATCTGGCGTTTCGTCTACACGGCGCGTCCCGCCGACCAGGAGCAGATCGGTCTGCTCAACCAGGTGGTGGTGTGGCTCGGCGGCAAGCCGGTGGAGTTCCTGCAGAACTCCCCCTGGAACACCTTCTTCCTCATCGTGGTGCTGGTCTGGATTCAGACCGGGTTCGCGATGGTGGTGCTCTCGGCCGCCATCAAGGGCGTCCCGTCGGAGCAGATCGAGGCGGCGCAGCTCGACGGAACGAACGCCTGGCAGCGGTTCTGGAACGTAATCGTGCCCGGCATCCGCAGCTCGCTGGTTGTGGTGCTGACGACGATCTCCATCGCCTCGCTCAAGGTCTTCGACATAGTTCGGACCATGACCGCGGGCGCGAATGACACGAGCGTGATCGCGAACGAGATGTACACCCAGTGGAAGGGCTTCGAGAACGGCAGGTCGGCGGCATTCGCCCTGGTGCTGTTCGTGCTCGTGCTCCCGATCGTCATCTACAACGCACGACAGATCCAGAAGCAGAGGGAGATCCGATGAGCGCCGTCACCCCGATCGACCTTCCGATCGACAAGTCCACCGAACGCCAGATCAAGGCGGGCGAGCGCGCGGGCGAGCGCAGCATCACCAAGCGCACCAAGCGACGGCTGACCAGCCGCGGCGCGACCATCGCGGCGCTCGTCATCGCGGTGCTCTGGACGCTGCCGACCTTCGGTCTGTTCGTCTCGTCGATCCGCCCGGCGAAGCTGATCAGCACGACGGGCTGGTGGACCTTCTTCGCCAACCCCGGCGTCACGCTCGACAACTACACGACGGTTCTCAAGGCAGGCAACAGCCAGCTGAACCTCGGGCAGGCGTTCATCAACTCGATCGCGATCACCCTCCCCGCCACGATCTTCCCGCTGACCATCGCGGCCCTCGCCGCGTATGGCTTCGCGTGGATCGACTTCCGGGGCAAGAACTGGATGTTCATCGGCGTCTTCGCCCTGCAGATCGTGCCGCTGCAGATGGCGCTGGTGCCCCTGCTCAGCCTGTTCTCGCGCGGCCTGAACATCGGCGGCGTGGAGATCTTCCAGGGGCTGAACGCGAGCGGATCGTACACACAGGTGTGGATAGCGCACACGATCTTCGCGCTGCCGCTGGCGATCTTCCTGCTGCACAACTTCATCGCCGAGATCCCCCGGGAGCTCATCGAGGCGGCGCGGGTGGATGGCGCGGGCCACGGGCAGATCTTCTTCCGGATCGTGCTTCCGCTCACGCTGCCCGCCATCGCATCCTTCGCCATCTTCCAGTTCCTCTGGGTCTGGAACGACCTGCTGGTTGCGCTGGTGTTCGCGGACGGCGAGGTCGCCCCGATGACGAAGCTGCTGGCCGAGATCACGGGTGCGCGCGGGGAGGACTGGAACCTCCTCACGGCGGGCGCCTTCATCTCCATCCTGGTTCCGCTCATCGTGTTCTTCTCCCTGCAGCGCTTCTTCGTGCGCGGCCTGCTCGCGGGCTCCACGAAGGGCTGATCCGCTCGACGGCGCGGCCGTCGCACGCTGGCGGGGGATACCTCTCCCGCCGGCGTGCGGCGAGCCCGCCGCGATTGCGCCCAGCGCGAATCGCGCGGGATGCTGTCATCCGCTCCGCGTAGGGTGAACCGGTGAGCGGAATGCATGGCGGTGGTGGCGGCGGGCGTCGTGGTCGCATCAGCGCCGGGGACACGGATGCCCAGAAGGCCGCCAACTCGCAGGCGCCGAAGATCCCCGACCTGCTGCCTCGCATCACGCGGCTGTTCGTGCCCTACCGTGCCGCCCTGATCACCACCGCGGTGCTCGTGATCGTGGGAGCCGGACTCAGCGTGCTGCCGCCGCTCCTCACCAAGCGGGCCTTCGACTTCGGGCTGTTCCCCAAGAGCGGGCACCCCGACTTCCCGGTGCTGCTCGAGATCGTCGCGTTCATGGTGCTGCTCTACGTGGCATCCGCCGCGCTCGGCGTCTGGCAGACCTACCTCACCGCCACCGTCGGCAACAAGGTCATGGGCGCGCTGCGTGTCTCGCTGTTCACCCACCTCCAGCGCATGGAGCTCGCCTTCTTCACGCGCACCAAGACCGGCATCATCCAGTCCCGGCTGCAGAACGACGTGGGCGGCGTGGCCAACGTGCTCACCAACACCGTCTCGAGCGTGCTCGGCAACACCGTGACCGTGATCGCCGCGTTCGTCTCCATGCTGGTGCTCTCCTGGCAGCTGACGATCGTGGCGATCATCCTGATGCCGCTGCTCGTGCTCGCCCAGCGCCGGGTGGGCCGGGTGCGTGCCAAGATCGCGACGAAGACGCAGGAGTCGTTGAGCGACATGACGGCCATCACGCAGGAGACGCTCTCGGTCTCCGGCATCCTGCTCGCCAAGAGCTTCAATCAGCAGAACGCCGAGATCGGCCGGTACGAGAAAGAGAACCAGAATCAGATCGGCCTGCAGGTGCGCGAGCAGATGAGCGGGCAGTGGTTCTTCGCGATGGTGCAGATCTTCCTCGCGATCATCCCCGCGGTGATCTACATCTGCGCCGCGTGGCTGATCCTGGGCGGGGATGCCGGGGTCACCGCCGGCACGATCGTGGCGTTCACCACGGTGCAGGCCCGGCTCATGTGGCCGCTGCTGGGTCTCATGCGGGTGGCGCTCGACCTCCAGACCTCGCAGGCGCTCTTCGCGCGCATCTTCGAGTACTTCGACCTCAAGCCCGCGATCGCCGACCGCCCGGACGCCCACCCGGTGGACCGGGGCCGCCTCGGGCGGATCGAGTTCGACGACGTGGTCTTCGCCTACCCCGACTCCGGCCCGGGAACGCCGCCCACCCTGAAGGGTCTCAGCTTCGACATCGAGCCCGGCCAGTTCGCGGCGTTCGTCGGCCCCTCCGGTGCAGGCAAGACCACCATCTCCTACCTGGTGCCGCGATTCCACGACGTCTCGAGCGGCCGCATCCTGTTCGCCGGCGACGACGTTCGCGCCCTCGAGCAGGAGTCGCTCGTCGCCAACATCGGCGTCGTGAGCCAGGAGACCTACCTCTTTCACGCGACCATCGCCGAGAACCTCCGCTACGCCAAGCCGGAGGCGACCGACGCGGAGCTGGAGGCCGCCACCCGCGCGGCGAACATCTACGAGACCATCGACAGCTTCCCCGACCGCTTCGACACCGTCGTGGGCGAGCGCGGATACCGGCTCTCCGGCGGCGAGAAGCAGCGGATCGCGATCGCACGGGTGCTGCTCAAGGATCCTGCGGTGCTCATCCTCGACGAGGCGACGAGCGCGCTCGACTCCATTTCCGAGCGCGTCGTGCAACGGGCGCTGGATGAGGCGTCCCGCGGGCGCACCACCATCGCCATCGCCCACCGGCTCTCCACCATCGTCGGTGCGGACGTGATCTTCGTGGTCGAGGCGGGGCGCATCGTCGAACGCGGCACGCACGACGAGCTCATCGAGCAGGAGGGCGTGTACGCACGCCTCTACGCGGAACAGGTCACGCAGCGCTGAGGCCGCCGCGACCCGCACCGTAACGGCGCACCCGCCGCGGGTAGGCTCGATGACTATGAAGTACGCCAACAGCGTCATCGATCTCGTCGGCAACACCCCGCTGGTGAAGCTCAACACCGTGACCGACGGGGTGGCCGCCACCATCCTGGTCAAGGTCGAATACCTCAATCCCGGCGGCTCCTCGAAGGACCGCATCGCGACGCGGATCATCGATGCCGCCGAGCGGGATGGGCTGCTGAAGCCGGGCGGCACCATCGTCGAACCGACATCCGGCAACACCGGCATCGGCCTGGCCCTCGTCGCCCAGCAGCGCGGCTATCGCTGCGTCTTCGTGCTCCCGGACAAGGTGGGCGAGGAGAAGCGCAACGTGCTCAAGGCGTACGGCGCCGAGGTGGTCGTCACGCCGACCGCGGTCGCTCCCGACAGCCCCGAGTCCTACTACTCCGTCTCCGACCGGCTGGCCCGCGAGATCCCCGGGGCGTTCAAGCCCAACCAGTACTCGAACCCGAACGGGCCGCTGAGCCACTACGAGACCACGGGGCCGGAGATCTGGCGCGACACCGAGGGCCGGATCACCCACTTCGTGGCCGGCGTCGGCACCGGCGGCACGATCAGCGGAGTCGGCAGGTACCTCAAGGAGGTCTCCGACGGTGCCGTGACGATCATCGGCGCCGACCCCGAGGGCTCGGTGTACTCCGGCGGCACCGGCCGCCCCTATCTGGTGGAGGGCGTCGGCGAAGACTTCTGGCCCGACGCCTACGACCCGTCCGTCGTCGACGAGATCATCGCGTCGTCCGACGCGGAATCCTTCGAATACACCCGGCGCCTCGCCCGCGAGGAGGGGCTGCTCGTCGGCGGGTCGAGCGGGCTCGCCGTGGCATCCGCTCTCAAGGCGGCGCGCGACCTGCCCTCCGACGCCGTCGTCGTCGTGCTGCTGCCGGACGGCGGCCGCGGCTACCTGAACAAGGTCTTCAGCGATCGGTGGATGCAGTCCTACGGCTTCAGCCAGGTCTCCGACGAGAAGACGGTGGGGGATGCCGTGAGCAGCAAGACCGGCGCCCTGCCCGACCTCGTGCACGCTCACCCGACCGACACCGTGCGCGATGCGATCGAGATCATGAGCAAGTACGGCGTCTCCCAGCTGCCGGTGCTCACCGCCGAGCCGCCCGTCGTCATCGGCGAGGTCGTCGGCGCGGTCGACGAGCGCTCCCTGCTGGAGTCCGTGTTCACCGGCGAGGCGTCGATGGCCGATCCGGTGGGGAAATTTATCGGCGCCCCTCTCGGTTTGATCGGTGTGCACGAACCGATCAGCGCCGCGCGCACCGCGCTGAGCCGATCGGATGCCCTGCTGGTCACCGAGGACGGCAAGCCCGTCGCGGTGCTCACCCGGCAGGACCTGCTCACCTTCCTCTCCGAATAAGAAAAGAACCACGTGTCTGAACCGCTCGACTTCTCCACCCGCGCCATCCATACCGGGCAGGAGTTCGACCCGACCACCGGCTCGGTGATCCCGCCGATCTACCAGACCTCGACCTTCGTGCAGGACGGCATCGGCGGATTCCGCGGCGGCTACGAGTACGCCCGCGGCGGCAACCCCACCCGCACCTCGCTCGAGACGCTGATCGCGGGCCTCGAGGGCGGCACGCACGGGTTCAGCTTCGCCTCCGGCCTCGCCGGCGAGGACGCGCTGCTGCGCGCGGTGCTGAAGCCCGGCGACCACGTCGTGATGGGCAACGACGTCTACGGCGGCACCCATCGACTGGTCAATCGCGTGTTCGTGCCCTGGGGCATCACCCTCGACACGGTCGAGATGACCGACCTCGACGCCGTGCGTGCGGCCATCACGCCGGAGACCCGCGTGCTCTGGCTCGAGACGCCGAGCAACCCGCTCATGAAGATCACCGACATCGCGGCGCTGGCGGAGATCGGGCACCAGGCCGGGGTCCTCGTCGTCGTCGACAACACGTTCGCCTCGCCGTACCTGCAGAACCCGCTCGCGCTCGGCGCCGACGTGGTCACGCACTCCACCACGAAGTACCTCGGCGGCCACTCGGACGTGCTCGGCGGCGCCGTCGTGATCGACGACGACGAGCTGGCCGAGAAGGTGCGCTTTCTCCAGTTCGCGGTCGGTGCGGTCTCCGGCCCGATGGATGCCTGGCTCACCGTCCGCGGAATCAAGACGCTGCCCGTGCGCATGCGGCAGCACTCCGAGAACGCGCAGGCCATCGCCGAGGCGCTGGTGGGGCATCCGCAGATCGAGCGCGTCTACTACCCGGGACTCGCCGAGCACCCGGGCCACGACATCGCCGCGCGCCAGATGCGCGGGTTCGGCGGCATGATCTCGCTGGCGCTCACGGGCGGCCCGGCCGCGGCGCGCGCGTTCGCGGAGTCCACCGTGCTCTTCCAGCTCGCGGAATCCCTCGGTGGCGTCGAGTCGCTCATCGGCTACCCCTCGGAGATGACCCACGCCTCCGTGCGCGGCACCGCCCTGGAAGTGCCCGAGAACATCGTGCGCCTCTCGGTGGGCATCGAGGGGTCGGGCGACCTCATCGCCGATCTGACGTCGGCTCTCGCCCGCCTCTGACGCCCCTGCGCCGCGAGGCGCGCGCTCAGCTCAGGATGTCCTTCGTGCTGAAGCGCGCATAGGCCAGCAGCCCGAAGACCACGATGTATCCGCCCTGCAGCAGCGCGTTCTGGCCGAACGAATCCCAGGCGATCGGCTGGCGCAGCAGGTCGGCGAAGCCGAGCCAGTAGTGGCTGAACAGCCACGGATGCACGGCCTCCGTCTGCGGCAGCGAGTCCACCACCTGCGAGGCGACCGCGAGCACGATGGTGCCGGCCATGGCACCGACCGGCACATCGGTGAGGGTCGAGACGAACAGCCCGATCGCCGAGAGGCCGAGCAGCGAGACGGAGATGTACAGCGCGACGAGCAGCGATCTGATCAGCGCTTCGCCCACGCCGACGGTGTCGCCGGAGAGCAGCGTCACCGGCCCGACCGGGAACAGCGCGGCTCCGGCGATCGCGCCAGCGACGGCCACGACGAGGGTGGCCGCGACGCAGAACACCGCGGCACCGGCGTACTTCACCAGCAACAGCCGGACCCGGCCGGATGGCGCGATCAGCAGGTAGCGCAGGGTGCCGAGACTCGCCTCGCCGGCCACCGTGTCGCCGGCGACCACGCCGACGGTCAGCGGCAGGAACAGCGGCACCGCGATGGTGAGACCGGCGAGGGTGACGAAGAGCCCGTTCTGACTGATCTGGTCGAGGAACGCGGGCCCGCCGCGTCCGCCCCTCGACGACAGGCGCACGGCCACGGCGATGAGCACCGGCACGGCGGCCAGCGCAGCGAGCATCGCCCAGGTGCGACGGCGACGGAACAGCACCGAGAGTTCGGAGCCGAGCAGCGCGAAGCCGGCGCTGCGCGGAGCGGCCTCAGCCTGCGACATCGAATCCCTCCCCGGTGAGGGCGACGAACCGTTCCTCGAGGCTCGGTTCGTCGATCGAGAACCCGCGCACGCGCACGCCGGCGTTCACCAGTGCGGGCAGCACGGCATCGGCGTCGGATCCCGGCTCGAGCGCCGCGACCATGACCGCGAGACCGGATTCGTGCCGGGTAGTGGCGGCGCGCAGTCCGAGGCTCCCGAGCAGACTGGCGGCCTCGGCGGCATCCGGCGTGACGAGGCGGATGCTCGGTGCCCCGACATCCCGCAGCTCGTCGAGCGTTCCCTGCGCCACCAGGCGTCCGGCGCTCATCACGGCGGCGTGGGTGCACATCTGCTCGATCTCGGCGAGCAGGTGGCTGGAGACGAACACCGTCGTTCCCTCCGCCGCGAGCGACCCCACCAGGGCGCGCACCTCGCGGGTGCCCTGCGGGTCGAGACCGTTCGTCGGCTCATCGAGCACGAGCAGGTCGCGCGGGGTGAGCAAAGCACCCGCGATGCCGAGGCGCTGCTTCATGCCGAGCGAGTACGCCTTGACCTTCTTGCGGCCCGCATTGGTGAGGCCCACCCTCTCGAGCGCCGACGCCATTCGTGCGTCCCGGGTGCGGTCCGGGGCGTGCCGATCGGCGGAGTCGAGCCGGCGCAGGTTGTCGGCGCCGGAGAGGAACGGATAGAAACCGGGTCCCTCCACCAGTGCGCCCACCCGCGGCAGCACGCTGTGGAGACTGGCGGGCATCGGGCTGCCGAGCACGCTGACCGTGCCGCTCGTTGCGGAGGCGAGGCCCAGCAGCATCCTGATCGTCGTGGTCTTGCCCGAGCCGTTCGGCCCGAGGAAGCCGAAGACCGAGCCGCGCGGCACGACGAGGTCGACGCCGTCGACCGCAAGGTGCGCACCGAAGCGCTTGGTGAGCCCCTGGGTCAGGATGGCGGCATCGGTCACTTGCTCGAAGCTACCGCCTCGAGGCGCTCCACCGGTACCGACCCGGCGACGACGCGTCCGTCGGTCGTGAGCAGAACGTTGACGAGCGACGTGTGGAAGACGCGGCCGCCGGCGACCGGTGAGGTCAGCGCGTCGAACTGCTTCGAGGCGGATGCCGAGCCGAGCCCGGCGACCAGCTTCGCGTTCGCGGGCGTGACGACCACGGCATCCCACCCCGACCCGACGACGGTCGGCTTGTTCCTGTCGACGTCGGGCGAGACCGGCCCGGGATGGGCCTTCACCGACTCGTGGTTCGGCGCGGCGTGCTCGGTCACCTTCGCGCCCTTCGGCGCCGTGAACTCGAAGAGCGAAGCGGCGGGGGTGGAGAAGTCGATGGACGAGAACGCGACCCGCACGGCCGGATCCTTCTGACCGCGCGCCTCGGCGGTCACCGCCAGCGGCAGGCCGGTCGCGGCATCGACCGAGATCGAGACGTCTTTCACCAGGGTGTCCGACGCCTTCGGGGTGAGCACGAGGGTGTAGGTGTCGCGACCGTCGACCTTGACGGTCGTTCCGACGCTGAGGTCGGTCGACCCCTTCAGGGCGGCGACGAGGCTGTGCGCGATCTCGGCCGGCGACCGCGTGGCCGTGGGCTTCGGCGCGGAGGCGTGCGAGGAGAGGGTCGTGTGCTCGACGGTGCGCTTCTTCGAGTCCCAGGCCCAGACGTCTTTGCCGTTGTGGATGACGTCCTGCTCCGCCAGATTCGTGAGCACCTGCACGCGCTGCTTCGAGTCGCCGTCGACGTAGATCCGCACCTTCTGCGGCGAGGAGACGAGGGTGAGGAGCGAGGAGAGGCCGTCCGCGGACGACCCGGCGGAGGAGCCGACCTGCGGGAGCGACGGGAGCCCGAGGCTGGTGGTGGTGGTGACGGTGCCGGAGAACGTGTCCTCGGTGCTCGATCCCATCAGGGCCAGCACCTGTTCGGCGCTCTTGGGTGCGAGATCCGCCGTCGCATTCGCCGCGATCGGGACGGCCACGGCGCCTGCCGCCACCACGACGACCGCTGCGGCGGCCGGCATCCATCGAACGAACTTCACAGCCATGATCACGTGCCTCCTCAGCCCGACGGGCTTCAGACGAATTTACGCCCGATAGCTTCCAGTTCGCTGCGTGTCTTCGAGGCTGGGGAGAGGGATTCCTAAACTGGTCGGATGACGGATGACACCCCCATCGCGTACACGGCCCTCAAGAAGCGCACGCCGGTGCTCAGCGCCTCGGGAGAGCAGATCGGCACGGTGCACCACGTGCTGCAGGTCGAGGAACTCGACCTCTTCGACGGCATCTCGGTGAAGACCCCGGCCGGTCTGCGGTTCGTCGACCGGGAGCAGGTGACCTCGATCACCTCGGCGGCGGTGCACACCTCGTTGAGCGACGAGCAGGCGGCGGCGCTGCCGGCGCCGGAGGGCCCGGAGGCGTTCCACGAGGACCCCGACGAGGACGGCGGGCCGTTCCTCACGGATCGGCTCGGGCGGCTGTTCCGGCGGGAGCACTGGATGCGCGACAAGAGGTAGCTCGGCGGGGTCGCTTCGAGAACCTCAGCGCCCGGTCCCTGAGGCTCTCGAAGGGACCCCACAGCACCTCCATACCCCACCCATAACCCGGCCATAGCCCGCACCGAGGTCACCCGCGAAGAGTGACCGCATGGCCCACTCCACCGACACTCTCGCCCTCGACGTGGCCCTGCCCGTCTACAACGAGCAGGGCGCCCTCGAGCACAGCGTGCGAACGCTGCACGACTACCTGACCGCCCGGTTCGACCACCCGTGGCGCATCACCATCGCCGACAACGCGAGCACCGATGCGACGGCCCGCATCGCGGACCGTCTCGCCGAGGAGCTGCCGCACGTGGCATCCGCGCACCTGGCGGAGAAGGGGCGCGGTCGCGCGCTGCGGCGGGTGTGGCTCGACTCGCCGGCCGACGTCGTCGCCTACCTCGACATCGACCTCTCCACCGATCTGGCCGCCCTCCCCGCCCTCGTCGCACCGCTGCTCTCCGGGCACTCGGATGTCGCGATCGGCACCCGGCTGGCCACCGGCTCCCGGGTCGCCCGCGGCGCCAAGCGGGAGTTCATCTCGCGCGGCTACAACCTGCTGCTGCGCGGTGCGATGTCGGTGAGCTTCAGCGATGCGCAGTGCGGCTTCAAGGCGCTCCGCCGCGACGTCGCCCAGCAGCTGCTGCCGCTCGTCGAGGACGACGGCTGGTTCTTCGACACCGAGCTGCTCGTCATCGCCGAGCGCAGCGGTCTGCGCATCCACGAGATCCCCGTCGACTGGGTCGACGACCCCGACTCGAAGGTCGACATCGTCTCCACGGCGAGGGAGGACCTGAAGGGGATGCTGCGGGTGAGCCGCTCGATCGTCACCGGGCGTGTGCCGATCGAACGCATCTATGCGGAACTCGGCCGTCGCCCCTTCGACCAGCCGAGGCGCGCCAGCTTCTTCGGCCAGGTCGTGCGGTTCGGGGCGGTCGGCATCCTCTCGACGGCCGCATACGCGGCGCTCTACCTGGTGCTCGAGCGGTTCGTTCCCGGGCAGGTGGCCAACTTCCTCGCCCTGCTGATCACCGCGATCGGCAACACCGCCGCCAACCGCCGTTTCACCTTCGGGGTGCAGGGCCGCGCGGGGGCGGTGCGGCACCAGTTCCAGGGCCTCGTCGTCTTCGCGCTCTCCTGGGCGATCACCAGCGGCGCCCTCCTCGCCCTCCATTCCCAAAACGAAGGAGCATCTGCCCGCGAACAGCTCATCGTGCTCACCATCGCCAATCTGGTGGCGACGGTCCTGCGTTTTGTGCTGCTGCGGGTGTGGGTGTTCCGGCGGCATCGGGCCGGTGCCGAGAGCGTCCACGGCGCGAACGACCCCCGCGACGCCGCAACCGGCACCCCCGCATCCCCTCGACTCGAACAGAAGGCAGCACGATCATGACAACCTCCACCGCGGACCGCCGCGTGACCCTCGGCACCGCACGAACCCTCAGTGCAACGCGTGCCCGGCTGCTGCGGAACGCGCCACTGCTCGGCCTGATGGCCGCCACCGCTCTGCTCTACCTGGTCAACCTCTCGTCGAGCGGCTGGGCCAACTCCTTCTACTCCGCGGCCGTGCAGGCCGGCTCGCAGAACTGGGAGGCATTCTTCTACGGATCCTCGGATGCCGCGAACTCCATCACCGTCGACAAGCCCCCCGCGAGCCTGTGGCTCATGGCGCTCTCCGTGCGGTTGTTCGGTCTCTCGTCGTTCGCCATCCTGCTGCCGGAGGCGATCATGGGGGTGGTCACCGTGGCCCTGCTCTACGTCATCGTGCGCAGGCACTTCTCCGTGGTCACGGCTCTCGTCGCGGGCGGCGTGGTCGCGCTCACCCCGGTTGCTGCGCTCATGTTCCGGTTCAACAACCCGGATGCGCTGCTCGTGCTGCTCATGACGCTCGCCGTCTTCTTCACGCTCAAGGGAATCGAGAGCGGCAGGCTCCGCTGGATGCTGTGGGCGGGCGCCATGATCGGCCTCGGCTTCCTCACGAAGCAGTTGCAGGCGTTCCTCATCGTGCCCGGCCTGGCCGCCGCCTACCTCTGGATGTCGCCGCGCCGGTTCGGCACACGCATGCTGCACCTCCTCGCCGCCCTCGGCACGCTCGTGCTCTCCGCGGGCTGGTGGGTGGCGATCGTCGAGCTCGTTCCGGCGAGCATGCGGCCCTACATCGGCGGCTCGCAGTCGAACAGCTTCCTCGAGCTCACCTTCGGCTACAACGGGCTCGGCCGCATCACCGGCAACGAGACCGGCAGTGTCGGCGGGGGTGGCGGCGCGGGCGGAAACTGGGGTGCGACCGGCATCCTGCGCCTGTTCGAGGGCGAGATCGGCGGCCAGATCACCTGGCTGCTGCCGGCGGCGCTCGTGGTGATGGTCGCCGGGTTCGTGCTGCTCTGGCGCACCCCGCGCACCGATCCCCGCCGGGTGGTGCTGTTCCTCTTCTCGGGATGGCTCGTGGTCACCGCGCTCGCCTTCAGCTTCATGGCCGGCATCTTCCACGCGTACTACACGGTGGCGCTCGCCCCGCCGCTCGCCGGCGTGGTGGCGGT
The DNA here is from genome assembly GCA_966212465.1 of uncultured Lacisediminihabitans sp. Taxonomy (GTDB): domain Bacteria; phylum Actinomycetota; class Actinomycetes; order Actinomycetales; family Microbacteriaceae; genus Lacisediminihabitans. The sequence goes on from CBIHRK010000012.1 coordinate 75,510, forward strand.
GGGCGGGAGCCTGCTCTGGGAGCGCCGCGCCGAGCTGTGGGCCCGCATCATCCTGGCCGCGACGGCGCTGGGCTCGGGCATGTGGGCCTTCGCGCTGCTCGGCGAGACGACCGACTGGCTGCCCTGGCTCGGCTGGCTGGTGCTGGCACTCGCGCTGGTCGCGGCGGCACTGCTGCTCCTGCCGAAGAGGGGCAGGATGCTGGCCACGGTCACGCTCGCCGTCACGCTGGTGAGCGCGTTGCTGGCGCCGGCCGCCTACACGCTGCAGACGGTCTCCACCGGTCATACCGGATCGATCGTGACCGCCGGACCGACGGTGAGCGGCTCGCAGGGCGGCTTCGGCGGCGGAGCGGGCGGCCCCGGGGGGACGCCTCCGGCGGGGGCGACGGGCACCCCGCCCGCCGGGATGACGGGCGCCGCGCCGGGCGGCACCGGGACGATGACCCGGCCGGCCGGCGGCATGAGCGGCCTGCTCGGCGGCGGCACGGTCAGCTCCGGCGTGGTGAAGCTGCTGAGCGCTGGGGCGTCGAAGTACACCTGGGTCGCAGCGGCTGTCGGGTCGAACAACGCCTCCGGGTACCAGTTGCAGAGCGGTCACCCGGTGATGGCGATCGGCGGGTTCAACGGGAGCGACCCGTCTCCGACGCTCGCGCAGTTCAAGGCGTACGTGAAGGCGGGGGAGATCCACTACTTCGTGGGCGGGACGCTCGGGCGCTCGAGCGGCGGATCGGACGCGTCGTCGCAGATCGCCGCGTGGGTGGCGGCGAACTTCACGGCGACGACGGTGGATGGGGTGACGTTGTACGACCTGACGGAGTGAGTCCTTGGGGGCGGCCCTTCGAGGGCCTCAGGGACCGCCCTTGGGGGCGGGCTGGCGGCAAGTCGCCGCACGGTGTCCGAAATGCGCTGGACGACGCGATCCCGCCACTGCCAGCATCGAGTGGTGACGACTCCGAGCGTAGGGCTGGCGCAGGGCTCCGCCCTGTACATCTCGGCGGTGCTCGGCACCGGCATCCTGGTGCTCCCGGCGCTCGCCGTCGCGGCAGCGGGCCCGGGCTCCATCCTCGCCGTGGTGGCCGTGCTGCTGCTCTCCGTCCCGCTGGCAGGCACCTTCGCGGCCCTCGCGTCGCGATTCCCGGATGCCGGCGGCGTCGCCACCTTCGTGCGTCTCGCGCTCGGCCGCACCGCCGCTCGCATGGCGGGATACTTCTTCTTCTTCGGCGTGTGCGTCGGCACTCCTGTCGTCGCGACGCTGGGCGCGTCGTACGTGGTGGGAGTGGTGGGCGGACCGCGCTGGGCCGTCGTGCTCGTGGCCGTGGCGATCCTGGTGCCGCCATTCGCGTCCAACGCCTTCGGGGTGCGCGTCTCGGGCCGGGTGCAGCTCGCCCTCACCGGCATGCTGATGACGATCGTCGTCGCGGTCGTGGTGCTGGCGGCTCCGGCGGCACGAGCCGAGAACTTCACCCCGTTCCTGCCGCACGGCTGGGGAGGTGTGGGGGCTGCGATCAGCCTTTTCGTCTGGGCGTTCGCGGGGTGGGAGGCGGTCACCCACATCGCGGGGGAGTTCCGCGACCCGCGCCGCACCATCCCTCGTGCGACCGCCATCGCGATCGCGGCGGTCGGGCTCGCCTACCTGGCTCTCCAGCTGGTCACCGTCGCCGTTCTCGGCGACTCGGCATCGGGCGGCGCCCCGCTGCTCGCGCTCGTGCGGGGCACGACGCTCGGCTCCGTCGTCGTGGCCGTCATCGCGGCGATCGTGGCGCTCGGCGTGCTGAACGCCTACCTCGGCGCCTTCGCCAAGCTGGGTGCGTCCCTCGGTCGCGACGGCGACCTGCCGAGCTGGATGGCGCGGGGTGCCGAGTCCGGCGGCATCCCGCGGCGCAGCCTGCTCGTCGTCGGCGCGCTCGCGGCGGTCTACCTGGCCGCCCTCGTCGCCACGGGGCTCGACCTCACGCCCTTCATCCTGATCCACACCAGCTGCATGGTGGCGGTCTACGCGCTCGGTATGGCGGCGGCTGTGCGCCTGCTCGAGCGATACTCGGTCGGCTGGTGGCTCGCGGTGATCTCGTGCATGCTCGTGCTGGGGCTCCTCGTGCTCGCCGGGCCCCACCTCGTGGTGCCCGCGGTCCTCGCCGTCGCCGCCCTCGTCGTCTCGGCCGCCCAACGGGCGCGCCGCCCTCGAATCCGTGAAAGGGTCGCCCCATGACCGACCACCGTGCCCACTTCGACGCCGTCATCGAGTTCGTGAACGGCGGCGACCTGAGGGCGACCGGCTTCCGGCTGGACATCCCTGGGCCGGATGTCGCGGAGAAGGAGATCGCCCGCCTGCTCGTTCAGCATCTCGGCCTCGCCCTCGTGGCACAGGTCACCCTCTCGGGTCTTTCGATCGTCGAGGAGCAGCACCGCGGATCGCGCGGGATCGAGCCCGCCGCCACCGGTCGCCCGGGGGCGCTCGTCGATCTGAGCCACGTCATCCGCGCCGGGCTGGTGACCTACCCGGGACTCCCCGCACCCGTGATCACCCCGCACCTCACCCGCGAGGACTCGCGCAGCAGGTACGCTCCGGGCACCGAGTTCGCCATGGACGTGATCACGATGATCGGCAACACGGGCACCTACCTCGACAGCCCGTTCCACCGCTATGAGGGTGGCGCCGATCTCGCCGCACTGGAGCTGGCGACCCTCGTCGACCAGCCGGCGGAGGTGTTCCACCTTCGGGATCAGGTGGGTCGCGGCATCCCGGCCGAGATATTCCTCGATCGGAATGTGTCGGGCGCCGCCGTGCTGCTGGACACCGGCTGGGACCGGCACTTCGGCACTCCGGCATACGCGGACGGCGCGCCCTTCCTCACCGCGGAGGCCGCCGCGTATCTCGTCTCCCAGGGGGTGACCATGGTGGGAATCGACTCCCTCAACATCGACGACACCGAGAGCGGGGGAGAGCGACCCGCCCACTCTGAGCTGCTCGCTGCGGGCGTCCACGTGGTCGAGCACCTCACCAACTTGAACCTGCTCCCTGCCCGCGGCGCAACGGTGACCGCGCTCCCACCGCGGGTGGAGGGTTTCGGCACCTTCCCGGTGCGCGCGTTCGCCCGGTTGCCGTAACAGGTCGTCGCCCGCCGTAACGGCGGGGATCGACGTGGGTGATAATGGTTCCGCTGTACGCCGCGAGCAACGTACACGTAGCCAACGAAGCCGGGTACGCGAAAGTCATGGAGCCAGAGAAGGTCCGAGCCCCCAACATCCGTGATGTCGCACGGCTGGCGGGCGTCTCATACCAGACCGTGTCCCGGGTGCTGAACAACTCCGAGGCGCTCCGCCCGAGCACCAAGGAACGGGTGCTGCAGGTCATCGACCAGCTCGGCTACCGCCCCAATCAGGCGGCGCGCGCGCTCGTGACCAGCCGGTCCCGCACGATCGGCGTGCTCACCTCGCAGACCGCGCATTACGGGGCGGCGACCAGCCTGCACGCGGTGGAGGAGGCCGCACGCGAGGCGGGTTACGTGATCAGCACGACGAGCCTCGCGACGAGCGACTACGAGTCGATTCGCGACCGCCTCGAATACCTCATGAGCCAGTCGATCGAGGCGCTGATCGTGATCGCCCCGCAGGTGCGCGTGTTCGACGCGATCAAGGAGCTCGAGATCCGGGTGCCACTGGTCACCCTCGACTCCACCCGGCGGGATGAGCACAGCCTCTCGGTTGACCAGATCATGGGCGCGCGACTCGCGGCCAAGCACCTCATCGATCTCGGGCACGAGCACATCCTGCACCTGGCCGGTCCGCAGGACTGGATCGAGGCGGAGGCGAGGATGCGGGGCTTCATCGACGAGATCGTCGAGAACGACCTCATCGCCTACCCGCCCATCCTCGGCGACTGGACGGCGGACTTCGGGCACTACGTGGGCCGCGAGCTGCTGCACCGACGCGACTTCACCGCCGTGTTCGCGGCGAACGACCAGATGGCGCTCGGCCTCATCCACGCGTTCCGCGAGGGCGGGCTGGACGTACCCCGCGACATCAGCATCGTGGGCTTCGACGACATCCCCGAGGCGGCCCACTACTGGCCCCCGCTGACCACCGTCCGGCAGGATTTCGTGGAGATCGGGCGACGCTCCATCACGATGCTGCTCAGCGAGCTGAACGGGCGGCGGGATGCCAGCCACGAGCAGATCCCGCCGGAGCTGATCGTGCGCCAATCGACCGCGCCCCCGCGACCCACCTGACCTTGCGTTCACTTTCCTCACAGTTCGGTGTCGATTGCGTTAACTTCTTGACGCCAACCTGTGCGGTGATGCACTCTCGGTCACATGCCTGCGCCGACGCAACCGCACCTGAGTGGTGCCCGGAAACCCGGATCGCAGACTGCCCTGCGCCAGCGGAACCAGCAGCGCATCGCCGACACGCTCCTCGCGAGCGGTCCCTCCACCCAGGCTGAGCTCGCCCGTCAGACGGGGCTCTCTACCGCCACGATCTCCAACATCGTGCGGGTCATGGCGGAGGCCGGACTCGTCGAGACCGAGCCGACCACGAGCTCCGGACGCCGCGCCTCGCTCGTGCGCCTGGCCGGCAGCGAGTCCGTCGCGGTGGGCATCGACTTCGGGCGGCGGCACGTGCGGATCGTGATCGCCACCCTCGGCTACGTGGTGCTCGCGGAGCGGTTCCTCGAGCTCCCGCTCGGCCACCGCGCCGAGGAGGGGATCGACATCGCCTCGGAACTGCTGGCCTCGATGCTCGAGGAGCAGGGCATCCCCGCGTCGTCCGTGCTGGGCGTCGGCGTCGGCATCCCGGGCCCCATCGATCGTCGCCGCGGCATGGTCGTGCAGGGCGCCATCCTGCCGGAGTGGGTGGGCATCGAGCTCACCGACCTGCAGGAACGCCTGCATTTCCCGGTCGTCTTCGACAACGACGCCAATCTCGGCGCCCTCGCCGAGGTGACCTGGGGGCCGCACAGCGAGGTGCAGGATCTCGTCTTCGTCAAGATCGGCAGCGGCATCGGCGCCGGCCTCATCCTGAACGGACGTCCGTTCTACGGCGGTCTCGGCGTGACCGGCGAGATCGGTCACGACACGATCACCGACAACGGCGTCGTCTGCCACTGCGGAAATCGCGGATGCCTCGAGACCGTGGCATCCGTGACCGTAATGCTCGAACTGCTCAGCAAATCCGGCGTCGCGCGAATCCCCGACATCATCGCGCGGGCGCGCCAGGGCGACTCCGCCACCCTCCGTGTGCTGGATGACGCGGGTCTGGCGATCGGCCGGGCGCTCGCCAGCGTCGCGAACCTCATCAACCCCGAGGTGATCGTGATCGGAGGCCCGCTCGCCGAGCTCGGCGGCCTGTTCCTCGCCCCGATCCAACGCGGCCTCGTGCGTCACGCCGTGCCGAGCGTCGGCGAGATGACCGCGCTCGTGATGTCGTCGATGGGGGAGAAGGCCGAAGCGCTCGGCGCGGCCGCCCTCGTGCTGCAGGCTCCCTCGGTGCGGAATGCGTGAGTCGTTACCCAGTCGTTGTGTTCACAACTTGACGACAAGCGCCCCGACGGGGTTTAGTCTGTTAGCGGGCAAATTTCCGCCCCCTTACGAGACAAGGTAGTCCGGCGTTGAAAACTCATGCGCTTGCCGCAAGTGTGAACGTACACATCCCGCTGATCAGGTCAGCAGGGGGCCAGTCATGACGATTGCTGCACCCGCACCCAGAGTCGATGCGGCGAAGGGTCCGACCATCCTCGAGATGCGGTCGATCACCAAGGAATTCCCGGGCGTGCGAGCCCTCGACAACGTGTCGCTCACCGTGAAGGCCGGGGAGATCCACTCCATCTGCGGCGAGAACGGCGCAGGCAAGTCCACCCTGATGAAGGTGCTCTCGGGCGTCTACCCGTACGGCTCCTACAGCGGCGAGATCGTGTTCATGGGCCACGAGGTGCGCTTCCGCGACATCGGTTCCAGCGAGGCCGCGGGCATCGTGATCATCCACCAGGAGCTCGCGCTCATCCCCGAGCTGTCGATCACCGAGAACATCTTCCTCGGCAACGAGCCGCGCCGCTTCGGCGTGATCGACTGGGTCGAGGCGAAGAGCCGGGCCATCGAGCTGCTCGCTCGCGTCGGGCTGGACGACGACCCGGACACGCAGATCAAGAACCTCGGCGTCGGCAAGCAGCAGCTGGTCGAGATCGCGAAGGCGCTCAACAAGTCGGTGAAGCTCCTGATCCTGGACGAGCCCACCGCCGCCCTCAACGAGGCCGACTCCCAGCACCTGCTCGACCTGATCCTCGGGCTCAAGGGCCGCGGCATCGCGTCGATCATGATCTCCCACAAGCTCAACGAGATCGAGCAGATCTCCGACTCGATCACCATCATCCGCGACGGCAAGACCATCGAGACGCTCGACGTCGGCGACGGCGGGGTCGACGAGAACCGCATCATCCGCGGGATGGTCGGCCGGGTGCTCGAGAACCGCTTCCCCGACCGCACCCCCGACATCGGCCCGGTGTTCTTCGAAGTGAAGAACTGGACGGTGCAGCACCCGCTCACCGCAGAGCGCCTCGTGGTCAAGAACTCCAGCTTCTACGTGCGTCGCGGTGAGGTGGTCGGGTTCGCGGGCCTCATGGGCGCCGGGCGCACCGAGCTCGCGATGAGCCTGTTCGGCCGCTCCTACGGCAACTTCATCTCCGGCCAGGTCTTCAAGGACGGCAAGGAGATCCAGCTGCGCACCGTGTCGGAGGCGATCGACCAGGGTCTGGCCTACGTGAGCGAGGACCGCAAGGCGCTCGGGCTCAACCTGCTCGACGACATCCAGGACTCCATCGTCTCGGCCAAGCTCAAGAAGATCGCGCGCCTCTCGGTGATCGACAAGGTCGAGGAGCACACGGTCGCCGAGCAGTACCGCAAGAGCCTGCGGATCAAGACGCCGACCGTTCAGGAGGGCGTGAACAAGCTCTCCGGCGGCAACCAGCAGAAGGTCGTGCTGGCGAAGTGGATGTTCACCGACCCCGATCTGCTGATCCTCGACGAGCCCACGCGCGGCATCGACGTCGGCGCGAAGACCGAGATCTACGGCATCATCCGCGACCTCGCCGCCTCCGGCAAGGGCGTCATCCTCATCTCCTCCGAGCTGCCCGAACTGCTCGGGGTCTCCGACCGCATCTACACGATCTTCGAGGGTGCGATCACGAACGACCTCCCCGCCGAAGAAGCCGACCCCGAAACTCTGCTGCGAAGCATGACCTCCGCGAAGAAGAAAGCACACAGCTAATGAGCGCTACCCCGCAGACCCCGACCAAGTCGGGATTCCACATCCGCGATCTCGGCAAGATGTTCGGCGGTGCCCAGGGAACCGGGCGCCAGGTGGGAATCCTCGGCGCGCTCGTGGTGATCATCATCCTGTTCGAGATCCTGACCGGCGGGCTCACCCTCGACCCGATCAACCTCATCAACCTGGTGAACCAGAACGCCTACGTGCTGATCCTCGCCATCGGCATGGTCATGGTCATCATCGCGGGTCACATCGACCTGTCGGTCGGATCGATCGCCGCCTTCGTGGGGATCGTGGTCGCCACGTCCATGGTCAGCTGGCACTTCCCGCCGGTGCTGGCCATCCTGCTCGGTCTCGTCATGGGTGCGGTCATCGGCGCCTGGCAGGGCTGGTGGGTCGCCTACGTGGGCGTCCCCGCCTTCATCGTCACCCTGGCCGGCATGCTCATCTTCCGCGGGGCCAACCAGTTCTTCGGCAGCTCGAACACCATCACGACCCCCGCGTCGTTCAACTACATCGGTGGCGGCTCGATCGCGGACTTCGGGCCCAACACCAACTACAGCAACGGCACGCTGATCCTCGGCCTGCTCGTCATCGCCGGCCTCATCGTGCAGGAGATCCGACAGCGTCGCACCCAGGCGCTCATGGGCGCCGACCGCGCACCCGTGTGGGTGAGCGTGGTCAAGCTCGTCGTGCTGATCTTCGTGGCGGGCGGGGCGACCCTGCTCTTCGCCTCCGGCCGGATCGGAACCAGCTTCCCCATCTCCGGCATCATCGTCGGCGTGCTCGTGCTGGTGTACTCCTTCGTCACCCGCAACACCACCTTCGGCCGTCACATCTACGCGGTCGGCGGCAACTGGCACGCGGCCGAGCTCTCCGGTGTGAAGATCAAGCGCATCAACTTCTTCGTCATGATGAACATGTCGGTGCTCGCCTCGGTCGCCGGCATGGTGGGCGTGGCCCGCGCCGGAGCCTCCGGCCCGGGTGACGGAACCGGCTGGGAGCTCGACGCGATCGCCGCAGTCTTCATCGGTGGCGCGGCGGTCGCCGGTGGAATCGGAACCATCGTCGGATCGATCGTCGGTGCTCTCGTGATCGCCGTCCTCAACAACGGCCTGCAGCTGCTCGGCGTCTCCAACGACCGCGTGCAGATCATCAAGGGCCTCGTGCTCCTCCTCGCCGTCGGCATCGACGTCTACAGCAAGAGACAGGGCAAGCCGTCGATCATCGGCATCTTCACCCGGAACCGACAGCCCCGAGTCGCCGAGGGGGATGCGGTGCCTCCGCAGAACATCCCCGTCGACCGTCCCTCGATCGAACCGACCGGGGATCGCGCGGAAGAGTCCTCCCGCCCACCGTCCACTACACCGAACGCATAGCGGCGCCGGAGTAGTTCCCGGGGCGTCCAGTCGCCCCAACAGCAATCCCATCGCACCACCTCACAACAAAGAAAGTGATCAACATGCGCAAAATCGCAATCACGACTGTGGCAATCGCCGGAGTCGCGCTGATGGCCCTCTCGGGCTGCTCGGCACGCACTTCGGGCTCGGGCACCGCCGCCTCGGGCTTCAAGTCGGGCTCGATCATCGGTGTGGCTCTGCCGGACAAGACCTCGGAGAACTGGGTCCTTGCAGGCAAGCTCTTCACCAATGACCTCACCAAGGCCGGCTTCAAGGCGGACGTGCAGTACGCGCCTTCGGCCAACACCGCCTCCGAGCAGGCCAGCCAGATCTCGACGATGAACACCAAGGGCGCCAAGGTCCTGATCATCGGTGCGTTCGACGGCAAGCAGCTCGGTTCGCAGGTCAAGGCGGCGCACGACAACGGCGCCAAGGTCATCGCCTACGACCGCATCATCCAGGACACGCCGAACGTCGACTACTACGTCGCGTACGACAACGAAAAGGTCGGCGAGCTCCAGGGCCAGGCCCTGCTCGACGGCATGAAGGCGCGCTTCCCTGACGCGAAGACCTACAACATCGAGCTGTTCTCGGGTGCCTCCACCGACCCGAACGCGGCCGTGTTCTTCGACGGCGCCATGAAGGTGCTCAAGCCGAAGATCGCCGACGGAACCGTCAAGGTCGTCTCGGGTCAGACCGAGATCGCCCAGACGCAGACCACCGGATGGCTCGCCGCCAACGCGCAGACCCGCATGGACACCCTGCTCGCCGGCAACTACAGCAACACGGTGCTGAACGGCGTCCTGTCGCCGAACGACACCCTGGCGCGCGCCATCATCACCTCGATCCAGAACGCCGGCAAGGACAAGCCCGTCATGCCCGTCGTCACGGGTCAGGACTCCGAGGCGGCCTCGATCCCGCTGATCATGTCGGGCGTGCAGTACTCGACGATCAACAAGGACACCACGAAGCTCGTCGCGCAGGCCGTCTCGATGGTCAAGGAGCTCGCCGCCGGAAAGAAGGCGACGACCAACTCCGACCCGACGGACAACGGTTCGGTCAAGGTCCCCACGTACTACCTCCCGCCGGAGCTGGTCACCAAGGACAACGCCGCCGAGTCCTACAAGAACAACCCGACCCTCGAGGCGCTGACCAAGTAGTCATCGTCGCCTGAGTCACCGGTCCGGCCCTCTCGTTCGCGAGGGGGCCGGCCTTTTTCGCGCGCCGGGGAATACGCGGCGGTGCGGGCCGTTATCCTGTGGGGCGCACCGCTCTGAAAGCTTTCACCACGTCTCCGCAGAAAGGCCACCCCTCGTGACCACCGTCGTCCATCCCGGGGACTCGCTCTCGCGCCGCCAACGCGTCGTGTACGTGCTCGTCCTCGGCGCGCTCACCGCGCTCGGACCCTTCACGATCGACCTGTACCTCCCGTCGTTCCCCTCGCTGCAGCACGACTTCGGGGTCGGGCCGGCGATCATCCAGCTGACCCTGACCGCGACATCCGTCGGCTTCGGTCTCGGCCAGCTGCTGGTGGGCCCGTGGAGCGACAAGGTCGGCCGCCGCACGCCGCTGATCATCGCCAGCATGGTGCACGTGGCGGCGAGCCTGGGGGCGGCCCTCGCGCCCAGCATCGAACTGCTCGGGCTCTTCCGCGTGCTGCAGGGCATGGGCGCCGCGGCGGGCGGCGTCGTGGCCATGGCGCTCGTGCGTGACCTGTTCGGCGGCCTGCCCCTGGTGCGGATGCTGTCGCGCCTCGCCCTCGTGAGCGGGCTGGCGCCGGTCATCGCCCCCGTCGTCGGCTCCCAGCTGCTGCGCTTCACCGACTGGCGCGGCGTCTTCGTCTTCCTCGTCGTCTACGGGGTGCTGGTGGTCTTCGCCGCGCTGTTCTTCATCGTCGAGACCCTGCCGCCGGCACGCCGGGCGGAGCGGGCGCACAGCACCATCGGCCAGCGCTACCGCGCCATCTTCTCGGACCGCGTCTTCGTGGGGGTGGCCATCATGGGGGCGATGACCTTCACCGGGCTCTTCGCCTACCTCTCCTCCTCGTCGTTCCTGTTCCAGGAGGTGTACGGGCTGTCGGCCCAGCAGTTCGGCCTGCTGTTCGCGATCAACTCGGTGGGGATCATCATCGGCGTGCAGACGAGTTCGCGGCTGGCGCGAATCGTGCCGCCGCAGTGGATCCTCGCGGTGTCGACGGCCGTGCTCTTCCTGGCGGCCACGGCCATCGTGGTGCTCGACATGGCGGGTGCGGGACTCCTCGGCATCCTGATCCCGCTCTGGTTCTTCATCGCGGCCTGCGGTTTCGGCTTCCCGCTCGTGCAGGTGCTGGGACTCGCCGGCCACCCGCACGAGGCGGCGACGGCCGCCTCGGTGCTCGGTGCGCTCAACTTCGGGGTCGCCGGAATCCTCTCGCCCATCGTGGGGCTGTTCGGCATCCACAACGCGGTTCCCATGGGCGTGGTGATGATGGTGACCGCTCTCGTGGCGGTGCTCGCGCTCTGGCTCGTGGTGCGCCCGCGCAGTGTCCCCGCCCTGGTGCGCTGAGCCGAGCGACGAGGGCCGCGGCATGGCGCCCGCGCCGCCGCCGCAGTAGCGTCGAGTCATGAGAATCCTGCTGGTCGGCGCCGGTGGCGTCGGCGATGCGATCGCGAAGATCGCCGCCCGCCGTACCTTCTTCGAGACGATGATCGTGAGCGACTACGACCCCGCGCGGGCGGAGCGCACCATCGCCTGGATCGAGACGAAGCACGGCCCCCAGGGCGGCAGGTTCGTGGCCGCGCAGATCGACGCGTCCGACCCGGACAGCGTGGCCGCCGTCGCTCGCGAGCACGGCGCGACCCACGTGATGAACGCCGTCGAGCCGAAATTCGTCCCCACGATCTTCGCGGGGGCGCTCGCCGCCGGGGCGGACTACCTGGACATGGCGATGAGCCTGTCGGAGCCGCATCCGACCGATCCCTACACCGAGACCGGCGTGAAGCTCGGCGACGACCAGTTCGCCCAGTCGCCCGACTGGGAGCGCGCGGGCCGCCTCGCCCTCGTGGGGATGGGCGTCGAACCCGGGCTGAGCGACGTGTTCGCCCGATACGCCGCCGACCATCTCTTCGAGAGCATCGACGAGCTCGGGGTGCGCGACGGGGCCAATCTCGTGGTCACCGACGACCTCGGCAACGAGATCTTCGCCCCCAGCTTCAGCATCTGGACCACGATCGAGGAGTGCCTCAACCCGCCGGTGATCTGGGAGAAGGACCGCGGCTGGTACACCACCGAACCCTTCAGCGAGCCCGAGGTCTTCGAGTTTCCCGAGGGGATCGGGCCGGTCGAGTGCGTGAACGTCGAGCATGAGGAGGTGCTGCTCATGCCGCGCTGGGTTGATGCCAAGCGCGCGACCTTCAAGTACGGGCTGGGCAACGAGTTCATCGGCATCCTCAAGACGCTGCATCAGCTGGGCCTCGACAAGACGACGCCGGTGCGGGTGCGCTCGGCGCACGGCCCCGTCGAGGTGGCGCCCCGGGATGTGGTGGCGGCCGGGCTGCCCGACCCCGCGACTCTCGGGCCGCGGATGAGCGGCAAGACCTGTGCGGGCCTCTACGTGACCGGCATCGGCACGGGCGGCTCCCCGCGCGCCGTCTACCTCTACCATGTGGCCGACAACGCCTGGACGATGGCCGAGTACGAGTCCCAGTGCGTGGTCTGGCAGACGGCGCTCAACCCGGTGATCGCGCTCGAGCTGCTCGCCTCGGGCGCGTGGTCGGGAACGGGGGTCCAGGGCCCGGAGGCGTTCGACGCGAAGCTGTTCCTCGATCTGATGGCGCGGCCGGAGGCCGAGGGCGGCTATGGTCAGCCCTGGGGCCTCGAGGATCGGGCGCCCGCGGCGTGAGGGTTCACGCGGTCGAGCTGCACCGGGTCGGCATCCCGCTGGTGCGCGCGTTCGAGACATCCTTCTCGCGCCAGACCGGACGCACCGTGCTGCTGGTGCGCGTGCGCACGGATGCCGGCGACGGATGGGGCGAATGCGTCGCCATGGCGGAGCCCTATTACTCGTCGGAGTACGTCGAGGGTGCCGCCGACGTGATCGAGACCTACCTCGCGCCCCTCCTGTTCCGTGCGGGCGAGGTGACGGCGGAGGGGGCCGCTCGGCTGTTCGCGCCGATCGTGGGCCATCGCATGGCCAAGGCCGCGCTCGAGGCGGCACTGCTGGACGCGCAGCTGCGGGCATCCGGAGTCTCGTTCGGCGCCTACTTCGGGGCCGTGCGCGACTCGGTCGACTGCGGCGTCTCGGTGGGCATCGCACCCGAGATCGATCAGCTGCTCGATGAGGTGGGCGGCTACCTGGAGCAGGGTTACCGCCGCATCAAGCTGAAGATCAAGCCGGGCTGGGACATCGAACCGGTGGCTGCCGTGCGCGCCCTGCTCGGCGACCGCCTGCTGCAGGTCGACGCCAACACCGCCTACACGATCGACGACATCGACCACCTACGGCGCCTCGACGAGTTCGATCTGCTGCTCATCGAGCAGCCCTTCGTGGAGGAGGACATCCGCTCGCACGTGGCGCTCGCCCGCGCCATCACCACCCCCGTCTGCCTCGACGAGTCGATCGTGAGCACGGAGGTGGCGATCGACGCGATCGAACGCGAGGCGACGAGCGTGATCAACATCAAGGCCGGCCGGGTGGGCGGCTATCTCGAGGCCATCGCCATCCACGACGCCTGCCTGGAACGCGGCGTGCCGGTGTGGTGCGGGGGAATGCTCGAGACCGGGATCGGCCGCGCGGCCAACGTGGCTCTCGCCGCGCTCCCGGGCTTCACTCTGCCGGGGGACACCTCCGCCTCGGACCGCTACTTCGCGGAGGACCTCACCGAGCCGTTCGTGCTGCGCGACGGCAGGCTCGACGTGCCCACCGGCCCCGGTACCGGCGTCACCGTGCGCGAGGAACTCGTGGCGGCCTGGGCGATCCGGCCGCCCGTCACCCTGCGGCCGTAGGGTGTGTGCATGAGCGACATCGAGAAAGCCCGGGCGGATGCCGCAGCAGCCGTCGCCGCGGCGGAGAGGGCCACGGCGGCTCTCCGCGCGCTGGAGGAGGCGCAGGCGCAGACCCCCGCGGCCGCGGCAGCCGGCACCTCCGCAGCAGCCACTTCGGCGTCTCCCTCATCGGGCTCGGCCGCACCCGGCCCGCTCAGCGAGGCGGAGATCGGCGCGGTGCGATCGGGTTACGCGTTCTCGGGCACCGTGCTCGAGCTGGGCGCCCTGGTGAACGGCGATGCTCTGCCCGACGTGCAGGTGCGCATCCCGGTGGCGATGCTGAATCGCCACGGTCTGGTCGCGGGAGCGACCGGAACAGGCAAGACGCGCACCCTGCAGGTGCTCGCCGAGCAGCTCTCCGGTGCTGGCGTGCCGGTCTTCGCCGCCGACATCAAAGGCGACCTCTCCGGCGTCGCCACCCCGGGTGTCGCGAGTGCCAAACTCGACGAGCGCACGCGGGGGATCGGTCAGAACTGGACGGCGGCGGCCTTCCCCACCGAATACTTCGCTCTCGGCGGCGTCGGGCGCGGGATCCCCGTTCGTGCGACCGTCTCGGGCTTCGGCCCGCTGCTGCTCGCCAAGGTGCTCGGGCTGAACGCGACGCAGGAGTCCTCGCTCGGGCTCGTCTTCCACTACGCGGCGAAGGCGGGTCTGCCGCTCGTGGATCTCGGCGATCTGCGCGCCGTGCTGAGCTACCTCACGAGCGACGACGGCAAGGCCGAGCTGAAGGAGCTCGGCGGGCTCTCCGGAGCGACCGTGGGCGTCATCCTGCGCGAGCTCGTCACCTTCGCCGACCAGGGTGCGGACGTGTTCTTCGGCGAGCCGGAGATCGACACCGCCGACTTCCTCCGGCTCGCACCGGACGGCCGCGGCATGATCAGCCTGCTCGAGGTGCCGGGGGTGCAGGACAAGCCGGAGCTGTTCTCCACCTTCCTCATGTGGCTGCTGGCGGATCTGTTCAACGACCTGCCGGAGGTGGGGGACCTCGACAAGCCGAAGCTCGTGTTCTTCTTCGACGAGGCCCACCTGCTGTTCAAGAACGCGTCGAAGGACTTCGTCGACTCGATCACGCAGACCGTGCGGCTCATCCGCTCCAAGGGCGTGGGCATCGTGTTCGTGACGCAGACCCCGAAGGACGTGCCGGGCGACGTGCTCGCCCAGCTGGGCTCCCGCATCCAGCACCAGCTGCGCGCCTTCACCCCGGACGACGCGCGGGCGCTGAAGGCCACGGTCACCACCTATCCGATCTCGGGCTACGACCTCGGCCAGGTGCTCACGCAGCTCGCCACGGGCGAGGCGATCGTCACGGTGATGGGCGAGCGTGGTGCGCCGACGCCGGTGGCTTGGACGCGGCTGCGCGCGCCGCAGGGCTCGATGGCGCCGACGGATGCCGCGGCCGTTGACTCCGCCGTGCGGGCCTCAGCGCTGCTCGCGAAGTACGGCACGCAGGTGGACCCCGACTCGGCGAAGGAGATCCTGGCCCGCAAGCTGGACGCGGCCGCCCAGGCCCGGGCGGCATCCGAGTCGGCGGCGCAGCAGGCAGAGCGGGCCCGGCAGGAGCAGGCGGACTACGACCGGATGCTGCGCGAGGCGCGACGCTCGCAGCCGAAGCAGTCGGGCACGGGCTCGACGGGCCGGCGATCCACGACCCGGCGCGCGCCGAGGGCCGATCCGAATCCGGTCACCGACTTCCTCGGATCGTCGGCCGGCCGGTCCATCGTGCGCGACGTGGTGAACGGCATCTTCGGAACACTGAAGCGCAAGTAGAACGGACGCGCGTCAGCTCATCGGGGGCGCGCCGACCAGGGTGACGAGCAGGAGCACGAGCGCCCCCACCACCGCGAGGATGCCGACCGTGGCGACGGTCAGGAGCACCGGCCGGTTCTCGAACCAGTAGGCCGCGCCGGGGTAGCGCGTGAAGAACTCCCGCATGCTCATCGACTCGCGGTGCGACACGGCGGGCACGTCGATCGAGGCGATCACGGCCCGCATCGACTCGAGGGTCCAGAAGACGCCCCGCATGCGGAGCAGGCGTTTGCCGGCGGCGTCGCTGATGACGAGCTGCGGGATCGACTCGGGGGAGGCGTTCGTGTAGGTGTGGGCGAACACGATCGTGGCGACCTCGGACTTGGGGATGCTCGTGCGCACGCCCATGAATCCGCGTTCCTCGATGGTGTTGTGCGTGATGCCGATGTAGGTGGAGCGGTGCAGCACGTAGCCGAGGGCGCAGACGAGCAGGCTCACCGCCTCGCCGACGACGGCGACCGGCCAGGAGCCGTTGCGCAGGCCGAGGAAGAACAGCACGCCGAACACGGTGATCGAGACGAAGAGCACCGAGAGGATCACGTTGCGGAGCAGGACGACCCTGGGCGAAAGCCGGATGAGGTACTCGCGCGTGGCGACATGCTCTGTCACGTAAATACCCCCGTGGGCGGCCCCGTTCGGGTCGTTGCCGCAGTCTGCCGTGAGCCCCGGTCGGAAGTGTGCTCGCGGGTGGTGCCTGGAGTGGAGCCGGTGGTTCTCGGGCAGGCCGGATGGGCCGGACCTGCTCGATAGGAGGTCGCCGACGGGCGGGGTTCTCGGCCCGGTCGAAGCGTGTGGCCGCTCATGACGACTTCACGAAACTACCACCCCGGGCACGCTCATTTCCGCCGAATTTCCGCGGAATTCCGGCGTTCGGACCGCATTCATAGAAAAGTATGGATGCGGGTCCCCCATAGGGAGGACAGCCGACCGGGTGGTCCGGCCTCCACCCGCATGGCAGCATGGAGGGCGGCCGTTTCCTCCCGCATCGACTTCAGACAGGAGCGATCATGTCCGTTACCGTCGTCGCCGTCTTCCACCCCCTTCCCGGGCATGGCCCGGACGTCGTCCAGGCCTTCTCGGAGGTGTCCCCGCTCGTTCACCAGGAAGCGGGTTGCGAGTTGTACGCCGCGCATCTGGAGCAGGACGGCGACGTCGTGGTCATGGTCGAACGCTGGTCGAGCCGCGCCGACCTCGACGCGCACGCCGCCGGCGAGCCGCTGCGCCGGCTCGTCGCGCTGACCGCGGACCTGCTGGAGCGCCCCTACGACGTCTGGTTCCTCGACCCGGTGCCGCTCGGCGACCCGGTCAAGGGCGTCATCCCCGTCGTCTGACTCGCGCGCGCAGGGCGGCATCAGCCTGTCAGCCTGCGGGTGACGGGAGGCGCGGGTGACTGCCGTTCGCGGGGCACGGGACCGTAATGTCCGTGCCCCTCGCGGGAGTGATCGTGGCGGAGAATGGGGGATTCGAACCCCCGAGGGCTTTCACCCAACACGCTTTCCAAGCGTGCGCCATAGGCCACTAGGCGAATTCTCCTGGG
>CBIHRK010000013.1:0-91775 GCA_966212465.1 uncultured Lacisediminihabitans sp.
CCCTGGGCCCCTACGGGTGTCTTTTGCCCCCGCAGTTCTCGCTACAGGGGTCTAAAGCTCTGGGGGGGGTTCAACCCGATCGTAAACAAAAATGCGGGGGGCGCCCCGCGGGGCGGCCCCCCCCACAAGGGTTCGAGGCTACTTGCCTACCGTAATCTTGCCGCTGATGATGTCGGCCTTCACGCCGTCCAGCTCCTTCTGCAGGCCCGAATCGACCTTGCTCTTGAAGTTGTGGAACGGGGCGAGCCCGACGCCGTTGTTCTTCAGGTCGCCGACGAACGGCTCCTTGGTGAACTTGTCGGCAGCGGCCTCCTTGACGACCGCCGCCACCGAGGTGCCGACGCCCTTCTCGACCGAGGTCAGCAGGATGTCGCGCACCGTCGGGTCGGTGTAGTACACGTCGGCGTCGACACCGACCATGACGATCGGCTTGCCCGAGTCCTTGATGGCCTGCGCCGCGCTCTGGTAGATCGGTCCGCCGACGGGGAAGATGACGTCCGCGTTCTGGTCGATCTCGGCCTGGGCCGCGGCCTTGGCCTCGGTGCCGGCCGCGAAGCCACCGGTGAAGGAACCGGTCTGCGTGGCGGTGTTCCAGCCGACGACCTTCACGTCCTTGCTCTTCGTCTTGTTGAAGTATGCGACGCCCTCGGCGAAGCCCTCCATGAAGATGCTCACCGGCGGGATGTTGATGCCGCCGAAGGTGCCGACGACGCCGGTCTTCGAGTAGCTCGCCGCCGCGTAGCCGCCGAGGAACGCGGCCTCATCGGAGCGGAAGGTGATGGGCTGCACGTTCGCGGCATCCGTCGACGAGTCGTCGATGGTCGCGAAGTTGATCTTCGGGTTCGCCGCTGCCGCCGCCTTGGTGGCGTCTGCGAGGAGGAAGCCGACGGTCACGATGAGCGAGCACTTCTGGGCGACGAGGTTGGTGATGTTCGGCGCGTAGTCGGTGTCCGCGTTGGACTGGACGTGCTTCTCCTTGATGCCCAGGTCCTTGGCGGCCGAGACGAGGCCCTCGAGGCCGATCTGGTTGAACGAGTGGTCGTCGAATCCACCGGAGTCCGACACCATGCAGGGCAGGAAGTTGGCGACCTTCGGGGTGGCCGTGGGCTTGGTTACCGTGGGAGCCGCCGCACAGCCGGCGAGAAGGGCCGCCGTCGCGAGCGTAGCAAGGCCGGTGATCACGGCCTTACGGGTTGTGATTCTCAAGATGTCCTCCAAGGTGGTGTCCAGCACACTGCTGGGCAAGTTTGATACAGGTTACTCAGGGTTACGAGAAGCGTCTCGTCCGATCCCTCGATCGCGAGGCAACAGTTACACAACTGCTACTGCTGCGAAATGTCAGCGAAATGATTCGCGGGGCCGTTTCCGCGTCAGTCCAGGAAGGGCCGCGGCGGGTCCGTGGGCAGTGCGAGCAGACCCGCGATGTAGTCGTGGAACCCGTCGGCGTGCACCGCCTCGATCACCGTGGCATTCGGCGTCAGCCCGTGCACTCCCCACGACATTGCCGCGTACCCCCGCGTCAGCTCGGAACCGGTCTCGATGTCGACCGCCATGCGCGAGCTGGCGGCGATCAACTCCGGGTGCATCAGCAGGGCCGCGGTGAGCGAATCCGGGTGCGTCGAGCCCTGGATGCCGACGCTCTCGTCGAAGTCGAGCGTGGTCGAGACGACCCGTTCGAAGAATCGCGCGAGCGGGGTGCCGAGCGCGCCCAGCGCGGCGATCCTCTCGCGGCTGAACACCGCGTCGCGGAGGGTGAGCGGCGCCCACGGCACCACCACGATCTCGAAGCCGGCCTCGAAGACGGTCTTGGCCGCCTCGGGATCGACGTAGAAGTTGTACTCGGCCGCGGCCGTGATGTTGCCCCGGGCGTTGTTGGAGCCGCCCATGATGTACAGGGCTTTCACGTTGCGCACGAACCCCGGATCCTTCACCGCGGCCATCGCGATGTTGGTCAGCGGCCCGATGCACACGATGGTGAGCTCCCCCGGTTCGGCGGCGGCGAGCGCGATGAGCGCGTCGACGCCGTGCACCGGGTCGGCGGCGAGCCCGCTGTCGTCGATGCGCAGGCCGCCCACGCCGTCGCCGTGCACGTTCTCCGCGGACACCCACTCCCGGGTCAGGGGGCGGCGGCAGCCGAGGTGCACCGGCACCTCGCCCAGCCGACCGGCGACGTTCAGCGTGATGAAGGCGTTCGCCACCTGGCGCTCGAAGCCCACGTTGCCCGCCACCATGGTGATGGCACGCAGGTCGGCGCGGGGGTCGAGGAGGCCGACGAGCAGGGCCACGCAATCATCCTGAGCGGTGTCCGTGTCGATCACGAGGGGGATGCGGTCGCTCATGCTCCCAGCGTAGGCGAGCGCCGGGGGCTCGCCGGGACGGCTCGACGAGGGGTCAGAGCACGTCGGTGCGGCCGGAGAGCTTGAGCGCGTCGACGACGGCCTTCACGCGCTGAGCGTTCGCCGTCGTGGTCACGAGCAGGGCGTCCGGGGTGTCGACCACGACGATGTCGCTGACCCCGATGAGCGAGATCATGCGCCCGCTCTGGGCGATGACGACGCCGCTGGACGAGTCGGCGAGCACGCGCGCGTTCTCCCCCAGGATGGCCAGATCCGACTTGCGCCCGTTGGCATGCAGCTTGCCGATCGCGGCGAAGTCGCCGATGTCGTCCCAGTCGAAGTCGCCCGGCACGACCACGAGCTTGCCCGCCTTCGCCGCGGGCTCCGCGACCGAGTAGTCGATGGCGATCTTCTCGAGCGCCGGCCAGACCCTGTCGACCACCGCGCCGCGACGCGGGGTGTCCCAGGCCTCGGCCAGTTCGGTGAGTCCTTCGAGCAGCTCGGGGCGGTTGCGGCCGAGCTCCTGCAGCAGCACGTCGGCGCGGGAGATGAACATGCCCCCGTTCCACAGGTAGTCGCCCTCGGCCAGGTACCGCTGAGCGGTCGCGAGGTCGGGCTTCTCGACGAAGGTGTCCACGGCCACGGCACTCGGCGCGCCGTCGATGGCGAGCGGCGAGCCGCAGTGGATGTAGCCGAAGCCGATGGCCGGGTCGGTGGGGGTGATCCCGATCGTGGTGATGTAGCCGGCATCCGCCGCCGCCACCGCCTCGGTGACCGCGCGGGCGAAGCCGCGCTGATCGTTGATCACATGGTCCGCGGCGAACGAGCCGATGATCACGTCGGGCTCGCGCTTCAGCAGGATCGCGGCGGCCAGGCCGATCGCCGCGGAGGAGTCCTTGGGCTCGCTCTCGAGCACCACGTTGAGGTCGCCGAGGTCGGGCAGCTGCGCTTCGACCGCCGCGCGGTGAGCGCGTCCGGTGACGACCATGATGCGGTCGGCGCCCGACAGCGGCGCGAGCCTGTCCCAGGTGGCGCGCAGCAGCGTGCGGCCCGATCCGGTGAGGTCGTGCAGGAACTTGGGCGCATCGGCGCGGGAGAGCGGCCAGAGACGCGACCCGATGCCGCCGGCCGGGATCACGCTGTAGAAGCGGTCGAGCGGCGCGTGGATGGTGGGCATTGCACAACACTATCCGGAGGCCCCGCCGTAACCCCGAGTTCATCGCGCCTCCACTCCGCGCCCGTAGCGTGGCGACCACGGGCCGAAGGAGCGAATGCCATGCGGGTTGCCATCGTCAGCGAGAGTTTCCTCCCCACGCTCAACGGGGTGACCACGAGCGTCCGGCAGGTGCTCGGCCACCTCCGCGACGCCGGCCACGAGGCGATGGTGATCTGCCCGGACGCCGGAGCGCCGAGCCGGTTCGCCGGGTTCCCCGTGCACCAGGTGCCCGCGTTCGCCTACCGCCGCTTCCCCGTCGGGCTGCCGAGCCCGCAGGTGGCGGCGCTCCTCGCGGCGTTCCGGCCGGACGTGCTGCACGCCGCATCCCCCTTCCTCCTCGGCGGCCAGGCCATCGCCGCGGCCGCCCGCCTCGGCGTGCCCAGCGTCGCCGTCTTCCAGACGGATGTCGCCGGCTACGCGCGGCGCAACCACCTCGGCGCCGCCACGGGTCTCGCCTGGCGGCTGGTGCGGCGCGTGCACGACCAGGCCGACCTCACGCTGGCGCCCTCCACGGCATCCATCGCCGACCTCGCGGCGGCGGGCGTCGAGCGGGTGGAGCGCTGGGGCCGCGGCGTCGACCTCGAGGCCTACCACCCGCGCGCCCGGCTCGGCCGCGAGGCCGCCGCCCTCCGCGCCCGCCTGGCTCCCGGGGGCGAGCTGGTCGTGGGGTACGTGGGGCGGATCGCACCGGAGAAGCAGGTCGAGCGGCTCTCCGCGCTGCGCGGCGTGCCCGGCATCCGTCTCGCCGTCGTCGGGGACGGGCCCTCCCTCTCCCGCGCCCGGCGGGCCCTTCGCGGCATGCCGGTGACCTGGCTCGGCACGCTGAGCGGCGCCGAGCTCGCCACCGCCTACGCCGCCTTCGACGTCTTCGTCACGCCCGGCACCGAGGAGACCTTCGGCCAGACGGTGCAGGAGGCGCACGCCGCCGGGCTGCCGGTGGTGGCGCCGCGCATCGGCGGACCGATCGATCTCGTCGACCACGGAGTCGACGGCTACCTCTACGAACCGGGGGACGACCCGGGGCTGCGCGCATCGGTGCGCCGGCTCGTGGATGACGCGCCCCTGCGCCTGCGCATGGGAGAGGCCGGCCGGCGCAGGGTGATCGACCGCAGCTGGGCCGTCGTCTGCCGCGAGCTCGTCGGTCACTACGAGCGCGTGGTGGAAAGTTCGCGGGTTCTTTCGGAACTGTCTCGATCTCAAGCTATTTAGGGCTCCGCGTGCAGAACCCGCCCCGACGCGGGAATAGACTTGCAGGGAGTCCGTCACAGCGGGCGTCACGCGCCCCGTGAGGGGCTGACAAGCTCCAAGGAGGGATGGGACCGTGCCAGAGAAGTCGGCGGGGGCCCTGGCCGAACCGAAGCCAGGCGACAGTTCACCAGCGACACTGATCCCGTCACCCAGAGTCCCGCGCGGCACCCTCTACCGGGGCCGCGAAGGCATGTGGTCGTGGGTGCTGCACCGCATCACCGGCGTCGCCATCTTCTTCTTCCTCCTCGTGCACGTGCTCGACACGTCGCTGATCCGGGTGAGCCCCGGCGCCTACAACGCCGTGATCGACGAGTACAAGACCCCGCTCATGGGCCTCGGCGAGGCGGCGCTGGTCGCCGCGATCGGGTTCCACGCGCTGAACGGGCTGCGCATCATCCTGATCGACTTCTGGAGCGTGGGGCCGAAGCGCCAGCGCCTGATGTTCTGGATCGTGATCGTGCTCTGGGTCGTGCTCATGGCGGGCTTCCTGCCGCGCCAGATCACCAACATCATCGCGGAGTTCTGATGACCGACGCCATCCTCGACCCCCGCCAGCCGTACACCCGCGCGCGCCGCTTCAACATCGAGAAGTGGGGCTGGATCTACATGCGCGCCAGCGGCGTGGTGCTGGTCGTGCTGATCTTCGGCCACCTCTTCGTGAACCTCGTCGCCGGCCAGGGCGTGCGAGCGATCGACTTCGGGTTCGTCGGCGGAAAGCTCTCGCAGCCGTTCTGGCAGTGGTGGGACGTGCTGCTGCTCTGGCTCGCGTTCATCCACGGCGCCAACGGCATGCGCACCATCGTCAACGACTATGCGAGCAACCGCACGCTGCGTCGAGTGTTCAAGGGCGCGCTGGTCGCCGCCGTCGTCGTGCTCATCGTGCTGGGAACGCTCGTGATCTTCACGTTCGACCCCTGCCCGGCGGGCGCACCGGCGAACCTGCTTCCATCGTTCTGCCCGGCGCAGTAAGAGACTTCAGAAGGAAACACATTGGGCGAGGACGCAGCAGGCACCACCAAGACCGTCGACGGGGTGCACTACCACCAGTTCGACATCGTGATCGTGGGAGCCGGCGGTGCCGGCATGCGCGCGGCCATCGAGGCCGGCCCGCACGCGAGCACCGCGGTCATCTCGAAGCTCTACCCCACCCGTTCCCACACCGGAGCGGCGCAGGGCGGCATGGCCGCCGCGCTCGCGAACGTGGAGGAGGACAACTGGGAGTGGCACACCTACGACACCGTCAAGGGCGGCGACTACCTCGTCGACCAGGACTCGGCGGAGATCCTCGCCAAAGAGGCGATCGACGCCGTGCTCGACCTCGAGAATATGGGCCTGCCCTTCAACCGCACGCCCGACGGCAAGATCGACCAGCGCCGCTTCGGCGGCCACACCCGTGAGCACGGCAAGGCCCCGGTGCGCCGCGCGTGCTACGCCGCGGACCGCACCGGCCACATGATCCTCCAGACGCTGTTCCAGAACTGCGTCAAGCTCGGCATCAACTTCTTCAACGAGTTCTACGTGCTCGACATGGTGATGACCGAGGTGGACGGCGTCGATCAGCCCTCCGGCGTCGTCGCCTACGAGCTGGCCACCGGCGACCTGCACGTCTTCCAGGCGAAGGCCATCGTCTTCGCCACAGGCGGTTTCGGCAAGATCTTCAAGACCACCTCCAACGCCCACACGCTCACCGGCGACGGCGTCGGGATCATCTGGCGCAAGGGCCTGCCGCTGGAGGACATGGAGTTCTTCCAGTTCCACCCGACCGGGCTGGCGGGGCTCGGCATCCTGCTCTCGGAGGCGGCGCGCGGCGAAGGCGCGATCCTGCGGAACGCCAGCGGCGAGCGCTTCATGGAGCGCTACACGCCCACCCTGAAAGACCTCGCGCCCCGCGACATCGTCGCCCGCTCGATGGCGACCGAGATCCGCGAGGGGCGCGGCGCGGGCCCGAACAAGGACTACCTCTACCTCGACATCACCCACCTCGAACCCGCGGTGATCGACGAGAAGCTCCCGGACATCACCGAGTTCGCCCGGACCTACCTGGGCGTGGAGCCCTACACCGAGCCGGTGCCGGTGCTCCCCACGGCGCACTACGCGATGGGCGGCATCCCGACCAACAACAATGCGGAGGTGCTGCGCAGCAACACCGAGGTCGTGCCGGGGCTGTACGCCGCCGGCGAGTGCGCCTGCGTGAGCGTGCACGGCTCGAACCGTCTCGGCACCAACTCGCTGCTCGACATCAACGTCTTCGGCAAGCGGGCCGGCAAGAACGCGGTCCAGTACGTGAAGACCGCAGAATTCGTGCCTCTGCCCGAGAATCCGGCGGCCGGCGTGATCGGCATCCTCGACATGGTGCGCAAGGGCGACGGCACGGAGCGCATCGCGGCGATCCGCAAGGAGCTGCAGGACTCGATGGACCGCAACGCCCAGATCTTCCGCACGGACGAGAGCCTGCAGGAGGTCACCGAACTGATCGAGCGTCTGCGCGCTCGCTACAAGAACGTGCAGGTGCAGGACAAGGGCAAGCGCTACAACACGGACCTGCTCGAAGCCGTCGAGCTGGGCTTCCTGCTCGACCTGGCCGAGGTGCTCGTCTACTCCGCGCGCTCGCGCAAGGAGAGCCGCGGGGGCCACATGCGAGAGGACTACCCCGACCGCGACGACAAGAACTTCCTGGTGCACACGATGGCGTACCGCACCGGCGATCCGGAGTCGGCGCACGCCGGCGACCACATCCGGCTCGACTGGAAACCGGTCGTGATCACGAACTACCCGCCGATGGAAAGAAAGTACTGACTCCATGAGCACTGCCGTTCTCGAGAACAAGCCGAACGTGCCGGCCGAGGTCCCCACCTTCACCGCCACGCTCATCATCCGCCGCTTCGACCCCGAGGTGGATGCCGAGCCGTACTGGCAGGACTTCGACGTGGTCATGCAGGGCACCGACCGCGTGCTCGACGCCCTGCACAAGATCAAGTGGGAGCAGGACCAGACGCTCACGTTCCGCCGCTCGTGCGCGCACGGCGTGTGCGGTTCGGACGCCATGCGGATCAACGGGCGCAACCGGCTCGCCTGCAAGACCCTGCTCAAGGACCTCGACCTGACCAAGCCGGTCTACGTCGAGGCGATCAAGGGCCTGCCGCTGGAGAAGGACCTGATCGTGAACATGGACCCCTTCTTCGAGAGCTTCAAGGAGGTGCAGCCCTTCCTCATCGCCTCGTCGAAGCCGGAGAAGGAGCGCCTGCAGAGCCCGGTGGAGCGTGCGCGCTTCGACGACACCACCAAGTGCATCCTCTGCGCCGCCTGCACGACCAGCTGCCCCGTCTTCTGGACGGACGGCCAGTACTTCGGCCCCGCAGCCATCGTGAACGCCCACCGCTTCATCTTCGACTCCCGTGACGAGGGCGCGGCGGTTCGCCTCGACATCCTCAACGACAAGGAGGGGGTCTGGCGCTGCCGCACCACCTTCAACTGCACGGATGCCTGCCCCCGCGGCATCCAGGTGACTCAGGCGATCGCCGAGGTCAAGGCGGCTGTCCTGCGCGGCAAGCCGTAACAGCCGCACCCCCGCGCGCGGCCCGCGGGGTACCCCCACCCCCGGGCGCCCGTCCTCATGTGAAGTTGTGGGTAACCGGTGCCGCCCGTGCCCTGGGCGGATCGGGCGACACCGGTTGCTGACCCCCCGGTCATGAGGGCCGCTGATTGGTACCTCGTGTCTCGCAGCGACCCCGTCACCAGGAGAGAGCACAGACAGACCCGTCTATGACGCGGCTCGGAGAAAAAACTTCCGATCAGCGTCCGAGCACATCGAGCGTGATGCCGAGGCTGTTGGAGAGCACCGACAGCGGCACGGTCACCAGGTCGATGCCGAGGAGGCTGACCAGCGTCTGCTTCAGCTGGACGCCGCCGACCCCGGCGGGCAGCGCACTGATCCGGACCGCCCAGGTGCCCTGCGCGGAGACCTTCGTCGTCGCGTACACCACACCGCCGGCCTGCACGGAGACCGTCGCGCCCGGCATCCCGGTGCCGCTCAGGTCCAGCGCGGTGGAGGCGCCCACGACGCCACCCGGTGCGGTGTGATCCGGGGTCGCGCCCGGGCCCACGGGAAGGCCGGTGAGGCCGTCCACCCCCTTGAGCACTCCGCCGACGGCGGAACCCACCCCGGCGACGGTGCCGTCGACCGCGGAGCCGACCCCGCCGACCGCTCCCCCGACGGTCGAGCCCAGTCCCGGCACCAGTCCGTCCAGTGCCGAGTCGACGCCTCCGACGACGCTTCCGGCGTCCGGCTGACCGGCCTGCCCGGACGGTCCGTTGAGCAGGGTCGGGATGTCCGAGGGCGAGATCGCGGGCACGGCCGGCTGGGCGGCTCCCGCGCCCCCGACCCCGTCGGCGACCTGGGTGGCGGCGGCCGGCTCGCGCGGCACGATCGCCGTCACGGCGAGGCCGCCGGAGACGGCGAGGGCCACGGAGAGGGCGCCGACGAGGGGCGCCGCGACAGTGGATGCGGCGAGACCGGTCGACACCGCGGGCGTCGCCGTGAGGGCGGCGGTGCTGAACGCCGGTGGCATCGCAGAGGCCACCGCTTCCGCGGCGACGGTGCCGGACGGCGCGCTCAGCGACGCGAGGAACGCACCGCCGACGGTACCGCCGAGGATGAGCGGCACCAGCACGAACGTGAGGTGCGAGCCGACCTCGTCGACCTCCTCGCTGATGATCGCGCAGCGGGTGCAGGTGGCGAGGTGCTCCTCGACGCGGGCGCGCTCGCGGCTCGTCATCCCCTTGCGGGCGTACTCGCCGAGCCGTCCGATGGTCCAGCGGCACTCGCCTGACGCGGTCGCGTCGCTGACGTGCGCCTGCAGCCACGCCTTGCGCAGGCCCTCGCGCGCCCGGTACGACAGGGCCGCGACGCCGTTGGCGCTGATGCCGAGGATCGGCGCGACCTCGTGGGGGTCCATGCCCTCCACCTCGGTGTACCAGAGCACCGACTGCCAGCGCTCGGGAAGGCTGCGGAACGCCGATACCGTGAGGGTACGGTCCAGCGCCACGGTCGCGGGATCGTCCTCGACGACATCCTCGAACTCGCCGATGTCCTCCACGGCGATGCTGTGGTTGGCCCGCCCCCAGCGAGCGGCCAGATTGCGGATGGTCGTGTAGAGGTACGGGCGGAACGCGCCATCCGGACCGCCGCCCGCGAGCACGCGCTGATAGATGCGCACGTAGGCCTCGGAGACGAGGTCGTCGGCATCGCTCGACGACGTGAACTGCCGAGCGACGCGCATCCCCGAGCGGGCGTGGCGCTGCCACAGCTCCGCGAACGCCGACTTGTCTCCCGCGCGCGCCAGCAGGATCAGCGCCTCGTCGGAGGTGATCTCCTGCTCCGCGCCCTCTGCTGTTGCCCCACGCTGGGCCTGTTCCCGATCCATACCCGATCCCCTATCGGACATCCCGGCCCCCCTGCCGTTCCCCCCGGGGCCCTCCTCCAGTATCGCCCGACTCGGCGAATACTGCGAGCAATTGTCTGATCATCGGGGTACATCTCCTGCCGGAACACCCCCGAATGGGGGGTGACCGGGCGTCAACTCTCGGTGGAACCGGCCTTCCGCGCCTCCGCCGCCGTGCGGGCGGAGAGTGCGGCGGTGGCCAGGGTACGCGCCTCCTCCAGCGTGTGGCGGGCGAGCTCGGCCCGCACATCCGCGAGCGCCGCGGGCGTCATGCTCAGGGTCGTCGCACCCAGCCCGACGAGCACCACGGCGAGCTGCGGGTCGGCCGCTGCCTCGCCGCAGATGCCCACCGGCTTGCCGGTCGCCGCGCCCGCGTCGCCGAGCAGCCTGACCAGACGCAGGACCGCCGGATGCCACGGGTCCTGGAAGTGCGCGACGGAGCCGAGCATCCGGTCGGCCGCGAGGGTGTACTGAGTGAGGTCGTTGGTGCCGATGCTCACGAAATCGGCGATCTCCAGCACCTGATCGGCGAGGACCGCCAGCGACGGCACCTCCGCCATGACGCCCACCGTCTTCAGGCCGAGCTCGCGGCCGAGCCGCACGAAGTACTCGGTCTCCTCGGAGTCGGAGACCATCGGGGCCATGACCCAGAGATCGGCCTCCGTGTCGGCGTCCGCGAGCGCCAGGGCCGCGAGCTGGTCGCGCAGGATCTGCTCGCTCGCGCGCAGCGCACGCAGCCCCCGAAGCCCGAGGGCCGGGTTCTCCTCGTGAGCGTCGTTGAGAAAGCTGAGCGGCTTGTCGGCACCGGCGTCGAGCGCCCGCACCACCACCTTCCTGCCCGCGAAGTGGGAGAGGAGCTCGGTGTACTGTGCGCGTTGCTCCTCCACCGTCGGGGCGGACTTCGAATCCAGGAACAGGAACTCCGTGCGGAACAGCCCCACTCCCTCGGCGCCGAGCGCCACCGCGGCCGCGGCATCCTTCGGCGATCCGAGGTTGGCCAGCAGGGGCACCTTCGTGCCGTCGGCGAGCGCGCCGTCGGTGATGGGGGCCGCGGCGGCGGCGAGCCGCTCGGCGATGCGGGCCTCGGCTGCGGCGACCTCGTCGGCGCCCGGGGCGACCGCGACGGTGCCGGCCGCGGCATCCACGATCACCACCGTGCCGTCCTGGAGGTCCAGCGCCTCGACCACGCCGACGATGGCCGGGATCGACTTCGAGCGGGCCAGGATCGCCGTGTGGCTCGTCGGGCCGCCGTCGCGGGTGACCAGACCGAGCACCTTCTCGAGGTCGAGGAGCGCGGTGTCCGCGGGCGCCAGGTCGGGAGCCACGAGCACGAAGGGGGAGTCGGAGGTCGGCACACCCGGCGCGGGAACGCCGCGAAGCTGCGCGATGATGCGCTGCGAGACGTCCCCCAGGTCGGTCGCACGCTCGGCCATCAGGCCGCCCATGCCGATGAGGATCTCCTGGAAGGCTCCGAAGGCGTCGAAGACCGCCCGCTCGCCGGTGGCGCCGGCGTCGATGCGCGCCCTCACGTCATCGACCAGGGTCGGGTCCTGTGCCATCAGGGAGGCGGCCTCCAGCACGTCGCGTGCGGCGCCGCCCGCCTTCTCGCCGCGGGCCGCGAGCTCGGCGGCGACCGTGGCCAGCGCGGTCTGCACCGTCGTGAACTCCGCGGCGGCGTCCCCGACACGGGGCGTCTCCGCCGGTTCCGGCAGCGGATCAGGCATTCTCACGACCGGTCCGACGGCAACGCCGCGACCCACCCCGACACCCGTCAATAGCATGGATATCCTCTTCCTCGAGAGCGTTGCCCACCGCAACTCTACCGGGGCTCGACACGGCCAGGAGGCTCAGTGAAGACGCTCATCGCACGCATACAGGCGCTCATCGCACGCGTGATGGGCTGGCGAGCCGTGCGCGTCTTCCAGCTCTACGGGCAGAAGAACGGCCCCATCCTCGCCGGCGGGCTCAGCCTCACGGCCCTGTACAGCGTGTTCGCCGCCCTCTATGTGGGATTCACCGTGCTCGGCTTCGTGATCCGTGCCGACCCCGGCTTCGAGAAGGCCGTGCTCGACACGATCTCGACCGCGGTGCCCGGACTCTTCGACACCGGCAGCGGCGGAGCGATCAAGGTGGATGACCTGTTCGACACGAAGGTGCTCGGGTGGAGCGGCATCGTCGCCGTCGTGATCGTCTTCGTGACCGCGCTGAGCTGGTTCGCCTCCGCCCGGTCGGCCGTGCGCACAGTCTTCGGACTGCCGCAGGACACGACCTTCTTCCTGCTCCTCAAGCTCCGGGACCTGGGGCTGGTGATCGGGTTCGCCGTCGTCACTCTGCTCTCCGCAGCGGTCTCCGTGTTCAGCACCGCGGCGCTCGGATTCCTGTTCGGGCTGGTCGGGGTGGATCACACCTCGGCGTTCGCCGTGGTCGTTGCCCGGATCGTCGGGCTGCTGATCGCGTTCGCGATCGACACCACGGTGCTCGTGCTGCTGTACCGTGTGCTGCTCGCCGTCCGGCTGCCGCTGAGGCGCCTGCTCACCGGGGCGATCCTCGGGGCCGCGGCCCTCGGCATCCTCAAGGCCTTCGGTGCCGCCCTCGTCGGCGGCGCCGGGCGCAACCCGCTGCTCGCGTCGTTCGCCGTGATCATCGGGCTGCTCGTCTGGTTCGGCCTCATCTGCCAGGTGATCCTGATCGCCGCGACCTGGATCGCGGTGGACCTGGCCGACCACGGCGAGACGCCGACGCTGCCGCTGAAGACGAAGACGATCGGACGGCCGGTGCAGCGTCGCCCGCGATCGAAGGCTGTCGGTCCACCCCGGTAAACTCGACTCCATGTCGACGCCCCTGCGCATAGCCACGGTCAACGTCAACGGGGTGCGCGCGGCGTACCGGCACGGAATGGGCGACTGGGTCGACTCGCGCGGGGTGGACATCCTGGCGCTGCAGGAGGTGCGCGCCTCCACCGAGGACCTCGAATCCCTGCTCGGCAGCGAGTGGAACATCCTGCACGACGAGGCGACCGCGAAGGGCCGCGCCGGCGTCGCGCTCGCCAGCCGCGGCAAGGCGGAGATCCACCGCGTCGACCTCGGCGAGGAGAAGTTCGACAGCGCCGGTCGGTGGCTTGAGGCCGACTACCGCGTGGGCGACTCGATCGTGACCGTCGTGAGCACCTACGTGCACTCGGGCAACGTCGAGGACCGCAAGAAGATGATCGAGAAGTACAAGTTCCTCGATGCCATGGTGAAGCGCCTGCCCGAACTGGCCGAGAACTCCCCGCTGGCCGTGGTCGTCGGCGACCTCAACGTGGGCCACCGGGAGCTCGACATCAAGAACTGGCGCGGCAACCGCAACCAGGCGGGCTTCCTGCCCCGCGAGCGGGCTTACTTCGACAAGATGTTCGCGCCGGCCGGCCGCAACGTGAAGGCCGCCGACGGCACCACCAAGCGCGGACTGGGCTGGGTGGATGTCGGCCGCCGCTTCGCCGGCGAGGTCGAGGGCCCCTACACCTGGTGGTCCGCGCGCGGTCAGGCCTTCGTGAATGACGTCGGCTGGCGCCTCGACTACCACGTGGCGACCCCAGCCCTGGCCGCGACCGTGCAGGATTACAGGGTGGACAGGGCGGCGACGTACGACGAGCGATGGTCCGACCACGCTCCCGTCGTCGTCGACTACCTCGTCTAGAAGGAAACCACCATGAGCTCCAAACCCCGCCTGTTCTCAGGCATGCAGCCCTCTGCCGACTCGCTTCAGATCGGCAACTACATCGGCGCCCTCCTGCAGTGGAAGGAACTGCAGCGCACCCACGACGCGGTCTTCTGCGTGGTCGACCTGCACGCCATCACGGTGCCGCAGGATCCGGAGCACCTGCGGTCGGCCACGCGCCGCACGGCCGCGCAGTACATCGCGGCCGGCATCGACCCCGAGCTGTCGATCCTGTTCGTGCAGTCCCACGTCGCGGCGCACTCGCAGCTGGCGTGGCTGCTCAACACCATCACCGGGTTCGGCGAGGCCAGCCGCATGATCCAGTTCAAGGAGAAGTCGCAGAAGCAGGGGGCCGACGGCACGAACGTGGGGCTCTTCACCTACCCTGTGCTGCAGGCCGCCGACATCCTGCTGTACGACGCCGAGGTGGTGCCGGTGGGTGAAGACCAGCGTCAGCACATCGAGCTCACCCGCGACCTGGCCAACCGCTTCAACACCCGCTACGGGCAGACCTTCGTGGCGCCCGAGGCGCAGATCCCCAAGGAGACGGCCAAGGTCTACGACCTGCAGGAGCCCACGAACAAGATGAGCAAGTCCGCTTCGTCGACGGCCGGCGTGGTGTGGCTGCTCGACGACCCGAAGGTGAGTGCGAAGAAGATCCGCTCCGCGGCGACCGACTCGGAGAACGACGTGCGCTTCGACCAGGCAGCCAAGCCGGGAATCTCCAACCTGCTGACGATCTTCTCCGTGCTGAGCGGCCGGAGCATCCCGTCGCTCGAAACGGAGTTCGGCACCGGCGGCTACGGCAACTTCAAGACCGCGCTCTCCGAGGTGGTGGTGGAGACGTTCGGCCCGATCCGGTCCCGCGCGCTCGAACTGCTGGACGATCCGGCCGAGCTCGACCGCATCCTGGCCCGCAATGCCGACCGCGCGGCCGAGATCGCGGACGCCACCCTCGCCAAGGCTTACGACCGCATGGGCTTCCTGCCGAGGCGCTGACACGGAGCCCGTCACGCCTAGCCCGCCGATTGTTCCCTTTCGGGACGCCGGTGGCCGGGCGCGCCGGCCCAGTGGTCCCGAAGGGGAACAATGGCGCGGGGTTCCCCCGGGAATGCGGCGGGCCGCGCCCGGGTTGGTAGAGTCGAAGACAGCAGTGCTCCGGGGTCGGTGAGAATCCGAACCGGCGGTGACAGTCCGCGACCCGCGCCGGGGTTTTCCCCGAAGCGGTTGAGCTGGTGGAATTCCAGCACCGACGGTTATGAGCGAAGGTCGTGAGACCGGCGCTCTCAGTCCGGAAGAGAGGAAGCACTCGCGTTCGACGCCACCTGGGCGTTCGACGTGCAGCCCCGGGGTGCCCAGAACCGCAAAGGGGCCCGGATGACCGAGATCGAGCAGGCGATGCGCCACGCTCTCTCCCTGGCGTCGCACGGTCCCGCCTGGGGCGTGAACCCGCAGGTCGGCTGCGTGATCCTCTCCCCCGACGGCGAGATCATCGCGGAGGGCTGGCATCGAGGCGCGGGCACCGCGCACGCCGAGGTCGACGCGCTCGCCTCCCTCGCGCCGGGCGCTGCGGCGGGCGCGACCGCCGTCGTCACCCTGGAACCCTGCAACCACTGGGGTCGCACCGGCCCGTGCAGCGTCGCACTGATCGAGGCCGGCGTGGCCCGCGTGGTCTACGCGGTCGACGACCCCGGCGCCGACTCGGCCGGCGGCGCCGAGCGCCTGCGCGCGGCCGGCGTGGACGTGGTGCCCGGCGTGCTGGCCGCGGAGGTGGAGCAGCGGATGCGGCGGTGGCTGCACGCCGAACGCTCGGGCAGGCCGTGGGTGAGCGTGAAGTGGGCGTCCACGCTGGACGGGCGCGCCGCGGCATCCGACGGCTCCAGCCGCTGGATCACCGGGGCCGCCGCCCGTCAGCGCGTGCACGAACAGCGCGCCCTGGCCGACGCCATCATGGTGGGCACGGGCACGGTGCTCGCGGATGACCCCTCCCTCACCGCTCGGGGCGACGCGGGCGAGCTGCTCCCCCACCAACCCGTCCCCGTGGTCGTGGGCGAGCGACCGCTCCCGGCCGACGCGCGCGTGCTGCGGCACCCGCAGCCCGCCATCCTCACCGGCGGCCGCGACCTGGCCGGCATGCTGCGCGATCTCTACGACCGCGGCATCCGCAGCGTCTTCGTCGAGGGCGGCCCGACTCTCGCCAGCGCGATCGTGGCCGAGGGCCTCGCCGACGAGTTCCTCGTCTACCTCGCGCCCGCCCTGCTGGGCGGCCCGCGCACCGCGATCGGCGACCTCGGGATCGACGACATGGGCGGCATCCGCAGGCTCGTCATCGATTCGGTGGAGACGCTCGGCGACGACCTCCTCATCACGGCACGACCCACGAAAGGCGCCTGACATGTTCACCGGCATCATCGAAGAACTCGGCACGGTCACGTCCTGGCAGCCGACGGCGGATGCCGCGCGCATCACCGTCCGCGCCCCGCTGGCCGTCTCCGACGCGCGCCACGGCGACTCCATCTCGGTGAGCGGGGTATGCCTCACCGTGGTCGACCAGGGTGACGACTGGTTCACCGCGGACGTGATGGCGGAGACGATCGCCATGAGCACGCTGAAGCGCCCCGAGCCGGGCACCCCGGTCAACATCGAGCGCGCGGCCAAGGTGGGCGACCGGATCGGCGGCCACATCGTGCAGGGGCACATCGACGGCACGAGCGAGCTGCTCTCCCTCGCGCCGGGCGACGCGTGGCGGGTGCTGCGCTTCTCCCTCGACCCGGAGCACGCACCGCTGGTGACCCGCAAGGGCTCGATCGCGGTCGACGGCGTCTCGCTCACCGTGAGCGCGGTCGGCGACGACTGGTTCGAGGTCTCCCTCATCCCGGAGACGCTCGCCGCCACCACCCTGGGGCGCCTCGCCGTCGGCGACCGCGTCAACATCGAAACCGACATCCTCGCCCGTCAGGTCGAACGGATGCTCCACCTGAACCACGACGAAAGGGCAGGATCATGAGTCTCGCCGACATCCCCACCGCTCTCGACGCGCTGCGCGCCGGGCGCCCCATCATCGTCGCGGACAACGAGAGCCGCGAGAACGAGGGCGACGTGATCCTCGCGGCCGGCCTCGCCAGCCAGGAATGGCTCGCCTGGATGGTGCGCCAGACCTCCGGCTTCATCTGCGCCCCCATGACCAACGAGATCGCCGACCGGCTCGAGCTTCCGGTCATGGTTGTGAACAACGAGGACGCCCGCGGCACCAACTACACGGTCAGCGTGGATGCCGCGGACCGGCTCACCACCGGCATCAGCGCTTCCGACCGCGCCCACACCCTCCGCGTGCTCGCGAACCTGGAGTCCACGCCGGCGAGCCTGCACCGCCCCGGCCACATCCTCCCGCTCCGCGCGGTGGACGGCGGCGTCCGCGAGCGCGCCGGCCACACGGAGGCGGCCGTCGACCTGCTTAAGCTGGCCGGCCTGGTGCCTGTTGGCGCCATCTCCGAGATCGTCGGCGAGGACGGCGAGATGACCCGCCTGCCGGGACTGATCGCGCTAGGCGAGGCCGAGGGCGTTCCGGTGATCACGATCGAGGCGCTCATCGACTTCCTGCAGGAGACCCACTGCGACACAGACGTGCCGATGCCCGTCGAGCTGCCGGAGAGCTCGCGCGTCATCTTCGAGGTGGAGACCACCATCCCCACCAGGCACGGCGCGTTCCGGTTCCGCGCCTACCGCGACCGGATGACGGGGGCCGACCATCTGGCCATCATCTCCGGTCAGCCCGCGAACGGCACCCTGCTGCGCGTGCACTCCGAGTGCGTGACCGGCGAGGTGTTCGGTTCGCTGAAGTGCGAGTGCGGTCCGCAGCTCGATGCGGCGCTCGATCTCATCCAGCGCGAGGGCGGCGTGGTCATCTACATGCGGGGGCAGGAGGGGCGCGGCATCGGCCTGATCAACAAGCTGAAGGCGTACCGGCTGCAGGAGGACGGCATGGACACGCTCGACGCCAACCTCGCGCTCGGCTTCCCGGCCGACGGGCGCGACTACGGCGCCGCCGTGGCGATCCTCGAAGACCTCGGCGTGAGCGAGGTGCGTGCGGTCACGAACAATCCCGAGAAGCTGCGCCAGCTGCGCGAGCGCGGGATCGTCGTGCGCGAGCAGGTGCCGCTCGTCGTCGGCGTCGGCGAGTTCAACGAGCACTACCTGGAGGCGAAGCGCGACCGCATGGGTCACATCCTCCCCGACAACACCGAGCTCGAGGGCGCCGCGCGCGCCCACAAGCGCATCCTCGAAACAGAGAAAGGCCACCTCGCATGAGCGGCTCAGGAAGCCCCGCCCTCCACATCGATGGCACCGGACTGAAGGTGACCATCGTCGCCGGCAGTTGGCACGAGTACATCACCGAGGGGCTGCTCGCCGGCGCCCGGCGGGTGCTCGCGGCATCCGGTGCCGAGGTCAGCGAGGTGCGGGTGCCCGGCAGTTTCGAGCTGCCGGTGGTGAGCCTGGCCGCCCTGGAGGCGGGGGCGGACGCGGTGGTCGCGCTCGGCGTGATCATCCGCGGCGGCACCCCGCACTTCGAGTTCGTGTCGGATGCCGCGACCTCCGGCCTCACCGAGGTGGCCCTGCGCACCGGCAAGCCCGTGGGGTTCGGCGTGCTCACTCTCGACGACGAGCAGCAGGGCATCGACCGCGCGGGCTACGACGGGTCGAAGGAGGACAAGGGCGCCGAGGCGGCCGAGGCCGCCCTGGCCACGGCGGTGGCGCTGCGATCGCTGCGCGGCTGAGCCTTTCGGTTCGGCCCACGGTCTGCGCCGCCGGTACACTCGAAGGGTGTCGAACCCCTTCAGAGTCCTCATCGTGGTTGCCCTGATCATCGCGATCGTGGCAGCGGTGGGATTCATCCTCGTCGTCTTCGTGCAGCACGGCGGCAGCGCCTCGAGCCTCGGCCCGGCATCACTCGTCGAAATCCTCTGACGTGCGCCGACCGATCCGTCTGCTCCTCTGGGTCATCGCGGCCGTCGTTCTCGTGATCGGCGTCGCCATCGTGAGCCAGACCCTCATCCGGCCCGCCTCGTCGAACCCGGTGGAGCGCATCGAGTACAGCCAGTACAAGGCGGTGCCCGATTACGACGACACCACCTACACGGTCACCTCGGGAAACCGCATCGACAAATTCACCGCGCTGGTTAAGAAGTACAAGGTGGATGTCGCCGACTTCAACAACGCCGAGAACGACGGCTGCACCGGCGGCCTCGCCACCTCGGTCACCCTGTACACCGCGGGCAACAAGATGCAGAAGCTGAACCTCTACAGCTGCCGCGGATCGAAGGCGCGGGGGGACTTCGTGGCGGATGCCACGGCCCTGTTCTCCGCCTGGCACACCGAGGACGCGAAGGCCGCCGCCGCCCGCTGACCTGACCGTCTCGTGCCCTCTACTGGGGGGCGCCCCTCCCGGCACAGGCCCCGTTCTGCCTGCATAATCGTGTTGTCAGCATCCGTCCCGCACTGGCAAGGAGCGTCCCGATGACTACAACGCCACAGCTCCCTCGCGCGTTCACGCCGTTCGCCGAGCCGAAGCGGCGTGTCTCCGCGCTCTGGATCACCCTGTTCGCGACGGCCTGGCTGGGCATCTGGATGGCGCAGCTCACGCCCATCCAGCTGCTGCTGCCCACCCAGGTGGCGGCCGTCAACCCGACGAAGGACTGGGTGGAGAGCGTCGTCGCCTTCGGCGTCATCTCGGGGATCGCCGGTGCCTGCGCGCTCATCGCGTACCCGCTCACCGGCGCCCTTTCCGACCGCACCACCTCCCGGTTCGGGCGGAGGCGTCCCTGGATCTTCATCGGCACCGTCGTCTTCGCGGTCTCCTTGTTCCTCCTCGGCCTGCAGAACACGATCGTTGGTATCGGCGTCTTCTGGTCGCTGGCGCTCACCGGTTTCTGCATCCTGTCGGCCGCGGTCACCGCGACGATCTCCGACCAGGTGCCGGTCAACCAGCGCGGCGTCGCCTCGGGCTGGGTGTCCGCGCCGCAGGCGATCGGCACGGTCGTCGGCCTGATGCTCGTGCTGTCGCTCGGACTCTCCCAACTGCTCGGGTACACCCTGATGTCCGTGCTGCTGATCGCTCTGGTGCTGCCGTTCCTGCTGCTCATCCCCGACGAGGTGCTCCCGCGGGTGCTCCGCGCGCCGTTCGCGCTCCGCGCACTGCTGCGCGGGTTCTGGGTGAACCCGCTGAAGCACCCCGATTTCGGGTGGACTCTGCTCGGCCGCATCCTGGTCAACATCGGGAACGCGCTGGGCACGACACTGCTGCTCTACTTCCTCGAGTTCGGGTTGCACCGCGGCGCGTCGGCGCAGGATGACCTCCTGCTCCTGACGGTGATCTACCTGCTCTTCTTCATCGTCTCGGCCGTGGGGTTCGGCTACCTCAGCGACCGGTTGGGGCAGCGCAAGGTGTTCGTGTACGCGGCCGCCTACCTGCAGGCGCTCGCGGCGCTGCTGCTGGCCCTCATCCCGAGCTTCACCATCGCGATGGGCGCGGCCGGTCTGCTGGGACTGGGCTACGGATGCTTCATGGCCGTCGACCAGGCCCTCGCCACCCAGGTGCTGCCCGACTCGCACACCCGCGGCAAGGATCTCGGCATCATGAACATCGCCACCGCAGTGCCGCAGGCCTTCGCCCCGCTGCTCGGGGCGTTCATCGTCTCCCAATTCGTGCCGAACGGGTTCCAGGCGCTCTTCATCGCCTCGGCGGTCGCGGCCACCCTCGGCGGCCTCGCGATCGCCCCCATCAAGACCGTCAAGTAGCGCCGAGACGCCGCGGGCGTTGCGCGCTGCTCGTGCTCGCCGTGCTGCGCGTGCTGCCGAAGCGCAGGACGAAAATGAAGGATGCGGCATGACAGAAGCGCCTGATTCGCCTCTTTCGTCACCTCAGGTGCGCTGCATCCTTCATTTTGGGCGGGGCAGGGCGTGCTTCGTCCGGCGTGCACGGCACCGCCGGCCCGCCTAACCGGCGCGGGGCGGAGTCAGTCGAGGAAGAGGGCGCGCAGGCGACGGGTCGTGAAGGTGAGGCCCACCGCGATCATCGCCACGAAGTAGGCGACGTGGCCGAGCATCGCCCAGCTCAGGGCACCGGTGGTGAGGCCGCGCACGAGCTCCACGCCGTGCCAGAGCGGGAAGACCTGGATGATCCACTGGATGGCCTGCGGGTAGACGCTCAGCGGGTAGAAGGTGGCGGAGAACAGGAACATCGGCAGCATGAGGAAGGTGATCCAGTCCATCTGCTGGAACGTCTTCATGTAGCTGGTGATGGCCATGCCGAGGCTGGCGAAGCCGAACGCGATGAGCAGCACCGCCGGGAGGGCGAGCACCGCCGTCCAGGCGAGGTTGAGTCCCAGCACCTGCATCACGATGAGGAACCCGCCCGCGTAGATGCCGCCGCGCAGCAGGGCCAGGAAGATCTCGCCGAAGGCCACGTCGAGGGGTCCGAGGGAGGTCGCGAGCATGCCCTCGTAGATCTTGGCGAAATGCATCTTGAAGAAGACATTCCAGGTGGAGTCGAAGATGGCGCCGTTCATCGCGGAGACCGCGAGCAGGGCGGGCGCGATGAATGCGGCATACGGCACCTGAAGGCCCGTGCTCGTCGTGACCGGACCGACCAGAGCGCCCAGGCCGATGCCGAGCGAGAGCAGGTAGAACACGGGCTCGAAGAAGCCGCTCACGATGATCAGCCAGTTCGAGCTGCGGGTGGCGAGCAGTCCGCGGCCGATGACGGAGCGCGAGTTGCCGGCGTAGAGCGAGCCGATGCCGCCGGAGCGGAGCTGAGGGCTCGGGCGCGTCGGCGCGAGCATGGGTGTCGAGGTCACTTGTCGAGCCTCCTCGTGATGACGACCTGCGTGCGCCGCCAGCCGTAGACGCAGAGGGCGAGCGGGTAGAGCACGTGAACCGCGGTGAGCCACGCCGGCTCGACCGCACCGTAGTCGAGCGTGCGGCCCAGCTGCGTGCCGTGCCAGAGCGGCGAGATCCACCCGATCCACTGCAGGTAGACCGGCATCTGGCTCAGCGGGAAGAAGGTGCCGGAGAACAGCAGCAGCGGAGCCACGATGAAGCGCTGGATGAACGCCGGCTGCCCTACCTCCTGCTCCACCGTGGCCATGTAGCTGGCGATGATCAGACCGAAGGAGAGACCGGTGAGCGTGGCCACGAGGATGTCGAGCACGCCGAGCGGGGACGGCACCGCCCCGAACACCAGCATGACCAGGTAGTACACGGCGGTGGTCGGGAGGATGCGCCCGATCACCGCGATGAAGACGCCGTTGGCGATCTGGTTGCCCGAGATCGGCGCCGCGTTCATTCCGTAGAAGATCGGATTCCACTTGAACCCCATCAGCACCGGGTACGAGCACTCCTCCACCGCCGCGGTCACGGCGGCCGACGCGATGAGTGCGGGGGCGACGAACTGAAGGTAGCTCGCGCCGCCGAAGGCGTTCGTCGCGCCCTTGTCCACCAGGGTCGCGAGTCCGACACCGAGCGCGAACAGGTATATGAACGGGCTGCCGATGGTGGTGAAGATCAGCGTCTTGTAGTACGAGCGCATGCCGAGGAGCCGGTGCTCGGCGACGTACCACGAACCCCAGCGCCGCGGTTTGCGCGACGGATCCGCGATCACGAGCTGTTCGGCGACGGTCATTCGATCAGGCTCCGGCCGGTGAGGCGCAGGAAGACGTCTTCGAGGCTCGCCCTGCGCACGAGGCTCGTGATCGGCTCCAGCCCTCGTCGGGCCACCTCGCCCAGCACGGCGTCGCCGTCGTCGGCGTAGATGAGGATGCGGTCGGGGAGCACCTCGATCCGCTCCCCCAGACCGCTCAGGATGCCGGCGACCTCCGCATTGCGGTCCGACCCGAATCGCACCTCGACCACTTCGCGCGTCGAGTACTCGCGGATGAGCGACGCGGGTGAACCCTCGGCCATGATGGTGCCCTTGTCGACCACGACCAGCCGGTCGCACAGCTGCTCGGCCTCGTCCATGTAGTGCGTGGTGAGCAGCAGCGTGGTGCCCTGCTCCTTGAGGCGGAATAGCCTGTCCCACAGCACGTGTCGCGCCTGAGGGTCGAGCCCCGTGGTCGGCTCGTCGAGCAGGAGCAGCCGCGGGTCGTTCATGAGCGAGCGCGCGATGGTGAGGCGGCGCTTCATACCCCCGGAGAGGTCGTCGACCTTGGACTTGGCCCGGTCCGACAGCTGGGCGAACTCGAGCAGCTCGTCGGCGCGACGCACGCACTGCGCGCGGCCGATGCCGAAGTAGCGGCCGTACACGATGAGGTTGTCGCGGACGCGCAGCTCCATGTCGAGGTTGTCCTGCTGCGGCACCACGCCGAGCTGGGCGCGCACCGCGGGTCCGTTCCGGTCGGGGTCGAGCCCCAGGATGCTCAGGTCTCCGCTCGTGCGGGTGGAGACCGCGCCGATCATGCGCATCGTCGTCGACTTGCCTGCGCCGTTGGGGCCGAGCAGGCCGAACGACTCCCCGGGCGCCACCTCGAACGAGATCCCGTCGACCGCCGTGAAATCCTTGTACTTCTTCGTGAGGTTGCGAGCAGAGATCACCGGCGACATGCGTTCCACCGTAGCCGCTCCCACCGACGCCGTGATTCGTCCCCCCGGAGTACGAGCGGCACCCCGCGCAAACCTAAGCTGGAACCCATGAGTTCCAGCGCGCCCGCACGATCCCGAAGCCCGTTCTCCCGGCCGCGAAAGGACGACGGACCGCGCGCGAGCTTTCGCCAGCTCCTGCCCTATCTCGGCGAGCACCGCGTGGTGATCGGGGTGGTCGTCGCGCTGAGCGTGGTGGGCGCGGCGACATCCCTTGCGCAGCCGCTGCTGGTGAGCCAGGTGATCACCGTGGTGCAGAAGGGGAGCCCGCTCGGTCTGCTCGTCTACGCGCTCGTCGCCCTCGTCGTGGTCTCGGCGATCCTCAGCGGTGTGCAGCACTACCTCCTGCAGCGCACGGGCACCAGCGTGGTGCTGACCGCGCGACAGCGTCTGGTGCGCAGGATGCTGTGGCTCCCCATCAGCGAGTTCGACACCCGCCGCACCGGCGACCTGGTCTCGCGCGTGGGGTCGGACTCGACGCTCCTCTACGCGGTGCTCACCCAGGGCCTCGTCGACGCGATCGGCGGCGCGCTGATCTTCGTCGGCGCCCTCATCGCCATGATCGTCATCGACCCGGTGCTGCTCGGCCTCACCGTCGCCGTGATCGCCATCTCGGTGATCGCGGTGGTCGCCCTCGGCGGCCGCGTGCGCGTCGCCAGCCGGAAGCAGCAGGAGAAGGTGGGCGACCTCGCGTCGTCCGTGGAGCGGGCGCTCGGCGCCATCCGCACGGTGCGCGCCTCCAACGCCACCGACCGGGAGATCGCCGCCATCGAGAGCGACGCACGGGGCGCCTGGGAGCAGGGCATCAGCGTCGCGAAGATCTCGGCGCTCGTGGTGCCGATCGCGGGCATCGCACTGCAGGTCTCGCTGCTCGTGGTGCTCGGCGTCGGCGGTTTCCGGGTCGCGAGCGGCGCGATCACAATCGCCAACCTGGTGGCGTTCGTGTTCTTCCTCTTCATGCTGGTCATGCCGCTCGGGCAGGCCTTCGGCGCCTACAACTCGGTGAACCAGGCGCTCGGCGCGCTGGGCCGCATCCAGGAGATCGTGGACCTGCCCGCCGAGAGCGAGCGCGATGCCGCCCTGGAGCCGGCCGCGCCGTCGGGCGAGACGGATGCCGCGATCTCGTTCGAGCACGTCGACTTCGGCTACTCCGCTGCGGGCGAGGAGGCGGAGCCCGTCGTGCTCCACGACGTCACGTTCGCGGTGCCGCGCGGCGGCCGCACCGCCCTGGTCGGACCGAGCGGCGCGGGCAAGAGCACGATCCTCGCGCTCATCGAGCGCTTCTACGATCCGACGGCGGGCACGGTGCGGATGGGCGGCATCGACATCCGCGGCATCGATCGGAGCGACCTGCGCTCCCGCATCGGCTACGTGGAGCAGGACGCCCCGGTGCTGGCCGGTTCGCTCCGGGACAACCTCACCCTGGGCGCCCCGGACGCGACGGACGAGCAGTGCATCCGGGTGCTGCACGACGTGAACCTCACCGAGGTGCTCGAGCGCACACCGCGCGGTCTGGACGCCCCGGTGGGCGAGGAGGGCGTGATGCTCTCCGGCGGCGAGCGCCAGCGCCTCGCCATCGCGCGCACCCTGCTCGCCGCTCCCCCGATCCTGCTGCTCGACGAGTCGACCTCGTCCCTCGACGGCCTCAACGAGCAACTGCTGCGCGACGCGATCGACGCGGTCGCCGAGAACCGCACGCTGCTGGTGATCGCCCACCGGCTGTCGACCGTGGTCGACTCCGACCAGATCATCGTGCTCGACCACGGTCGCGTGGTCGGCGTCGGCACCCACTCCGAGCTGGTGAAGAGCACCCCGCTCTACAAGGATCTCGCGCGCCACCAGCTGCTGGTCTAGCCGCACCGCCCGCGGTCAGGCCACCGCCCACATCGCGACCGCGGCGGCCGCGGCCACGTTGAGCGAGTCGATCCCGTGCGCCATCGGGATCTGCACCACCACGTCGGCGGCCGCCAGCGCCTCCGGGGTGAGCCCCTCCCCCTCGGCGCCCAGCACGAGCGCGAGACGCTCGGGCGGGGCGAAATCGCGCAGGCTCACCGCATCCGCGCTGAGCGCGAAGGCCGCCACCTCGAAGCCCGCCGCCGAGAGCAGCGCCCGCGTCGACGGCCAGTCGCCCACCCGGGTCCACGGCACCTGCAGCACGGTGCCCATCGAGACGCGGATCGCACGGCGGTAGAACGGATCGGAGCAGCGCGGCGTGACGAGCACGGCGTCCGCGCCGATCGCCCCCACCGACCGGAAGATGGCCCCCACGTTGGTCGGGTCGGCCACGTTCTCGAGCACCACCACCCGTCGCGCCGACGCGAGCAGTGTCTCGGCGTCGGGCAGGGCCGGGCGGTTCATCGACGCGATGAGGCCGCGGTGCAGCAGGTACCCGGTCAGCTGCTCCAGCAGCTCCGGCGGCCCGGAGAAGATCGGGATGTCGCGCTCGCCCACCAGCGCCACCGCCTCCTCGACGGCGCTCCCGAGCGCCAGCACCGAGCGCGGCTCGTGGCCGGCCCGGAGGGCGCGCTCCAGCACCAGGGCGGACTCGGCGATGTAGATGCCGCCGCCGGTCTTCTTGAGGGCGACGTCGGTGCGGTGCGAGTAGTCCGCCAGCCGCGGGTCGTCGAGCGACCCGATCTCGACGAGCTCGCTCACCCGAACGGGTTCGGCGTCAGCGCGTATTTCGTCTCGAGGTACTCGTGGATGCCCTCCGCGCCGCCCTCGCGCCCCATGCCGGATTGCTTCATGCCGCCGAACGGCGCAGCGGCGTTCGAGACCACCCCCACGTTGATGCCGGTCATGCCCGTCTGCAGCGACTCGATGAGCCGCTGGGCCCGCGACATGTCGGCGGTGTAGGCGTAGCTGACGAGACCGTACTCGGTGTCGTTGGCCTTGGCCACGGCATCCGCCTCGTCGGTGAAGGTGACGATCGCCAGCACCGGCCCGAAGATCTCCTCGCGCAGGATGTCGCTGCCCGGCGTCACCCCGGTGATCACCGTCGGCTCGTAGAAGGTCCCCTTCCCGTCGACGCTCGCCCCGCCCGTGAGCACGGTGGCCCCCCGGTCGACGGCGTCTCCGACGAGGTCGGCGGCCTTCGCCACGGCGGCCTCGTTGATGAGCGGACCGATCGTGACCCCCTCGTCGGTGCCGCGACCCACCCGCAGCGCCTTCACCCGCTCGGTGACCTTCGCGGCGAACTCGGCCGCGACGGATTCGTGCACGATGAACCGGTTGGCCGCGGTGCAGGCCTCGCCGATGTTGCGGAACTTGGCGAGCATCGCGCCGTCGACGGCCTTATCGAGGTCGGCGTCCTCGAAGACGAGGAAGGGCGCGTTGCCGCCGAGCTCCATCGAGCTGCGCAGCACGGTGTCGGCCGCCTGCTTGAGCAGTCGGACGCCGACCGGGGTGGAGCCGGTGAAGCTGAGCTTGCGAAGTCGCGGATCGGCGATGATCGGGGGGGAGACCTCGCCGGAGGTGGAGGTGGTCACCACGTTGACGACGCCCTTCGGCAGGCCGGCATCCTCGAGCAGTTTCGCGAAGTAGAGGGTGGTGAGCGGGGTGAGCTCGGCCGGCTTGATCACCGTCGTGCACCCTGCGGCCAGGGCGGGCGCGATCTTCCGGG
The DNA here is from genome assembly GCA_966212465.1 of uncultured Lacisediminihabitans sp. Taxonomy (GTDB): domain Bacteria; phylum Actinomycetota; class Actinomycetes; order Actinomycetales; family Microbacteriaceae; genus Lacisediminihabitans. Next base: position 27,196 of record CBIHRK010000013.1, read on the forward strand.
TGGCCATCGCCAGCGGGAAGTTCCACGGGGTGATGAGGAAGGAGGGGCCGACCGGCAGGTGGGTGACGATCATGCGACCGGTGCCCTCGGGGTTGGGGCCGTAGTGGCCGCCGATGCGCACCGCCTCCTCGCTGAACCAGCGCAGGAACTCACCGCCGTAGGTCACCTCGCCGCGAGCCTCCGAGAGCGGCTTCCCCATCTCGAGCGTCATCAGCAGGGCGAAGTCGTCGGCCCTCTCCTGGAGCAGGTCGAAGGCGCGCCGCAGCAGCTCGCCGCGCACCCGCGGCGCGGTCGCGGCCCACGATCCCTGTGCCGCCACGGCGGCGTCGAGCGCGCGGGCACCGTCGGCGACCGAGGCGTCGGCGATGCTGAGCAGCACGGAACCGGTGGCGGGATCGATCACGTCGATCGAGCGCCCCGAGGTGGAATCGACCCACTCCCCGCCGATGAACAGCTGTGTCGGCACCTGGGCGAGCAGCGCGGATTCCGCCTGAGACGTCATATCCACGATTCTAGGGGCGGCCGCGCCCCAGGGCCGATGGCCACCAGATGCGCCGCCCGATGTCGTGCGCGAGGGCGGGAACGAGCAGCGAGCGCACGATGATCGTGTCGAGCAGCACGCCGAACGCCACGATGAACGCGATCTGCACGAGGAACAGCACCGGGATGACGCTCAGCGCCGAGAAGGTGGCGGCCAGCACGATGCCCGCCGAGGTGATCACGCCGCCGGTGAGCCCGAGCCCGCGAACGATGCCCTCGCGGGTTCCGTGCAGTGCGCTCTCCTCGCGCACCCGCGTCATCAGGAAGATGTTGTAGTCGATCCCGAGCGCGACGAGGAAGACGAAGCCGTACAGGGGCACGCTCGGGTCGGCTCCGGGGAACCGGAACACGCCGTTGAAGACGAGCGCCGAGACCCCGAGGGCGGCGGCGAACGACACGATCACGCTGCCGATGAGCAGCAGCGGCGCCACGATCGACCGGAGCAGCAGCATGAGGATGAGCAGGATGACCGCCAGCACGATCGGGATGATCTTGTTCCGATCGTCGATGGAAGTCTGGTCGGTGTCGACGGCCGTGGCCGTGACGCCGCCGACGAGCGCCCGGGAGTCGACATCCGCCACCGCACGCCGGAGGTCCAGCACGGTCTTCTCTGCCTTCGCCGAGTCGGGCGCGGAGGCGAGGGTCGCCTGCAGCATCACGCGGCCGCCCTCCACCCGGGGCGACGCCCCCGAGTAGAGGGGCGAATTCCGGCTCGAGTCGAGCGGCAGCAGCCCGGTGGGGCTGCCGGTCGCGACGGCCGACACCGATTGCACGCCCGTCGTCTCCTTCGCTGCCGTCGCCAGCCGATCGAGCGCGCCCTCCGGTCCGACGATGATCGCGGGGCTCCCCGAACCGCCCGGGAAGTGCTTGCCCAGCACGGCCTGACCGTCACGAGCCTCCGACTGGCTGAGGATCAGGTCGCTCTGCGCAACGCCGGTCGCCTTGAGCTGGAGCAGTCCCGCGGCGCCGACCACGAGCAGGAGCGTGGCGACGATCCACACGGGGCGCGAATGGCGGGAGACCAGCCGGCCGACACGGGCCCACAGTCCCTTCGCGCCGTCGCCGACGAGCACCGGATGCGGCGACCCGAGCCTCGGCCGGAGCGGCCAGAACGACGCGCGCCCGCAGGCCAGCAGGAGCGCGGGGAGCAGGGTGAGCGCGGCGAGGATCGAGAACGCGACCCCGATCGCGCCCACCGGTCCGAGCGCCTTGTTGGAGTTGAGGTCTGAGAAGAGCAGGCAGAGCAGGCCCACCATGACGGTGCCGCCCGAGGCCACGATGGGCTCGACGCTTCCGCGCAGCGCCACCCACGTGGCATCCCACCGCTTCTCGTTGTCGCGGAGCGCCTCGCGGTAGCGGGAGACGTAGAGCAGCGAGTAGTCGGTGGCGGCGCCGATGACGAGGATGAACAGGATGCCCTGCACCTGCCCGTTGAGCGTGACCACGCCGGCCTTCGCGAGCCACCAGACCGCGAGGATGCTGGCGCTCAGGGCGAACACCGCCGTGCCGAGCACCAGCACGGGCAGCAGCGGTGAGCGGTAGACGATGAGCAGGATGAGGAAGACCGCGCCGAGCGCCGCGAGCAGCAGGATGCCGTCGATGCCGGCGAAGGCGGAGGTGAGGTCGGCGGTGAACCCCGCCGGCCCCGTGACGTGGTGGTCGAGCCCGTCGGGCGCGTTCTCGGCGAGCCACGCCCGCAGCGCCGCCACGGTGTCGCCGGCGCCGTCGGAGGCGATCGGTGCCACGATCTCGATCGCCTTGCCGTCCTTCGACGGGATGGCGGGCGAGACACCGGAGTCGACTCCCGTGCTGGACTTCAGGTGGGCGACCGTCGCCGCGGCGAAGTCCGTCGCGCTCGCCCCGAGGGTCGTGTCGTCGCCGGCGCTCAGGATCACGATCGCGGGGATGGCCTTGCTGTCCGAGAAGTCGGCGAGCAGTTTCTGCACGCGAGTGGCGTCCGCGCTCGCGGGCAGATAGGTGGTCTGGTCGTTGGAGGAGACCTCGTCGACTCGGCCGAAGTACGGCCCCCCGACTCCCCCTGCGCCGAGCCAGGCGAGGATCAGCGCGGCGGGGATGACGGCGCGCAGCCAGCGCGGGACGCGCATCAGGAGTGCTCGACGATCGCGCCCGCGGAGGCCAGACGCTCCAGCGCGGCGGCGGATGACTCGGGCGCGACGCCCGCGATCAGGTCGGTGAGCACCCGCACCCGCCGACCCGACTCGAGTGCGTCGGTGGCCGAGGCGAGCACGCAGTAGTCGGTGGCGATGCCCACGACATCCACCTCGTCCACGCCCAGGCGGTCGAGGGCGGCGGGAACGGAGCTGCCGTCCTCCGTCGTGCCCTCGAAGATGGAGTACGCGGGCTTGCCCTGGCCCTTGCGCACGTGCTCGGTGACCGAGGCCGTGTCGAGCGCGGGGTGGTAGGCGGCGCCGCTCGTTCCGGCCACGCAGTGCACGGGCCAGCTCTCGACGAAGTCCGGAGCAGCGGAGGTGGCGAAATGACCGCCGTTGTCGTTGTCACCGTCGTGCCAGTCGCGGGAGGCGAAGACGGCGTCGTAGCGGTCGGGGTGCGCCGCGAGGTAGCGCGTGATGCCCTCCGCGACCGCGTTGCCGCCGTCGACCCCGAGAGCACCGCCCTCGGTGAAGTCGTTCTGCACGTCGATGATGAACAGAGCCCTCGTCATCCCAGCCTCCTCGCACACGTCGCCGAAATAGTCAGCCGGCTGTCTATTTTCCAGCCTACCGCGCGCGGGTCAGTTGTTCGAGAGGTTGTTGCCGCAGCTGAAGATGCCGGTGGTGACCGTGTCGAGCGCGCTCATCGCGCCCGTGGCGGAGAGCCTGCCCTCGGCGAAGAACGCGAAGGCGAGGGTGGAGCCGTCGGCGGCGTGCGCGATCCCGGCGAGCGCATACGCGGTGGCGATCGAGCCGGTCTTGGCGTTGATCGCCCCCCGTGCCACCGCGTTCGGCCCGGTGAAGCGGCTCGCCAGCGTGCCCGTCCTGCCCGAGACCGGCAGCGCGTCGTAGACGTACCCCAGGTCCTTCGTGCGGGCGAACACGAGCGCCATCAGTTTGGCGGCGAGGGCGGGCGGCACGGCGTCGGCGTTGCTCTCGCCGGAGCCGTCCTTGATCACCAGACCCGTGGTGTCGAGGCCGTACGCCGCCAGCGCGGTCTTCACGACGCCGGTGAGCGAGGCGGAGCTGCCGTCGGAGCCGCCCACCTTCGACGAGACCCGATCCATCATCTCGGCCAGCGTGTTGTCCGAGACGGGGAGCATCTGGCCGATGAGGGTCGAGATCGGCTGCGACTGCACCTGTCCGAGCTGGGTGCTGCCGGGCACCACGGTGCCCTGCGACACCGGCGTGCCGTCGGGGAGGCCGAGTGCGGCGACGAAGGCCGCCCCCGCCCGGCCGATCGGGTCGGTGCTCCGCGGGCTGTTCTGCGCCGCCGGGTTCGCCCGGTCCCCATCGACCATCAGTGCCGTGATCAGGGGCTGGTACCCCTGGGTGCGCTCCGTCGTCGGCCAGGTCGGATCCCAGTTGTCGGCCGGGTTCCACATGGATGCGTCGAGCACGACCGAGGTGATCGGCTGGTCGGGGTTCGCGGCCGACCACGCCTTGTTCACCTGCGCGGCCAGGTCGCTGAGCTTCGGCGCACCCTTGTAGACGCTCTCCTTGCCCGGCGGAGTGGCGCTGAGAGTGGGGTCGCCGCCGCCCACGAGCACAACGCTGCCCGGCGTGGCGCCCTGGTAGACGGTGGTCGTGAAGCGATAGGTCGGACCGAGGATGTTGAGGGCCGTCGCCGAGGTGAGCACCTTCATCACGCTGGCCGTCGCCACCCCCGCCGAGCCGGCGCGGTCCCAGAGCACCTCGCCGGTGGCGGTGTTGATCACGGTGCCGCTGAAGGCGCCGAGCGCCGGGGCGCCCGCCTGCGAAGCGATCGAACAGGTGCGCAGCGCCGTCGCCGTGGACTGCGGGGTGGGCGTCGCGCGGGCGGTCGGCGTCGCGCTCGAAGAGGGGCCGGCCACGGGGGTCGCCGCCGGGGTCGAGCCGTACGCGACGCCGGCGACCAGGGACCCCGCACCGAGCAGCACGAACGCCACGGCAGCCGCCGCGATGATCCACGCGCGCTTGTGATCGGCGAAGAGAGCGCCGATTCCCGCGCCGGCAGGGCGCGCGCTGCGGCGGGTGGGCTCGGCGGCTTCCGGTTCGTCGGCCCCGTCCTTCGGCTGCTCGCCGGGGAAGGGGTTGAAGGGCTCGCTCACCCGACAATGATAGCGGGGGCGTTTCGGGCCACCGCCGGGGGCGCCTATTCGCCCGGGTAGACCAGGCCGATCTGGCGGCGGATCTCGTCGAGAGTCGCCATGATCGCGATGGTCTCGCTCGGCGGCAGCACGTCGGCCGCCGACCGGCCCTGCTCGACCAGGCGCTCCAGCTCCCACGCCTGGAACTGCATGCCGCGCTGGCTGACCCGCTGGTCGAAGTGCTCGAGCACCGTGCCATCCGAGGCGATCAGCCGGAAGCTGGTGGGCGTGTACCAGACCGACTCGATCTCGATGCGCGCCGTGGTGCCGAGCACCACCGCGGTGTTCGGGCCCGCGGTGTCGAGCGCGGTCTGCAGCACGGCCTGACGCCCGCCGGGGAAGCCCAGGATGATGGCGGTCTGCCGGTCGACGCCCGTCGCAGTCATGCTGGCCGCCGCCTTCACCGTCTCGGGTTCGCCGAACACGTCGAAGGCGAACGAGACGGGGTAGATGCCGAGGTCGAGCAGCGCGCCGCCGCCGAGGGCGGGGTTGTTGATGCGGTGCTCGGGCTCCTTCGGAAGGTCCTGGTTGTGGTCGGCGATCACGGTGCGCACCTCGCCCAGCGCACCCGACGCGATGAGCTCGCGAACGCGGACCATGTGGGGAAGGAACCGAGTCCACATCGCCTCGAGCACGACCACGTTCGCGCGCTCCGCGGCGTCGAACACCTCGCGGGCCTGCGCCTCGGTGATGGTGAACACCTTCTCCACCAGCACGTGCTTGCCCGCGGCGATGGCCAGCAGGGCGTTGTCGTGGTGGAAGGGGTGCGGGGTGGCCACGTAGACGGCGTCGACCTCCGGGTCGGCGACGAGCTCCTCATAGCTGCCGTGCGCGTTCGCGATGCCGAAGTGCGAGGCGAACTCCCGGGCGGACTCGAGCGAGCGCGAACCGACGGCGGTCACCGTGAAGCCGTTCTCGACCAGATCGTTCGTCTGCTCGTGCGCGATGCCGCCGGTGCCGAGGATTCCCCAGCGCAGTGTTCCCGTCATGACTCCCTCACCCTGCGGGCGCCAGAGCCCGCGTGATGAAATCTAGCAGGCCGCCCAGCGCGCCGCGGCCCGCGTGAACGAGGACGGTTCGCTCGGGATGCCGCCGTGCGTCATGGCGAAGTAGATGCACACGTTGGCCGTGCTGCCGGTGTAGCTCGGGCGGTAGAGCGCGAGGCGGTGAGCCATCGAGTCCCACCACTTCTGCGCGACCGTCGCACCCGAGTTGCCCGATCCGCCGGCCAGGTTGCCGTCGCAGCCGCGGCTGGGCGTCGTGTCCGAGTAGTAGGTGCCGTCGGCGGCGGGCGCGAGGCTGCGCACGCCCGCGTGTCCCCAGGTGTTGCCGGGGTCGGTGCTCGGGTCCTCCGCCATCCAGTACAGTCGCGTCTCCATGCACGCGTCGTAACGGAAATGGCTCGGAGCGATCGGGTCGAGGCAGTTCGCCGCCCGCACGGCGTTGAACTGGGCCGAGAACGACTGGATGTCGGAGGTGGCCGTTCCGCCGATGCCCGCCTGGGAGCCCCCGGGCGCGCTTCCGCCGCCGCCGGGGCTGGCCGGGCAGGCCTGTCCGGCTGCCGCCCGCACCGCGCGCCGCTGTGCCGTCGTCGCGGCGGCGCCGCCGCCCGAGGAGGCCTTGCCGCTCGCTGCGACGACGGGAGGGGCGGGGATCGGCACCGGCTTCTGCGCGAGGTGCTCGGTGTCCTGCTTGAGGTAGGCGACCGTCGCCACGGCGTCGGCCTGCGCCTGGAGCCTCGCGGATGCCGCCTGGGTCTGCCTCTGCGCCTGGCTCAGGCCGGGCACCGCCACCCTGGCTCCGGGCGCGGCGGCGAACACGGGAACGCCCGTCTCGTCGGCGTATGCGGTCGAGATGCTCCGGCCGAGGGCCGGTCCGCCCCCGCCGATGAAGGGCATGACCAGCACGAGGACCGCGGTCAAGACGACTGTGAGAAAAGCGAAACGACGCATGGTGTGATCCCCCCGAATCAACGACGCACCTTCCCAGAAGCGGTGCATCTGCCTCAACCGTAGGCCTGTGATTCGGGACCAACAAGCGATTCTGGCCCTTGATGCCGCAAATGTGACTAGAAAGGGGGGCGTTTCGTTACCCGGATCCTCCCGCGTTCGGGGGGCGAATATCCGGTCTACGGGCTCGAATCGGGTGGATAACACACCTGCGAAGCGGAAATCAATCCCCCTCCTCGAGGCGAGTCCGTGAGCGTTGCGCGACTACCATCGCGGGTGGGCGTGGCCCGGTGAGAGGCGGAAGTAGTTGGGCAAGCTGTTGTACGGGCCGAGTCTCGAGGTCGTCTTCGACGATCGGGTGCTGGCCCACCTCCAACTCGCGATCGGTCAGAAGCTCCGCAGGCGGGAGGGGTTCTTCTTCTCCTGGCGCGACGAGTCCGCCGACGGCAACGGGCGCTCCACCCTCTGGCTGGAGCCGTCCATCCCCCTCGTCTTCCGCTACAACGGCGGACGCATGCCCACCGTCAATCGCGAATGGCTCGAGATCCTGGTGAGCTCGGCGAACAGCGCCCAGGGGCTGCAGCTCACCGACGAACCCGCCCAGCGGGGCATCGCCGAGGAGCGCTAGCGCCGCACGAGACGCGCCAGCACGACGCCTGCCGCGGCCGCCGCACCGGCGAGCAGACCGAGCCGGATGCCGTTCCTCACGAGCACCCCCGCCCCCGCGGGCACCGAGTCGCTCCCCCGCCACGCGAGAACGGACCGTGCGGACTGCGCCGACAGCAGCGAACGCGTCGACTGGAACGACAGCGCCGAGAGGTTCGCCATGGACGACGCGAACGAGCCGAACGATGCGAACGACCACGCCGAGCCGACGGAGAGGATCGAGCCCGTCGATCCGATCGAGAGGATCGACTCGGTCGACCCGATGGAGAGCACCGAGTTGCGCGAACCGATCGACCAGAGCGAGGGCATGACCCGATCATCCGCGCCGGACGCCCTGGGCGCGAGGGTCAGCGACCGAATCCGCTGACCTCGGCCTGCTCGCCGGCGGCCTGCACCGCCGCCTTCAGACTGTCGGCGTCGTAGGCGCCGTAGTGACGCAGCCCGTTGATGAAGAACGTCGGCGTGCCCGCCACCCCGCTCGCGTCGGCCGTGCGCACGTCCTCGTCGACGCGGTCGACGTGCGCGTGCGAACGCAGCTCTCGCTCGAATCGCTCCGTGTCGATGCCGAGCCCCGCGGCGTACCCCACGAGGTCGGGCAGGCGCAGGCGATCCTGATGCTGCAGAAGCAGGTCGTGCATCTCCCAGAACCGGCCCTGCCTGCCGGCTGCCTCGGCGGCCTCCGCGGCGATCTCGGCGTTCGGATGCACCTCGGTCAGCGGAAGGTGGCGCCAGACGAAGCGCACCGCGACATCCGCCATCAGCGTGCGAACGGAGGGCTCCGCCCGGCCGCAGTAGGGGCACTGGAAGTCGCCGTACTCCACCACGGTCACCGGGGCGTCCTCCGGTCCGCGGATGTGGTCCCGCCGCGGGTCGACCGGCATCACCAGATCGACCAGGCGCTCCGTGTCCCCGAGCAGAGCGCGGGCGCGGCGGGCCGGCGACAGCAGGGCGGTGGCGCGGAACACCGCCCAGGTCACGAGGGCCGAGACGATCGCGGCGGTGAGGATGCCGAGCTTCGCCTCGGCGAGCTCCTCGCCGCGGAAGGCCAGCGTGGCGATCAGCACGGAGACGGTGAACCCGACTCCGGCGATGGTGCCGCTCCCCGCCACCGAGGCCCAGCCGACCGGCGGCGAGAAGCGCCGCCCGCTCAGCCGCGTGATCAGCCAGGTCGTTCCGATCACGGCGATCGGCTTGCCGACCACGTAGGCCAGGATGACGCCGAGGGTGATCGGCGTGGTGTACGCGCGCGCCAGGAATCCCGGGTCGATGTGGATCCCTGCGTTCGCGAGCGCGAACAGCGGCACGATCACGTAGCTCGTCCACGGGTGATAGAGGGTCTGCAGGCGCTCGTTGGGCGAGATCGTGCCGATCAGACCGGCCCCGGCCGTTCGGGCGAGCTGCGAGGTCGGCTGTTCGCGGAACTGGCGGAAGAGCCCGGCTGCGACCTCCAGCCGATCCCTCCCGGGCGAGTAGGCGGGGGCGACGAGCCCGATCGCCAGCCCCGCCACCAGCGGATCGACGCCGCTGAAGTGCAGCGCCCCCCAGGTGATCAGCCCGGCGAGGACGAACAAGGCGGAGGGCGCCCGACGCCAGCGCAGCATGATCGGGAACGCGAGGAAGGCGAGGATCGCGACGCCGAGGGGAAGGAGCTGGATGTCGCTGCTGTAGACGACCGCGATCACGACGAGCGCCACGACGTCGTCGACGATGAAGAGGGTCACCACGAAGCCGCGCAGACGCTCCGGCAGGTTGCGACCGAGCAGCGCGAGCAGGCCGAGGGCGAGGGCGGTGTCGGTCGACATCGCGATCCCCCAGCCGTGCGCGCCCGGACCGCCCGCCATCACCGCGAGGAAGATGAGCACGGGGATCAGCATCCCCACCAGCCCTGCGGTGAACGGGATGACCAGCCGTCGCCGGTCGCGCAGGTCGCCGAGGTCGAACTCGCGACGGGCCTCCAGTCCGACGACGAGGAAGAAGAGGGTCATCAGCCCCGATCCGACCCAGCCCCTCAGATCCATGCCGAGCTCGAAGTCGGCGACGCGGATCACGAGCGGCGTGGACCAGACGAGGTCGTAGGAGGCCTCGCTCACATTCGCCCACACCAGCGCGACGACGATCGCGCCGAGCAGCACGCCCGAGCTGCCCGTCTCGGTGCGCAGGAACGAGGCGAGGCGGGACGCCACGCTGCTGGCCCAGACGGTGCGTCCGGACGAGTCGGCGGAGGGCTCTGGCGTCGTCACATTCGCCATTATGTCGCGCCTCGCGCCCGCCCGCTGCGCCTGCGCCGCGGCATCCGCGCTGCCACAATGGGTGCACGGGATCGCGGGAGGAGACGGGCATGGACTGGGCGACCATCGCCGAACTGGGAACCGCGGGCGGCACGCTCATCCTGGCCATCGCGACCTTCGCGTCTGTGCGATCCGCGAATCGCAGCGCACGGCTCGCCGAGGCCTCGCTGCAGGAGGGCATCCGGCCGCTCCTGCTGCCCTCCCGCCTGCAGGACGACGAGCAGAAGGTCGGCTTCCAGGACGACCACTGGATGCACGTGCCCGGCGGCCGCGCCGGCGTCGACCTCACCGACTCGGCCATCTACCTCGCGATCTCGGTGCGCAACGTCGGCCAGGGCATCGCCGTGCTCAATGCCTGGCGGTTCTCACCTGAGCGATCGCTCGGCCCCGCCGAACGCCCCGACCACAGCGACTTCCACCGGCTCACGCGCGACCTGTACGTGCCCCAGGGCGACCTCGGCTTCTGGGAGGGCACCTTCCGCGATCCCTCCGAGCCCGCCTTCTCCCAGGCGGCCGAGGCGATCCGGTCGCGTCGGGCGTTCACCATCGACATCCTCTACGGCGACGCGGAGGGCGGCCAGCGGATGATCTCGCGCTTCGTGCTCATCCCCACGGGCGAGGAGGAGTGGTTCAGCACCGTGTCGCGTCACTGGAACCTCGATCGCGCGGACCCTCGCTGAGGCGTACTGTCGGGCGCAGCCGACCCTGGAGGAACGTCCATGCCCCGCATCCTGATCACCGGTTCGAGCGACGGCCTCGGGCTCGCCGCCGGACGCGCCCTCATCGATGACGGCCACGAGGTCGTGCTGCACGCGCGCAACGAGTCGCGCGCGGACGACACCCGTCGGGCCGCGCCGGGAGCGGCCGACGTGCTGGTCGGCGACCTCACGAGCGCGCGCGAGACGGCGGATGTCGCCGCCCAGGCGAACGCCTCGGGGCGCTTCGACGCCGTCATCCACAACGCCGGCATCGGCTACCGCGAACCGCGCCGGGTGGCGACTCCGGAGGGTCACGCCCACCTGCTCGCGGTGAACGTGCTGGCGCCCTACATCCTCACCGCCCTCGTCGCCCGTCCCGCGCGTCTCGTCTATCTGAGCAGCAGCAGCCACCTCGGCGGGTCGCCGGAGGTGCGCGACCTGGACTGGATCGAGCGGCCGTGGAACGGATCGCAGGCCTACGGCGACAGCAAGCTCTTCGACGCGGCCCTCGCGTTCGCCGTGGCGCGGCGGTGGACCGACGTGCTCAGCAACGCCGTCGAGCCCGGCTGGGTGCCGACGGCGATGGGCGGCCGCGGCGCACCGGATGATCTCGCGCTTGGCCACGTCACCCAGGCCTGGCTCGCCACGAGCGACGCCCCCGACGCGCTGGTGAGCGGAGGCTACTTCTACCATCAGCGTCAGCAGGAGCCGTTGGGCGCGACGCGCTCCCCCGCCTTCCAGGGCGCGCTGCTCGCCGAGCTCGAGCGGCTGACCGGGGTCGCTCTGCCCTAGTGCGCCACGCGTGGTCAGCGGATCTCGTACGTTCCGTCCAGCCGGGCGCGCGCGATCACGTGCCCGGCCATGGCCTCCACTGCATCCTCGACCGTGAACGCGTCGGGCAGGTCGAGGCGCCGGTCGAGCGCGAACAGCTGGAAGGCGTAGGAATGCGGTCCGTGCGAACGGATGGGGAGCGGGCCCGCGTATCCGCGACGACCCAGAGCCCCCTTCCCGTGTGCGAGTCCCTCGACAGGGCTCGGGTGTGCGAGACCGTTCTCGGGGATCTCGCGCAGGGAGGGCTCGATCCCGCGAACGGCGGCATGCACGGCCGGCCTGGCGAACGGCACGTCGGGATCCTGCACCAGGAGCACGAGTTCGCGCGTCTCCGGCGGCGGCGCGCTCCAGGCCAGGGCCGGGGAGATGTTGGGGCCGCGCAGCCTGCCGCGGTGCTGCTCGGGGATGGCTCCGCCGTGACGGAAGGCCGGGCTGCTGAGCTCGAAGCTCTCCGGCGCCTGGAGACGGGCATCCGCCCAGGCGAGAGTGTGGTGGCCGGCTCGTCGGTTGCGGAGCAGACGGCCGAGAGGATTGACGGGCATGGGCTGGTGCTTTCTGCTAGGCGGGCCGCGTGGCCCGGTCGGGGCTGCGGAGGGTGCGATCGACGACGGTGAGGACGATGGCCGCGAGGCTGACGCCGGCCATGATGAGACCGATGACGTGGACTCCGCCGTCGCTGGCCTCGGTGCGGAAGACGATGCCCGTGATCGCGGAGGAGGCGATCGAGCCGATGTATCCGAAGGTGCGGAACAGACCGGATGCCACCCCCAGCTGCTCGGGCGGAGCCTGGAGGTAGAGGGCCAGCTGGTTCCCGCTGGAGGCCGTGCCGAGCACCACGCCGAAGACGACCGTGATGAGCACGATCCAGACGAGGCCGGTGTCGGAGGTGAGGAACAGCACGCCGACGGAGCCGATGAGGCTCGCGACCGCCGCCACGATCACGGGCCCGCGCACGAGGTTGCGCCGGGAGATCGGGACGACGACCGCTCCGGAGATGACGCTCATCGGCAGCAGGAGCAGCCCGGCGGCCAGCGCGGACATCCCGCGCGCCGCCTCCAGCCACTGCGTGATTCCGTACATCACGACGTAGACGCAGAGGGCGACGAGGGCGAAGCGCAGGTAGGTGCGAGCGAGCGCGGCGTTGCGCACGAGCAGGCGCACGTCGAGGAAGGGGGAGGCCGCACGGAGCTCCCAGACCGTGAGAGCTGCGAACAGTGCGATCGCCGCGGCGAGCAGGAGCCAGTTCGGATGCTGCAGGGAGAACAGGAACCCGAGGAGCGCCGACATCGCCAGCGCGAATGCGACGATTCCGACGAGGTCGATGCCGGAGAGAACGCCGCGCACGCCCGCGGGCCGCGTGCTCGCGGGGTCGCGAGGGATCCAGACCAGCGCCGCGGCGAGGGCCACCAGCGCCACGGGCACGTTCACGAGGAAGACCCACCGCCATCCGACGGTCTGGACGAGAACGCCGCCGAGGGGAAGGCCCAGCGCCGCCGTGGCGAGACCCGCGATCTGGAGGCCGCCGAGCACGCCGCCCGGAGCCTTCTCCAGCCCGGCCGACGCGGCCCGGCGCTGGATGAGCATCATCGCCGAGGGGTACGCGCACGAGGTGCCCAGACCGATGAGCACGCGCGCGATGAGCACCATGGCGAGGTCGGATGCGACGCCGCCGAGCACGCCGCCGAGGAGCACGAGCACGATGCCGACGAGGAAGACGCGTCGGGCGCCGAACACCGCGGCCAGTTTGCCCGCCGTGGGCTGGGCGATCGCGCTGGCCAGATAGAGGGCGGTGACGAGCGACGCGGTCTGGCCGATCGGCACTCCCAGACCGTGCGCGATGGGCAGCAGGGCGGTCGCGATCATCGAGCTGTTGATCGGGTTCAGGGCCGATCCGATGAAGAGCGGCAGGGTGAACCGCCACGAGAACGGGCGAGCGGCGGCCGCGGGGATGCTGGCGGCGGCGGGTGAGGACATGAGGGCTCCGTGGGAGGCGGCCATCGATCCGGCGGAACCGATGTTTAGGTGTACTAAAGATCTATATTTAGGTACACTAATGACCCATGGACGCGAACGCAAGTCACACGGGTGCCCTCGGATCCGCCGGCGATCCGCTCGGCGCGGAGGTGCGCTCCGCGGTCGGGCGCCTCTACCGCCGCTTCCGGAGCGAACGCCCCGAGGGCGGCCTCGGCGACACCGCGCTCGACGTGCTCAACTGGCTGCACAAGAACGGTCCGCAGACCCTCACGCAGCTCAGCGACGTCGGCCAGGTCGCGCCGGCGTCGATGAGCCAGAGCGTCAATCGGCTCACCTCCGCCGGATACGCGGTCCGCTCGCCCGACCCGAATGATCGCCGCAAGGTGCTCTTCAGCACGACGCCGGAGGGTGCAGAGCTCGCCCGGGCCGCCCGCACCCAGCGCGACGCCTGGCTGGACGCGCAGCTCGGAGCGCTCGGGCCCGACGAGAGACGGACGATCGCACACGCCTGCGCGCTGCTCAGCCGCATCGCCGACTCGTGATGCCCCGTCCGGCCCGGGCTAGCATGTGAGCATGGCGACCGCGCGCACCATCGGCATTCTCGGGGCGGGCAAGGTGGGCACCGTGCTGGCGCGGCTCGCGGTGGCCGCGGGCTACAGGGTGCTGATCGCGGGATCGGGCGACCCCGCCAAGATCGCGCTCACCGTGGAGGTGCTCAGCCCCGGTGCCGTCGCCGTCACGGCCGCCGAGGCGATCCGGGGCGCGGATGTCGTCGTCCTCGCGCTGCCGCTCGGAAAGTACCGCAGCGTGCCCGCCGACCTGCTGCGCGGCAAGCTCGTGATCGACGCGACCAACTACTGGTGGGAGATCGACGGATTCCGCGACGACCTCACCGATCCGCGCACCTCGTCGAGCGAGATCCTCCAGCACCACTTCGAGGGCGCTCGCCTGGTGAAGGCCTTCAATCACCTCGGCTACCACGACATCGACGCCGAGGCCAGACCGCAGGGCTCCCCCGGGCGGCGCGCGATCGCGATCGCCGGGGACGACCCGTCGGACGTGGCCGAAGTCGCCGCCGTCGTCGACGCGCTCGGCTTCGACCCGGTCGTGGCCGGCCCGCTGGCCGAAGGCGTGCGCATGGAGCCGGGCACCGAGCTGTTCGGGGCCAACCCGGACGCAGCCGAGGTGCGGGCGATGCTGGAGCGCTTCCCGGAATCGGCGCGCGGGCAGGTCGTCGCGCGGGCGCGCGCGAACGACTGAGGTCACTCCCCCGGTCGGCTCCACTCCTGCGCGAGCACCGACCACACCTGCTTGTCGTGGAAGCGGTCGCCGACCCTCCACGACTCGCGGAGCACACCCTCCAGCGACATCCCCAATCGCTGCGCGACCGCGGCGCTGCGCACGTTGTCGGCTCGGCAGCGCCACTCGGCGCGGTGAACGCCGCGAACGCCGAACGCCCAATCGAGAAGGGCCCGGCAGGCGGGGGTGATGAGGCCGCGGCCCTCGGCGGCGGGCTCCAGCCAGCATCCGAGCTCGCACGTTCCCCACTCGGCGTCGAACTCGACGAACATCACGCCGCCGACCAGCACGCCGTCGTCCCAGATGCCGAAGATGCGTGCGCCGTCGCGCGCCGTGTGCTCCGCGTAGCGCGCAAGGGTCGATCGCGCGCCGGCGATCCCCTCCGTCACGAACGATGGCCCCACCCAGGGACGGATGTGCTCACGGGCGCGGTCGAGATGGGCGGCGAACTCGGCCGCATGCCAGACCTCGAGCGGGCGAAGCGCGGCGGTGCGGGAGAGGGCGACGGAGAACATCGCCCCAGCCTCTCACGCGGTCGCCACCCCCGCGATATGGGTGTTGAACGGCAGGAACGGCGTGTGGATGCGGTAGCGCTCCACCTCCACGTGCGCGAACCCCGCCGCACGCACCGCGGCCTCGAGATCCCGCTCGCACGAGCAGCCCTCGAACGTCCACGACCATGGCCGTCGCAGGATCCGCTGCGCCGCACGGGTCGGCGTGCCGTGCCGGGCCACCACGTGCTCGACGAAGCAGAACGTGCCGCCCGGCCTGAGGATGCGGCGGACCTCCGCCAGCACGTCGTCCGGGCTGTGCACGGAGCACAGCACGAGCGACGAGATGACCGCGTCCACGCTGTGGTCGGGCATGCCCGTGCGTTCCGCCGTGCGTTCGCGCAGCACCAGGCGCACGCGCGCGCGGGCGGCCGCGGCCTCGAGGCGCGCGTGCATGTAGCGGTTGGGCTCGATCGCGACCAGCGTTCCGCCCGGGCGGAGGTACGGGAGGTTGGCGCCGACGCCCGATCCGAGTTCCACGACCCTCTCGGGCAGGTCGGAGAAGACGCGACGCTTGTGGGGACCGAGGGCACGGTCCAGGTAGGGGCCCATCGCCCGGAAGAAGGCCGCGTTGAACCGGCCGCGGCCGGGGTGCAGTGCGAATGGGGCGCTCGGCTCGCCGGTGAGCGCCTCCGCGGTCATATCGTGTGTCATACCCCCAGCCTGGCGATGGCCGACCGTCGTGTCAGGGGTGGAACTACCCCACTTCACCGGCGAACCAGGCCGCGATCTGGGCGCGCGAACGAACCCCGAGGCGGGTGCGGATGCGTTCCACGTGACCCTCCGCGGACCTCTCGTCGATCCCTAGCCGCGCGGCGATCTCACGGTTCGTGAGCCCCTCGCTCACCAGGGCGGCGACCTCGCGCTGTCGTGCCGTGAGCGCCCGCGGGGCCGTGCGCAGCGCGCGCAGACCGAGGAAGCGCCGCATCGTGGCGACCAGCTCCGCCGAGTCTCCCGCGTAGGGGAGGTGCGATCGCCCGGGCAGCACCACCAGGCGTGCGCCCTCGATCCCCGCCGCGAGCGCACGGGCCTGTTCGACCGGTGCCGCCCTGTCTTTCTCCCGGTGCACCACGAGCGTGGGCGCACGCACCATTCGCAGGCGGTCGTCGACGTCGAGTTCGTAGCTCAGACCGAGGAGCGCACGGGCGGTCTGCGCGGTGGAGCTGGAGCGCTGGTAGCGGGCGAACTGCGCGCGGGCGGGCCCCGAGGCATCCGGCGCGAAGATGTCGGTTAGCACGTCCGATCCGAGCCCCCAGTGCGACTCGATCAGGCCGAGCACGTGCTCCCTCGCACTGGCCGGCGACACCTCGGCGCCGCGCACCCACCCCCCGTAGAGCACCAGCCGTCGCACGGTCTCCGGATGCTCGGCCGCCCACGCCACCGCCACGAGCGCCCCCATCGAGGTCCCCACCAGGTCGAACGGCTCTGGGCCGAGCTGGGCGACGACCGCGGTCAGTTGCTCCAGCTCCCGCTCCATCGAGGGCGCGCCGACGAGAGGCGACGAGAGCCCGCAGCCCGCGCGGTCGTAGCGGATCAGCCTCGCGCCGGTCGCGAGGCCCTCGTAGAACGCGCGCTCCTCCGGCAGCTCCCAGCTGAGCTCCAGATGGCTGAGCCAGCCCGAGACGTAGACGATGGGACGGCCGGCGCCCGCCTCCGCCCAGGCGACGACGGTGCCGTCGCCGGTGGTCACGCGGTCGATGCGCTGCTGCATCCGACCATTGTCACGCCACGATGACCTCGACGCCGAGGGCGCGGAACTCCTCGACCGTCGCCGCGTCGGCCTCCCTGCCCGTGACCAGGGTGTGCATGCCCGAGGTGGGCACGACCCGGCTCAGCTGGGAGATGCCGAGCTTCTGGCTGTCGGCGACCACGACGCCGCGCGACGAGGCCATCAGCATCCGTCGTTTCATATCCGCCTCCGGCACGTTGGCGTTCGAGACGCCGGCTCGCGGGTCCACCCCGGTGGCTCCGACGAATGCGATGTCGCCCTTGAGCCGCTCGATCACCACGTCGGCGAGCGGGTCGACCAGGGAATGCTGAGCCGAGCGGAGCGTGCCCCCGGTCACGATCACGGTGAACCGCGGGATCACCCTCTCGAACTCGAGCGCGATGTTGAGCGCGTTCGTGATGATCACCACGTTCTCCACGTCCTCACGGGACGCGAGTGCACGCGCGACCGCCGTCGTGGTCGTCCCCACGTCGATCATCACCGACTGATTCGAGACGACCAGGCTCGCCGCGGCATTGCCGATGCGCACCTTCTCCTGCGCTGCGCTCATCAGCGACTGCTCGAACGGTCGCTCCAGCGCGGCGGCGCGCAGACCCGAGATCGCCCCGCCGTGCACGCGCTGCACCGCCCGATGCGAGGCGAGCGCGTCGAGATCCCCGCGGATGGTGACCGAGGAGACGGCGAGGAGGCGACTGAGCTGGGACACCCGCACGAACCCGCGCTGCTCGACGATGGCCAGGATCTGGCTTCGTCGGGCCTCGGGAAGGAGGGCCGGCTGCGATGCTGGCATAGTCGATCTTCGCTTTTTTGCGTTTTCAGGTCAAGCGAGAGGTCGGTGCACCCTGCGCAGCGTTCGCCGCGCCGCGCGGGCCGCGCTTAACTTTCGCTCAGCGCGCCCGCCACGACCTCCGCCGCCGCATCCTGCCCTGCAGACCCGAACTCGCGCATGCGCTGCCGCACGATCCCCGTCATCCCCGCCATCGCGACCCGGAGTCCGAGGCTCGGCTCCACCTCGGAGGGCTCCTCGGCGAGACGCCTGCGCAGCGCCGCGGTCCAGCTGAGGTGCGAATCCGTGCCCTGGTTGATCTTGCGCACGCCGGATGCGATGGCGCGCTGCTTCTGATCCGTCGCGATGCCGTGGGACGGCGTGACCCGCCCGCCGTTCGCGTTGATGACCTCGATGGCGTCGGCGGGGATCGACGAACTGCCGTGCAGCACGAGGAAGGTGTCCGGGATCGTGGACGCGATCTGCTCGACGAGCTCGATCCGCAGCCGCTGGTCGGCCCCGGGATCCACGAATTTGACCGACCCGTGGCTGGTGCCGACGGCGACCGCCAGGGCGTCCACGCCGGTCGCTGCGACGAACTCCGCCGCCAGCTCGGGGTCGGCGAAGACGATCTCCTCCACCTCGCCACGCAGACCGGCCTCCGCGCCGCCGACGGTGCCGAGCTCGCCCTCGGCGCTCACGCCCGCCGCATGGGCGAGACTGACCACCGCGGCCGTCAGCGCGACGTTGGCCGAGAAGGATGACGGCTCCCCCGTCTCCGGATCGCGGCTCGCATCGATCATCACGCTGGTGAAGCCGTGGTCGATCGCGCGCACGCAGTCCTCGAGCGTCTGCCCGTGGTCCAGATGCAGCACCGTGGTGACGTCGTCGTAGCTCACCACGAGGTCGCGCAGTCGATCCCACCACCAGCCCTCGTCGCGATAGGGGTGGAATCCCGCGATCGCCTGCACGATCACCGGGGAGCGCTCGTCGCGTGCCGCGTCGAGCACTGCGACGGCTTGATCCAGGTCGGAGACGTTGAAGGCTCCGACGGCGTATCCGCCGTTCCGCGCTGAGGTGAGCGCGGCGGCGAGTGTTGTGAGCGCCATGTCGTCAGAGCGAGGCGGTGATGCCGAGGGCGTCGTAGTCGAGCACGATCGGCTTGTCGGTGATCGCACGTGCGTACGAGAGCACCTTCGCGGCCGATTCGACGGCAATGCTCGTCTTGAACGCGTCGCGCAGGTTGTCGCCGACGGTCAGCAGACCGTGGTTCGCCCAGATGACCGCGTTGCGATCGCCCATCACGTCGCACATCGCGTCGCCGAACTCGGTGCGATTGCTCAGTGCGAACGGCATCACCGGCACGTCTCCGCGGGTGTAGATGACCATGTTCACGAGGGTGCCGGTGACCGGCTCGCCCACCACGCCCCACACGTTCGAGAAGATGGGTTCCGAGTGCACGATCGCGTTCACGTCGGGCCGCCTGCGGTACACCGCCATGTGCACGGTGACCTCCGAGGAGGGCTCGCCGTCGCCCTCCACCACGTTCGAGTCCGAGTCCACCAGGATCACGTCGTCGACGGTCATCTTGTCGTATTCGAGGTCATGCGAGGTGATCAGGAAGCGGTTCTCGACGCCGGGGACGCGAATGCTGATGTTGCCCTGCGTGTTGAAGTTGAGACCGTACTTCATCGACTGCAGGCAGTAGTCGAGGATCTCGGCCTTGGCAGCCTGGAGGTCGAACGTCGTCATGGTTTCTCCTTTGTTGTTCCCAACGAATTGGTGAGTGGTCGAAGCGCGAGATAGAGCTCGCGGTAGGTGGCACGCAGGCGCGAATACCATTCGCGGGTCGCCGGGTCGGGGGCGATGGGTTCGCCGACCGCCGGCGGCGGAAGCTCGCCGACTCCGGGGAACACCCCGGCGCCGACGCCCGCGAGGAGCGCTGCACCGCGGGCCGAGGCGTGGTCCGGTCCGGGCGTCAGAGCCCGGCCCGCAGCGGATGCCCGGATTCCGAGCGCCTGCCGGTTGGCGGCACCTCCGCCCACAGAGACGATGTCGCCGATCCGAAGTCCCGCCTTCTCGGCAAGGGCGTCGGCGATCTTGGCCAGTTCGAGCGCGCCGGATTCGAGGAACGCCCGGCTCAGCTCACTCCGGGTGGTGTCGAGGGTGAGGCCCACGATCGCGCCCCGCGCGGTCGGGTCGTTGTCGAGCGTCCCGGAGCCGACGAAGTACGGCAGCACCATCACCGACGACGGCGCGGGCGAGGGGTCGTCGAACACGTGCGCGACCCCGGAGCCGAGGATGCCGGCGAACCATTCGAGCGCCCACCCGCCTGCGGCGGTCCCCGCGAGCGTCAGCCACCTGTCGGCCGACACGGGATAGCTGGCGAATCCGGTGTCGGTCAGGCCGTCCGGCCGTTCGGTCGAGCCCACGGTGAGGCAGTCGCTCGAGCCGAGGGAGAACACCGATCTGCGCCCGGCGACGCCGCCCGCTCCGAAGTACGCGGCGGCCTGGTCGTGCGCGCCTGCGGCGATGAGGGTCCCCTCGCGCAGCCCCGTGCGCTCGGACGCCTCGGCCGAGACCGTTCCGATCGCCTCGCCCGGCGCGACCACGCGAGGCAGCATCCCCGCCGACAACCGGGACGCGCCCGCCGACCGCGCCGCATCGATGACGGCAGCGGACCAGCCGAGCGCACCGGCGTCGAACAGGCCCGTGCGGGCGGCCATGGAGAAGTCGGTCGTCGGTGCCGCGCCGAGTCGCGCCGCCACGAAGGCGTCGAGGGTGAGGTATCCCTTCACGTCGGCGGCGGTCCAGGCGTCGCCGCCTGCGGCGATCTTGTGCACCGAGAACATCGGATGCGCGGGCTGGCCCGTGATGCGCGCGAACGCGCCATCGCCGAGGGCGGCGGTGATCTCCTTCTCCGCGAGATCGCCGCGCCGGTCCATCGAGATCGGCGCGAACGCCAGCGGGAGTCCGGCCGCACTGACCGGTACGACGGCCTCGCCCTGCGTGCTGAACGACACCGCGACCACCGGTTCCGCGAGGCCTGCCACGAGTTCGCGGATCGCGTCATCGACGGCGACACCCACCACCGCGGCATCCGTCTCGGCGCGCCGGCCGTCGATGACCGGCGGCGTGGGTCGGGAGGCGGAGGCGACCACCGTGCCGGCCCGGTCCACGGCGAGGGCGCGCACTCCCGTCGTGCCGATGTCGATGCCGAGGAGCGTCACTTGATCGCTCCGGCGAGGCCGCTCACCAGGTACTTCTGCAGGAAGACGAACGTGACGACCACCGGGAGGGAGATCACGACGAGGATCGCGAACAGTGCACCCGGCTGGCTGAGGAAGACGCCCTGATAGGCGAGCGGGATGAGGGTGAGCGGCTTCAGCGCATCGTCGCTGAGGCTCACGAGAGGCAGCAGGAAGTCGTTCCAGGTCATCATGATCTGCCAGATGACCACCACGGAGATCGCTGGTCGCGCGAGCGGGAAGTAGATGCGCCAGAAGATCTGCCACTTGTTCGCGCCGTCCACGATCGCGGCCTCGTAGGTCTCGTAGGGCACCGCCAGGAAGCTGGTGCGGATGATGATCACCGCGAACGGCAGCCCCAGCGCCGAGTAGACGAGCACGAGTCCGAGCAGGTTGTTGTAGAGGTCCAGCGACTGCAGGATCTTGAACGTCGCGACCACGATGCTCGACATCGGCAGCACGAGCGCGAGGATGAGCGTCCCGAAGAACAGCGCCCGGAAGGGCACCCGCAGTCGCGCCAGCGCGAACGCCGCCATCGATCCCGCGATCACGACCAGCGCGACCGAGGGCACGGTGATCAGCAGGCTGTCGAGGAAGTGCAGCGCGATCGGGTTCTCCTGGAAGATCAGCACGTAGTTCGAGAGCGAGGGCGCGGCGGGCAGCAGGCCGAAGAACACGGTGTCGGGGTTGCTGGTGGGCACCAGGGAGAAGGAGACCACCATCAGCATCGGGATCAGCCAGAGCAGAGCGAGCGGAGCCAGGATGAGGTGGAACCACCACGTCTTCGAGCGCGGTCGGCGGATGGCGCGGGGCACCGTGGCGGTCATCGTTCGTCTCCCGTGATGAAGCCGCCTCCGAAGACGCGGACCATGGACAGCGAGCTGATCACGGCCACCAGCAGCAGCACCACGCTGATCGTGGCGGCATAGCCGACGCTCTGCAGCTGGAAGGCCTGCAGGAATGCGTAGGTGGGCAGCATCTCGGTGGCGTGGTTGGGTCCGCCCTGGGTGAGCACGTAGACGAGCTCGAAGGTCTTGAGCGAGCCGATGATGCCGAGCAGCAGCAGCGACAGATGGGTCGATCGCAGCAGCGGGAGGGTGATCCTCGTCGTCGTCTGGAACGCGCTCGCGCCGTCGATGCGGGCCGCTTCGAGCAGGCTGTTGTCGATGAGCTGCATGCCGGAGAGGTAGAACAGCATCGAGAAGCCCGTCCACATCCAGACGTTCACGAAGATGACCGCGAAGATCGCCGTGTTGGGATTGCCCAGCCAGTCGCTCGACAGGTCCGTTCCGGTGGCGGAGCCGATCGAGGCGATGACCCCGGTCGACGGGTCGAGCAGGCGACCCCAGACGTATCCGACGACGATGGGCGAGAGGATCGCCGGGGTGAAGAAGATCGCGCGGTACACCGCGCGACCGGCGAGACGGCGGTTCAGCAGGCTGGCCAGGAGGAAGCCGATCACCGCCTGCGGCACGATCGTCAGCACGATCCAGTAGCCGGAGTTGCGCAGCGTCGTCAGGAGGATCGGGTCCTGGAACAGCTGCACGAAGTTGCCGAGGCCGACGAACACCCCCGCGTTCACCCCGTCCCATCTCAGGGTGCTGGCCTGGAAGTTGTAGATGATCGGGTAGACCACGAACAACAGGAACAGCGCCATGGCCGGCACCAGGAATGCCAGCCCGACCGCCTTTTCCGTCCATCGAATTCTCATGTGCACACTTCGCTCGGGGTGGGGTCCCGGCGCACTCGGCCGGGACCCCGCAGTGATGGATGGTCGCGAGGCTCAGCTCTTGAGGCTGTCCTGGACCTTCTGCACGGCCGCGGCCGCCTCCTCCGGCGACTCCTGCCCTGCGCCGACCGCTGCGAGCGCGTCGCCGACGGCGGTGTCGATCTTCGGGTCGGCGAAGTAGCGGGAGTACTGCACCTTCGGCAGCCAGTCGTTGACGAAGGTGTTCCAGATCTCCTTCTGCTTGTCGCTCGTGAACTTCGCGGGAGCGAGCCCCTTCACCGCGGGCACGTCGTTCAGCGTGTTCACCAGCTTCTGCCCGCTGTTGCCTGCGATGAAGTCGGTGAGCACCTTGCACGCGAGGTCCGGGTTCTTCGTGTCCTTCGAGATGCCGAGGGAGACGTCGATGCCGCCGACGTACTGCGATGTCGCCGCTCCGCCCGGGATGGTCGGGAACAGGAACGGCTCGAAGCCCTTCATCCCCTTGGAGAGGGGAGCGACCGTGCTCTGGTCTTTCGTCGGGTCGGACTGCTGGATCCACCAGGCGCCGAGCGAGGTCATCGCCGCCTTGCCCGCTTCGAACTGGTTGGCGGTGTCGGGGTAGGCCGCGAGGCTCAACGCGCCCTTCTGCGCGATCCCGTCCGTGAACAGCTTGCCGAAGTACTCGAACGCCTTCACGACCTTCGGATCGGTCCAGCTGATGGTGCCCTGCTCCGCCTCGTAGACGGCGCCGGGAGCGACGTTGTTCGCGATCTGCAGGAAGACGGTGTTGCGGTTCCAGGAGTCCTTGAACCCGAACATCACCGGAGTGGTCTTGCCGTCGAGCGTCTTCGTGGCAGCGACCAGGTCGTCCCAGGTCTTCGGGATCGAGACGTTGTTCGCGTCGAGGATCTCGGTGTTCGCCCAGAGGTTCACGGTTTGAGTGAGGATCGGCAGGTCGTAGAAGTTCTCATCGCCCGCCGGGTTGCCGAGTCGTGCCTGGGTGAGGCCGATCGGGTAGAACTTGCTCTTCCAGTCCGCTCCCCAGGTCTTGGCTGCGCACTTCTGCAGGGGCATCAGCTTGCTGCGGTACTGCTGGGTGAGGGCGCCGGGCTGGAGGCCGATGATGTCGGGCATCGTGTTGGAGTTGGCGCGGGCCTGCAGGTCCACGAGGTACTGCGGGTAGTTGAAGATCGTCGAGTTGATGGTGGTGCCCGAGTTGTTCTTCTCGAACTCCGCGATCATCGCCTTCGTCGTCTGGTCGATGGGGCTCCACGAACGGAACGAGATCGTCGAGCTGGAACCACTTCCTCCTGAGCCGGTCGTGGCCCCGCCGGCGCATGCGCTCAACGAGAGCATGCCGAGCGCGACCCCCGCGGCGATCAGTGCGCTGCGCTTACGAAGCATCATTGCTTTCCTCTCTTGGTGTGACAGGGCGGGCGTCATTGCTGCCCTCGTTGGAGGTTACTTTTCTTGCCCTTTTGGCACCAAGAATTCGGGGCAAAGTTGTTGAAGGTCTTCAGACACTTACGTTTGCGCACCTTTTCACTTGCGCATTCGAAAGTCCGAGCGCGCGCTTTCGAAGCCCACCGCGGCGGGCCAGTTCTAGCGCGGTCAGCTCACGTCGACGAACGACGCGAGCGGCTTCTCGGGGTCCACGATGTAGGTGGAGAGCATCATCCCCACCCCCGGCCCGACGTCGAGCGCGTTGTGCGCCTGTCCCGGCGGCATGAGGAAGGGATCGCCCGCGTGCAGCGTCAGCGTCGGCTGTCCCTCGATCATCATCTCGACCGTGCCGGCCAGGATGTATCCCACTTCCTCTCCCGGATGCACGTGCCACCCCGACTCGACGCCGACCGGGATCTCGGTCAGCACCTGCACGATGTCGCGCCCCGGGATCGACGACGGCCTGTGCTGCAACTCGGTGCGCTTCAGCGAGCCGGCCAGGGCATCCCCCGGCTCAGTCTCCCCGGCCATCAGGCCACGGCCTCGAGGGCGGAGAGGATGACGTCGGCCACCGCCTGCGGCTGCGAGATCATGATGAGGTGCGAGCCGTCGAGCTCGGTGATCGTGGCGTTCGCGCGCCGGGCCATCATCAGCGTGACGTCGGCGCCCGCCGCCTTGTCGCCGGTCGCGACGACGGCCCACGACGGCAGGGCCTTCCATGCGGGTGCTCCGTTCGGTTCGTCGAACGCGGCCGCCGCGACCGGGCGCTGCGACGAGCCGAGCACCGCCGCCTGCACCGGCGGCAGATCGCCCGCGAACACGGCCGGGAACTTCGCGGTGTCCACGTAGAGCTCGACCGCGCTCTGGCCGCCGCCGAGCGGATACTGCCGCTGAACGAGGGCGGTGCCGAGAGCGCTGTCGCGGGAGGTTCCCTCCACGTCGCTCAGCTTCTCGTTCTCCTCCGGCGCGAACCCGCAGACGAACACGAGGCCGGCGACGTTCGACGCGCCTGCCGCCGCGTTCGAGATGATCGCACCCCCGTAGGAGTGCCCGACCGCGACCACGGGCCCGTCGATCTGGGCGAACACGCTCGCCAGATACTCCGAGTCCAGCGCGATCCCCCGCAACCCGATCGCGGGGGTGAGAACCTCGACCCCCGCGCCCAGGAGACGCTCCGCCACCCCCGCCCAGCTGCCTCCGTCGGCGAACGCGCCGTGCACCAGAACGACCGTCGCGCGCCCTGCATCCTTCTCGACCATGCTCCACCCTCTTCCGTCGGGCGCCGGGCGGTCCGCCACCCTGTTGGTGGAGGATTCTCCTCCTGGCCCCGGCGCACGGCAATGGCGCGGCGCGGGTCTACGGGCGGTAGTCCTTCGGCGGCGGGCCGGGTGGAGGGTTCAGCACGCTGGGGTTGCGTCCGTCCATCGCCGACGTCGCCGCCGCGATGACCTCGACGACGCGCTGGATGCCGCGACCGATCGCCACACCCAGCATGCGAGCCCTGCTCCGCTTCGTCGTCATCCCGCGATGCTACGCCGCATCGGGCTCCGACGCCGAGCGCTCGGCGAACGGACGCCTCCGCAGCGCAGGCGCGCCCACTTCGGGCCCGCGGTAGACCATGTCCATCGCGCCGATGCTTTCGCCCGGGGGCACGATGGCGTCGATGCGGTCGAGCAGTTCGTCGGAGAGCGCGACATCCATCCCGGCGACCGTGTCCTCGAGCTGTTCCATCGTGCGCGGACCAGCGATGGCGGACGTGACCCCGGGGTGGGCGATCGCGAACGCCATTGCGAGGTGGGTCAGCGGCATTCCTGCCTCCTCCGCGAGCGCGACGAGCTGCTCGACGGCGGCGAGGCGGCGCTCGTCGCGGAAGTGGCGCATGCCGGTCCTGGTCGAGCGGAAGTTGTCGTTCTCGGCACCAGCGCGGTAGCGCCCGGTCAGGGTGCCGCCCGCGAGCGGGCTGTAGACGAGCGTGCCCATCCCATAGCGCTGTGCGACGGGCAGGATCTCGCGCTCGATCTCGCGATCGAGGATGGAATAGTTGGGCTGCTCGGTGCGGAACCGCTCATGGCCGCGACGCTCCGACATCCACTGGGCCTCCACGATCTCGGAGCCGCGCATCGACGACGTGCCGATCGCGCGCACCTTGCCCTGCCGCACGAGGTCGGTGAGCGCCGAGAGCGTCTCGTCGATGTCGGTCTCCGGGTCGGGGCGATGGAGCTGATAGAGGTCGATGTGGTCGGTCTGCAGGGCGCGGAGCGAGCGCTCCACCGCCTGCACGATCCAGCGGCGGGAGGCGCCGCGGTGGTTGATGTCGTCATCCACCGGCCCCCAGAACTTCGTGGCCAGAACGACGTCGTCGCGGCGACCCTTCAGCGCCTCGCCGACGACCTCCTCGGAGTCCCCGTAGCGGTCCGCGGTGTCGATGAGGTTGATGCCGGCATCCAGGGCGCGGTGGATGATGCGGACGCCCTCCGCGCGGTCGGGATTACCGAGGGAGCCGAGCATCATCGCGCCGAGCGCGTACGGGGTGACCTTGATGCCGGTGCGGCCGAGTGTGCGGTACTGCATGTCTGTTATCCTCTTTTCCGGAACAACGTTCCGTTAGCTCCACTCTAAGCGGAACACTGTTCCGTTTGCAAGGAGGATCCGCCGTGCCCGACCCGCAGCCCCGCCGCGCCTCTGCAGCGCGGCCCCTGCGTGCCGACGCGCGGCAGAACCTCGACTCGCTGCTCGAGGCCGCCAAGGGCGTCTTCGCCGAGGCCGGCGTGGATGCCCCGGTCCGCTTGATCGCCGATCGTGCGGGCGTCGGCGTCGGCACGCTGTACCGCCACTTCCCCGCCCGTTCCGATCTCATCTCGGCGGTGTTCCGGCGCGAGATCGACGCCTGCGTCGAGGCGGCGCCCGCGCTGGAGGCCGCCTACCCGCCCGGCGAGGCGCTCGACCGCTGGATCATGCGCTACACCCGGTTCGTGGCCGCAAAACGTGGACTGGCCGCCGCCCTCCACTCGGGCGACTCCGCCTACGAGCCGCTCGCCGAGTACTTCGCGACCCGCCTGACCCCCACGCTCCGTCGCCTGCTCGACGCCGCTCTCGCCGCGGGCGAGATCGCGGACGACGTGGACCCGGCCGAGTTCCTCGGAGCCGTCGCCAACCTGTGCCACGGCGCCGGGCCCGGCGGAGAAGACGCCGGACGCTCAGCGCGGATGGTCGGGCTACTGCTCGCCGGGCTGCGCCGCGTCCCCACCGCGTGACGGTCGCTCGCCCAGCGCCCGCTGCGCGCGCTTCAGCGACGAGCTGAGCCCCCACTTCTGGGACAGCTCCTCCAGAGCCGCCGCGTGCTCCGCCGACGTCGGGCGGATGCGACCGTCGAACTCGGGCAGGTCGAGGTCGCGTACGACGCGCACCACCCGGGGCGCGACCGCGAGATAGTCCGCGGCGGCGGCGATGCGTGCACGGACGGCGGCGGTGAGCGAGGAATCCGGGTCGGCGGCCGCCGCCACGATGCCGTCCAGGTCGCCGTATTCACGGAGGAGCGTTGCTGCCGTCTTCTCACCGATACCGGCCACGCCCGGCAACCCATCGGAGGGGTCGCCGCGCATCACGGCGTAGTCGGCGTATTCCTCCGGCGAGACCCCCTGCTTCGCTTCGAGTGCCGCGGCATCGAGGATGTCCAGGTGCGACATGCCGCGCCCGGTGTAGATCACCCGCACCGGGCCGGCATCGTCGATGAGCTGGAAGAGGTCGCGGTCGCCGGTGACGATGTCCACAGGCATCCTGGACCGCGTCGCGAGGGTGCCGATCACGTCGTCCGCTTCGTGGTCGGCGGCCCCGACGACCGGGATGCCGAGCAGGCCGAGCACCTCGCGGATCAGCGGAATCTGCGCCTCGAGCTCGGCGGGCACCGTCTCGATCCAGCCGGAGTCCGTCTCGCGGGCGACCCGCTGCGCCTTGTAGCCGGGGATGAGTTCGACGCGCCATTTCGGCCGCCACGAGTCGTCCCAGCAGGCGACGAGTTCGGTCGGCTCGAACTCCGCGACGAGTTTCGCGATCATGTCGAGCAGACCCCGCACCGCGTTGACCGGCGTGCCGTCGGGAGACCGCACCGTGTCGGGCACGCCGTGGAAGGCGCGGAAGTAGAGGGAGGCGGTGTCGAGCAGCATCCGGCGATGATCGGTCACCCTGCGATCCTGTCACGGAGCCGTTGGCGGCGGTTGACGGATCGTCGTCACTCCGCCACACTTAGGCATATGCCTAAGTATTACGACGAGCTCGACGCCGTGCTCCGCGCCCTCGCGGACCCCACGCGCCGAGCCATCGTCGAACGGCTCGCTCAGGCACCGGCGATCGTGTCCGAGCTAGCAGCGCCGTTCTCGATGGCGCTCCCCTCGCTCATGCAGCACCTCGGCGTGCTGGAACACGCAGGGGTCGTCACCTCCGAGAAGCTGGGGCGCGTTCGCACCGTGAGCCTGCGGCCGGGCGCACTCGACACGCTTCACGTCTGGCTCGGCGAGCAGCGCACGCCCGCAGAGCAGCAGGCCGACCGCCTCGGCATCCACCTCATCCGCACCGCACACGAAGGAGACCCGACATGACCCGCGTCCGTATGGACCTGTTCACCTCGCTGGACGGCTTCACGCCGTCCGACCCCACCCCGGAGGCGCCGATGGGCGGCGACTGGGATCGCATCACGGCGGCGTACGTCGCCACCCGCACCTTCCGCGAGCGCGTCTTCGGCGACACGAGCGGGGCGGGCACCACCGGCGTCGACGACCGTTTCGCCGCCGCGTTCTTCGACGGGGTGGGGGCGGAGATCATGGGAGCGGGAATGTTCGGCCTGCACACGTTCCCCGACGATCCGGACTGGAAGGGCTGGTGGGGCGACACTCCGCCGTTCGGCACGCCCGTGTACGTGCTCACCCACGCCGCGCCGCGGCCGTCGATCGCGATGCAGGGCGGAACCGTCTTCCACTTCCGCGACCAGCCGATCCAGGAGGTTCTCGCCGAAGCCACGGAATCCGCCGGCGGCCTCGATGTGCGCATCGGCGGCGGGTACGGCACCGCGCGTGACTTCCTGCGCGCCGGGCTGGTCGACGACCTGCACCTCATGGTCGCGCCGATCTTCCTCGGCCGGGGCCACCGCCTGTGGGACGACCTCACCGGGTACGAGCTCACGCACACGGTCGCCACCGAGGTCGCCGACAGCGGCGAGATCCACGTCACCCTCACCCGTTAGGAACTGCGAATGACCACCGAGCGCCGCATGGCACGATCCGGATTCACCCTCACCCGCGACTACCCCGCGCCCGCCGAGCGGGTCTGGCGAGCGTTCGCCGAAGAGGCCGAGAAACTGCGCTGGTGGGGCGCCGGCGACAGGATGGAGCCGCGCGAGTGGGCCTTCGACTTCCGCGTCGGGGGACGCGACGTAGCGGAGGGCAGGTTCCACGGCGGGGTCGTCTCCCGCTACGAGGCCACCTACACCGACATCGTGGAACTCGTGCGCATCGTCACCACCTACGACATGTGGATCGACGGCGTGCACATGTCGACCTCGGTCGCGTCGCTCGAGTTCGAGCCCATCGATGGCGGAACGCGCTTCACGCACGTGGAGCACGGTGTCTTCTTCGACGAGTTCTGGGATGGCGGCGCGAGCCGGGAGGGCGGAACCCGCGGCCTGCTCGA
This sequence comes from uncultured Lacisediminihabitans sp., assembly GCA_966212465.1. Lineage (GTDB taxonomy): Bacteria > Actinomycetota > Actinomycetes > Actinomycetales > Microbacteriaceae > Lacisediminihabitans. Next base: position 56,868 of record CBIHRK010000013.1, read on the forward strand.
TCAGCTGGGCCGGTATCTCGCGGGCCGGCTCGCCGAGTAGGCGCTCGTGTCGCAGGTGCGGATCGCCGCCGCATCCATCACCGTGCGGTAGTTGTACGTGGCGCAGTCGACGAACGTCGCGATGCTGACGCGGGTGGGATTCCTGCGCAGCACGCCCTTCGAGGGGCCGTTCGAGCCGATGCCGGCACGGTGCACCATCCATTCGAGGTCGCCGGCCTCGTCGGTCAGGTACCGCATGACCGCCTCGTTGTCCCGATGCTGGCCGTCGTGGCTCCGGGCGAGCGTGTTCCGCACCGCCCAGAGCACGGGCGACGGACGCGCTCCCGGCTTCCTGCTCAGCCCTCCCGCCTGGTAGAGAAGGCGGGTGACGCCCTCGCGTCGCATGGCGGGAACGAGCCGGCGCACGAACTCGGTGTTCACGAGGCGATCGCGCTGCATGGCGGCATCCCCGAGCATCGAGACGACGTAGTCGGCGCCACGCACCAGCTCGTCGAGGTCGGCCAGGTCGTCGACGGACCCGGCGCGCACCTCGAGCTCAGGATGCGAGTGGGCGAGCTTCGCCGGATTCCGGGCCACGGCGCGCACCCGGTTGCCCTCCTTCAGGGCGTGCGCGACGAAATGCTGACCGGTCTGCCCGGTCCCACCGAACACGAGGAACGTCTTCTGTTGAGCCATGCCGCCTTCTCCTCGATTCAGACCGTGACGACGAGCTTCGTCGTGGAGATGCCCTGTTTGAGCCTGCCCAATGCCATGGGTATGGCGGCGAGACCGTGGCCGACCACCGTCGCCGCGGGCTCGGCTCGATACGTGCCGGTCGCGAGCGCCCCGGGCAGGAAGTCGGCGTAGATCGCCGGGCCGACCTCGTTGTCCTTGAGCGTTCCGCCCCAGATCGTGCTCACCCGCACACCACGGCGGCGAGCGAGTCGAGCGCGCAGATTCGTGCCCGGGCCGGGCTGCGCCGACGAGACTCGGCGCGATCCCGCCGAGCGTGCCGCGATCGCCACCGACGGGGCCAGCGACCCCGCGCCGATGGCGAGGATGCCGGCGAGCGACAGGTCACCGAGCGCCGCGACCGCATCGTCGACCACCGAGCGGCTCGTGCGGTCGACCACGGAATGCGCGCCGAGCGAGCGCAGCAGGTCCGCGTTCCGCGGCGAGGCCGCCGCCATCACGCGGTACCCGGCGTTGCGCGCCAGCTGAATGGCGTTGATCCCCACGCTCGTGGAGGCTCCCCAGACCAGAACGGTTTCCGCGCGTTCGACCGGCTGCGTCGTCGGCAGCGCGAGGCCGAGCTGGTCCTGCTGGAACAGCCCGCAGGATGCCGTGGACAGCGCGAGCGGAAGCACCGCCGCCTGCTCGAACGCCAGCGAATCCGGAATCGGGGCGACCATGTGCTCCATGAGCACGACGAACTCCTGAAACGCCCCCTCGGCGGGAGAGTTGCGCGACCTCTCGCTTCCCACCGCGTGACCGACCACCCGGTCGCCGACTCGCAGGCGGGTCACCGCGCTGCCGACCTCCACGATCTCCCCCGCGACATCCGATCCGATCACGGCCGGGAACCGCAGCCAGGGCAGGATCACCCGGTATGCGATGCCCGGGATGCCGTCCACGAAGTTCACGGCGACGGCGCGCGAACGCACCACCACCTCGTTGGCGCCAGGAGCGGTGTAGGGGGCGGGGCCGACGGCGAACGCGCCACCGCGGCGAGGCAGCCAGAGCGCCGAGTTGTTGGGTGTCATGTATGCGAGACTAGACAGTGTCTAGAAAATAGTCAATGTCTAGTTCTGCGGTGCCGCTCGGCTATGCTGATCGCATGCCGGAGCGCCCCTTCCACCACGGGAACCTGCGCACCGTGCTGCTCGACGAGGCCGAGAAGGTGCTGCGCACGCAGGGCATCGAGGAGCTCTCGCTGCGCGGACTGGCCCGCGACGCCGGGGTCAGCCACGGCGCGCCACGAAGCCACTTCATCGACAGGAACGCTCTCCTCAACGCCCTCGCGGAGCGCGGATTCCTCTCCCTTGCGACCGCCATCAGCGATGGCGCCAAGAACGAGACGAGCTACGCCGGCCGACTCCGCGCGTGCGGCCGCGCCTACGTCGGATTCGCCGTCACGAATGCAGCCCTGATGGATCTGATGTTCGCGGCGAAGATGAACGAGCCTCCCGCATCGCTGCTCGCCGCGGCCGACACCCTCTTCACCACGATCAGCAACCTGATCGCCGAGGGCGTCGATGCGGGCGCCTTCCCCGCCGACGAGTTGGAGCGACGCAAGCTGGTCATCTCATCCACGATGCAGGGCATCGCCACCTTCGTTGCGGGCGGCCGCGCCAGCGCCGCCCAGGGCGACGTCATGATCGACGACGCGATCGCGCTGTTTCTCGGGCGAGAGCTGCGCTGACAGAAACGGAGCCGCCTATCAGAATCGAACTGATGACCTTCTCATTACGAGTGAGATGCTCTACCGACTGAGCTAAGGCGGCCTGGCCGCGGTCTCCCGAGGCACAGGAAGAAAGCTTAGCGGATCACGCGGCCTTCGCAGATTCGAGGATGCCGTTCAGCTGATCGAACGATTCCCGCAGTCGGGCGGTGAGCGGAGCGCCGCTCTCGGCGTCCAGCTGTGCCCAGCACGTCCACGCATGCTTGATCGCCCCGAACGCGACGAGGGTGATGAGCCGGGCGCGGCTCACGAGCGCCTCGTCATCCAGAGGCACCGACGGGTCGTCGTGGTGAAGGCGGCGGGCGACCACCGAACTCACCTGGTCTTCGAAATTGCGCATCGCCGCCATGCGAAGCTGGAACAGCTCCGGGTACAGCTTCAGCACCGACCGGCGCATCTGCTGGAGTTCGAAGTCCTCGGAATTGGTCTCCACCGAGCGGGAGATGAACGTGCCCAGATCGTGGAGCGGATTCGCGCCGGAAAAGCCTTCCACGTAGTCGCGCACGGCCTCGTCGTTCTCGTCGATGCCGATCGGCTCGCCGACGAGCGCGACCTCCTTCGAGTTGAAGTAGTTGAAGAACGTGCGGGGCGAGATGTCGGCGCGGTGACTGATCTCGTCGACGGTGGTCTTCTCCAGTCCGCGCTCGGCCACGAGCTCCAGTGCGGCGACCTCGATCGCGCGCCGGGTCGCTGCGCGCTTGCGCTCGCGAAGGCCGGCGGGGGCGGCATCCAGGGTCATGGCTCTATTCTTGCACCCTCTGCAATTTTGCACAATGCGACGAAATCCTCAGCACTTCGGATCCGTCTTCGGGACGGTGTTGTCGAGGAAGAAATAGTCCACCGCGGCGTCCACACAGGCGTTGCCCTTGTTGTAGCCGGTGTGCCCGTCGCCCTTGCGAGTGACGAGATGGCCGTTCTGCAACTCCTTCGCCAGGTTCTGCGCCCAGACGTAGGGAGTGGCCGGGTCGTTGGTGGTCCCGACGACGATGATCGGCGCGGAACCGGCCGCGGCGATCGGACCCCGCTGCCTGGTGGACTTGAACGGCCACGTGGCGCAGGCCGCTCCCCCGTACGACATCTGAGGGCCGAAGGTCGGCGCCGCCTTCTTCAGCTCGGCGGCCTGCACCCGCATCGTGGCCACGGAGGCGTCCGAGACGTAATCGAGGCAGTTGATCGCATCGAAGGCCTCGGTGGAGTTGTCGTTGTAGGTGCCATTCGCGTTGCGTTCGTAGTAGCTGTCGGCGAGCGCGAACGCGACCCGCGCGCTGCCCTTCTCCACGTCGGCGAACAGCTGGTCGAGGTACTTCCAGTTCGACTTGCTGTACAGCGGAAGGATGATCGCGGTGAACATGGTTGCGCTGCCGAGCTCGCGGCCGTCCGAATTGCGCAGCGGGCTGGCATCCAGGTCGTCCAGGATGCCGCGGATCTGCGCCATCGCCCCGTCCACGGTCCCCGTGAAGGGGCAGTCCGAGGTGCCGAGGCAGCTCTTCAGGAATGCCTTCATCGCGTTCTCGAAGCCGACCGCCTGCGCCTTCGTCACGTCGAAGTCGCTCGTCGCCGGATCGAGGGCACCGTCGAGCACCAGGTGACCGGTCTTCTTCGGGAACAGCTCGGCGTAGGTGGCGCCGAGGAATGTGCCGTAGGAGTAGCCGAGGTAGTTGAGCTTCGTGTCGCCGAGAGTGGCCCGCAGCAGGTCGAGGTCGCGCGCCGCGCTCACCGTGTCGACGTACTGCAGCAGCGGGCCGGTGTAGCGGAGGCACTCCTGGCCGAAAGCGGCCGTGGCTGCGGCATTTTCGGCGATCCACGCGTCGGAGTAGGGCGGCGCCTTCGGAATGGTGAAGAGATAGTCGTCGAGAGTGGCCGGGTCGGAATAGCAGTCGACCGCGGAGGAGTGCGCCACGCCTCTCGGGTCGAATCCCACGATGTCGTAGGCGCTTCGGAGCTTCGAGTCGACCGCGTAGTCGAGGCTGTCCTTCACGAAGTCGTAGCCCGAGGCCCCCGGGCCGCCCGGGTTGACCAGCAGCGAGCCCTTCGATGTGCCGGTCGCAGTGGCACGGATGAGCGCGAGAGAGATGGTGGCCCGGCCCGGGTCGGCCCAGTCCATGGGCGCCTTCGCCGTGGTGCACTGGAAGTCGCCGTTCTCGCACGAACGCCACTTCAGCACCTGCGAGTAGAACGGCGCCAGATCGGCCGCCACCTTCTCGCCCGTAGGCGTCGACGTGGATTTCGCCGGCTTCGGGATGAACGACGCGACGCATCCGGAGAGGGGGAGGACGACCGCGAGCATCGCGGCGACGAGGGCGAGACGTGCGCGCCGTGAGGTCATGGGTGTTCCTATCGTGCCGCTGTGATGAGCATCGCCTCGAGAGCCAGTGCGGGCGAGACGTTGCCTTCGATGCGTTTGCGCGCCGTGGCGATCGCATCCATGGTCGAGAGAGTATCGGACGCGGTCGATGCCTGGCTGGCAGCCCGCACCGCCGGCAGGATCGCCAGGTTGATCGGCTCGACCGGCGAACCCAGTTGCAGCAGCAGGATGTCGCGGTAGAGCGAGAGCAGGTCGACCATGATCCGGTCGATGCCGTCGCGCAGACTCCGCGTCGCACGGCGCTTCTGATCCTCCTCGAGGGAGCGCAGCTGCGCCCGCAGGGCGGGCGGGATGGTGCCACCGGGCTCGATGCCGAGCGAGCGGAGCGCGCCCTCGCGCTCCTCCGCGTCGCGTTCCTCCGTGATCGCCTTCGCGTCCTCGCCCGCGATCTCCAGCAGGGTGGCGGCGGCGATCACCGCGTCCGAGACGGAGTGGATGCCGAGGGCGATCTCCAGGGTCTTTTCGCGTCTGCGCCGGGCATCCTCGTTCGTGGCGAGCCGGTGCGCCATGCCGATGTGGCTCTGCGCCTCCCGCGCCGCGCGTTCCGCAGTGGGGCGGTCGACGCCGTCACGGCGTTCGAGGAGCTCCGCGACCTCCGCCACATCCGGCACCCTCAGCCGCACCGAGCGCACGCGGGAACGGATGGTGGGGATGAGGTCGGCTTCGCTCGGTGCGCAGAGGATCCAGACCGTGCGCGGCGGCGGCTCCTCGAGCGCCTTGAGCAGCACGTTGGAGGTGCGTTCCTGCATGCGGTCGGCGTCTTCGATCACCATGACGCGGTAGCGCGAGACGGAGGGGGAGAACTGGGAGCTCGCGACGAGCTTGCGCACCTCCTCCATCTTGATGATGACGCCTTCGGTGGAGAGCACGGCGAGGTCGGGATGCGTGCGCGCCTGCACCTGGCGCATCGTGGCGTCATCCGACTCCGGTCCGTCGCTGAGCAGCGCTGCCGCGAACGCGAACGCGAGGTTGGAGCGACCCGAGCCGGGCGGGCCGGTGATGAGCCAGGAATGGGTCATGGACGAGTCGGCCAGGGCCGCGCCCTCCGGCGTGGAGTCGCCCGCGGCGGCGCGGAAGATCGCGATCGCCTCCGCCTGGCCGGTCAGCTCGTCCCACATGCTCACGGGGCCAGCCTAAGCGTCGCCACCGATGCCACGACGGTCACGCCGGGAGCAGGGCCGCCACGCGGGTGCGGATGGCCGCGGCGATGGATTCGATCGACCCGGCAGCATCCAGCACCAGAAAGCGGTCCGGCTCCGCGCCGGCGAGCTCGAGGTACGCGTCGCGCACCCGCTCGTGGAAGTCGGATGCCTCGGCCTCGAGCCTGTCGAACCGCTTCTGCGCCTCGTCGAGACGCCCGCGGCTCACCGACTCGTCGAGGTCGAGCAGGATCGTGAGATCGGGCATGAAACCCTCGGTCGCCCACAGGGAGAGATCGCGCACCTCGTCCGCGTCGAGCACCCGGCCCGCACCCTGGTACGCGACGGACGAGTCGAGGTAGCGGTCCTGGATGACGATGTCCCCGCGCTCCACCGCAGGCCGCACCTTCGTGGCGATGTTGTGCGCGCGATCGGCCGCATAGATGAGCGCCTCGGCCCGCGGCGAGATGTGGCCGCGGCTGTGCAGCACGATCTCGCGCAGCTCCAGACCGAGTTCGGTGCCGCCCGGCTCGCGGGAACGGATGACGGTATGCCCGGCATCCGCGAGCCAGCCGGCCAGCAGCTCCGCCTGGGTGGACTTGCCCGAGCCGTCGCCGCCCTCGAAGGTGATGAAGAGGCCGGTCACGCTACTTCTTCGCAGCCGGTTTCTTGGCGGCCGGCTTGCGCTTGGCCGGTGCCTTCGCCTTGGGCTTGGCCGGGCCCTTGGCACGCTTGTCGGCGAGCAGCTGCACGGCGCGATCGAAGTCGACCTCCTCCACCGTCTCCCCGCGGGGGATCGTGGCGTTGGTGATGCCGTCGGTCACGTAGGCGCCGAACCGGCCGTCTTTGATCTTGATCGGCTTCTCGCTCACCGGGTCGGCGTCGAACTCCTTCAGCGCACTGGAGGCGCGGCGCGCGCCGTACTTCGGCTGGGCGTAGAGATCGAGCGCTGCCGGCAGGTCGACCTCGAAGATCTGGTCCTCGTCGGTGAGCGAACGGGTGTCGGTGCCCTTCTTGAGGTACGGGCCGTAACGTCCGTTCTGGGCGAGGATCTCCTCCCCCGACTCCGGGTCGACGCCGACGAGGCGAGGAAGATCGAGCAGTCTCAGGGCGGTGTCCAGGTCGATCTCGGCGAGGTCCATCGACTTGAACAGAGACGCCGTGCGGGGCTTCGCGGCGGCGGCCTTCTTCGGCGCCGCCTTCTTCTTGGCGGTTTTCACCTCGCCGGTCTTCGGGTCGATCGTCTCGGCGGGCTCCGCTTCCGGTTCCGGCGCGGTCTCGGGCTCGGGCTCGACCTCGGTGACGTACGGGCCGAAGCGACCGTCCTTCGCCACGATGTTCTTGCCGTTCTCGGGGTTGACGCCGATGACCCGGTCCACGAGCACGGGCGCGTCGATGAGTTCGTGAGCCTTGGCGACGGTGAGCTCGTCGGGGGCGAGCTCCGGCGGGATGTTGACCCGGCGCGGGGTGGCGTCGGCCGCGGCATCCGCTTCGGTCACCTCGAGGTAGGGGCCGTACTTGCCGATGCGGAGCGTGATCTCGTCGTCGAGGACGATGGAGTTGATGCTCCGAGCATCGATCTCGCCGAGGTTGTCGATCACGCTGCGCAGGCCGCGGTGGCGGGCGCTTCCGAAGTAGAAGCTCGTGAGCCAGTCGACCCTGTCCTCTTCGCCGTCGGCGATGCGGTCGAGGTCGTCCTCCATGCCCGCGGTGAAGTCGTACTGGACGAGGTCGCCGAAGAAGTCCTCGAGCAGGCGCACCACCGAGAAGGCGATCCAGTTGGGAACGAGGGCGGTGCCGCGCGGCGTGACGTACCCGCGGTCGATGATCGTGGAGATGATGCTCGCGTAGGTCGAGGGGCGCCCGATGCCGAGCTCCTCGAGCGTCTTGACGAGGCTCGCCTCGGTGTAGCGCGGCGGGGCGCTCGTCTCGTGACCCTTGGCCTCGACCTCGACCACGGTGAGCTTCTGGCCCTCGGTGAGCGGGGGCAGCTTCGCCTCCGTGGGCTCCGCGGGCGCATCGCGCTCCTCGTCGCGGCTCTCCTCGTAGGCCTGCAGGAAGCCGCGGAAGGTGATCACGGTGCCGCTGGCGGCGAACTCCGCGGTGCGGCCGTCGGCCATCGGTCCGGCGGCGATGGTGACGGATGCCGTCGACCCCTTCGCGTCGGCCATCTGCGAGGCGACGGTGCGCTTCCAGATCAGGTCGTAGAGCTTCCAGTCGTTGCCGCGAAGCGTCCCCTCGAGCTCGCCGGGTGTCTTGAACACGTCGCCGGCGGGGCGGATGGCCTCGTGCGCCTCCTGGGCGTTCTTGCTCTTGCTCGCGTACACCCTCGGCTTCTCCGAGACGCTCTCGTTGCCGTAGAGCTTGGCCGCCTGCGAGCGCGCCGCCTTCATCGCCTGCTCGGAGAGGTTGAGCGAGTCGGTTCGCATGTAGGTGATGTAGCCGTTCTCGTACAGCCCCTGCGCCACACTCATGGTCTGACGGGCGGAGAACCGGAGCTTCCGCGCCGCCTCCTGCTGCAGGGTCGAGGTGCTGAACGGCGCAGCGGGGCGGCGCGTGTAGGGCTTCGAATCCACGGTCGTGACGACGACGTTCACGGAGGGCTCGCGAAGCGCCTCGGCGAGGGCCTGGGCGGAGCTCTCGTCGAGTGCCACCGCATCCGACTTGAGTGCGCCGCGGTCGTCGAAGTCGCGCCCGGCCGCCACTCGCACGCCGTCGATGCGGGTGAGACGGGCGTCGAATGAGGAGCCTGCTGCGAGCACGGCCGAGAGATCCCAGTAGCTCGCCGTGATGAAGGCGAGTCGCTCGCGTTCGCGATCCACGACGAGGCGGGTCGCGGCGGACTGCACGCGCCCGGCGGAGAGACCAGGACCGATCTTGCGCCACAGTACCGGCGACACCTCGTACCCGTAGAGCCGGTCGAGGATGCGACGGGTCTCCTGCGCATCGACGAGCGCCGTGTCGATGTCGCGGGTGTTGTCCCGCGCCCGCTGGATCGCCTCCTTGGTGATCTCGTGGAAGACCATCCGCTTGACGGGGATCTTCGGCTTGAGCTCCTCGAGCAGGTGCCACGCGATGGCCTCGCCCTCGCGGTCTTCATCGGTTGCGAGGTAGAGCTCGTCGGCATTCTTCAGCGCGCGCTTGAGATCGGCGACGGTCTTCCGCTTCTGGTCGGAGACCACATAGTAAGGAGCGAAGCCGTTCTCGACATCGATGGAGAACTTGCCGAGCGAGCCCTTCTTCAGCTCCGGCGGCAGGTTCTTCGGCTCGATGAGGTCGCGGATGTGCCCGACCGAGGCGAGAACCTCGTAGTCATCCCCCAGGTACTGACCGATCGTCTTCGCCTTGGCGGGCGACTCGACGATGACCAGCTTCTTCGTGCCAGGCACCTTGCTCCTTGTTGTTGCTGCTGCTGTGATGCGGTCTCGACGTGCGGGTTCGACCTCGCCCGGAACTGGGTTCGGCGCGTGATCAGGTCGCCTTCGAGTCTGTTTCGGAGCGTGGCCCCGACAGGCACACCATACACATAAGAACACCGAAGCCGCCTGTTTCATCCCCGCGCGGGGCGGACCGGCCGTCGCCGTCGCCGTCGCCACGAGGGGCGGGACGCCCCCGCTCACCCGCACGGTCGCCACCAGACCCCCGACCTCGCACCGCTCGACGGAGGTGCCCGCGGCCGCGGCCACTCGTGCCGCCTCCTCGCACGGCACGCCCGGCAGGGCGCCGGATGCGACGTCGGCCGCCGCGAGGGCAGCGGACTCCGCCGACCCCTCCACCCGATGCCGAAACTGCACCGCGCCGGCGAAGGTGAGCAGAAGGAAGAGGAGCGACATGACGGCCGCGACGACGGCCAGCGCGAGCACCGATCCGCTGCCGGCGTCCGAGTCCGCGGTCATGGCGCTCCCAGCGCACAGCTCCGCGCGCTGAGGGAGATCGCGCCGAGCACGGGCATTCCGCGACCGGGAGCCGTCGCCGTGACGCAGGTCAGTCCGTCGACGGTGGCGACCCGGATCAGTGCGCCGGGCGCGGCCGCGGCCGCACGGGATGCCTCCCCCTGCTCGCCACGGGCGAGCGTGCGAGCGGCGATGGTGGCGGCATCCTGCAGGCGGAGCTGCTGGGTGGTGAGCTGCATCGCACCGAGCGCCGCCGCGAGCACGATCACCACGGCGGGCATGACCACCGCGAACTCGGCGGTGACGCTTCCTCGTTCACGATCCGAACGTGAGCGCACGGTGCACCAGGTCGAGCAGCATGCCCCGCACCTCGTCGCTGCGCAGGATCGCCACCAGCAGGCCGGCGAAGCCGACGGCGGCGAGCGTCGCGATCGCATATTCCGCGGTCGCGGCTCCCGCATCGTCGCGCAGTCGGCGCAGGCACCGCGACGCACCGGCCACTCGCAGCGCGGCAGGTCTCTTCAGCATCGATACTCCTTCTCTCTTGCACTCGCGATCGATGCTGCTCCCCTGGAACGGCGCGCGCCGACCCCCGAGACGGATCTGTGGGCAGTCAGCCGAACGACCCGACTGTGGACGAGATGACGGCGAGCACGAGCGGAGCCACCCCCAGCAGCATGAAGGAGGGCAGGACGCACAGTCCGAGCGGCAGCATGAGGGTGACCCCGAGCGTGGCCGCGGCGCGCTCCCCCTCGCTCCGCGCCTCGCGCCTCGCATGCTCCGCCGCGCTCCGCAGGAGACCGGCCGCCGGCACGCCGGCTCGGGCGGAGAGCGCCAGAGTGGCATCGACGACGGCCGCGTCGACGCGCGGCAGCCCCAGCTCCGACTCGATGCGACCGACCGACTCGAGCGCGCGAGGCAGCGAGGCCCCGCCCGACACGGCGATGGCCACCAGGTCGAGCCCGAGCCCCGGCAGCGGGTCGCGCCGCGCGGCCCGGGCCAGCATTCTCCGGCTCCACCACCGTGCCAGCAGCAGCAGGAGCACACCGGCGCCCAGGCACGCGATCCCCAGCGGCGTGCCCACGAGGGCGCCCACGATGTCGAATCCCAGCGCGAACCCGAAGAGCACGCCCACCACGGGCAGCACCATCACCAGCCGCGCCGTCGCCCGTGGGCCGGCGAGCGCGGTGCGGGCGTCGCGGTCGTTCTGCCCGAGCTCGCGAAGCGAACGGGCGAACCGCTCGAAGGTGGATGCGACGGGTGCCCCCGCATCGGCCGCGACCCGCCACGCGGCGGCGAGCCCGCGCCACGCGGGGTCCCTCGGGGGTTCGCCCGCGGCCAGCGCGGTGAGCCGGTCGTCGTCCAGGTACCCGATCGCACCGTCCGGGGGAACGCCCGAGGCGAGCAGCACGGCCAGCCGTTCGACGAGACCGGCGAGCTCATCGAAGCGATCAGTCCGCACGCACCACCAGCCGATCCCGGGCATCGAGAGCGAGCGTGCCCGTGCGCGCCAGTCGACGCCCCGCCGGCGAGCGTTCGAGATGAAGCACAGCGCCGATCGCGCTGACCGCCTGCCGCGCCAGCGCATCGGGCGGCAGCCCCGCGAGCGCCCCGAGCGCCTCCAGCCGAGCCGGGACGTCATCGAGCGAGTTGGCGTGCAGCGTGCCGGCTCCGCCGTCGTGTCCCGTATTGAGGGCGGAGAGCAGCTCGCGCACCTCGGCGCCGCGGCATTCGCCCAGCACGAGCCGATCCGGACGCATCCGCAACGCCTCGCGCAGCAGCCGGGACAGCCCGATCTCGCCGGCCCCCTCGAGATTCGCCTGCCGTGCCTCCAACGAGACGAACTGCGGATGCCGCGGGCGCAGCTCCGCGACGTCCTCGATCGCCACGATCCGGTCGCCGTGCGGAGCGCTGCCGAGCAGAGCGGAGAGGAACGTCGTCTTGCCCGAACCCCCGGCGCCGCTGATCAGCAGGTTCGCACGGGCGGCGACGAGGTGCTCCACCCGCGCGCGTGCGGCGTCCGCCAGGCTCGCGTCGCCGAAGAAGCCTTCGGTCGCGAGATCCTCGAGTGCGAACGCGGTCTCGGGCGGCAGACGGATCGAGATGAGCGTGCCGCCGGTGGAGACGGGTGGCAGCACGACGTGCACGCGGATGCCGCCGGTGAGTCGCACGTCCACGCACGGGGTGGTCTCGTCGATGTGCCGACCGCCGAGGGCGATGAGCCGCACCGCGAGGTGCCGGAGCTCGGCCTCATCCAGCCCCGGATCGCGCCCGCGTTCGAGCCCGCCGCCGCGGTCGAGCCACAGAGATCCGGGGCCGTTGACGAAGACGTCGGTGACACCGGGCAGCGCGGCGGTCTCGGTGAGCGGGCCGAAGTCGGGGAGGTCGCGGTGCGTGGTGCCGGGGTCACGCCCGGGCGGGCTCGCGACGAAGCGAGTGGTCATCCGTCGACGCTAACGAGCACGCCGACGTCTCCCCGTTCCCCGGGCGGTGCTGTGCAGAGAACCTCTGCTGTGGAGGGGGAGCCTCCGGAACGTGCCGACCGCTGAGAGTCGAGCGCCTTAAAAAAGAGGGGCGGCGCCTGTTGGGGGGAACCGGCGCCGCCACGGTAACGCTGGATTGGGGGGAATCGCTATGCGCTACCAGTCGAATTTGCATTCAACGGTCTGAGTCTACTCCTGGGCCCGTTCGGGGCAAGAGCAATTCGGGGGTGAATTGGGGCTACTCACAGGGATGAGGCCGGGGGTGACGCGCGACGTCACGCAATCGAGCGCAACGAGTGCCGACGATAGGATTCTGAGGAGTCGACACCCCCGCGCAAGAGGAACAATGATGTCCGAGAACTCCATCGACAGCCTGCTTCACGAAGACCGTCGCTTCCCGCCCAGTGCCGCGTTCACCGCCCAGGCGGTGGCGAAGCCCGAGCTCTACGAGGAGGCGAAGGCAGACCGGCTCGCCTTCTGGGCGAAGCAGTCCCGCGAGCTGCTGCACTGGCACAAGGACTTCACCCAGACCCTCGACTGGTCGCAGGCCCCCTTCGCCAGCTGGTTCGCCGACGGCGAGCTGAACGTGGCGTACAACTGCCTCGACCGCCACGTCGAGGCGGGCAACGGCGATCGCGTGGCCCTGTACTGGGAGGGCGAGCCGGGCGACAGCCGCGCCATCACCTACGCCGAGCTCACCGCGGAGGTCAAGCGGGCCGCGAACCTGTTCACCAAGCTCGGCATCGTCGCAGGCGACCGCGTGGCCGTCTACCTCCCGATGATCCCGGAGGCCGTGGTCACCATGTTGGCCATCGCCCGCATCGGCGCCGTGCACTCGGTGATCTTCGGCGGATTCAGCGCCGAGAGCATCCGCTCCCGCATCGACGACGCCGGCGCGAAGCTGGTCGTCACGGCCGACGGCGGCTGGCGCAAGGGCAAGGTCAGCGCCCTCAAGCCTGCCGTGGATGCCGCCCTCGCCAAGGAGGGCGACCTCACCGTGGAGAACGTGCTCGTGGTGCGCCGCGGCGAGAACGCGGTGGAATGGACCGAGGGCCGCGACCTCTGGTGGCACGAGCAGATCGCCACCGTCGAGTTGGAGCACGTCGCGCAGGCGTTCCCGGCGGAGCATCCGCTCTTCATCCTCTACACGTCCGGAACGACGGGCAAGCCGAAGGGGATCCTGCACACCAGCGGCGGCTACCTCACCCAGACCACCTTCACCCACCGCAACGTCTTCGACCTCCACCCGGACACCGACGTCTACTGGTGCACCGCCGACGTGGGGTGGATCACCGGACACAGCTACGTCGTCTACGGGCCCCTGGCCAACGGCGCGACGCAGGTGCTCTACGAGGGAACGCCCGACGCACCGCACCCCGGACGCTGGTGGGAGGTCATCCAGAAGTACGGCGTCTCCATCTTCTACACGGCGCCCACCGCCATCCGCTCCTTCATGAAGCTGGGCAGGGAGATCCCGGATGCCTTCGACCTCTCCACCATCCGCGTGCTGGGCAGCGTCGGCGAGCCCATCAACCCGGAGGCGTGGATCTGGTACCGCGACGTGATCGGCGGCGGAAGCGCCCCGATCGTGGACACCTGGTGGCAGACGGAGACGGGCGGGATCATGATCTCCGCACTTCCCGGCATCACGTCGCTCAAGCCCGGCTCGGCGCAGGTGCCGCTGCCCGGGATCTCGGTCGACGTGCTCGACGAACAGGGTCGCGAGGTGCCGGCGGGCGGCGGCGGCCTGCTCGTGGTGACCGAGCCGTGGCCGGCGATGCTCCGTGGCATCTGGGGCGACGCGGCCCGGTTCCGCGAGACCTACTGGTCGAAGTTCGGCGACAAGTACTTCGCCGGCGACGGCGCCCGTCTCGACGAGGACGGCGACATCTGGCTGCTCGGGCGGGTCGACGACGTGATGAACGTCTCCGGCCACCGCCTCTCCACCGCGGAGATCGAGTCGGCGCTGGTGTCGCATCCGATCGTCGCCGAATCGGCCGTCGTGGGCGCCGCGGACGAGACCACCGGGCAAGCGGTCGTCGCCTTCGTCATCCTGCGCTCCGAGCACGCCGAGAACCAGACCGTGGAGGAGGCCGCGACGCTGCTGCGCAGCCACGTCGCCGAGCAGATCGGCGCGATCGCCCGGCCCCGGCAGGTGTTCATCGTGGCCGAGCTGCCCAAGACACGGTCCGGCAAGATCATGCGCCGTCTGCTTCAGGATGTGGCGGAGGGCCGCGAGATCGGCGACACGACCACGCTCGCCGACACCAGCGTCATGACGGTCATCGGCGGCAACTTCTCGAAGTAGCGCGCTACCGGAACTCGAGCACCAGCTCGACCTCGACCGGCGAATCCAGCGGGAGCACCGCGACGCCCACGGCGCTGCGCGCGTGCTTGCCCGCCTCGCCGAAGACCTCGCCGAGCAGTTCCGAGGCTCCGTTGATCACACCCGGCTGGCCTGTGAAGTCGGGCGTCGAAGCGACGAACCCGACGACTTTCACCACCCGCACCACCCGATCGAGCGAGCCGAGCACGGATGCCGCGGCCGCAAGCCCGTTGAGAGCGCACTGCCGCGCGAGCGCCTTGGCGTCCTCGGCCGAGACCTCCGCCCCCACCTTGCCCGTGGCGGGCAGAGCGCCGTCGACCATCGGCAGCTGGCCGGCGGTGAAGACCAGGTCGCCGCTGATGACGGCGGGCACGTACGCCCCGGCGGGCGGCACGACGGTAGGCAGTTCGAGTCCGAGTTCGGCAAGCCGGGCATCCACGTCGGTCATGGTCAGTCCTCCTTCTTCTCACGCTTCAGATAGGCCACGAGCCCGCCTTCCGGGCCGGTCACGACCTGTACGAGCTCCCATCCTTCAGAGCCCCAGTTGTTGAGGATCGCTGAGGTGTTGTGCACGATCAGCGGGGTGGTGAGGTACTCCCAGTTGGGCATCACGGCGTCCGTTCAGGTTGGTGAAGAGGTTCATCCCTTACCCTAGGCTCTATGTCTGCCCAAAAATCGAGACCGTCCGGCCTGTTCGGAGCCATCCTCGGCCTCGTCGGCTTCAGCGTCGTCGCCGGCGTTCTCGTGACGGTGATGGTCACGCCCGCGCTCGCCGTCACCAGCCTCACGGCCAAGAGCTCCATCGGCGTGTTCCAGAACCTGCCCGACTACATCAAGATCGGCGACCTCTCGCAGCAGAACCAGATCTTCGCCAAGCAGGGCGGCAAAGACGTCAAGATCGCCACGGTCTACAAGCAGAACCGCGAAGAGGTCTCCTGGGACCAGGTCTCCCAGTTCCTGAAGGATGCCGTGGTCGCCGGTGAGGACCGCCGCTTCTACGACCACGGCGGCGTCGACATCTCGTCGGTGGTTCGCGCCGCGGTGAAGAACACCACCGAGTCGGCGAACGGAACAAGCGGAAGCTCGACTCTCGACATGCAGCTGGTGAAGAACATCCTGGTGCAGCAGGCGCTCTCCCTTCCCACGCCCGCCGCGCAGAAGGCGGCGTACGCGCAGGCCATCGAAGGCACGATCGACCGCAAGCTCAAGGAGATGAAGCTCGCGATCGGGCTCGACAAGAGGTACACGAAGAAGCAGATCCTGCTCGGCTACCTCAACATCGTCGGCATGGGCGGCAACACCTACGGCGTGCAGTCGGCCGCCGAGCAGTACTTCAGCACCACGGCCAAGGACGTCACCCTGCCGCAGGCCGCGAGCCTCATCGCCATCGTTCAGCAGCCCAACCTGCAGAAGCTGAGCGACCCCAAGTACTACCCCGCGAACAAGATCCGGCGCGACGAGATCCTCAACGCCATGCTTCAGGAGAAGTACATCACCCAGAAGCAGCACGACGACGCGATCGCGACCCCGATCGCGAGCTACGTCAAGCTGAGCCAGGCCAGCACCGGATGCCGCGCCACCCAGCCCATCGGCGCCGCCTGGGCCTGCGACTACGTGACGAAGCTCATCACCGTGGACCCGGGCAAGTTCCCGGTCGTGCCGCCGGCCGTGACGGCCCTCGGCAACACCCCGGCCGAGCGCCTCGCCAACTGGAACCGCGGCGGCTACAAGATCTATACGAGCATCAACCTCGACCTGCAGGCGGCGGCGGACGCGTCGATGCAGCGCTGGGCTCCCTACAGCGAATCGCGGATCCCGCTCGGCGCAGCTGCCGACTCCGTCGAGGCGGGCACCGGCCGCATCCTGGTGATGTCGCAGAACAAGATCTTCGACGACGCGCCGCTCCTGCCCGGTCAGACCCAGGATGTGACCAAGACGGCCGTGAACTTCAGCACCGATCAGCCGTGGGGCGGCTCAGGCGGGTTCCCCACCGGCTCGACGTTCAAGGTCTTCGACCTCGCCAACTGGCTAGAGAACGGTCACGGCCTCGGCGATCTCGTCGACGGCACCGGGCCGCAGAACTACCAGTTCTCGAAGTTCGCCGCGAGCTGCAAGCCGGGCGGAGTCGGGGGCGGCACGTTCAAGCTGCAGAACGACGGAAACTCGCGCGGCGGGTTCATGACGGTCAAGTCGGCGCTGATCGGCTCGGTCAACAACGCGTTCATGCACATGGCGGAGCAGTCCGACCTGTGCAGCATCCGTGACACCGCGCAGAAGTTCGGCGCCCACCGCGCCGACGGCAAGCAGTTCGACGACGGCAACCTGGAGATCACGCCCAACATGATCCTCGGTGCCAACGAGCAGGCGCCGCTCACCATCGCCGCCTCCGGCGCCACCGTCGCCGCGAACGGCCTGCACTGCATGCCGATCATCGTCGACAGCGTGATCGGCCCCGACGGCAAGAAGCTCCCCGGCCAGCAGCAGACCTGCGACCAGGCGATCACGCCCGAGGTCGCGGCCGGTGTCGCGAACGCGATGCAGGGCTCGATGACTAGTGGAACCAGCTCGCCCGGCAACCCGCGCGACGGCGTGCCGTACGCCGGAAAGACCGGTACCGGTAACACCGCCGACCACGTCTGGCTGAACGGCCTCACCACCAAGGTGGCGACCACCGTCTGGACGGGCGACATCGTCGGCCACGACAGCCTGCGCAAGGTGAGCGTGCCCGGTGGCGGCGGCAGCTACGCCGGAGCGTCGCGCTTCCAGATCTTCAAGGCGATCATGACGCTCGCCGACAAGGACCCGGCGCTGAAGGGCGGTGCCTTCCCGGCCGCGGATGCCGCGATGCTCTCCGGCTCGTCGTCCTCCGTTCCGAACACGGCGGGCCTGACTCCCGAGGCGGCGACCGCGCTTCTCACCAGCCTCAAGTTCCAGGTCACGATGGGCGGCACCACCGCATCCGCGCTTCCCCCGGGCCAGGTCGCCGGCACGGATCCCGCCGCGGGCACCAAGGTTCCGAGCGGCGCGAACATCACCATCCTGACCAGTGACGGCTCGCTGGCCGGCACCATCCCGAGCAACCTCGTCGGCAAGTCTCCGCAGGATGCGACCCAGGCCCTCGGCCAGGCGGGATTCAGCTCCGTCTCCATCCAGTGGGTCGCTGGCACACTGAGCGACTTCTGCAAGGTCACCGGGTCGAACCCCGGCGGCGGTCAGTCGGCGTCCAAGGCCAACCCGGTCACGATCAACGTGAGCACCGGAACGAACAGCACGAGCGATCCGGGGCCGACCTGTCATCACTGAGCGGCTCCCGCGCCTCGGGCCTCGCCATCGGCGGGGTCCTCGCCGCGGGTGCCGCCGCTCTGGCCTGGGGCACGCTCGTCGAGCGGAACCGTTTCACGCTGCGCCGCGAGATCGTCCCGGTGCTCGCACCCGGTGCGCGATCGATCACGGTCCTGCACCTGAGCGACATGCACATGGCGCCGTGGCAGCGCGAGAAGCAGGATTGGATCAGAGGGCTCGCGGTCTATGAGCCCGATCTGATCGTCGACACCGGAGACAACCTGGGCCACGCCGATGGGCTGGAGGGCGTGGAGCGCGCCCTGGAGCCGTTCAGCGGCGTTCCCGGTGTCTTCGTACACGGATCGAACGACTACCACGGCCCGGTGTTCAAGAACCCCTTCACCTACTTCACCGGCCCGTCCGACAAGAGGCACCACCCGGCGACCCTGCCCACCAAGCGCATGAACGAGTTCTTCGAGGGCCTCGGCTGGCTGAACCTCAACAACACCGCGCGAGCGATGAGCATGCGCGGCTCCCGGCTCGAGTTCCTCGGGGTCAACGACGCCCACATCGGCTGGGATCACCTGGAGCGCCTGCCGGGCGCGATGGACGCCCTGCGCGAGGACGTGGGCTGGGCGGATGACGAGGGCGGCCCCGATCCCGTCACCATCGGCCTCACCCACGCGCCCTACCAGCGCGTGCTCAACAACTTCCTCACCCAGGGCACGGAGCTGATCTTCGCGGGCCACACGCACGGCGGCCAGGTTCGCGTGCCCGGCTACGGTGCGCTGGTGACCAACAGCGACCTCCCGCGCGACCAGGCGAGCGGTCTCAGCATGTGGCGGCACGCCCGTCACGTGGCCTATCTGGAGGTCTCAGCGGGCCTCGGCACGTCGATCTACGCACCGGTTCGGTTCGCCTGCCCACCCGAAGCGGTGCTGCTGACATTGGTCGGCCGGGATTTCAGCTATTCTTGATGAGGTTCGCGTGCGCAAGTGCGCGAAACAATCGGGGTGTGGCGCAGTTTGGTAGCGCGCTTCGTTCGGGACGAAGAGGTCGTGGGTTCAAATCCCGCTACCCCGACAGCACAAAAGAGCACTAATACAGAAGGGCCGCGAGTGATCGCGGCCCTTCTGCCATTAAGCCGTCAGGCGGCGAACAGCTGCGCCGCGACCTCCAGCGAGTGGATGCGATGCTCCACGGCCGCCGACTGCGGGGCCAGGATGAGCTCGTCGGCGCCCGTGGTCTCGAGCAGGTCGGCGAGCCGGTCGCGCACGGCATCCGGGCTCCCCACGGCCTGGCGGGCGTGACGGGATGCCACGAACTCCTGCTCGAGCGGCGAGAACTCGTAGGCCGCCGCCTCCTCCATGCTCACCGGCTCCGGACGCTTCCCCTGCCGCATGCGCAGGAAGCTGATGAGCCCCGGACGCGCCTGCGCGTCCACGACGGCGGGGTCGGCATCCGCGATGAGGCCGACGGCGATCGCGCTGTGCGACTCCTCGAGCACGCCGGGCTGGAAGCTGCGACGGTAGAGCCCGAGAGCGGCCTCCGTGTTGTCCCCGGAGAAGTGGTGCGCGAACGCGAACGGCAGCCCCAGGGCGCCCGCCACCTGGGCGCTGTATCCGCTCGAACCGAGGAGCCACACCTGCGGCGTGTCACCCCGCCCCGGCACCGCGATGATCGAGGCCAGCGGGTTGTCGGGCGACATCGAGCCCTCGAAGAAGCCGAGCAAATCGAGCAGCTGCTGCGGGAAGTCCTCGACCGACAGACCCTGCTCGCTGCGCCGCAGCGCCATCGCGGTGGCTCCGTCGGTGCCCGGCGCGCGGCCGATCCCGAGGTCGATGCGGTCGCCGTACAGCGCCCGCAGGGTGCCGAACTGCTCCGCGACCACCAGGGGGGCATGGTTGGGCAGCATCACCCCGCCGCTGCCCACCCGGATGCGCTCGGTACGCGCCGCGATCCCGGCGATGAGCACCGCGGGCGCACTCGACGCGATGCCCGGCATGCCGTGGTGCTCGGCCACCCAGAAGCGTTCGAAGCCCAGCCGTTCCGCCTGCTGGGCGAGGCGGATGCTGCCCGCCACGGCATCCGCGTTGCTGCCCCCGTACGGCCGGGAGGCGAGGTCGAGCACGGAGAGGGGCACGGAGCGCAGATCGGGCATGCTCACCCCAACGCGGCCCGCACCGCCCGAATTCCTAGGTGAAGTCGGGGTCGGGAGCCGAGGCGTATGCGCTGTCGAGCACCCTGCGCCCGCTTCCCAGCAGCCCGCCGCTCTCCTGGAGGTAGTCCACGCCGCACAGCGACTCGTAGGTCACCTCGCCCACCTCGATGGAGACCTGGTCGCCGTCGAACACGAAACGGCCGTCGATCTTGCGGGCGTTGAACACCGCTTTGCGTCCGCAGCGGCAGATGGTCTTCAGCTCTTCGAGGGAGTGCGCCACCTCGAGCAGGCGGCGGCTGCCGGGGAACGCCACCGTCTGGAAGTCGGTGCGGATGCCGTAGGCGAGCACCGGGATGCCGTCGAGCACGGCGATCCGGAACAGGTCGTCCACCTGCTGGTTGCTGAGGAACTGCGCCTCGTCCACGAGCAGGCAGCTCACCTCGCCCCCCGCGATGGCGCTCTCGCGCTGGAACTGCAGGTACACGTCGTCGTCCGGCGAGATCACGAAGTCCACCTCGCGCGTGACGCCGAGGCGGGAGACGATGGTCGTGTCGCCCTTCACGTCCACACTCGGCTTGGCGAGCAGCACTCGGTGCCCGCGCTCCTCGTAGTTGTAGGCCGCCTGCAGCATCGCCGTGCTCTTGCCGCTGTTCATCGCGCCGTATCGGAAATAGAGCTTCGCCACTACTTGAGGTATCCGTCCTCGGCTGCACGACGGATCAGATCCGTCTTCTTGCTCGCCGGCCTGTTCGCCTTCGAATATTTCTCGCGCACGCGGCGCAGGTACGTCTTCGCCGTCTCGTACTGCACGTGCATCTGCTGGGCCACCTCGGCGGTGCTGAGGCCCGACACATACAGCTTAAACGCTTCCTCCTCGCCGGCCGACAGTTTCGGTCGCACGTGGTTGACCGCGCCCACCGGCAGCGGCCGCCAGTCGCGCTGCAGCTCGGCACCGGATTCCACGCCCATCACCGTGCGCGCGGTCTGCATCACCTCGCGCATCGGAATCGACTTGGAGAGGAACGCGGATGCCCCGGCCTCCAGCGCCCGATCCCTCGCCTCCCGCGTGTCCAGGCTGCTCAGCACGATCACCTTCGCCCCCGCCGCCCGGCAGGTGCGCACGCGCGCCTCGATCGAGACCGGCTCGCGCAACTGGAAGTCGATGAAGACGAGTTCCGTGGGGAAGTTCGCGCTGTGCACCAGCTCCTGCCAGGTGTGGGCGGTGAGCACGAGGTCGAAATCGGGTGCGTTCGAGTGGATCCAGCTGCTCAGGCTGTCGAGCAGCACCTCGTGATCATCGAGAATCGCCAGGCGCACCCGGTGCCCGGCGCGCGCGACAGCATCGGCGCTACTGCTGCTCATAGGAGAACCTTAGTCTCAGGGACGGCTGGTCGAACTCGACCTCGAAGGTCGTGAAGGCGGCGCGGAGGAGCGCGAAATACGGCGCGAATGCGACCCGCGGAACGAGCTTGGAGGAGGTCAGCCGGATGGCGACGCTCGCCTCCACGGAGCCCGCTCGCGCGCCCCGCGCCAGCGCGATCGCGAGATCCTCACGGTCGATGGTGCGCACCTGCCCGAGTGCCACGATCAGCGCGCGCACCGCCGTGCGCTGATCGCTCGACATCGAGTCCGCCAGCCGTTCGGGGTCGTCGACGATGAGCCGGGCGGCACCCGCCCGCCCGCTCAGATCCAGACCGGTGAGCTCGACGAGGATCTCGAGCCAGGACCGGTCCGCCTCCGCGACCATGACCGCGCGGATGTCGCTCGCGATGCCTGCGGCCCGCGCGCGGTCCGCGTCGGTGAGCTCGTCTCGGGCGAGGAGGTCGGTGAAGAAGGGGATGACGTCGCGGCCCAGGATGGTGACCCGATCCTGCTGCACCGATCGCGCGATTCCGCCGCGCATGTCGGAGATGACGCCCCGGCTGGCAGCCCGCGCGCGTGCCTGCCAGGCGTCGATCGCGTTGATCATCCCCAGCGAGTAGGCGACCCCGCCGAAGCACATGGCGAGCATCGGCGTGACGGCGATGATCACGAACGCGAGCGGGGGCGCGGAGGTGGCGAACTGCGGCGCCTGCAGCAGCGCGAGGAACCCCACGAAGATCGCCGACGCGACACCGGTCATCGCCACCTCCCGCGCGGGGCGGTACGGTCCGACGGCGATGAACAGCAGCCCGATGGCGATCGGCCCCCAGTCGTCGTGCACGAACGCGTCGGCGCCCCAGGATGCCGCGGCACTCAGATACGTCGCAGCCAGCGCCAGACCCCATGCCGCCGCGAGCGACCGACCGCGGAACGGCGCCCGGTACGGGCTCGTCTGCACGATCACCACGGTGCCTGATGCCGCGAGCGCGAGCAGCGCCCCCGCCGCGAACGGCGGCCGCAGCGTCTCGGAGAGAGTGATCGCGGTCATGACGGCGGCGAAGACGAACGACCCGACCACCACGATCACGCTGAACGACCGCACCGCCGTCGTTCCGGCGGGATCCACCTGCTGGCGGGTGCGCTCCCGATCGGTCACGAGCGTTCCGCCGTCGCGACCGGCACGCGGATGACGACCGAGGTCCCCCGCCCGGCCGTGGACCACACCTGCACCGAGCCGCCCACCGACTCCATCCGCCTGCGCACCGACTGGCGGATGCCGAGACGATCCGCACCGACCTCCGCCTCGGTGAAGCCGCGCCCCGCGTCGATCACCATGACCGTCACCTCCTCGCCCGAGCCGTAGGCCACGACCTCGGCGCGCGAGGTGCCCGCGTGCTTGATCACGTTGGCGAGACACTGCGCGACGGCGAGGCCGAGCGCGGCCGCGGCGTCATGACCGAGACGCGCCACGGCCGAGAGGTCACCGGTCGCCTCCACCTCGAGGCCCTGGAGCCGGGCGCCCTGCACGGCCTCGAACAGGGCGCTGTGCTGCCACTCCGTGCGGGCGGCCGCCGCGGCATCCGGGCTCGGGTCGTCCAGCCACTCCTCGCCCACCAGCACCTGGAGGTCGCGCTCCATCTGGGTGCGCAGCTGCATCGGCACCGTATCGCCCTGCACCGCCGCGAGCGCCGCGAGATGGCTGAGCACGGTGTCGTGCATCAGCGCCGCCGCGCGGGCCTCGATCGATTGCCGCACGGCCGCCAGCTGCTCGTCCTGCATCGCACGATGGAGCAGCGGCTGGGCGCGCCGGGAGGTGCGCCGGCTCATCGACGCCAGTGCGATGATCGCCACCGTGACGGCGAAGGCGAAGAACGTGCTCGGGTCGAAGGCGGGCGCATTGCCCGTGGCGAGGAGGGCGGCGCCGGCCGCGATCTCGGCGGCGAGGTAGCCGACGAGGCTCCAGGCGAGCCGCGTCGTGAGCCCGATGCCCGAGCCTCCCACCATCACCAGCGCGATCTTCGGGAGTGCGATCGAGAAGGCGTCGCTGGCCGTGATCGGCGGCGACTGGGAGTAGAACGTGACCAGGTACCAGTAGGTGCAGACCGCACCGACCCACAGATAGCTGACCGCGAAGAACAGGCTGCGCGTGCGGCGGTGCAGCCAGAGCAGGACTGCCATCGGCACGACCGCGATCATCGCCGGCCAGATGATGTCGTCCTCGAAGGCGATCTGGTAGACCGCGGCGGTCGCGAACGCGGCGACCAGGCAGGTCAGTGCCACGGCGTGCAACCCGCGCACGAAGGAGGAGCTGATGATGCGGACGGCGAGGTGCGACGGCAGGCCCAGCGACACCATCCACCCCCTCCACGACCATGCGAGCGCTCAGTGACGCGGCGATTCAGTATCCCAGTCCCGGGCGCGCGTGTGTACCCCGCGAAACGGGGTGATGGCACGGTGTCCCCCGGTGTTCAGGGAGCTCTTGTGCCCCGATCTCAGAAGAGGGGCGGCGGGCCGGCCGCGGGCAGCTCGGCCTGGATCAGGTCGAGGCTCCCCGCTCGCCCGCGAGCCAGTGCGGTCGAGCGAACGGTGCCGGTGGCCGGGTCCGGGTCGCCGTGCCGGAGCCCGTACCGCCGCACCATCGGTGCGATCTTGGCGGAGAGCCAGCGTCGGTAGCCGATGGGTGCGTAGGCGCTCGACCCGTACATCTCCCGGTACCTGTCCACGAGCTCCGGATGCTCCCGCTCCAGCCAGAGCATGAACCACTCCTTGGCTCCGGGCCGCAGGTGCAGGGCCGAGTACAGCACCGAGGTCGCACCGGCCTCCCGGATCTGCGAGAGTGCCCGCTCGAGGTGATCGCGCGTGTCGGTCAGGTACGGGAGGATCGGCATCATGAAGACCTCGCAGTCGAGCCCGAGCTCGCGCGCCGCGGCCACCGTCGCCAGACGGGCGGCCGTGCTGGGAGTGCCCGGTTCGACCGACTGCTGCAGATCGTCGTCGTAGATCGCGATCGAGAGGGCGAGCCCGACCGGCACCACGGTCGCCGCCTCGGCGAGCAGCGGGAGGTCTCGCCGCAGCAGCGTGCCTTTGGTGAGCACGCTGAACGGCGTGCCCGAGTCCGCCAGTGCCGCGACGATGCCCGGCATGAGCCGGTAGCGGCCCTCTGCACGCTGGTACGGGTCGGTGTTCGTGCCCAGAGCGACCGGATGCCGTCCCCAGCCGGGTCGCGAGAGCTCGCGTCGTAGCACCTCGGCCACGTTCACTTTCACGACGATCTCGCTGTCGAAGTCCTTCCCCGCGTCGAGGTCGAGGTATTCGTGCGTCCTGCGGGCGAAGCAGTTGTGGCTGACCACGCCGCCGGCGATGAAGTCGCCGGTTCCGGTGGTGATGTCGATCATGTCGAGTTCAGCGCCGAGGTCGTCGACGGAGACGACGTCGAGCCCGGCACTCGACACCACGGCGGCGCCCTCGAGGGGTGGCGACCCGAGAAGGCCGACGCCCGCGAGCCTGCTCATCGTGGCGAGGTGCGGCCGTCCGCCGGAGCCCGACGCCGCACCCGTCACGTACTCCCACCCGTGGTCGGTGAGGAAGCGGTGATCGCCGCTCGCGATGAGCCGGGTCCCGTCGGCGAGGGTGACCCGGTGTCCCCGCTTGCGCGTGCCCCAGGTGGCGTGAACCGTGGTGATCACGTAGCGGCGCTCCTCGCCCCGAAGCTCCGTGCCGTAGATGCTGTCACCCACCTCGACCTGCCGGAGCGGCTTCTGCCGGCCGTCGGCCATGAGGATCGGCGTCTCCGGGTCGAGGCAGTACACGCAGGCGTGGCTGCACCCGCGGTACGGATTGATGGTCCAGCCGAACGGCATGTCGCTAGCGGAGGGCACCCGGTTGAGCGCGCTCTTCGCCATCACCTCGTGAAAGGTGATGCCCGCGAACTCCGGGGTCCTCACCGACCGCACCAGGTTCGACAGCCGCGCGAGCCCGGGCAGCGCCGACGGCTCCTCGGCCGTCAGCTCCTGCCCGCTCCACCTCATCGCTACATTCGAACATAGCTTCGAATGGCTGTCAATCGCCGGTGGCGGTGAGGTGCACCGTCTCACCGTCCCAGCGGCGGCGGAGCCAGCGGTCGTGGCTGGCGACGACCACGGCGCCCGGGTAGGTGCCCAGGGCATCCTCGAGTTCCGTCGCGAGGGTGAGGGACAGGTGGTTGGTGGGCTCGTCCAGCAGGAACAGGTGCGGCGGCCTCGCGATGATGAGGGCGAGGGCGAGCCTGCGCTGCTGCCCCACCGAGAGCACGCCGACGGGCCGGTCGAGATCGCGTGGCGCGACGAGCCCCAGCCCGGCGAGGGGGATCGACTCCGCGCGCCGCTCGCCCAGCGCCGACGTGTAGATCGAGCGCGGCGAGAGCGCGGGATCGGCGAAACGCACGTCCTGCTCGAGCAGCGCCATCCGGAGCCCCTTCCGCCGCTGGATGTCCCCCGTGTCGAGTGCGAGCCGACCGGCGATCGCCGCGAGCAGCGACGACTTGCCCGCACCGTTCGCGCCCGTCACCAGCATCCGGGTGGCGTGGCCCACCTGCAGCTTCGCCAGCTCGAACCGCCCGCCGAGGCGAGCGTCGACGACGCTCACGAGGGCTCCCGGTTCGAGCGGATGCGAGCCATGCGGGATGCCGCCGAAGCCGAGCACGGCGGGCGGCCTGCGCACCTGCTCGCGCTCGAGCGTCTCGAGCCGCACCTCCGCGTTGCGCACGCGACGGCGCACGGCCACGTCGAGCCGGCCCGACTTGAAGCCGGCCAGGAACTTGTCGTTGTCGCGGGCACCGCGATCGTTCGACACGTCCCGGATCCCCACCTTCGTCGCCGCGCGCAGCCGCGTCAGCTCCTGCTGCTCCGCCTCGAACTGCGACTCCCAGCGGGCCCGCTCCGCCGCCTTCTCGACGAGGTAGTCGCTGTAGCCGCCGCCGAACCGCTGTGCGCCCGACCGCGAAGGGTCGATGTCGATCAGATCGGTCGCCACCTCGTCGAGGAACGCCCGATCGTGACTGGCGAACAGTACCGGACCGCTCCAGCCGAGCAGCTGGGTGCGCAGGAACGCGACCGCCGAGTCGTCGAGATGGTTGGTGGGCTCGTCGAGCAGCAGCGCGTCCGGCCGCCGCAGCAGCAGGGCCGCCAGCGCGAGCCGTGAGCGCTGCCCGCCGCTCACCTCATCGAGCGGGCGGTCGGGCGGCAGGTCGCCGACGCCGAGCCCGTGCAGCAGCTCGTCCCGTCGCGCCTCGACGCTCCAGATCTCGGCCCGCGTCGCCGCGGCGAGAGCCGCGTCGTAGCGGTCGGCGCCGCCGGGAGCTCCGAGAGCGGATGCCGCGGCCTCCAGCTCCCGCTCCATCTCCCGCACCTCGGCGAGCGCCGACTCGAGGAGCTGCCGCACGCTGCCGCCGACGCCCACCTCCTGCCGCAGGAGCCCGAGGCGCCGCGGGGTGCTGATGTGGCCGGCATCCGCGGGCTCGTCGCCGGCGATGGTGCGCAGCAGGGTGGACTTCCCCGCACCGTTCTCGCCGATGAGGCCGAAGCGGTGCCCGGGCGGAACGACGAGGTCGATGTCGCTGAGCACCCGCCGGTCGCCGAAGGTGCGGGAGAGGGCGCGGATGCTGATGTGTTCGCTGAAAGTGGAGGAGCGCGCGGTCATGCGTCACCGTTTCCGTTCTCGAAGATCGAGCGGTTCCCGCCGGGCAGAGCCTCGGACGCGGGACGGAAGGGTGACTAGAGCTTCATAGCGGGGTCGACACTAACACCGGCCCCGCCGGAAGGTCAACGAGCGATCTCGAGCGCCTTCTGGGTCGCCGCGAGCGTCTTGCTCGCGAGGGCCGGGTTCTCGGAGAGCTTCTTGCCGTAGCTCGGCACCATGCGCTTGAGCTGCGGCATCCACCCGGCCATACGGTCGGGGAAGCAGCGCTCCAGCACGTCGAGCATGATCGGCACGGCGGTGGACGCCCCCGGGGAGGCCCCCAGCAGGCCCGCGATGCTGCCGTCGGCCGCGGTCACGACCTCCGTGCCGAACTGCAGCACGCCGCCCTTCTCCGGGTCCTTCTTGATCACCTGCACGCGCTGCCCTGCGGTGATGCGGTACCAGTCGGCGGGGTCGGCGTTCGGCATGAACTCCTGCAGCGCCGCGAACTTCGTCTTCCGGCTCGCCACCAGCTGGCCGACCAGGTAGCGCACGAGGTCGAGATTGGCGATGCCGGCACGGATCATCGGAACGAGGTTGTGAAGGCGGATGGTGGAGAACAGGTCCCACCACGAGCCCGACTTGAGGAACTTGGTGTTGAATCCGGCGTACGGGCCGAACATCAGGCTCGCCTGACCGTCCACGATGCGGGTGTCGAGGTGCGGCACCGACATCGGCGGGGAACCGACGGCCGCCTTGCCGTAGACCTTCGCGCGGTGGCGGGCGACCACCTCGGGGTTGTCGGTGCGCAGGAACTCCCCACTCACCGGGAACCCGCCGAAGCCCTTGGCCTCCGCGATCCCGGACTTCTGGAGCAGCTTCAGGGCGCCGCCGCCCGCGCCGACGAAGACGAACCGGGCCTGCACGGAGAACGCCGTGCCGCCGACCTCGTGCCGCACGCGGAGCCGCCACGTGCCATCCGACGCCTTGGTGATGTTCTTCACCGAGTGCTCGGTGTAGACCCGGGCGCCGTTGTCGGTGAGGTACTGGAGCAGGTCGCGGGTGAGGGCGCCGAAGTCCACGTCGGTGCCGGAGTCGATGCGGGTCGCGGCGATCCGCTGCGACCGCGCACGGCCGGGGATCATGGCGGGGGTCCAGGAGCGGATGACCTCCGGGTCTTCGGTGAACTCCATGCCCGCGAACAAGGGGTGATCCTTCAGCGCCTCGTGGCGCTTGCGCAGGTACTCCACGTTGTCGTCGCCCCAGACGAAGCTCATGTGGGGCACCGGGTTGAGGAAGGCCTGCGGGTCGGGCAGGAGATCCTTGCCCACGAGATACGACCAGAATTGGCGGGACACCTGGAACTGCTCGTTCACCTTCACGGCGCTCGTGATGTCGATGGTGCCATCGGCCTTGAGCGGCGTGTAGTTCAGCTCGCACAGGGCGGAGTGCCCGGTGCCGGCGTTGTTCCACGGGTTGGAGCTCTCGAGCGCCGAATCGGCGAGGCGTTCGAAGACGCGGATGGTCCAGTCGGGCTCAAGCTGCTTGATGAACGCGCCCAGGGTGGCACTCATGATGCCACCGCCGATCAGCACGACATCGATGGGTTCTTTGCTCACCTCACAAGCTTACGGCGGCGGCCTGGGCGCCTCTTGCGAGCAGCGGGTTAAAGTCCGAGCTTCTTGAGCGCAGCATCCATTTCCACGGCCATGTGCGCGTAGCCGAGGTCGTTCGGGTGCAGTCCGTCGCTCGCCATCCACTCGATGTGATGCTCGATCCAGTGCGATGCGCCGGGAATGTAGTCGGCGTTGATCCCGGATGCCGCGTCCCGCACCCACCCCGAGATGACCGCGAGCGACTTCGGCCGCGCGTCGGTGTACCAGAAGGGCTCGACCACGATGAATCGCGCCTCGGGCAGTGCGGCGCGCAGCCTCGCGAAGTCCGCGTCGATCTGGGTGTGGATCTGCTGCGCCGCGAAGTCGTAGGAGAAGTTGTCGTTGAGCCCCATCGTGATGAACACGATGTCGGGCCGGGACGCGATCACCTCCCCCGGCTCGTCGCGGGTGCCCCGGTTGTTGACGAAGCCGAGGCCGTTGACGCTCGGGTTGAACTCGTTCCAGCCGCGCTCCGCGCAGATGATCGTCGACCAGCGCTTCGACGGGTCGCTCGCGCCGGTGCCGAGGGTGTAGGAGTCGCCATAGAAGGCCACCCGGGTCTGACCGAGGGGGATGCTCGTGAACGACGGGATCGGTGCCGGCGAATTCCCCCTCGCCGACGGACCCCGTTTCACCCCGAACACGAACACCCCCACGATCACGAGAGCCACCGCCACCACGAGGGCGACGAGAGGCACGGCGAATCGGGTCATCGTGAGTCGTTCGGCGCGGTGCCCCGATCGGATGGGTGCGCCGTCAGGGCTCAGGCGCGGACGAGAGTCGCGGCGACGAGCTCGGCGATCTGCACCGCGTTCAACGCCGCACCCTTGCGCAGGTTGTCGTTGCTGATGAAGAGCGCAAGACCGCGGTTGTCGGGCACGCCCTCGTCCTGGCGGATGCGGCCCACATACGACGGGTCCTTGCCCGCGGCCTCGAGCGGCGTCGGCACCTCGCGGAGCTCCACCCCGGGCGCGTCGGCAAGCAGCTCCTTAGCCCGCTCGACCGTGAGCGACGAGGCGAATTCGGCGTTGATCGCGAGCGAGTGGCCCGTGAAGACGGGTACGCGCACGCAGATCCCGCTCACCAGGAGCTCGGGCAGCTCGAGGATCTTTCGGCTCTCGTTGCGGAGCTTCTTCTCCTCGTCGGTCTCGAAGAGGCCGTCGTCGACGAACGAGCCGGCCTGCGGCACCACGTCGAAGGCGATCGTCTTGGGGAAGGTGCGTGCCTCGGGGAACTCGATCGCGGAGCCGTCGTGCACCAGCTCGATGGCGTCCTGCGCGACGGCTGCTCGGGACTGCTCCAGCAGCTCCTGGCCACCGGCGAGCCCCGCACCGGAGACGGCCTGGTAGGTGGAGACGATGAGCCGGCGCAGCCCCGCCTCGGCGTCGAGCACCTTGAGCACCGGCATCGCCGCCATGGTCGTGCAGTTCGGGTTCGCGATGATGCCCTTGCGCGCCTCGGCGATCGCGTGCGGGTTGACCTCGCTCACGACGAGCGGCACGTCGGGATCCATGCGGAATCCGGACGAGTTGTCGATCACCAGCACGCCCGCCGCGGCGAACCGGGGCGCCTGCGCCTTGGAGGTGGTGGCGCCGGCCGAGAAGATGGCCACGTCCAGGCCGGTCGGATCGGCGGTCGCCGCGTCCTCGACCACCACGTCGGTGCCCTTCCACGGCAGAGTCGAACCCGCCGAGCGGGCCGAGGCGAAGTAGCGGATCTCGGCCACGGGGAAGTCGCGTTCCTCGAGCAGACGGCGCACCACGGCGCCGACCTGGCCCGTGGCGCCGACGACGCCGATCCTCACGCCGCTCGCCGAACCGGCGGATTCGCTCATCGTCCCGTCCCTCCGTAGACCTGGGCCAGCTCCTCGGAGTCCAGCCCGAACGCGCTGTGCACCACGCGGACCGCCTCGTTGATCGTGTCCGCGCGGGTGACCACGCTGATGCGGATCTCGCTCGTGGAGATCATCTCGATGTTGATGCCGGCGTCAGACAGGGCCTGGAAGAGCTTGGCCGAGACGCCGGAGTTGGTGCGCATGCCGGCGCCCACGAGCGCCAGCTTGCCGATCTGGTCGTCGTACTGCAGCGAGTCGAAGCCGATGTCGCCCTTCTTCTCCTCCAGCACCTTCAGCACGCGGGCGCCGTCGGACTTCGGGAGGGTGAACGAGATGTCGGTGAGGCCGGTCGCGGCCGTCGACACGTTCTGCACGATCATGTCGATGTTCGCGTCGGTCGACGCCACGATGGTGAAGATCTGGGCTGCCTTGCCGGGCACGTCGGGCACGCCGACGACCGTGATCTTCGCTTCGCCCAGGTCGGATGCGACACCGGCGATGATGGGCTCTTCCACGATCTCTCCCTCTTTCGGGTTGACGACCAGCGTGCCCTCGTTGTTGTTGAACGAGGAGCGTACATGCAGGGTAACGCCGTGACGGCGGGCATATTCCACCGCGCGAATATAGAGGACCTTGGCTCCCGCGGCCGCGAGCTCCAGCATCTCCTCGCTGGTGATGCGGTCGATCTTGTGCGCCGCGGGCACCACGCGGGGATCGGCGGTGAACACGCCGTCGACGTCGGTGTAGATCTCGCAGACGTCGGCGCCGAGCGCGGCGGCCATGGCGACGGCGGTGGTGTCGGACCCGCCCCGGCCGAGTGTCGTGATGTCGCCGGTGGTGCGGCTGAACCCCTGGAATCCGGCGACGATGGCGACCGCCCCGGCATCGAGGGCCTCACGGATGCGCTTGGGCGAGACATCCACGATGCGCGCGGCGCCGTGCTTGGAGTCGGTGACCAGCCCGGCCTGACTGCCCGTGTAGGAGCGGGCCTCCTGGCCCAGGCTCTTGATGGCCATGGCGAGCAGGCTCATGGAGATGCGCTCCCCCGCGGTGAGCAGCATGTCGAGCTCGCGGCCCGCCGCCAGCGGGGTGACCTCGTTGGCGAGATCGATCAGCTCGTCGGTGGTGTCGCCCATCGCGGAGACGACGACCACCACCTCGTTGCCCGCCTTGCGGGTCTCGACGATGCGCTTGGCGACGCGTTTGATGCTCTCGGCGTCGGCGACGGACGAGCCACCGTACTTCTGCACGATCAAGCTCACGGGCACTCCTGGAACACGGCTGTGGATCGGCCGGGCGCTGGCCGAAGTCTCGATTCTACCGGCTAGTTCTCAATGAGACGTCGACCCTCGAATGCCCGCCCGAGGGTGACCTCGTCGGCGTATTCGAGGTCGCCGCCGACCGGCAGGCCCGAGGCCAGACGGGTCACGCGCAGGCCCAGGTGCATGAGCAGCCGGGAGAGATAGGTGGCGGTCGCCTCGCCCTCCAGATTGGGGTCGGTGGCGATGATGACCTCGGTCACCGTGCCGTCGGCGAGACGCTGCATCAGCTGGCGGATGCGGAGGTCGTCGGGCCCGATGCCGTCGATCGGGCTGATCGCACCGCCGAGCACGTGGTAAAGACCCTTGAACTCGCGGGTGCGCTCGATGGCCACCACGTCTTTCGCCTCCTCGACCACGCAGATGGTGGCGTGCGAACGGCGCGGGTCGCGGCAGATGTTGCAGGTCTCCTGCTCGGTGACGTTGCCGCAGATCTCGCAGAAATGCACCTTATCGCGCACGGTCATGAGCACCTCGGCGAGGTGGGTCACATCGAAGCTCTCGGTCTGCAGGATGTGGAAGGCGATGCGCTGCGCCGACTTCGGGCCGATGCCGGGCAGCCGGCCGAGCTCATCGATCAGCTCCTGGACGATTCCGTCGTACACGCGCTACTGCTCTCTCGGAACGACCCGGGGAGCGATGGACTGCTCCTCGATGAAGCTCGCTCCGAGGATCTCGCGCACGACGGCCTCGCCGTAGCGCTGCTTGTCGAGCGGGCTCGAGCCGGACGGAGGGGTGGGGACGGTGACGGATGCCGCGGGCTTCTGCACCGCGGGAGCCGGCGCCTTCGCCGCCGGCCGCTCCGGCGCGGGGGCCGGGCGGGTCTCCGGCTCGGAGTCGGCGATCGTCGCGGTCGCCCAGGTGAGCGCGGGCTCCACCTCGGGGGCGTCGGGCTCCGGGGGCTCGGGCAGCGGTGGTTCGTCGACGTCGGGGGCTGCGGCGGCCGGGGCCGGTGCTGGGGCTGGGGCTGGAGCCACGGGCGCGGATGCGGCGACCGCGACGGCAGCGGGCTCGGCGGGCGTCGGCTCGGCGTGTGTCGGCTCGGCGGGCGCCTCGCGCGTAGCCTCCACCTTGGCGGTGAGCAGTGGACGGAACCCCAGCACGTCGAGCACGGCCTGCTTGAGGTGGTCGGCGACACCCTCGCCCGGAGCCGAGCGCTGCTTGAGCGTGTCGACATCCTTCTGGCTGGCGAAGGTGAGGTCGAGGATGTTGCCCTCGCGCAGGGCGATCGGCGTGGAGGTGGAGACCACGAGCCAGGAGGCGCGCTTGATCTTGGCGATCGCCTCGAGGATCTCGGGCCAGGAGTCCTTGACCTGCTGGAAGGTGACCTCGGCGGCCGTGGCGGTGACGGCGACCGCCTGCTCCTGTTCCACGGTGCCCTCGCTGATCGTGGGCGCCTGCACCTCGGTGACAGTGACGGCGGGCTGCGGTGCGGGAGGCGCGACCACCGCGGCGGGCGGTGGTGCCGGGGCGGCAGCCGGTGCGGATGCGACCGGTGAGTCGACGGGCACCCCGATCCGCCGTTCGAGCCGCTCGACGCGGGCGAGCGCCCCGCGCTGCGAGTCGTCGCTGGCGGGCACGAGCACGCGCGCGATCATGAGCTCGAGATGCAGACGGGGGGAGGTGGCGCCCGTCATCTCGGTGAGGGCGGCGTTCACGACATCCGCGGCCCGGCTCAGCTCAGCCGTGCCGAAGCGCGCGGCCTGTGCGGCCATGCGGTCGAGCTCCTCCTGCTGCACGCCGCGGAGCACGGCGGCCGCGCCCTCGGTCGTGGCGCTGACGACGATGAGGTCGCGCAGGCGCTCGAGCAGGTCTTCGACGAAGCGACGCGGGTCCTGTCCGGTCTGGATGACGCGGTCGACGGAGGCGAAGGCCGCCGCCGCATCCTGCGCCCCGAGAGCGTCGACGACCTCGGCGAGCAGGGCGCCGTGCGTGTAGCCGAGCAGGGCCACGGCCCGCTCGTAGGCCACGATAACGGTTCCCGAGGCGGTCGAAGGGTCCGAGCCCGCGATGAGCTGGTCGAGGATGGAGAGGGTGTCGCGCACAGACCCGCCGCCCGCGCGCACGACGAGCGGGAGCACGCCGGGCTCGACCTCGACGCCTTCGAGCACGCAGATCGACTGCACGTATTCGAGCATCTGAGCCGGGGGGACCAGCCGGAAGGGATAGTGGTGCGTGCGCGACCGGATGGTGCCGATGACCTTCTCGGGCTCGGTGGTCGCGAAGATGAACTTCACGTGCTCCGGCGGCTCCTCGACGATCTTGAGCAGCGCGTTGAAGCCCTGCGGTGTGACCATGTGCGCCTCGTCGAGGATGAAGATCTTGAACCGGTCGCGGGCGGGAGCGAACACCGCGCGCTCGCGCAGGTCCCGGGCGTCGTCGACGCCGTTGTGGCTGGCGGCGTCGATCTCCACGACATCCATCGACCCGCTGCCGTCGCGGCTCAGCTCGACACACGACGGGCAGACGCCGCAGGGCGTGTCGGTCGGGCCCTCGGCGCAGTTGAGGCAGCGGGCCAGGATGCGGGCGGATGTGGTCTTGCCGCAGCCGCGCGGACCGCTGAAGAGGTAGGCGTGGTTGACCCGGTCGGTGCGCAGGGCGGTGCGCAGCGGATCCGTCACCTGGGACTGACCGATCAGCTCGGCGAAGGTCTCAGGTCGGTAGCGACGATAGAGGGCGGTTACCACTGCTCAAGACTACCGGCCGCCGCCGACACCCCCGCCGGTCGGGCGGCATCCTGTGCACTGCCGAGGGCGAACGAAAAAGGACCCCTCGCGCACCCGCCAGAGCCCGGTTACCCTTGCTGCGTTTCCGCCCTGGGGGAGTTGGCCTGGATGGCGCCACGCGAGGAGCCGTGACGAGTTTAGCCCGTCTCGCCCGAGTCGTCATCTCGGCCGCGCATCCCGTAAGATTCATCGAGGTCGTTCGAGGACGACCGACCCAGGAGAATTCGCCTAGTGGCCTATGGCGCACGCTTGGAAAGCGTGTTGGGTG
>CBIHRK010000014.1:0-79891 GCA_966212465.1 uncultured Lacisediminihabitans sp.
CTCCGGTGCGTCCGTCATCCGTGCTCCGATCAACGCGGCGGGCGGGGCAGGGGTCCGGCCCCGTTTTAGCCAGTTGGGATTTTAGACGGGCCCAGGGGCCCCAGGGGGGCCCGGGGTGGGGCGGGGGTTTGCCCGCCAGCCAGGGTATGTGCGTGCACTTGCCGGCGCCTTTGGCGCCCACAAGTCCATGGACCACTCCCGGACGGATGTCGAACGAGACCCCCTTGAGCGCGCTGGCGCCGCCGAAGGATTTGCTCACGTCGATGACGCGTATCAGTGGCACGGTCGACCTTTCCTCGTGCCGGTTCGATTCGGGCGACTCCATCGACTCGTAGTCCTCGCTGGTGTGTGTTGTGGTCCCGGCGCTGCTACTTGAGCACGTCGGCGTGAGAGGTGAGGAACTCGTCGACGTTGTCCTTCGTCACCAGCGTTCCCGCGACAGGCACGTTCTTGGGCTTCCAGCTGGAGCCCGCGGCGATGGCCTTGAGGGTGGTGGTGAACATCGCCTCGCCCTCCTTGTAGCCCTCTTCATACGCGGTGGCCGTCATCTGCCCGTCCTTGACCGCGTTGATGCCCGTGATCGACCCGGCATTTCCGTAGGTCTTCACGTCGGTACGCCCCAGTTGGCGGATCGCAGAGACCGCGCCGAGTGTCGGGTCGTCCCAGCAGCCCCAGACCGCGAGGTTGCCGGAGCCCGCCGGGTGGCTGCTCAGCCACGCGGTGGTGAATTTGGATGCATCCTGAAGGAAACCGGGGATTCCGACCTCTTCTTTGTGCACCTTGATGTTCGGGTAGTTGGCGAGCACCTTGTCGAAGGCCTTCTCGCGATCGATGCAGACCTGGCCGCCGTGGTAGTTCAGGGAGAGCACGCTGCCCTTTCCGCCCATGTCCTTGGCCATCGCGGTCGCCGACTGGGTGGCGTAGGGGCCGCCGTCTCCCGTCCACATGACGATGCCGTTGCCCGGTCCCCCGCCCCACGATGCGACCGGGATTCCGGCATTCTTCGCAGCCGCCAGTCCGGTGCCGAGCGAGGTGGCCGGGAACACCAGGTTGAAGATCATCCCGGCCTTCTTGCCCGCGAAGGTGGTCATGGCTGCGTTGGCCTTGGCCGCGTCGCCCTGGGCGTCGACGACCTCGACCGTCCATCCCGCTTTCGCTGCTGCGGCCTTGGCACCGCGAATGGCGAGGGCGTTGCCTGCCTCATTCGCGGTGATCGAGACGATTCCGAGGAGCTTGCTCTTCGGGGTGTTGGCACCGGAACCGGTGCCGGAGTCGGTGCCGGCGGATGGGGTGGAACACCCCGAGATTCCCAGGCCGACGGCCAGCGCGAGGCTGGTTGCAATGACGGCGTATTTTTTTCGCACTGTGTCCTACTCCTTTGTGAGATCTACTGCGGTGCTGCCACTCTTGGCCCGGCCGAGGTCCAGCCGTCGCTGGATCGATTCTGCACCATTTCACGACGAAAGTGTTAGATTGGGGCGTCAATTTGTGAAATTAATGCTGGATTCCCCAAAACAGGTGTTCTCGGGCGCGCAAATGAACGTCACACGGGTGCGCGGCGGGGCAGAGCCCCGTACCGCTGAAGCACTCCGCCCCGAAACGCCGTTCGGCAGCGTCGATCGGAATGCCGTCAGGACGCGGTGCTGGGGGTCTCCGGGGCGACGATGAGGTGCACGCCCTTGCCCCGCAGGCGATCGATGTCGTCGGGGCTCGTGCCGGAATCCACGATCACGTGATCGAACTCGGTGAGCTGGGCCAGCCCGTAGAGCGCGCGCTTCTTGAACTTGCTGTGGTCCGCGAGGAGTATGCGGGTTGCCGAGACGTCGAACATGGCGCGCTTCGTGTCCACGGTCTCCTGGCTCTGATGGAAGCAGATGTCATCGGTGATCGCGGCCGTGGACATGATGAACACATCGGCGCGGAGCTGCTCGATGGCGGTGGTCGTCATCCGCCCCATGAACGAGCTGCACCAGTTGTAGTAGTTGCCCCCTAACAGGACGAGGGAGATCCCGCGCACGCTGTTGAGCTCGTTGATCACGGTGAGGCAGTTGGTGATCACCGTCAGCGGCGCCTTCGAGGCGAGAAGACCGGTGAGCTGCTGAACGGTGGTGGAATCGTCGAGGAAGATGGCCTGCCCCGGCTCGATGAGATCGATGGCCGCCTGTGCGAGCTGGTGCTTGGCCTCGGTCTGCTGGCTCACCCGGAATACGTCGCTGGACTCCACGAGGCTGCTGGGCAGCGCCGTCGCGACACCCCGGGATTTGCGCAGCAGTCCGCGGGCCTCGAGCTCGTCGAGGTCGCGGTGCACCGTCATGAGGCTGATGTCGAATCGCTCCGCGATCTGCTCGATCCTGATCGCGCCCTCGGTCATGACGGCCGCCGAGATCGCCCGTTGGCGGGCCACTCGTCGCGGGAGTCGCCCCTCCGCAGCAGGAATACTCGAACTCATTCTTCTCCAAGATCGCTGATCGCGGGTTCGGCGCGAGCGCCCACCGCGAGGTCCGAAAGTCCCGGCGGCTGAGAAAATCTTAGGCGACGCAGGCGAGGCCCACACCGGAAATATCCCATCGACTGCCACTTTCGGATGATCGAGAGTGCGGATGTAACATAGAATCACCACAAGATAACGTTTCTTGATAACGTATCGATAGCACGCAGCCCGACGACGTCGCAGTGTTGCACAGTGGAAAGGTCACCCGATGGCTCGCCTAGTGAACGACCCGAGCGAATTCGCGGAGGAGTCCATCGCCGGCTTCGTGTCCGCTCATCCCGGGCTCGTGCGCCGGGTCGACGGCGGTGTGGCGCGGGCGGGAGAGCCCGAAGCCGGCAAAGTCGCCGTGGTCATCGGAGGAGGTTCCGGCCACTACCCCGCGTTCGGAGGCCTGGTCGGCCACGGACTGGCCGACGGTGCCGCGCTCGGCAACATCTTCGCCTCCCCCTCTGCCCAGCAGGTCTACTCGGTCGCCCGGGCCGTGGATTCGGGGGCCGGTGTGCTTCTGACGTTCGGCAACTACATGGGGGACGTGCTGAACTTCACGCAGGCCCAAGAGCGCCTGATCGCGGAGGGAATCGAGTGCGTCTCGGTCGCGGTCACCGACGACATCGCGAGCGCACCGTCGGCGGAGGCCGACAAGCGTCGAGGCATCGCGGGCGATCTGGTGGTCTTCAAGATCGCCGGAGCCGTGGCAGAGGCCGGGGGCACGCTCGCCGAGGTCGAGGCAGCCGCCCGGTCGGCCAATGACCGGACCAGGAGTTTCGGAGTCGCGTTCTCGGGTCTCCGCCTGCCGGGTGCGACCCACGCCCTGTTCGAGGTGCCGGACGGGCGCATGGCCGTCGGAATGGGCATCCACGGCGAGCCGGGGCTCCGCGAGACCTCCCTCCCCACTGCGGATGAGCTTGCCGAGCTGCTGACGACGGAGTTGCTCGCGGAACGCCCCGACGACGTCGATCGCACCGAGCAACCACGCATCGCGGTCATCCTCAACGGCCTCGGCAGCGTGAAGAGCGAGGAGTTGTTCGTCGTCTATCGGCGGGTCGGGCAGCTTCTCGAGGACGCGGGATACGTCATCGTCGAGCCCGTGGTCGGCGAGCTGGTCACCAGCTTCGAGATGGCGGGCGTCTCGCTGACTTTCGTCTGGCTCGACGAGCGGTTGGAAGCGGCGTGGACGGCACCGGCGACGTCTGCGGCCTTCCGGCGCGGGCACGGTGGCGACGAGCGCGCCCGACCGCTCGTCGACCGGGTACCCGAGCCTGCGTCGGCGGCGTCTGTGCAGCCGCGCGCCACGGAGGCGTCGGCGGATGCCGCGACCGCCGTGCTGACCTGCCTGGAGGCCATGCACTCCGCCATCGACGAGAACGTCGACATGCTCGGCCGGCTCGATTCGGTCGCGGGGGACGGCGATCACGGCATCGGCATGCAGCGCGGGGCGGCCGCCGCCGCGCGGGCCGCGAGAGACGCCGTCGCCGACGGCGCGGGAGCCGGAACGACCCTCTCCCGTGCGGCATACGCCTGGTCCGATCAGGCCGGCGGCACGTCGGGTCTGCTCTGGGGGATCATCCTCGGCCGGCTCGGCTCGGCACTCGGCGACAGCGAGACACCGACCCTCTCGGCCATCGCCCGCGGCATCGCCGAGGGCGAGCGCGAGGTGAAGCGTTTCGGCAAGGCGTCGGTGGGTGACAAGACCCTCGTCGACGTGCTCAGCCCGCTCGCCGAATCCCTCACCGATTCCGCGATACGCGAGCTCACGCTCGCCGACGCGGTGTCGCTGGCCGCCGACGTCGCCGAGTCCTCCGCGCTCGCCACCGCCGACCTGCTCCCCCGCGTGGGCCGAGCCCGGCCCCACGCCGAGAAGAGTCTGGGGACACCGGATCCCGGTGCGCACTCCCTGGCCCTCCTCATCAGAACCGTTCAGCACGTGCTCGTCGAGAGAGAGAAGTCCGCATGACCGCCCCGTGGAGAATCGTGATCGGAGCCGACGACGCCGGCTTCGAATACAAGGAGAAGATCAAGGCAGACCTCGAGGCGAGCGACCTCGTCGCCTCCGTCATCGACATCGGTGTGGGCGACGACGGTCACACCCCATACCCGACCATCGGGATCACCGCTGCCGAACTGATCGCTTCCGGAGAGGCCGATCGCGCCCTCCTCATCTGCGGCACAGGGTTGGGCATGGCGATCGCAGCCAACAAGGTGGACGGCATCCGTGCTGTGACGGCACACGACAGCTACTCCGTCGAACGCGGCATCCTGAGCAACAATGCTCAGGTGCTTGCATTCGGGCAGAGGGTCGCCGGCATCGAGCTGGTGCGGCGCCTGGCCAGGGAATGGCTCACCTACGACTTCGATTCAGAATCGGCCTCGGCCGACAAGGTTCGCATCATCGAGACCTACGAGGAGAGCTGACATGGCAGTGACACGAGAAGCCGTCGCCGCAGCGACGAATGAAAGCGACGGCGTGCTGCGTCTGGATCCTGCTCTGGTGGCGCGCGACTGGCTTCCCCCGGGGCGACGCCTCGGTCTGCCGGACTCCGACTACGACCTCGGGGAGCGCGGCTTCGTCTGCGAGCGCTGGCTCGGGTCCACCACCAATGCCGACAACCGCGTGGGACCGGCGGATGAGGGCATCAGCTACGTGCGCACCGCATCCGGCGATCGCCTCAACCTGGCGGATGCCGTCGCGGCCGCTCCCGACCTCATCATGGGCGAGGAGTATGCCGCGAGTCACGAGGGGCTCGGGCGCCTTGCGAAGATCTTCGACTACGGAGCCCGGATCCCGTTCCACATCCATCCTCCGGCCGATCAGGCCGCGCTGGTGGGACGCAACTCCAAGGACGAGGCGTACTACTTCCCGCCTGGGGTCGACCTCGGCGACCACCCGGAGACGTTCTACGGGCTGCACCCCTGGATCGCGAAGCACGATCGTGACGCGCTGCTGCCCTACCTCGAGGCATGGAACGACGACTCCATTCTGAAGAACTCCTTCGCGTACACGCAGGTACCCGAGGAGGGCTTCCTCATCCACTCGGGAATACTGCACGCCCCGGGTACGGCGCTCACGATCGAGTTGCAGGAGGACGCCGACACGATGTCGATGTTCCAAGCACTCAATGCGGGCACGATCATCAGCAAGGAGATGCTCTACAAGGATGTCTCGGCCGAGGATCGCGC
Source organism: uncultured Lacisediminihabitans sp. (assembly GCA_966212465.1). Classification (GTDB taxonomy): domain Bacteria; phylum Actinomycetota; class Actinomycetes; order Actinomycetales; family Microbacteriaceae; genus Lacisediminihabitans. Next base: position 5,669 of record CBIHRK010000014.1, read on the forward strand.
CGAGCTGAAAGAGCGTGCGCTGATGCGCTGGATCGACTGGGAGGCGAACAGCGACCCCGACTTCTACGAGAAGCGGGTGCTCCGCCCCCGCGTCTTCCGCGAGGAGGAGGGCGTCACGGAGTCCTGGCTGTTCTACGGCACACCCAAGTTCAGCGGCAAGCGGATTCTGCTCGAGCCGGGTGCCCGGATCACCGATCAGGAGAACGGCGTCTACAACGTCCTGGTGTGGTCCGGCGAAGGCACCGTCGCGGGAGTCCCCGTCGCAGGGCAGTCTCCGGGGGAGGACGAACTCCTGCTGACGCACGCCGCGGCAACGCGTCCGCACGACATCGTCAACACCGGGTCGACGGATCTGCTGATCATCAAGTTCTTCGGCCCCGACATCAACGCGGACGTGCCGGTGGCCGGTCTCGGCCTCTAGCCGGCCGTCACTCGGTGCGGCGGAGACCGAATTTCAGGTCGTAGTCCACGCTCTCGCCCGGCGCCAGAACGCGAAGCACGTTTCTGGCCCGGGCGTCGGCGCGTCCCACCATGGTGGGTGTGTTCACCGGTTCGATGCCCACGACATACCCGTCGTCGCGCATCATCTTCCATTCGCAGAGCCACGGGAGCTGGTCACGGTCGAAGCCGACCGTCAGCGCGACGCCCAGTGCGCCGTTCGCCAACTCGATCGAGACGGGGCCGCGCTCGGCGAATTCGTGGAGGAAGACCTGGTCGCGACGACCGGGCTCCGGTGGCCCGAAGGCGTGCCAATCGGAGATCCCCTCTGCCGAATACGGGTCCCGTGCCAGCACCGAGCTCGACGGAACGGCGAGGGTCGCCCCTTCGTCCACGACCGGCCACCCGATGTTGGCGTGATACATCATCATGTGGACCGCCTCTTCCGAGGCTTCGTTCGTCACGCGGTCGTGGATGCTGAACTCGGTCGTCCCGACCTCGGCCTCGATGCGCCGGTGGAGCACGAGATTCTCGCCGAGGTGCGCCGACTGCCGCATGAACCCTTCCACGACGAGAAGGTCTCCTTCGCGTCTGGTCGTGGTGACGTGCGCGGGAATCGCGCTGATCCTGCCGTGCTGACCGTACTCGACGCCCTGGTCGACGCTGGGCGCGCCGAACGTGTCCAGGCCGCAGGTCGTGAGGAATCCGCCTCCGAAGGTTCGGAGCCATCCTGCGCCGTGCGGATCGTAGAACGACGGGGCGACGATGCCGGCCGCCGACATCCATGCGACAGGGATCCCGTGGACCGTGACCTGGCCGATGTCGAGGGCGCGATCCGGGTGGATGTCGACCTCCAGTCCGCCGCCGGTGATCATCCTGAGTCGCCGAGCTCCCCGCGCCGGCCCGTCCGCCTCGACGAAACTGTCGATGCGCGCAGCCTGTTCCAGCGAGCCCATTCGGCGCACCGCCTCGGGGAGCTCCTTGCCGAACAGAGTCATCGCATCCGCCCTTCCGTCGATTCGCTCGAGAGGTGACCGGCTGCCTCGGCGATGAGGCTCAGCAGACCGTCTGCCTTCCACGCCGATCGTCCGACGAAGATGCCGTCCACCGCGTCGATGCCCAGATAGTCGCGCGCGTTGTCGACCGTCACGCTTCCGCCGTACAGAAAGGATCGGGTGTTGTGGGTCGTCCGCACCGATTCGGCGATCGACGACACGTAGTCCGCACTCGCCGGCACACCGTGTTCGCCGATGGACCAGACGGGCTCGTAGGCGATCATCACCTTCGAGCGATCGTCCTCCGGCAGCCCGTTCAGCGCTGCCGCCACCTGGGCGAGCACGAACTCGTGCGCTTCGTTCGTGTCACGCACCTCGCGATTCTCACCGACGCAGACCAGCGGCACCAGACCTTCCCTGATGGCTGCGCTCACCTTCAGATTGACGGTCTCATCGGTCTCGTGAAAATCCTTGCGACGCTCCGAGTGTCCGATCTCCACCAGGCTCGCGCCGGCATCCTTGATCATCGACATCGAGACCTCGCCGGTATAGGGGCCGTCCGGCATCCAGTGGGCGTTCTGCGCGCCGACCCAGATGCCGGATGACGTGTCGAGTTCAGTGCGCACGACATCCAGGAGGGTGTGCGGGGGAACGATGAACGGTTGGACTCCATCCGGCCACACGGTCTGCGCGTTCAGCCGCCGCACATAGGCCCGCGCCTCGGAGATGTTCTTCGTCATCTTCCAGCTGGTACCGACAAACACCGTCACGTAACCCCGCCCGTTCTCCTCGGCCTCATTGCGCACATCGGTGCGTTATCAATATACCGTCTTTCCGCCACAAAATATCGTTGTGTGGGTTATATTTCACAACGGTGAGCGGCGGCACCCGTGCGGGTGCGAGCAGGGAACCTGGTCGACCGGATCAGGTCGTGGCTGTGCAGTCCGAGTGCTCGGGAGAAAATCGCAGGGAAGACCCTAGCGATCGCCGTCGAGGATGACCGAGCGCAGGGCCTCGATCGGCACCTTGGGCGTGCGGTCGGCGTTGAGCAGGCCGTTCGTCTCCTGGCCGGTGTCGGTGAGCTGGGTGTAGCAATAGCCGGCCAGTCCCGCCGCGGACCGCACGGCGAGGATGAGCTCGGAGACCTGCCGGGCGAACTCGTTCGGCGTCTCGGCGGTGCTGTACCCCCACGCTCCGTCCACGGGCGCCGGGGTCCAGCTCACTCCCCCGAACTCCGTGAGCAGTACGGGCACGGTGCGCTGGCGGTCGTCGACGACGAGCCGTCGGCCGGCCGGGCCGTAGCCGGCGATCATCGTGTCGACCGCCTCGCGCGACCCGTACCGTCGCGCCAGGCTGCCCGGATCGTCGTCGTAGTCGTGGATGGTGAGCAGGTCGGAGTCGGTGTGCTCCCAGCCGTCGTTCGAGATCACGGGACGCGAACCGTCGATCGCCCGGGTGAGATCGCTGATGGCCCTGCTGTACGCGCGCTGCCTGGGGTCGTGCGCGAGGTGCTGCACACCCCAGCTCTCGTTGAGCGGCACCCACGCGATCACGCAGGGATGCGACCGATCGCGGATGACGAGCTCCGTCCACTCGCGCAGCGATCCGGTCACCGCGCGCGCGGAGAACTCGTACGCGCTCGCCACCTCTCCCCAGACCACCAGTCCGAGCCGGTCGGCCCAGTAGAGGAAGCGCGGGTCTTCGGCCTTCTGGTGGATGCGGGCGCCGTTGAAGCCGAGCGCGAGGATGAGCTCGACCTCGCGCCGCAGGGCCGCCGCCGACGGCGCGGCCAGGTGCGACTGGGGCCAGTAGTTCTGCGCCAGGACTGCACGCAGGTAGAAGGGGCGATCGTTGAGGAGGAGGTGGGTCGCCGAGACGCCGACTGTGCGGAGCCCGAGATAGCTGGCCACGGCATCCGCAGCGCCATCCGTCTCCAGTCGAACGGTCGCGTCGAGCAGCCGCGGGTGCTCGGGAGACCACAGCAGGTGCTCGTAGTTCTGCCCGTTGCGCTGCTCGGCGATGGAGATCTGCAGACGCTCGGCCGGCTCGATGAGCGCGACGCTCGCCTCGGCGAGCAGGCGCCCCTCGAACTCGATGCGCACGACGACCCGGGAACCGGCCGGGGGCCGGCGGTTCACCTCCAGCTCGAGCTCGACCACGTCGGCTGCGGGCGAGTTGGCCCAGGCGAGCGAGGTGACATGGATGTCGGGCACGCATTCGATCCAGACCGGCTGCCAGATTCCCGTGGTGCGGTGGTACCAGATGGCGTGCGGCTCCTCCTGCCAGTCCTGCTTGCCCCGCGGCACGTTGACGTCGAGGGGATCGTCCAGCGCGCGGACCACCACCACGGTTGGTCCGTCGGCGGCGATGTGCGGGGTGATGTCGTAGTGGAAGGGGGTCTGGCCGCCCTCGTGGTGCCCCACGTGGGAGCCGTTCACCCAGACATCGGAGACCACGTCGACGGCGCCGAAGTGCAGGATCGAACGCGGGCGGTCGTCCGACAGCCCCGCCTCCTCCAGCGCCGCACGATCGAAGGCGCGGCGGTACCACACCACCGGGTGGTAGCCGGTGTCGCCGATGCCGGATGCCGGTGACTCGGGCGGGAACGGCACGACGATCGACCGGTCGAATACGATCTCTCCCGGCTCGCTCTGCGCGCTCGACCCGAAGGCGAAGTCCCAGGAGCCGCCCAGATCGTGCCACTGCCCGCGCATGAGCTGCGGTCGCGGATACGAGCCGTCCTGCTCGGAGGCCTTCGGCGGTGTCGTCATCGTCACGCGGTCGCCCTTCTCGTTATCGTGTACGGCACTTCGGCCGCCGTGTCGTCGTCGGACGCGGAGTCGAGCAGGAGATCGAGCGCGAGACGCGCGATCGCCGCCTTGTCCGGGGAGACGGAGGTGAGCGAGGGCGTGCTGTACATGCCCTCCTCGATGTCGTCGAAGCCGACGACCGCCACGTCGTCCGGCACCCGGAGCCCCGCCTCGCCCAGCGCGTGGAGCGCGCCGAGGGCGAGCAGGTCGTTGAACGCGAAGATCGCGTCGAACTCGACTCCGCCGTCGAGCAGTGCACGCACGGCTGCGGAGCCGTCGCGGCGGTGGTACTCGGTCGCCTCCATCACCAGTTCCGGGCGGAAGGGGATGCCGGCGGCCGCGAGCGCCTCGCGGTAGCCGGCGAGGCGGAGCTCGGCGGTCTCGTTCGGCCCCTCGGACTGCGACCCGATCGCGGCGATGCGGGTGCGACCCAGCGAGATCAGCAGTTCGGTGGCCGCCCGCGCCGCGGAGGCGTTGTCGACGGTGACGTGCGGCATGGAGGTGTCGGACGCGTGCTCGCCGAGGAGCACGATCGGCGTGGAGTCGATCCGCTTGGCGATCTCGGCGGCGGTGAGCGCGAGGGGGGAGAAGATGAGGCCGTCGAGCGTGGGCAGGCCGATGCCGTCGCTGATGCGGCGTTCCGCCGCGGCATCCGCGTTGGTCTGGCTGATCAGCACCGTGGTGGAACGGTTGGCCGCCTCGTCGACGAAGGCGGCGGCGATCTCGGCGAAGTAGGACTGGCGAAGGTCCGGCAGGGCGAGGGCGATGGTGCCGCTGCGCCCTCCGCGCAGCTGACGTGCCGCCGTGTTGGGGCGGTAGCCCAGTTCGCGGAGCGCCTCGCGCACGCGCTCGGTGAGATCGTCGCGCACCCAGCCGGTGCCGTTCACCACGTTCGAGACGGTCTTGGCCGAGACGCCGACATAGTCTCCGACGTCTTTCAGAGTCGTTCTCCGCACGGCCGCTCCCTCCTGCTTTACTCGACGACAACTCGCCGTTCACGGATTACCTTGGCACAATTCGCGGGACTTGTACAACGTTGAACGGTCGTGTATAAAGTTGGCTACAACGATTCGTTCAGCGTTGAACGACGAAAGGAACCCGTCACATGGCCACACAGCATTTCTCTCACCGTGGGCTACGGAGGCTGCCCATTGTTCTCGCTGCAGCAGTCGCCTCCATCGCCCTGGGACTCACCGGATGCGCCGGGCAGGGAAGCTCAGCGGGCGGCGGCAACACGAGCGCCGACGGCAAGATCACCCTCACCTTCTGGAACGGTCAGACCGGACCCGACGGCCCCGCGATGAACAAGGTCATCGACGCGTTCAACAAGTCGCAGAGCAAGATCACGGTGAAGAACGTGACCATGCCGTGGGACACGCTCTACCAGAAGCTCCTCACCGGCGCCGCGTCGAAGGGCGGGCCGGACATCGTCGCCCTCGACTTCTCACGGCTTCCCCAGTACGCGTCGCAAGGGCTCTTCCAGCCGCTCGACGACTTCTACACCGGCGGCGCGCACGACTCCTCGGGACTGCCCAAGACCGCCGTCAACGCCTCCATGTACAAGGGCAAGAACTACGGCGTCCCCTTCAACATCGCCACCACGATGATGTACTACAACAAGACCATGTTCTCGAGCGCGGGACTCGACCCCGACAAGCCGCCGACGACCTGGGACGAGTTCGCGGCCATGGTGCCCAAGCTCACCGTCACGCCGAGCGGCGCCGCCAAGCCCTCGCAGTACGCGATCGCACTTGCCGACCACGAGACGGTGGACATGTACCCCCAGTTCCTCTGGAACACGGGCGGCAGCATCGTCTCTTCCGACAACAAGAAGTCGGAACTCGACTCCCCCTCCACCTTGAAGGCGCTCAACTTCTGGGTCGACCTCGTCAAGGACAAGCAGGCCTCCCCCATCGGGCTCTCCGGGGCTGACGCCGACAAGCTCTTCTCCACCGGCAAGGCGGCGATCGAGATCAACGGACCGTGGGCGACCACCGGCTTCAAGGATGCCGGCATCGACTTCGGCGTGACCCGCCCGTTCGCCGGACCGGACGGGGATGCCCTCCTCGCCGCCGTCGAGACCATGGCGCTCCCCGCGAAGGACGACGCGGCCACCAAGAAGGCCGCGTACACGTGGTTCGAGTACTGGACCTCGAACGCCTCGCAGAAGACGTGGTCCGAGGGCGCCGGCTTCCCGCCGCTGCGCACGGCCGTGAACTCGCAGATCACCGGCAACCCCTACCCCGCCATCTTCGGGGCGAAGGATGTCGTGGACAGCTCGCGGCTGCTTCTCCCCGGCCTGCAGAGCGGCGCCACCATCATGAACGACGTGTTCTACCCGTCGCTGCAGAAGGCGCTCAACGGTGACGGCTCGGTGAACGAGGTGTTCGCGGCCGCGTCGAAACAGGTTCAGAGCAACCTCGACAAGAAGTAGCCCTCGAGTCGGGCGGGGTGGCGCGATCGTCGCCCCGCCCGATTCGCGCCTACCCTCACGAGAACGTCGCCATCCCCTAGCCTCGGAGCGGAAATGTCTGCCACCCCAAGCCCCGTCCTCACAGTTCCCCCCGCTCGGCGGCGCCGGCGTTCCGCGCACGGGCAGCGGCGGATGACCCGCACGGCCTGGCTGTTCCTGGCGCCGTCCCTCATCGTGCTCGCGCTGTTCACCGTCTATCCGATGATCCAGGCGGGCTACCTCTCCTTCACCAACTACAACCTGATCCGAGCGGCCGAGTGGGTGGGGCTCGCGAACTACCAGGCCCTGTTCTCGGATCCGGCGTTCTGGAACGCGTTCACGAACACCGTCGAGTACGCGGTGGTCGTCACCCCGGTCACCGTCGTACTCTCGCTCGCGCTGGCGCTGTTCCTCGATCGCGGCTTCCGCGGTCGCGCCTTCGTGCGCACCTCGATCTTCCTTCCGTTCATCATCTCGCTCGGCATCATCGCGATCGCCTGGTCCTTCCTGCTCGACCCCAACATCGGCCTCATCTCCTACTGGCTCTCCGAGGTAGGGATCGTCTCCAAGCAGGGGCTGCTCTCCGACCCGAACTGGGCGCTCGCCGCGGTCATGTTCGTCGGGGTGTGGAAGAACGTGGGCTTCTACATGGTCATGTACCTCGCGGGCCTGCAGTCGATCCCGGGCGAGCTGCGCGAGGCGGCGAGGCTGGATGGCGCGAACGCCTGGCAGCGGTTCCGCAACGTGACACTGCCGCTCCTGTCCAACCAGACACTGCTCGTCTCGGTGCTCGCGCTGATCGCCTCCCTCCAGGCCTTCGACCAGATCTACGTCATGACCCACGGCGGTCCCTTCTTCAAGACAGAGACCCTCGTCATGCTCATCTACCGCGAGGGCTTCCAGAATCTCAAGTTCGGCTACGCCTCCGCCATCTCGTGGGTGCTACTCGTGTTCGTGCTCATCTTCTCCCTTCTCCAATACGGTTTCTTCCAGCGCAGGCAGGTGCGGTACTGATGACCACGAGCTCCCCCACGCTCCGGGCTCGCCGCCCGAAGCACTACACCTCGGTCGGCCGGATCATCGGCATCCTCACCACCATCGCGGGCGTCGTCATCGCGATCGGCGTGCTGCTGCCCATCATCTGGATGGTCTTCACGGCGTTCAAGCCGGAGGCCGACATCGTGACGTTCCCGCCGCAGCTGTTCCCGCGCCAGTTCACGCTTCAGCACTTCATCGACGTGTGGAACCGCATCCCCTTCGCGCACCTCTACCTGAACACGGTCATCTTCGCCGGCTCGGTGACGGTCATCTCCCTGTTCTTCGACTCGATGGCGGCGTACGCGCTGGCCCGCCTTCAGTTCCGCGGCCGCGAGATCGTACTGGTCGGCATCCTGATCCTCCTGATGCTGCCCTTTCAGGTGACGCTCATCCCGCTGTACGACCAGCTCAACACGCTCGGCCTGACCAACACCCTGCAGGGCATGATCATCCCCCGGATGACGAACGCCTTCGGCATCTTCTTCCTGCGGCAATACTTCCTCTCGCTCCCCGGCGACCTCGAAGAGGCGGCGCGGGTGGACGGGGCCAGCGAGTGGCGCATCTACCGGCAGGTGATCATGCCGATCGCGAAGCCGGCGCTGCTGACGCTCGGGCTGTTCCACTTCCAGTACAACTGGAACGACCTGCTGTGGCCGCTCATCATGTCCTCCGACCTCGACAACGCCACGCTGCCGGCCGGACTCGCCCTCTTCATGGGGCAGCATGTGGTCGAATACGGGCTGCTGATGGCGGGCTCGCTGCTCGCCCTGCTTCCCGTGGTCGTGTTCTTCCTCGTCATCCAACGAAGCTTCGTCGCCGGCATCGCCACGACCGGCCTCAAGTAACCCCCGACCCAAAGGACCCCCATGGCACTGCGTCACTGGACCGCGGACGAGCCGCTGCAGCTCGGCGTCGGCATCGAAGACACCTTCATTCCCTACGAGTTCACCGGTCAGCGCCGACTCGACGAGTACGAGCTCACTCAGCACTACGAGCACTGGCGTGAGGACCTCGACCTCGCGGCGGAAGCGGGCGCCGGGTTCGTGCGCTGGGGCATCCCGTGGTACCTCGTCGAGCCCGAGCCGGGCCGTTTCGACTGGAGCTGGATCGACCAGGTCGCCGATCACTTCCGCCAATCGGGCCTCACCTGCGTGGTGGATCTGATGCACTACGGCACGCCGCTCTGGCTCGACAACCAGTTCCTCAACGGCGACTACGCCGAACGCGTCGCCGCCTACGGCCGCGCCGTCGCCGAGCGCTACGCCGGGGTGTTCGACGACTTCACCCCGCTCAATGAGCCGGTCATCAACGCCATCTACTGCGGGGAGAAGGGCATCTGGCCGCCGCGACTCACCGGCGACGACGGTTTCGCCAAGGTGATCACGGCCATCGCGCGCGGCATGGTGCGCACGCAGCAGGAGATCGCCGCGGTGAACCCCGACGCCCGCTTCGTGCACGTCGACGCAGGGTTCCGGTGGGAGAACGCGTCGCCCACGCAGTCGCTGGAGCTGCTCTCCGAGCGGCGGTTCATCTCGCTCGACCTCATCATGGGCCGCGTCACGCCGGAGCACCCGATGTGGGCGTACCTGCGGGCGGGCGGTGTGCCCGAATCCGATCTCGAGTGGCTCCGCGCGAACCCGGTGACGCCCGACCTCGTGGGCGTCAACTACTACCCCGGCTTCACCACCGTGGGCTTCAACGCCGACGGATCGGAGTACCCGGTCGAGGCGGGCACCGACGGCCTGCGCGAGCTGCTCGGCGCGTATCACGAGCGCTACGGCATCCCCATCGTCATCACGGAGACGTCGCGCGGCGGCTCGGTGGCCGAGCGCGTTCACTGGTTGGGCGAGTCACTCGAGCTGGTCGACGAACTGCGCGCGACCATCCCCATCGTCGGCTACACCTGGTTCCCGTTCTTCACCCTCGTGGACTGGCTGTACCGCCAGGACGTCCGCCCTGCCGACGACTGGTTCATCCACATGGGGCTCGTCGACCTCCACCGGGGCGCGGACCGGGTGCTCTCCCGCGTGCGCACCGAGGCGTTCGAGCGGTTCCAGCAGCAGGCGCTGTCGCGCCGCGGCACGGTCTGAGCTCTCCCTGAGCGGACAGGATAAGGGGCTGCAGCGGAGCGATCGTCCGCTGCAGCCCCCGCTCTGTGAGCGCTACACCCGAGCGGCGAGTTCCGCGAACTGCAGGTAGTAGTTGCCGTACTGGTCGGCGGACTGCTTGGTCGACGCGATCCGCACGTAGCGCGCCGGGTAGGTCCCCGCGAAGGCCAGCACCACGGGCGTCGTTCCCGGCGTCGGGTAGCTCGTGTAGCCCTGCAGCGCGACCGGCGCCCAGGTGGCGCCGTCCAGGCTCACCGCGACCGAGAAGTCGACCGGGAACCCGTACGGCCCGTCGGCGCGCCGGGTCACCTGGAGCCCGCGCACCGACGTGGCGCTGCCGAGATCCAGAGTCACCGACTGGTTGGAGACCTGCGCCACCGGGTTCGTCGAACTGAAGGTGTTCACATTGCCGTCGATGGCGTTGGATGCCGGGAAGCTCGCGTGCGCGTTCGTCTCGGATGCCGAGACGGCCGACTGTGCCGCCAGCGTGCGGTTCTGAACAGACCAGACATGTCCCGCGCTGAGGGTGCCCGGCTGGTTCAGCAGCACGGTGCCCGCGGCATTCTTCACGATGACGCCGTCGGGGGTGTATCCGTAGGTACTCACCGTCTGCCCGTCGGGGCCGTCGGCGTGCCGGTGCACGTGGTAGATCGAGCCGGTGGTCAGCGTGACCTCGAGCTGCGGGTAGGCCACCCCGATGTTGTGCGAGTTGTACGCGGGAGAGTCGTTCTCGCCGTAGAGCATCGCGATGATCGAGGAGCCGTCGATCGCGAGCCCCGGGTTGGTGACGCCGTAGTCATCCACGCTCGTGTCGGGATCCTGCGCGAGCAGCGGCTGCTCGGTCGTCCAGGTGAGACCGTCGGAGCTGGTGGCGTACCGGATGTCCCACACCGGCTGCGGCCCGGAGGTCCAGCGGAACGCGCCCACGTAGCTTCCGTTGGCGAGCCTCCGCATGTCTGCGTCGACGAACGGTCCGACCGACTGCTGGTACGCGAACACCGTCGGCACGGTCTGGGTGGAGTAGGCGACGTGCTGCTGCAGCGCTCCCCCGTTGACCACGCCGTCGAAGTACATCTCCCACCGGTTCGCGGTGGGGTTCCAGTTGAGCGATGGGCGAGCGCACGAGCTCACCGTCGCGCCGGTGAAGCTGACCTCGTTGCCTCGGCTGGTGAGGGCGGGCCACGTCGTGCCGTTCGAGGACTGCAGCACCGAGCACCAGTCGTAGTCGCGATACGTGGTGAGGGCCATCGTGTAGGTCGACCCGTTCAGCACGACCGACGGGTCGTTCGCGTGCACGTAATACCCGTGGTCGATGATCTTGGTCTGCGGCGAGTAGTAGGCGGCGCGGAATCCGGGGTCGCCCGTCGTGCGCAGGAAGATGTCGTCATTGCCGGAGGAGCCGGCCCAGCCTCCGTAATACACGTTCCACTGCGAGCTGTTCACCTTGAGCGGGAACGCGGCGTAGATGTTGGTGTCCACGATCACCGGGTTCTCCGCCGACGGCACCCAGACGCTGCTCCCGAGGTCGGAGTTCGGGCTCGCGACATCGGCGAAGGAGTACCCGCCGTTCGTGGAGCCGAGGAGGGTGAGACCGGGTGTCGCGTTGGCCACGGTCGGCGCCAAGGCCACCCCGATGGTGGTGAGCGCGGCGAGCGCGCCTATTCTGAAACCTTTCGATTGAATCATCGTTGATCCTTCGGTGAGGGACGGTTTCGCCACTGAAACCTTTCAATACACTGTCCCACCGGATCTACGACGCCTGCAAGTGGTCATTTCGGCGGACACGGCAGGGTTCGCCGACCTGGATAGCATTCAGGGGTGAGCCCCAGCCAGCAGCCGCGAGCCGCGGCGATCGTCCGGTTCGCTGTCGTGGTGCTGCTGGTCGGGCTCGGCGCGGGCGTGAGCGGACTCGTCGTGAGTCTGCTGCTCCACGGCCTCGAACACCTCGCGTTCGGGTATTCCGCCGGCTCCTTCCTCGACGGCGTCGTGGCCTCCGCGCCCGACCGGCGGGTGATCGCGCTCGTCATCGCGGGCCTCGTGGGCGGCATCGGATGGTGGGCCCTCCGTCGCTGGGGCCGCCCGGTCGTCACGGTGGAGGCCGGTGTCGAGGGCGCTCGGATGCCGCTGCTCACCACCCTCGTGAACGCGGGCCTGCAGATCGTCATCGTCGGCCTCGGCGCCTCCATCGGCCGGGAGCTCGCTCCGCGAGAGCTCGCCGCGCTGGTCGCCTCGCGCGTCGCGGAGTGGACAGGCGTCTCGGCGCGCGAGCGACGGATCCTCATCGCCTGCGGCGCGGGTGCGGGTCTCGCCGCGGTCTACAACGTGCCGCTGGGCGGGGCGCTGTTCGCCGTCGAGATCCTGCTCGCCGAACTGGCCGTGACGACGATCGTGCCGGCGCTCGCGGCATCCGCGATCGCCACCGTCGTCGCCTGGCTCGTGGTGCCGATGGGCCCGCTGTACGAGGTCCCCCACGTCTCGTCGACGCCGTCGCTTCTCGTCTGGTCGGTGGTGGCGGGGCCCGTCATCGGGCTGCTGGCGATCGCCTTCACCCGCGGCGCCCGTTTCGCCGAGGCGATCCGCCCGCGCGGGTGGCCGCTGCTGGTGGTCATGCCCGCCGTGTTCGCGGGGGTGGGGGCGGCATCCATTGCCCTTCCCGCGATCCTCGGCAACGGCAAGGCACTGGGCCAGGTGGCGTTCACCGAATCGGTTCCCGTGCTCATGCTGGTCGTGCTTCTGGCGGCGAAGGCGATCGCCACCCTGGCCACGATCGGCAGCGGTGCGGCCGGCGGCACGCTCACCCCGTCGCTGGCGATCGGGGCGTGCGCCGGGGGCCTTCTCGGCGCCCTCTGGGGTGCGATGTGGCCGGGAACCGCCCTGGCCGCGTTCGCGCTGGTGGGCGCCGCGGCGTTTCTCGCGACATCCATGCGCGCTCCGCTCACGGCCGTCGTGCTGGTGATCGAGTTCACCGGTCAGGGTGCCGCGCTCCTGGTGCCCACGCTCCTCGCCGTGGCCGGGGCGATGGCGGTCAGCTACGTCGTGGCACGCCCGCGCATCACCGGAGTCGACTAGGCCGCTCCGCGGTCAGCTCGCCAACTGCCCGGGCCCCTTCTCTGCGGCGTCCTCCGCCTCGGGCCGGGTGGACCACGGGCGCTGCCGGTAGAACTCGAGCAGCTGCGCGCCCACCCCGAAGAAGACCATCGCGATCCACACCAGGATGTTCAGCCACGGGATCTGCAGGCCGACGATGAGGAGCAGGCCGCCGACGAACGACCTGAGCACCGGATTCTGCGGGCCGCGCAACACCAGCCGTCCGAGGTAGAACGCGCCGTACACGAAGGTGGAGAGGGTGATGAGCGACCAGATCAGGATGCCCGCGAGCGCGAGCGGAGCCCCCACAATCGTCACGAGCAGGAAGAGCAGCGCGGGCCCCGCGGCGAGGCAGGCGAGGAACCCGACCAGCAGCGCCTTCCAGGGCGAGGGCACGAGGTGGTCGGTCACACGCCGCAGCCAGCGGGGAATGAGCAGCCCCGCCGCCACGGCGATCAGGCTGAGCGCCACCAGCGAGTACACCAGTCCGAGCAACCAGGCGAGAAAGGCCGCCCACGGCGTCACCTCCACGGTGCGCGACTGCGAGGTCTTGACGTGCTGCACGGTGCCGGCCACCGCGCCATCCGCGATCCGCGCCGTGCTGTCGCTCGCGTAGGTGAGATCGCCGCCCACGGAACCAGGGATGCTGAGGCGACTGGAGCTGGCGAACACGTCGCGCCCCACGTCGCCCGCGATCCGGATGTCGCTGGCGGCGGTGACCAGGTCGTCGCCGATGGAGCCCGAGTCGCCGATCACGACGCTCGATGCGAACAGCGTGCCGCTGCGCGAGACGTCACCGCTGATGGTGACATCCTGCCCGGCCAGCCGCACGTTGCCGTCCACGGTGCCGGTCACCGTGATGGTCTGCGCCGCGGCGATCACGTCCCCGGTGACATCGCCGCTGATGGTCACGGTCTGACCTGCGGCGTAGACGTCCCCGTGAATGGTGCCGGAGACGTCGACCGACGAACCGCTGTAGAACTGCGGCCCGGTCCGATCGTCCGCCGCGGCGACCGCGTGCGACGGAGCCTCAGGTGCGGCGAGCGCGCCGCTTCCTGAGCCGACGATCAGGATGAGGGCGAGGAGGGCCGCGCCCACCCCCGCGATTCTGTGACTGGGTGACGGAGCGCTCATTGCTGTGCCTCTCGGCCTCGGAGCGCATCACCTCGGATGCGCCGGACGGTCATCGTTGAGTGGTTCTGGTGCTGCCGGATCACCGCAGCGGCGATCCCTCGACCAGTGTGCGCGGCGGCACGGGGTGGGGTGCAGGGTCGAAGGTCCCTCGGTGAACGGATGCTCCGCGGGTCGGCCTTTTCGGATCGCTCCTCCGAGCGGCCGGGAAGATCAGTGATCGGCGCGGCCACCGCGCTGCGACATGATCGCATCGAGTTCGGCCGCGATCTCGTCGGGCGAGACGGCGAGCGACGCGTACCGGTGCAGACCGTCCGGGTCGGGTGACCACTCGTTGTGGCCGTCGGACAACCGGATGCGGACTGTTCCGGGCGGACTCCAGCTGAGCGCAGGCCAATCGGGGCGGCTCGCGAGATAGACCGACATGGGGTCCCAGCTGGGGCGACCGGCGCCGCTGCCGCAGTACGACTCGTAGGCGACGGCCAGTGGATGCTCGGGGCCGAGGTCTCGCGCGAGTCCGCGCCCGGTGATCACGTCGTTTCCCACCTCCTGCCCGATGAACTCGATCGGCGTGGGCCACTTCCTCAGGAACTCGTCGGTCGCCGCGGCGTCCTCGACGAAGTTGAACTCCCGACCGCTCGGGAAGATCCCGCCCATCACGACGGTGCGTGCGACCTTCTCCCTCACGAGCTGCTCGCCCCGGCCGAAGTCGCCGCTCAGCTCGAGGAGTGCGCACAGATTGGCGAAGAATCCGATCGAGACCACCGTCACGGAATGGGGCTCCGCCTCGGCGAGGGTGCGCGCCAGGAGTTCCACCGCGGTCGGCCAGGCGCTCTCCTCGGGCGTGACGGCCGCCGAGATCAGTCGCACGTAGTCGGTCTCGACGACGTCGAGCGTCGACGGCGTGACGATTCCGACCGGAAACTCGGCACCGTAGGCGGTCTTGAGCGTCTCGATCGCCTGGGCGCCCCAGAGGCTCGACGTGTTGACTCCGACACCGGCGATTCGAATCCGCCCCTGCTGCTCCAGCACGATCGCGAGCGCGAGGGCGCCGAGGTCGTCGACATCCTGCTGGATGTCGGTCTCGATGAACAGCGTGGGGTGTCTCGGTTCGGCGCTCATGCTGGTCTCCTGCTCGTCACGTCGTGGTCGGCATCCTCGTCGAACCCGATCCGCTCGTGGGCCAGGTGATCCAACGACTGTAACGATTCAACCCGCCCTGCGGCAAGCGGCATCCTGCGCTAGCGGCGCCACCGGCCTGTCAGCCGATGGGCGCGACCACCGTCGTCAGCTCCTCCGAGACGGCCCAGATCCGGCTTGCGTCCTCGGTGCTCGTGAGGCGCGAGTAGAGCTTCTGCTCGGCGGGTGCACCGCCGAGGTGACCCGGTCCGCCCGGCCCGTAGAAGCGTCCGTGCTGTGCGTGCGGACTGGTGGCGGCGTAGAGCGCGGGAAGACCGGCGCTGTCGACCGTGCCCACGAGGATGCCGCGGCGCGAGAGAGCGCTGATTACCCGTCGCGCGCCCGTCTCCCGAGCCCGCCCGAGTTCGGGACGTGCGGCCAGCAGGTTGGAGGGCGCGATGCCCGGGTGCGAGAGCGTGCTCGTGAGGTTCCAGCCGTTCGCGAGACTGCGCCGGTCGAGTTCGAGGGCGAACAGCCCGAACGCGATCTTGGACTGGCTGTACGCCCGCATCCCGTTGTAGCTCTTCTCCCAGTTGAGGTCGGACCAGTTGATCGAGCCCTGGTTCGCCGCGATGCTGATCTGGGTGGTGACGCGCGCGCGTCCCTCCCGCAGCAGCGGCAGCAGCCGGCCGACGAGCGCGAAGTGGCCGAGGTGGTTCGTGCCGAACTGCAGCTCGAACCCGTCGGCCGTGGTCTGGCGCTCCGGCGGCGTCATCACGCCCGCGTTCAGGATGAGATGGTGGATGGGCCGGCCCTCCGCAAGCAGTGTGTCGGCGAGCGCGGCAACCGACCCCAGCGACGACAGGTCGAGCTCTCGCAGCGTCACCCGGGCATCCGGGACCGACCGGCGGATCGAGGCGATGGCGGCCTCGCCCTTCGCGGGGTTGCGCACGGGCAGCACCAGGTCGGCGCCGGCGGCGGCGAGCCGGGTGGCGACGCCGAGCCCGATTCCGTCGCTCGCTCCGGTGACGACCGCGCGCCTGCCGGTGAGATCGGGAACGGTGATGTCGATGGGTGTGCGTGACATGGTGACTCCTTAGGCTTGTGACCTCAGTCTTGCCGCGCGGCGCGACGCTATTCAGGGAGCGTCGATCCCCCTTTGGGCGACATGGGGGGATCGACGATCCCTGGATGCGGCGGAGCCCGGCGGGTAGACAGGGGTGAGGAGGCGGCACATGGAGATCGACAGGGCGGGTCTGGCCGAGTTCCTGCGTCGGCGCCGGGAATCTCTTCAGCCCGAGGACGTGGGTCTTCCCCGCGGCCAGCGCCGCCGCACCGCCGGGTTGCGGCGCGAGGAGGCGGCCGCGCTGAGCTTCATGTCGACCGACTACTACTCCCGGTTGGAGCAGGAACGGGGGCCGCAGCCCTCGGAGCAGATGATCGGCTCGATCGCGCAGGGGCTCCACCTCTCTCTCGACGAGCGCGATCACCTCTTCCGCCTCGCGGGCCACAACCCGCCGGCGCGTGGGGCGGGCACCGACCACATCAACCCGGGCCTGCTGCGCATCTTCGATCGCCTGATCGACACTCCCGCCGAGATCGTCACCGAGCTCGGTGAGACGCTGCGGCAGACCCCGCTGGGCGTCGCGCTGACCGGCGATCTCACCCGCTTCACCGGGCCGTCCCGGAGCCTCGGATACCGCTGGTTCACCGATCCGGGCACGCGCGAGCTCTACGCTCCCGACGAGCGTCCCTTCCTCTCGCGGCTGTTCGCCTCGGGCCTGCGCGGCGCGGTCGCCACCCGAGGCGCTGACTCGAAGGCGGCGAGCATCGCGGCGCTCCTGCTCGAGCAGAGCGAGGAGTTCCGCGCGGTGTGGGCCCTGCACGAGGTCGGCATCCGACCCCGCGAGGTGAAGCACTTCATCCACCCCGAGGTCGGCCCGCTCGAGCTCGCCTGCCAGACCCTCCTCGACCCTGACCAGTCGCAGATGCTACTGGTCTATACCGCCGTGCCGGGTAGCGAGAGCTATGAGAAGCTGCAGTTGCTGTCGGTGATCGGGAGTCAGTCGCTGGCGTGAGCTCGACCCCGCCGGCGGGCTTCTTAGCTGCTCCGATCGGCGCCGAGTCGTCTGCGCCGCCAGAGCACCACGGCGAGTCCGGCGAGGATCGCCGCCACAGCTCCGGCGACCGCGATGGTGGAGACGGCGCCGCCGGTGAAGGCGAGCGCGTGACTGGTGATCGGCACCGTGAGGTCGGCACACGCCAGCGCACTGTCGGTCGGGCACGGGTCCGTGGCGAGGGTGGGCGAATACCCCGTGGGCGCCGCCACGCCGGCCCGGTTCGTGACGATCGCGGCCGACTGTTCCGTGCTCACCCGAACCGTGACCGTGAAGGCGGTACTCCCGTCGCGAGCCAGGGCGGCGACCGGCCACGTCACGGCCCGGGTGGTCGGGTCGTAGCTGCCGCCCTGGTCGGCGGAGACGAAGTCGAGGCCGACCGGGAGCCGATCACTGGCGCTCGTCGCATCGCTGACGGCCGTGCCGACGTTGGTGACCGTCACCGTGTAGACCACGAGGTCGCCGAATCCCGCGGAGGAACGGTCGGCGGTCTTGCCGATGGCGAGGCGGTGATCCGATGCGGTGATGCCCACCTTCGGTGACTCGGCGGGAAGCAGGGCTGCGCCCGTCGTGGTCTCCGCGAACGCGGCCGCACTGTTCCAGGCGATCTGATCCTTCGACACCGTGGGCACGCTCGCGTGGAAGCCGATTTCGATGCCGGTGCCGGTCACGTACTGCGCGGTCGAGGTGACGCGCAGAGCCGTCACTGCGGCGAGGCCGCCGATGCTGGCCGGGTTCGTCGTCCAGTCGTTGACACAGCCCGCGGGCTGACCGGGATACACCTCCGCGCGACACGGATTGGTGGAGGCGGAGTAAGCGATCGTCACGCCGGAGGGCGCGGGGTCTACCGAGACCAGCGTGGGGGCGAACTCGCTGCCGCGCTGTTCGGTCGCCTGGGCCTTGCTCACCCCGGTGTCGCCGACGAACGGGAAGATGTCGTAGAGCACGACGCCGTCGAGGGTGGGCGCTCCGGTGTTGGTCCAACGAATCCCGTATGCGGCCGTCCCGTCGGTGAGCTTCACGTGCGCGACGCTGGGGAACTGCTGCGGGGCGGTGTCGTAATCGCCCTGCACGGTCTTGATGAGGGTGAACTGCCCGGAGGCCGAGGTGGCGGTACGGAAGGTGGCATCCGCCGAGCAGTTGACGGGGCTGCTCGCCGGATCGTCACGGGTGTCTTGGGGGTCGAGTGACTGGTACTGGCCGGCGGCGCAGGACGCGGAGAGGTCCGCCGCATCGTTGTAGAAGGCGCGGGCGGTGTTCGTGTACACGCCGGGTGCCGCAGGCTTCGTGACGCGCAACGTGCCGATGGTGAGGGTGAAGACCCCGGCCTCCTGGGGGAACTGGGCGGCGGGAAGGGTGATCCGCAGGAGCTGCTGGGTGCCCACGTAGTTCGGGATCACCTCCACCTGCAGCGCCGGGGCGATCGGAGACGCCGGGGTGCCTGACCAGCTCAGCGACCCGGTGATGGCCCCCGGCGCAGTGACCAGAGTGCTGCCCGCAGGCAGCAGGTCGGAGATGACCAGGTCCTGGCTCGGCGCCGTGGGCACGATGAGGCTCGCGCCGAGGTTGAGGTTCGACTGGGTTCCGGTCACGCCCCCGACGTCGCTCATCGACTTGGTGACGCCGATCTGGGAGACATCCAGGATGTGGATGTCGGCGGAACGGGACGCCGTCGCCGCGACCGCGCCGGTGGCGGGAATGTACCAGGTGGTCGTTCCGGTGTTGGTGAGAATCTCCCCGTCCGACAGGCTTGCGTCGGCGTATCCCAGGACCCTCACCGTGGCGGTGGTGGTGTCCTCCTGCTGGCCGTCGCTGGTGCGCGGGACGTCGATCTCGGCGACCCGGCCGATGTCGACCGTGGGGATGACCCAGCCGTTCGCAGTCTGGTTCACCATGTCGTGGAGGTTGCCGTCCACGTCGCGGTACTGCGGCAGATACCCGGCATGCGGGTTCGCACCGCCGAACTGCACGGTGATGCCGAGCACGTGGAATGCGGGAGCGGTGCACGCCGGCCCGGCGGCGGGCAATGACGTGTAGGAGACACCCGTGTGCGCGGTGAGACACGGCACGGGGTCGACGATCGCGTACTGCAGGCCGTTGTTGTCAGCTCGGGAGGTCAGTGTGTACGAAGCCGGGGCGGTGGCCGTGACCGACGCCGGCTTACCGGTGTTGTCGCCGGTGGGGAGCCATCGACCGGGGTACGTACCGGAGAAGTTCGCGGCGGAGGTGGAGCTGATGTTCAGGGGACCGCTGGCGGTCTTGTTCATGCTGGCGTTTCCGGGGAATGGATCGTCGCCTGCACCGAGCACCACGATGTCGCGGCTCGCGGTGGAGACCACCGGATTGCCTCCCCCGACCGGATCGGCGGTCGCGCTGACGGTGTTCGTGAGCTTGGACTTGGGAACGATCTCGTCACCGGGCTGGCTGCCGACGGTGCCGACCTGCACCCGGACGGTACGCGTGTTGCTCGTCGCCACGCCGGCCGTTCCGCCGCAGTTGACCGGCACCTCGGTCGGGTCGCTGTAGGTCCACGTGACGGTCTGCCCGTTGATCGAGGCATCCGCGGGCGTGGCGGAGACGATGTGGAGCCCAGCGGGAATGGTGTCGGAGACGGAGAGATCGGCCGCACCGATCGACCCCGCCGGGGGCGAAGCGGGGCAGGTGGCCGTGATCGTGTAGTCGAAGATATCGCCCTCGCGGTAGAAGGTCTGAGGAGCACTCTTCGCCACGGTCAGCGGAACGGTGGCCGTGGCGGTGCCGGTCGCCGCAGCGGGCGCGGTCGTGCCGTTCATGTTCGGGTCGGTGCTCGTGATGCTGGGGAGCAGGCTCCACGTGGTGCCGTTGAAGGTGGTGCGGTTGGGCGGGGTGAGCTTCAGGATGACGCTCTGCGATGACCCGGCCGCAATGGAGCCGGCCAGCGTCACGACGAGCTCGTGAGCCGTCGTGTCGACGTGGAACTCCTGAATGAACCCGGCCGGCCCGCCGGAGACGTCGTAGGTCCAGTTGTCCATCGAGACCCCGCCCGCCGGGATGTTGTTGTCGTCCAGCGGGATGTGCAGCACGGCATCGTCGCAGGTCGGCGCATTGGTGCCGGAGCACGCGAGGTTGATCTGGTAGTCGAACTCGGAGCCCGACTTCTGCGTCGTGGCGTTCGTCGACTGGATGCTCACCCCGACGCCGACGGCCTGAGCCGCGCTCGCGCCAACCGTCACGAGGGCACCAGCCACGACGAGGGTGGCGAGGGAGGCGGCGAGGGCACGGCGGGCGCGCGAGAGAGGGCTGGGCATAGGGCAGGGCTTTCCGGGTGGGTATGCGTCGATGACGCGGTGACGGACCGAGCTAACCGAAACGCGTCCGTCAACTCGACGCTCCGCGCCCGCAATTAACCCCTGACGACGCCGAATGCACCCCGCTGCTCCCCGGTCGAGGGGTGCGATCCGGCCGCGCGCGTCCCGTTTCCGGAATCGGCCGATGCGAGTGGCAAGCTGAACGAATGAGTACCCTGCCCCCTTCGTCTTTCCCGGACGATTCCGCTCACCACGACGAGCCCGACGGCGACTTGCGGGACTTCAATTCCCATGTCGAGCACGTTCTCCGGTCGGACGGATGGGAGGCGGCCGCGGCGATCATCGAACAGAACTGGGACCGCCACGTGTTCACCGAGCCCCAGAAGCTGCTGCGCGCAATCCGCTCGTTGCCGGGCGAAGCATTCGTCGACAGGCCGACGTTCCTGGTGGCGGCCAACTACCTTCAGCACGTGTCGAACGGCACCGACCCGGGCAGCTTCAACCACGAAGGGTGGCTGGATGCCGACATGACCGGCCAGGAGATCGGCCTGATCAATTCCCTCGGTTTGTTGACGAGCCGATCGGCCGGCGCTCGGACCACCGGGGACATGGTGGACGCGCGGCGAGCGGCCGAGCTGGCGCGCCAGACGCTTCGGCGGGCGAGCAAGCAGGAGCGAGCGGCCATCCGATCCTCGATCCCGCACTTCCGCATTCAGTGGGGACGTTCCCTCGAACTCGCCGACGCTCCTGCGGCGGACCACGAATACGAAGCCGCCTACGAGCTGGCGATGCTCACCGACCAGCCCAAGATCGCTCGACGTGCCGCGGCGCAGCGGGCCTGGCTGAGCGCCGAACGCGGGAGCCTGCGGGATGCCGAGAAGTGGTTGGCGCGCGCTCGGACAGGCTCGATGTCGAATGGGCGATACGACGCGGTCATCTACCTCACCGAGGCGCTGATTCGCCTCGATCGCGGGGACCTCGATGGAGCCGAGCGCGAGTTCGGTCGCGCCTCGGGGCTCGACGCCGGCGAGTACTGGGGCGCCAGGATGTGGGTGCAATCGATGCTTGCGAACGACGCGGCCTCGGCTGCGGTCGCTGATGCGCGGCTCACCCACGAACTCTCCCGTTGGCCGTCGGTGATCGACGCCCCGACGGCCAACGGCCGCTACACCCGGGCCGCGCGAGCTCGGCTCGGGGCTCTTCGCAGGCACTCCACGAAGCACCTGTTCTCGCATGTGGGAGCATCCGGCACGGATCGGGTGATCGGCGCAGCCCTCGCCCACGGTGACGGGAGGTTCGAGCGGGCTCTCGACATCGCGGGGCCGGTCATCATGGCGACCGACGAGCCACCGCGCACGAAGACGGCCGCACTCATCGTCTATGCGGCGGCCGCGCATCACCTCGGACAGTCCGAGACAGCGACGAGCGCGTTCATCCAGGCCCATGCGGTCATCGAAGACGAACGCCTCTTCACCGCCTACGAGGTGGTGCCCTACGAGGATGTTGCCGCACTCGCCTCGCTCGCCGCCGTGCCCTTGCACGACGCCCGGTCAGCGATCCCGTCCCACAGGGCCGAGGGGATCTTGCTCACGCGGCGCGAGCACGAGATCCTCGCCCTCATGGCGCAAGGCCGCTCCATGGCAGAACTCGCCAGCCTTCTGTTCATCAGCCGCAATACGGTCAAATCGACGGTGCGCAGGCTGTACAAGAAACTGGACGTGACCTCACGATCCGCCGCGGTTGACAAGGCCAGAGTGAATCATCTTCTCTAGGTTCACGAACGTGATCGAAAGGAACGCGACATGAAACTGACCGTCAGTCTGCAGGTCACCCTCGACGGCGTCGCCCAGGCGAACGGGGGCAACAACGAGGAGCTGGACCCCGGCTTCACCCGCGGCGGCTGGGCAATCGGGGTGGGCGACCCGGAGTGCGGCAGCTACATCCTCGACACCTGGCGGCGGCCGGACGCTTTCCTGCTCGGCCGCAAGACCTTCGGCCTGTTCGAGACGTACTGGGGTGCGCGCCACGACGATGGGGGTTTCGGAGAGGCGATCAGCTCGAAGCCGAAATACGTCGTGTCCAACACCCTCACCGCCCCGGCCTGGGAGCACTCGACGGTGATCTCGGGGGATGTCGCGACGAGCATCGGTGCGCTGAAAGCCGAGTTCGACGGCGAGCTCCTCCTCGTCGGCAGCACCTCGCTCGCGCGCTGGTTGCTCGAGCAGGAATTGGTGGACGAGCTGAACCTCATCCAGTTCCCGGTCATCGTGGGCCAGGGTGAGACGTTCTTCCCGCGCGAGGGCCGCGATTTCGCGCTGAAACTCGAGGAGTCCCGCGTCTTCCCCTCGGGCGTCGTGGCGCTGACCTACGGGGTCGGCGGGCGCCCGAACTACGCCTGAAGCGGGCGCCGACAGCACCGCCGGCCCACTGATTGCGTGGGCTCTTCGCTGACTCCGGGCTACCGCAGCGAATCGAGAACCACCGCGGCGCTTCGCCGCGCTGCCGTGAGGATGTCGTCGTCGGTGAACGGGGAATCCGCAGCGGCGAAGACCGCGGCATTGATGCTCAGCACGGCCATGCGCAGCTGCAGCACCTTCGCGGGGGTGGGGTGCGGCAGCGATGCTGTCAGTGCGTCGACGAGCCCGGTCAGGGCCGAGCCGATCCGTTCGCCGGCATCCGCCTCGATCGACCGCATCAGCAGTGGATTGGCCGCCAGGAACCGGATCCCCGCGAGCTTGTCGGCGGAGAAGGTGTCGATCCACCGGAGCACTGCTGCACGGGGAAGGTCAGGCGAACTCGGCTGCTCCGCGATCCATGCCAGCAGTTCCTCGGCCTCGCTGCCGCGCTGATCGAGGAGGGATCGAACGATCTCTTCCTTACCGCGGAAGTGGTAGTACAGCGAGGGCTTCTGGATGCCGAGCGCATCCGAGATCTGGCGCATGGAAGTGGCCTCGTACCCCTGCGTGGTGAACAGCTCGAGCGCGACCCGCTGGATCTCCGCTCGGGTGTCCGCACCGGACCGTCGAGTGCGCTCCTCGCGCGTCACTTCTGCCATGCACCCAGCCTACCCCTCGGTAGGCTTGACTACCTACCGATCGGTAGGCGAGACTGACGGTGACAACAGGGAGATGCAGATGAGTGGATACCGAGTGGTGCGCGAGTACCCCTATCCGATCGACGAGGTCTGGGCGGTGATGACCGAGCCCGAGTACGTCGCGCAGTGGACCACGACCGGCCAGGGCGGCCGCCCCGAAGGATTTGCGCCGGTGCCCGGCACAACGTTCCGCCTGGTGGGCAAGCCCACGATCGGCTGGGCCGGCGTCGTGTACTGCGAGGTCATCGCCGTGGATGCGCCCCGCTCGATGCACTACTCGTGGAAGGGCGACGAGCAGACCGACGACGTCACCGACGTGACGTACCTCCTCGAAGAGATCCCCGGCGGCACGCGGTTCACGTGGGACCACACCGGATTCACCGGCGTTGGCGGCTTCGCCATGTCGAAGCTGCTGGGGAGCGTCCGCCGCTCGATGATGGATGACGGGGTGCCGCGGGTGCTTGAGGCGTATCACGCGGCTCACCCGAGGTGATCGACACTACCGTTCCAAAATCGCGTCGATCCAAGACCTCACCGGTCGCTGCGGCGTAAACCGCAACGCGATCGCACAGCGCTGAATGACCGCAGCCCGACTCGGTCGGGGCCGGTCGAATCGGGCGGGCACCTCTACTGCGTTAGCCAACAGCCGTCACGCTCCCGAAACTCGCGCGATTTTCCTTTCCGGATGTAGTCCCGACGACCAAAAATGGCTCACCGCACGCTGAGGGAAAAGCGGTCGTGTGACTCTAGTCAGAAGCAGAGTCCATGTCGGCTTCAAAGGAGGTGAGCAATGGACGAACAGAACGATGGCCTGGTGATCGAGGAGATCGAGGACGCCGCCCCCGCGCTGATTCAGCAGGGCAATATCCGCCTGTAGCTCGAAGAGAGGCTTGGTGTGGCCCGGGTCCGAGGGCACCGGGCCACACCAAGCTGAGGAAAGCCATGCCAATGCAACAAGTCGCCCCAACTGTCCGCGTCTTCCGGGATGACTCGTCGGGCTGGTCGATACGTGACCTCGCACGACGGCAGTCCTGGAGAGTCGATGTGCTGACCGCAGCTACAGCCATCGCCTTCATGGCCCCACAACACGCAGCTGAAGTCGCGGCGACTATTGCAGGCGACGAGCCCGACGGGTGCGAGGTCGAAGAAGTGGCGGTTCGGATCCGAAAGTTGACCGAGCTCGGTGTCCTTCAGGAGACGGACCTTCAAAGCCCTGAGCAGCACCAGCTCGGTCGATGGGCCGCCAAAGGGTGGGGCGAGCCCTTCGACTATCTACGAGCAACCTGGGATTACCCCTTCGAGGACTACTCGCGAGGCGGACAAGAGGCCGATCGCAGGCGAATGCTCGAGTATTCACAGGATGCGCCAGACAACGACCGGTTCCTTGAGCTGAAGGGCTCCCCCGAGGTGAAACTGCCATCGATCCAGGAGTCGCTCGACTACTTCAATGGCGGACGAGTAATCGACGCGAGCTCCCTCCGCGCTCACCTGCTCTTCACTGCCGCGGCTGCTGCGATGCCCGTGCTGTGGAAGCGATCCCGGACTCCGGGCGCGGACTACATGAAGCGCACGAGTCCGTCAGGTGGTTGTCGGCATCCCAGCGAGCTCTACCTGTTGTCACTCGACATTCCTGGGTTGAAGCGCGGGGTCTATCACGTCGGGGTGGGTGAGGGGATGCTCGGCCTGATAGGTGACCTGGATTCGGAATCAGTCCTTCGCGAGAAAATGCCGGGCGCGTTCCGGCTCGGAGCACCGCCTCGCGCAATTTTTGTCATCAGCACGGAGTTCGCGCGGAACATGTACCGGTATCGGGAGCCTCGGACCCTCCGAACTATCTTTTACGACGCCGGACACCTCGGGGGCCTCATCGAGACGCTGTGTGATCGGTTGGGTTCAGTGGCACACGGACACCATGGATTCCAGGACTCCTATGTCATGAGGGCAATCGAAAGCCCATCTCTGGCGTTCGAGAGTCCGACGTACTTGATTTCTGTCGGTTTGGAATCTGAAGTCACACCGGGAACGGAGATGGTTGGCAGATGAGCTCGCGGATTCGCTTTCGTCCATGGCCATCCGAGACCTGCGAACTGGTCGAGATCCGCGATATCGGAGGTAGGGCTTCCTTCAAGGCTGACGCCCTTGCACTCGCCAAGCGCGTCGCCTCCGGCGGCCCGCTTCCCATTGCGACTCGCGACGACGCCTTCGACATCTCCGAGTATCGATCGTGGGATCGAAACGGCTGGGGCGACGCCGTGCCGTTCTTCATTTCCTCACTGGATATGGACTACGCGGACGGCGGTGCGAACTTTCGAGCCAGCCATGCAGCAACTCTCTCGGGGTACGCGGCTCACGAGCCCCTTCCCGTGGAACGCTATCCCGCCTCGGATCGAACGATAGAACTTCCTCGGACACCGCCTCGTCCAGCGCTGTGCTTCGGCGAGACTTTGAGAGCACGCAGAACAACACTCGTTCCAAAGCGCGCTCCGCTCGCGATCGCCGAGCTCGCCACCATCTTGGCTGAGGCTATGGCGCGACTCGCTGCATTCCGCGTCCCCGAAATCGGAGCGGACTATCGAAGCGCGATGGTGAATTTCGGACCGTCTCTGGACATTTACGTAGTCGTCTACGAAGTCGAGGGCTTGCAGTCCGGGGTGTATCGATACGACCTCTCGAAGCGGGCTCTCTACGTAGTTTCGCTTGGAGAGCTGCGCGAACCTATGCGCCTTGCTCTTGTGGGTCAGCCGGCGCCGCAGACCTCTGCGGTGACAGTGGTCTACGCGTCAGAAATACGACGTCACCAGTGGCGATATCGACACGCGCGTGCTCTTCGCGGCCTCTGGATTGACAGCGCCAAGGTCGTGAACCATTTGCTCTGGGCACTGGCTGAACGACACATCATCCCCCACATGTCGCCCGCAGTGGCAGACTCCGAAATGTGTCGACTCCTATCCATTGATGCAGATCTCGACAACGAGATCGTGTATGCCGTGTCGTTTGGTGGGCCCTCGCCAGACAATGCGAGCACGTAGATGCTCACGACACGGCAGCTGCTCCGGTACGGCGCCCCAATGGTGCTTTCCTCTATTGGAGGCGTAGTAGTGGGCCTGACCGATACCTTGATCATCGGTCACTACTCCACGGCGGCGCTTGCAGGCGTTGGCCTCGGCTCAAGCATCTACGAACTCCCTGCCAACGCGCTCTTTGGAGCTCTGATGGCATTCAAGATTCTGCAACCGAGGTTCGCCGCGGCCGAGGATACAAGTCGTAGCCGCTCAGGACTGAAGCTCATTCTTCGAGGCATCGCGCCCTGGGCGACAATGGCGTTTGCCGGGCTCGTAGCGGCATCGGTTGCCATGATGTGGATCGGTGGGAAGTCGACGGAGTCAAGCACATTTCAAGCGGGTGCCTATCTACTTGGTCGGTCACCGAGCGTGCTGGTTGAGGCGGTCACCAGCGCGTTTGCCGTCACCCTCGTCAGCTGGGGTCAGGTGCGGGTCCCGATCATCGTGTTCCTCGTGTCCTCGGGAGCGAACCTGCTTCTCGACTTTCCCCTGGTGTATGGCCTCGGTCCCCTGCCCGCATTCGGCGCCTTCGGTGATGGCCTCGCGAGCTCGATCGGAGTGACGCTACTGATTCCGTGGTTGATCCCGCGCATCCGTACCCTCAGCCGACCGTCCAAGCTCCCCGAGGGGGAGACTTTGGAGCGATTCACCGGTTGGCGGCGGTTGACGCTCCCGGCAGTCGGTTCAGCTGCTCTCGACTACGCCGGGAACATTGCCTTTACTGCGCTAATCGCACTCGGAGGAACTGCAGGGCTGGCCGGGGCCAGGATTGCCACCGCCACCCATCTGCTGGCCTTCGTACTCGTGGCCTCGCTGTCCTCCGCGGCGTTGTACATCCTCGGGCAGGGACACGATCGCGACCCCGCGTACGCCATCCGTAACCGTCGCGCCATTCGAGTGAGGTTCGTAGGCCTCTCCGGGGGTTTAGGCATAGTGATCGGCGCGCTCGCATGGCCCATCGCGTTCATCAGCTCGCCAGACGGAGACGTCCGAACCGTGGCGACAGCGCTGATTCTTCTGGTTGCAGCGGTCTGTCCCATGATCGGGTGGACTTACGCGAACGTGAGCATTCTGAGGGCAATCGAACGAACGAAGTCGGATTTTCTGAGCAACGTCATCGCAGTCTGGGCTGCGCAGGTTCCGCTTGCCCTCATCGGGCTGCTGGCCCTCGGTGCCCCAGGGGCGTTCGGAGGCTTGATCGCGTATTGGATCTGTCGAGGTGCCATCACCCAGCTGCAAGTGTCTCGAGCAGCGCAAACGGCCGCCGTGACACGCACGAACTAGTGTCAGCCCGAACTATAGACCAACTTGTTTTCGGGGCTTGGTGGAGCCCCCAGGGCGAGACGGCGTCTCCGAATCTCGACTCCACTCCGAAGGAAGTTGACTATATCGGCCGCTCACTCGTGGCATATCGGGGAATCGCGAAAACGCTCGGGTGGAAGATCGAGCCCCTCGCCTTCCGCAACCTCGAAACCGAACTGCAGCTGAACATGCGCCGCGATGGCGACTCGGTTCCGCTCGCGTCGTTGCATGAGGCATTGACTGATCTGCAAGCGGGGGACGACCGGAATTGGATTGACCTCGTGCGCCACGTAGAAGGGCCATGCAGACGGATGCCGCCGTCAAATCCCTATGACGGCGAATGGGAAGACCTCTCGCTGTCGGAGTCCGACGAAGTTGTGGACGACCTTATCGATGCTGCGCGCTGGCTCAGGTCCGACCTCAACGCCTTGTCCAATCGTTTGGTCCGCCGGTGGGACATCGATTCAGACGCGGTAGATCTCGTATTTCGTAATATTGCGAACACCATCGGAAGCTCAGCGCCCGCCACCACCCCACTTGTCGGCGCGATCGATTTCGATTGGCGGGTGTTGCCGGCACCCTCCGCACTGGAGCCATTGATCGACATGGCCATGTTCATGCCAACACCTCCTCAGACCGATCGCGTCGTCTTGTTGTCGACTCGATTCACTCGTCTGGCGAGTATCGACAAGCAACGCGCGAGCAGACTGCCGCTGGCCGTTGCGCATGAACTTTACGGCCATGCGGCGCAGTTCGATCAGCTTCAGCGGGCCGGAGTAACGACAAGAGCCTCCAGCCTCGATAGAGAAATGCTCGAAGGTCGTGCCATCCTCGCCGAACGAGGGCTTCGTTCACTGGGCGAGGATGAACGCAGACTGCACCAGCTTTATCGCGCGAAGAGACTGCTCCCGCTAGTGCGTCACGCGGCTCCTCAGCTGTGGAACCAGAGGGTCGAGCAAATAGAGAAGGCCTGGCCCTGCTTCTTCTCCCTCCCGGCAACCGAAGTCTTTCGCCACTCTCTCGGCTCACACTCGCGGGGACTTGCTCGCGCCGAAAGGCTCGTCGCTGCGCACTCCACATCCGGACTCGCCATGCATCGCCTCAACGCGCAACTCGTAAGCCCTTGGGTCCCAACGGTTCAAGGTTGACCTCATGCCGCGAAGTCGCCTGTCCCCACACAACGAGTGACGCTGGTGTTGCGCCAAATGCGCTCGGAGCCGCAAAATGGTGCCCCTAGAGGGACTCGAAACCCAAAACCGCCCATATTCGGTGAGTCGGTTCTCCAAAAAACCCCGGAATATCAGCATTTAAGGGCAGTTGAATTGCGCCCCGATGGGCTGCGAGATCGCTCAATTGTGGGCAAAATGTGGGCACGGGAAGTCGGTACCGGCTGGCTAAACCGCAGGGACGGCGCTATGCCCCTGCTCGGGAGCCACCGCTCGCTGGGGGCTTAACCGCGGCCGCCTCACGATGCGGACGTCGCTCACGGTTGAAGTCTCGAGCCTGCTTGCCAGGCTAGCGGCACTAAACCGTCCGATTGAACCTTCGATGAACTCTGAGTCCAGCTCGCAGGATATCCATCTTCGCTCGAGATCCTCGGCGACAGCTCCCGTCATGTTGCTCCCCGCAAACGGATCGAAAACCACGTCGCCTGGTTCGGTGAGAAACTTTACGAAGAACTCGGGCAGCAGCCGTGGAAATCTGGCGGGATGATGCTTCAGCTTGTTTTCGCGCACGTGATTCAGGTAGCCATCATGGGCTGAGGTGTTTGGAGTGTCGATGAGGTTGTCCAGCAGTTCCTCTTCGAGCGCGCCCTCGATGACATTTGAAGGTATTGCTCCTCCATTGTCTGACGCCCATTTGTTGCCCACCTCATGTCCGGATGGACGTTCACCCTGGTTGTAGCTTCGGCGCGCTATCAGCCGCTTCATCGCCGCTGAGTACGGCTTCAAGACGCGCCGGTTATCAGCCTTAGGGTCTTTCGTCTTGCTCAGCCACCACACCACGTTTACCGCGTCCTTAACTCGGACTCGACGTTTTGTCACCCACTCACGCGGGCCCGGAATCTTGGCTGTGTTATACCAATAAAATTCCTCGGCCAAGTGGAATCCGAGCTCATCGCAGAGCCGAATTAGAAGTCGGAATTGATACAAGCTTCGGGTCGGTCCGCCGGGAAGCCACGCTCCCCCGAGGTCCAAGACGAGGCTTCCGTCATCCTTCAGCACACGATGGAACTCTTTTGCGAATTCCATGAACCATTCGATGTAGCGGTCTTCAGGTTCGTTGCCGTAAGACTTTTCACGGGTCAGGGCAAACGGCGGTGATGTAATGATCGCGTTGATCGAGGCACTCTTCACGTCCTTGATAAACACGAGGCTGTCTTCTTCCCACATCTCGCCGAGAGCTGTTGAGTAAGCCAAGGTCGCGATGGTCATGCCCTTCGTTTTGTTGCTCGTTTTAGCGCGGCTCGGCCCCGAGGGCTCTCAATTGAACTCCGCCGCAAAAAGCTTTGGTCGATGTGCGACGAAATTCAAATATAGAGCCGAGGCCGAACGCAGCGCACCGCTTCTCTTCAGGGACGAGGTCATCTACGTCAGAAGATTGTCGGCGATCGAAACCTGCGATGAGACCTACCCCTAAATTGGGGGCCACCTCCCGATGGCGGAATTCATGAAAGTTGGATGACGGAAGCGTTCGTCCCGATACGCTTCGACAAACGCAGATGCCGAGGTATTCGAGATGACCACAGTTGGCCCAAGCTTCGCTGGGATATCTTTCGAAGAGAACTATTCGAGCAGTGGCAGCTCTCTCCTTGCAGACTTCTATGTCCCGGCGATCTCGCATGCCCAGGAGTACGACCGGGCCACCGGGTACTTCTCTTCGGCGTTGCTCGCATTGGCTCCTCTAGTATTCAGCGAGTTTGTCGCCCGAGGCGGAAAGATCAGGCTGTTGTGCTCTCCTCACCTCAGCGAAGAGGATGCGAACGCCATTCTGGAACTGCCTGAGGGTCATCGGCCGGCGACCCTGGAGGTTGCCGCCAGTTCACTGGCTTCGATGGTTCACGGGACACGTCTTGAATCGCGGGCCGTGATTTGCCTTAGGGCTCTCATCGATTCAGGTGCGCTTGAGATGAAGTTTGTTACGACTGGACGTGCCGGGATCTTTCACGACAAGATCGGAGTGTTTCGCGACGCCTATGGAAGAAAACTCTCGTTCATCGGTAGCGCCAACGAGACAGCTGCCGCTTGGTCGGGCTTTGCAAACCACGAACAAATAGAAGCTTTCCCCGATTGGGTTGGGGAATCCGAGGCGCGTCGTTGCAACCGGCACGAAGAACAATTTGAAGAAACGTGGCTTGGGCTACGTAGAGGTTTGGCTGTCACAGACAGCGCCGACGCCGCGAGCGTCATTAAATCCGCGGTTCCGGCTGAACCCCTGGACGACATTATTGACTCTCTGCGTTCTGCGGTGGAGAACGCGACGTTCAACCCCGACGAAATTGCACTTCGCGACTACCAAGCTGAGGCGCTGCAGTCCTGGGAAATGCAAAATTTCCGAGGTGTAATTGCCTTCGCAACTGGAGGCGGCAAGACACGCACCGCGCTCGAAGCAATACGCAGATGGATCGGTTCGGGAAGATCGGCCCTCATACTCGTGCCGTCTGAGCTTCTTCATAAGCAATGGCAACTTGAGATAACTGAGCTGCTCGGTAATCCCGCAACTTTATTGGTCGGGGCCGGGCACTCCCGTGAGTGGTGGATTCAGCGCCTGAGCGACTACACGCGTGCGGACCCCTCCCTTGGGCCGAGATTGGTGATCTCGACATATCAATCCGCCGTGACCGACCGCTTTCTCAACTTAATTTCTGGCGGCGATCAACTGCTAGTTGTCGCCGACGAGGTGCACCGAGTGGGTGCGCCCGATACTCGGCGAATTCTTCATGAGTTGGACGCAGGTGGGCGGCTGGGCCTCAGCGCAACTCCAGAGCGGTTCGGCGATATTGTAGGGACGCAGGCAATTGCTGAATATTTCGGAAAAATTGTCACCCCAGAGTTCTCGCTCAGAGATGCTCTTGACGCAAATGTTCTAGTGCCCTACGAATATGACTTCGTCACCTGTCAACTGACCGACGACGAGCAGGATAAATGGGACGAGCTGAGCCTCCGCGTGGCTCAAGAAATGGGCCGAAACGACGGCTCATTGACTGACTTCGCGCTTCATTTGCTCCGACAGCGCGCGCGAATCTCGAAGAGTGCCGCCGGCAAGGCGCGACTTGCTCGACAAGTGCTCCAGGAGAACTATCGAGACGGCGACAGATGGCTCGTCTATTGCAGCGACGTCAATCATTTACGAGAGGTTCGGGCCCAGCTCGATGATCTCAACTTCGATCTTCTCGAATACCACTCGAACGACGGCGGAGATCACAAAGCCACGCTTGACTTCTTTACAGCACGGGGAGGGGTCCTGCTTGCTATCAAGTGTCTGGACGAGGGAGTAGATATCCCACTGATAAATCGAGCGTTGATTCTGGCTTCCTCGACAAACCCCCGTGAATACATACAGAGACGAGGACGAGTCCTCCGTAGAACTCCAGGCAAATATGGCGCGCGGCTCTTTGACGTCCTAGTTGTCAACGAGAATGAAAAAGCCATCACGCAAAGCGAAGTCACACGCGCGATTGAGTTCGCAAAGGACGCGCGCAATGTCGGGCCACTCCTATATCTTGAGGAATTGTTGGACGACCCGAAATCCTTTGTGGCGGGACAGCAAATTACAGACATCGAAGAAGAGTAGTAACGACGATATGAGGCAGCTTTGAACGGATCAGCTAATGCATCCTCGCGGCAGGTTGCGCTCGAATCGATCCTGCAGGTGAGCAATGGCCTGCCATCGTCCGGATTGGACGCGCATACCTGGGATCGATTGCTCTCCGTCGCTTGGGATGCAGAAGCGCAGCAGGGCGACCGACGTGAAGTGAGACGCGAACTCAAGCAGATCTTGTTGGAGTCCCTTCGCTCCCGGGAGGATGACGATGCAGCTCATTGAAATTGAACTGACAAACTGGGGACCATTTTTCGGGACCTCCGAAATTTCTCTGTCGGTTAGCGAGGCATCGCCGGTTGTGCTGTTCCGAGGCGAAAACATGCGTGGTAAAACTTCCCTCCTTCGTGCAATTATTTGGTGCCTCTATGGCGAGATCCGTGGGCAGGATGGTCGCACACCCATTGACGTCTCGAGGATGGTTAACATCGATGCGCTGCAAGCAGGCGTGACTAACTTCGGGGTTCGACTGAAGATGTCTCATAACGGTCGCGAGTTGGATCTTGAGCGATCGGGCTCTGCCGAAGAGGTTCGGCCGGGAAAAATACTGGTCTCTCGCCCGTCGACGACCCTCATTCCCCAGGACGGCCATCCGTACCCGGAAAGCGCAATCGCAGAGGTTATCTCCGGAATCCTAAGTCGCGACATTTCGGAATTCTTCCTCTTCGACGGCGAGATGCTCAGCCGATTCGAGGAAAGATTGCGCGAGGAGAAGTCCGCTTCGCAGGGTTTCGTGCGCAACCAAGTAGAACGTGCGCTGGGCCTACCTTTTCTCCGATCATTTGCAGACGATCTCGACGCCATACAGGCCGAACTGAACGCAAGTATGGAAATGGCAATTCGAAAGAACAAGAGACATGAGGCGCTGAGCCGCGAATTCCGCACAAAGTCTGATGAGCTCGAGGCCACAGAGAGGGATCGAACATCTTTGCACGAACTCGACGAAAAGCTAGCTGGCGAGATCGAGACCCTCGAAATACAAATGGCGAGCGTCGATGAGATCAAGGATTTGTTCTATGAACGGGCCAGTCTCGAGAAAGAAATCGCCGCCGCCGACGACACTCTGACCGATTATAGAAACGCCCTCGCAGAGAGTGCAGAAGCGAATTGGTGGCTACCGCTCGCGGGAACACTTCGCGCTCAGATCAATGAAACTGATGAAGCCCTCGATGGCGCTCTGAAGTTGTACGAAAGTCGAATCAAGTTGGAGTTCCGAAAGGAACAGCTCGTCGGCCAGATGGGGAGCGGCATTTGCCCGACTTGCGGCCAGTCTGTGGCTTCTCATGATTCGACCGCGCTCGAGCACGAGCTCGCCGCGCTGGATCATGAGCTCTCAGAGTTGCCATCGGCGAGCGTTGACGACGTGCGACAGAAGAACACTCGACTTCGTAGATTTCTCAATGGCCCAGCTTTGATTGAGCGAATCTACGAACAGGAGCAGGATCTGCGCCGCGACACCATTCGCAACGACAAGAGAATTCAGAAAGTGCGACAGATTTCCGAACGGCTGGCGGGAAACAATCTTGACATCGGGAGCCTCGAGGCGAATTTGGTTTCCAAGAAAAGCACGAAGGCTCGGTCTCGGATTGCTTTGAACGACGTCGAATCGAAGCGAATCAAACTCAAGCAGGAACTCCAGTCACTCGGAGCAAAAATGTCAGATCAACCTGAAGTTGACGAGAACGAGCGTCAATTGCGAAAGCTGGTGTCTGAAGTGTCAGAGATCACATCAGCCTCTTTCGGGGGATTTCGGTCAGCAATGCGTAAGCAAGTGCAAGAGGCGACCAGCAAGCTCTTTCTTCGGCTGACGACAGAGAAGGAGTACTCGGGGGTGGAGATCAGCGACGACTACCTACTGTCGGTTGTCGACGACCAAAAGCGTTCGCTGAGCATGATCTCAGCCGGAGCGAATCAAATTTTGACCATGGCATTCATAGGTGCACTCGCGCAGTGCTCTATAGACGAGGCGCCCATGGTTATGGACACACCGTTTGGACGCCTGGATGTTGGGCATAGGAGCGGGATCTTGGAATGGGTCAGCACGTTTGATTCTCAGGTGATCTTGTTCGTACAGTCTGGCGAGTACGACACGGATCGTGACGCTCACCTCCTGGAAGGCAGGATCGGTCGCGAGTACTCGATTGATCGACTTAGCCCAACCCGTTCGGTGGTAATTGCAGCATGAGCGAGGTTGAACCAACAGAACCCAACGAAAAGGATCGAGTTACCTTTGGCGTTTCGCAGCAAGGGCAAACTGTACTTGAGGCGCTCATAAGTCAGAAATTCTTCAAGACCGAGCTTGGCGCCTTTCAGGCCGCAGCTGCTCACGCGCTAAACCTCGAGCTTCCCCTCGCGGACGTTTCGACGTCAAACGGAACGAAGTGGAATCGCGGATCCGTGAGTCCTCAGCTGCTCGAATTCCTGGAGTGGTATTTGCCGACCGCTACTCCGGTTCGAGCACTGGAGTCGCTTGGCAATGCTGGGCTCGCGTCGATCTCGGACAAGGCGATTTCAGGCGGGTACGTATATTCGGAAATATTTCAATTGCCTAAACCGGCCTTCGAGTAGTCCGCCTGCGACCGAGGAGGCGACATGGCTGAGAGCGTGAATGTGCCGACTCCTGCCCTTGAAAAGACTGAGGTCCGGCTCGAGCTGCTTCTAAAGAGGCTCGAGACGTCCGCCGACTCGCCTTCGTCTGCGCGGCTGGATGCGGAACTGGACGACATTTTGAATCGGGAACGGTCAATCGCGCCCCAGGCCAATGCCCTACCCAGAAGGCGCTCACCGGAAAAACGGCGACGCGCTCGTTTTATGTGGTTTCAAGAGATTAGCGCCTCATCTCGCCTCCTCACCGAAGACGAAGTTGCTGAGGCCGCGCGAGCTGTAGAGGTGGGGCTATTTGCTCGGGAGCGCCTAGAAAAGCTGCACACCGCGGTGGTTGATCGTCAGGACCTAGCTGATCTTTGGGACCTTGCGGAGGCAGGCGACAAAGCATTCAGTGCGCTCATTTTGTCCAATCTCCGCCTCGTATTTCACTGGTCAAAGGGGATAGCCCGCAAGCTCGACGAAAACTGGGCACAGGATGCTTTCCAAGCGGGTTGTCTCGGCCTAATGAGGGGGCTGCAAAGTTGGGACTACGACAAGGGCTACAAACTCAGCACATATGTGTCGTGGCACGTTCGGCAATCCATCCAGCGCTGGAAAGCAAACGAAGTTTCTCTTGTTCGCCTGCCGGTCCACGTGTGGGATCAGATTAACTCTGACGCCGGCGTCAAAGACCCAAAGCTTCAGCTGTTAATCGATCACGCATTGAACGTATTGGCGATCGAAACTCTGGATCGAAATAACCAGTCGCTCGCATGGGACGGTGGCGTGGAAGAGGCCATTGAAGCCAACGAGCGGAGTGTGCTTGTCCACCGAATGCTCGATGTTCTAAACGAACGCGAGGCCGGGGTACTCAGGATGCGATTTGGACTAGCCACCAACGATGGTGAGCCAAAGACGCTAGACCAAATCGGTGAGGTTTTCGGTGTGACCCGAGAGCGGATTCGACAGATCGAATTCAAGACGATGAAGAAACTTCGCGAGTTAGCTGCACTGCCATCCCACCAACTGCCACTTCCTAAACGACCCGGGTCTCTGTAAGTACAGCCCGGAGTGCTTCCACAAATTCTTCGCCTGGGCGTTCGCGATGTGTCACACGCTGCCATCGCGACGGATGGGTAGGGCGACCTCCTACTGTCCAAACTCGACAGTGAGTTTGCGCGAGAGAATGCGAGAGCCACTTCAGCTGCTCTGCAGTGTGGGCCCGTCCTTCCCCAGTCGGTACTTGCACTCCGTAGCCAAGCAATACGTCAGTCGTATTTTGGGCGAATAGCGCGTCTTCAATTTTCATACGCGCACCTAACCAATCCGCTAAATGAGATTCGGAGTTCAAGTCGGTGACGTCGTTAGTGTCGTGCACGTAAAGATTCACAACCTGGTTCGATTGACAGTTCAACAGCCGGCTAGCAAGGGCCACACGAGCAAGGGTTCGAGAGCCGGAAGTCCGCGGTGGGCTATGGAGAATTGCCACCATGTGCTTCGGGTCCGCCTGATCCATCGATGCATCACTGTGCCAAGCCCCTGCTTCCAAAGGACTCAATTTATGGCCTCCCATGCTGTTCGTGTTCTCCCACCTTTCTATCCTGAACTTCGCCTGTCCTGCCGCCGCCGCTTCACTTTCCAACCTCCCTCACGATGCTTGCAGAGTGCGGGAGGTTGAAAAGCTGGCGCAGCCGGGCGGTGGCGGCAGGACAGGCTACTCCAGGGCAAACCCTTCGCTAAACCATTCGCGATGGGTGAAGTAGTTAGCGAAGGGTTTGCGTGTCTGAATTGGCTGAACAACCTGAGCTCGGACGCCTTCAAGGCTTTACCGACGCCTCTTGGCCCGCGCCGCGAAATCATCAAGCGCCGTTAGAACGTCGCGAGCCTCGTAGGCGCGGTTTCGAGCACCGTTGCCAACCTGCGTCAGGATGCCATCCGAAACTAGTCGATCGATTCCGTTCTGCGCGTTCCTCGGATCGACATCCAACTCGCCCGCGGCCAGGTTCGCGTCAATCACTGGCTGACGTTGCAGGACGTCTAAGAGGCGACGGCCGGCGCTGCCGACTCGTGCACTCGTCAACAGCTCCCATTGCGCGCGGACGCTCGTTAGGTCACTGACCAGCTGCCGCCCGTTAACGATTGCATCGGCCGATGCGCGCGCGAAGGCTTGAATGATCGGCTCCACGTTTCCTGCTCGATACTCCGTGAGCGCGTCGAAGTATCCGCGGGTGTCTCGAAGGAGCCCAGCAGAAACGGGAACGGTGACGTTCTGTGTTACTCCCAGTCGGCGAAGCATGGCCTGGACCAGGGCGCGACCCGTCCTTCCATTGCCGTCCGGAAACGGATGGACGGTCTCGAACTGCGCGTGCGCGATCGCGATTTGTGGCAGTGACGGAAGGTCCGTGCGACGCGCGAACTCGACCAAGTCATTCATGAGGTCGGCGACTCGGTCCTTGTGAGGAGGTACGAAAGCTGCACTGTGCGGACAGTTCCCGAATCCACCCCCGATCCAGACCTGTTCTGTGCGCCATCTCCCGGTGTTCTCCGGTTGATCGTCACGCAGAATCTCCGACTGCATAGCGATGATCGAGGGCACGTCGAGATCCTCGGCCATTTCGATCGCGGCCTCCATCGCTCGGACATTGCCCACAATCAATCTCGAGTTCTGGCCAGGGGCGCGCCCCAGCTCGGCCAGGGCAATGTTCTTCGCCGACGCGGTGAGCTGCTCGATCTCGGAGCTCGCTGCACTCTCGCTGCG
Organism: uncultured Lacisediminihabitans sp.; assembly: GCA_966212465.1. Taxonomy (GTDB): domain Bacteria; phylum Actinomycetota; class Actinomycetes; order Actinomycetales; family Microbacteriaceae; genus Lacisediminihabitans. The sequence continues at coordinate 43,874 of CBIHRK010000014.1, forward strand.
GAGCAGTATCGCGGAGAAAGGCGCAGCGATGGACCCCACCTCGCCGTCGAATCGGCCAAGCTCAACCACTGCCTCTTCAGCCGCAATAGTGGTGTCGACGTCGAGCGTCGGGAGCGCAAGCTTCGCAACAAACGGGGGAATCGAAGCCTCGTAGGGCACTCGGGCCCTCAGGGCCGCTCTACGCGACTGCCCCTGATCGTCCGTGCTCCACCATTCGCGCTTTTCCGATTTTGTCCGGGGCCACGGTTTCGACGGATTTGATAGACCAATAGTCGTCCCCATATGAAATATCTTACCGATGGTTGTGTTACTAACCATCGGTACAGGGAGATCCTACTCTCACTTATATTGGTCAAGATTGTCGTACGTCAGCCATAACCTCGACCTGAGCTCAAGTAGATCGGGGCAACGATGGGTTCAATCACCGCGTATGAAACGACGGCTGGCAAGCGCTACCGGGTCAGATACCGTAAGCCGGATCACTCGCAGACGGACAAGCGAGGTTTCCGCACAAAGCGCGAGGCCGAGTTGTTCCTGGCAGCGACAGAAGTGCGCAAAGCAACCGGCGAGTTCATCGACGCCACTGCCTCTCGAATCTCGATTGATGCATTGGGTGGGCAATGGCTTCGTGATCAGAATCATCTGAAGCCCAGCTCGCTTGCGGTGGTTGAAGTCGCTTGGCGAATTCACGTCCGGCCGATTTGGGGCCAGCGCGTGCTCGGCGAGATTCGACATAGCGAAGTGCAGGCCTGGGTGAGCGACCTGGCCGCCAAGAAAAGCCCAACGGTCGCTATTCGGGCTTACGGTGTCCTCGCTGGCATCGTCGATGTCGCGGTAAAGGACCGCCGGCTTCCTTCGAACCCAGCTCGGGGAGTGCACTTGCCTAGCAAGCGAGGGAAGAAAGAGCGACACTATCTAACTCACACGCAGGTCCAGTTGCTCGCGGACGAGTCTCGGTCAGATGGCACGCTGATCCTACTGCTTGCTTACACAGGCCTTCGCTGGGGTGAGATGGTCGGCCTTCGGGTTGCCAACATTGACTTCAGTCGCCGACGTATCCTCGTCAGAGCAAATGCCGTCAACGTGCGAGGCACCATCATTCCTGGCAGCCCGAAGAGCCACGAATCCAGAAGCGTGCATTCCCCGCTATTCTGGCCGGACCCCTAGCGGAGCGATGCACTGACAAACCGCGTGATTCGCTCGCCTTTGGTGACGGAGTTGAATACATGCCAACCCCGACTCAAGGAGACGGCTGGTTCGCCAGTGCGCGCAAGCGAGCTGTTGAGGTGGATCCCTCGTTCCCCGACCGTCTGACATTGCATGATCTCCGCCACGCCGCCGCGTCGTTAGCCATCTCGGCGGGCGCGAAGGTTAGAGCAGTACAGCGGATGCTCGGCCACGCCTCGGCCGCAATGACTCTCGATACATACGCGGACTTGTTTGATGACGACTTAGACGCAGTTGCAGACGCATTAAGCGCAGCGAAGCTCGCTTCGATGAGAACATAGGTTTTAAGTTGCGCTCGGAACTTAGTGACGCATATTGAGTAGGCGTCAACCAGCACCATATTCGAGAAACGTTGGTACGGCATGGAATTCACCACTGATGAGCTTGATCGCTTCCAAGAGGCCATCCAGTCGCTCAAGCTCTACAGACGCGCCGAACTGCAGAGCACGCAAGGCGAAGACCTAATCGAGGAACTATACGTGGATCCTCTACCGAACGACCACGTATTCAAACTCCTTCGTCAAGCCAACACGACATTTCTGATTGGCCGAAAAGGGACAGGAAAGTCGACGGTATTTCTGCGCGCCCAGAAGAGCCTCCTCAATGAGAGCACCGTGCTTTCCACATACGTGGACATCAAGACTGTGTTCGAATCCGCTCAAGTAGATACATCCCTTCTGGCGAAGTTGTCGTCCGTTGATGACGCGCTTCCAGAGTCTGCTCTGACGGAACTGCTGTTGATGACCGCCTTCGTCAAAGCAGTGGTCGCCGGTCTTCGCGATGAATTGAAAAAGCAGCTCTCAAGCTCGTGGAGACTGCGACTGAAGGAAGCCTTTACGGGGGCATACAGAGATCTGAGCTCCAAGTTAGATGCTTTCGTTGAGGAGCTGGAAGCACCGGACTTCGTTAGCGCTCAAGGCATAAGAGACCTGCGCCTAAAAGATTTCTCGCGGGATGAGACAGGAACGAACCTGGGGGCCAAGGTCGGCGTGAATGGCGCCGGCATCCCCTCAGCCTCGCTCGTTGCAGGCATGTCGTCCGAAAGCGAGACGGGCGTATCGAGGGACTACGGAGACGTCTTGCTCCGAATGATGGATATTCGGAAACTCATCGCCGGCCTTAAAGCGCTGCTGGAGCCATTGTCGATTCGCCACCTTTTCATTTTTCTCGACGACTTTTCTGAGCTGCCGTTGCCCGCAATGCGCACAGTCGCTGACGCGCTAATAGCTCCGCTGAACAATTGGTCCGAAGAGATGGTCAAGTTCAAAATTGCCGCGTACCCCGGACGCATTTACTACGGTGAACTAGATAAGACAAAAATCGATGAAATAAGCCTCGATCTGCACAGTTTGTACGGTCAATCGACGGTCGCCGACATGGAAGTTAAAGGCGTGGACTTTGTCAAACGCTTGGTGAGGAAGCGGCTCGATCATTTCGGTCTGAGCTTTGAACGGTACGTCGATCCCAAGTCAGCAAACTTAGTTTGGATGTCTCTCTTCCAGGCGTCCTTGGGAAACCCACGCACGCTTGGGTACATCCTCTTTTTCATTTATGAGAGCCAACTTCTGTATGGACGAGAGATTTCGGTTAGCGGTGTGCGCGATGCGGCAAAGCGGTATTACGAAGACAAGCTGGAACCCTACTTCGCGATGGGCAGGTTTCTGCACGAATCCTTCGAGGAGAAGTCCACCATCTTCAGCCTCAAGGAGTTGCTAGAGAAAATAGTCGACCGCGCGCGCGCATTGCGCGCGAAAGATTCCGCGAGCATTTTCCGGAAAATGGAAGGTCAACACCCGACCAGTCATTTCAACGCTGCCCAAGCGTTCGACGTTCTACTGTCCACGCTGGAACTCAACTTTTTCATCACTCGCTACTACGTGATGAGCAACAGAGACGGTCAGCGAGTTTCCGTATATGCACTGAACTATGGCCTTTGCGAAAAGTATTCAATCGCTTTTGGAAGGCCGACTAGTACTCGAGAACAGCGGCTGTATTTTGTAGAGAGAGTTTTCGACTACACGCCCCTATTGCAGGACTACGTCGCGAGCAATCAAGAGATCGTTTGTGAAGAGTGCGGGTCCGTCTTTGAGTCGGCTGACCTCGAAGCGCTCAAGAGATTCGGCATGCTTTGCCCAAATTGCAAAACCGGAATTTGTCGGGTCACTAACATTTCCAGGAAATACGAGGACCTCATTCGTAGTGTGAACGAGGCCCAATTGCTTCCCCCCACAGAGCTGGGAATCCTCCAGACACTGAATTCAGAGCCTAAGCCGCTGTTCGCCGCAGACATTGCCGGAGAACTCGACGTGTCTTACCAAATGGTCGGGAAGCGCGCGAAGGTCCTCGATGAACAGAACTTGGTAGATCGCCAGCTTGTGCGCGGGCGACGTGAGTTCAAGCTGAGCGAGGCGGCACGGAGGATCTATTTCGGCAATCCAGAAGTTTCCGAGCTTGAAGTTAGCGATGTCGACGGCGGCCCGGAGCCGCAAAATTAGCGCTCGTGCTGCCGATGAACTCGTCGTGCCAGATCGCACGCTGTTTGATTTTTGAGGACCGTCGAGCGGCCTACCAGACATCCCCGGCTCCGGGAAGCGCATGCCGCGAACTGCGCCGCTACTAGTGGCTTACCCGGATGTGGGCAAAATGTGGGCAAATCACGGACTCTGCCATCCCAGGAGCAGCCAAAGATAGCCCTGATCAGGAATTTTTGTGAAGAGGATTGTGTGCCCCTGGAGGGACTCGAACCCCCAACCGTTTCCTTAGGACGGAACTGCTCTTCCATTGAGCTACAGAGGCTGGCCCCCCAAGTTTAGGGGAGCCAGCCTCTGTCCACGAACTAGCGGCCGACCGAGCGGCGCTTGTTGTAGACGTCGAAGGCCACGGCCGCGAGCAGCACCAGGCCCTTGATGAGCAGCTGGTAGTCGCTGTCCACGCCGAGGATCGACATGCCGTTGTTGAGCACACCGATGATCAGACCACCGATGATGGCGCCCGGCACCGTGCCGATACCACCGGTCACCGCCGCGCCACCGATGAACACGGCCGAGATCGCGTCGAGCTCGAAGCCGGTTCCGGCGCTCGGGCTGGCGAGGTTCAGGCCGGCCGTGAAGACGATGCCAGCCACGGCCGCGATCACGCCCATGTTCACGAAGAGCAGGAACGTCACGCGCTTGGTCTTCACCCCCGAGAGGGCGGCGGCGTTGAGGTTGCCGCCGATCGCGTAGATGTGCCGGCCGAACACCGAGCGGTTCATGATGGCCGTGTAGCCCACCACCAGCGCGCCGAGGATGATGAGCACGATCGGCGTTCCGTTGTAGCTGGCCAGCAGCACGGTCACGACGAGCACGAGCGCAACCAGGAACACCAGCTTGAGGGCGAACCACCAGATGGGCTCGCTCTCCAGGTCGTACTTGCGGCGCACCATCCGCTGGCGCAGCGCCGACACCACGATCGCGATGCTGGCGATCAGGCCGAGCACCAGGGTGAGCGGCTCGTAGCCGGTGGTGCCGAAGGCGGGCAGGAAGCCCGAACCGATCGCCCGGAACTCCTTCGGGAAGAAGGAGATCTGCTGGTTGCCGAGCGCGATCTGCGCGGCGCCGCGGAAGACGAGCATGCCCGCCAGCGTCACGATGAACGCGGGGATGCCGAAGTACGCGATCCAGAACCCCTGCCACGCTCCCACCAGGGCTCCCACCACCAGGCAGAGCAGCACGGCCAGCGGCCACGGGATGTGCCACTCCGTGATGAACACACCCGCCATGGCTCCGATGAAGGCCACCACACTTCCCACACTGAGGTCGATGTGGCCGGCGATGATCACCATCACCATGCCCACCGCCAGGATCAGGATGTAGCTGTTCTGCACCACCAGGTTGGAGACGTTGATCGGCGCGAGCGTGATGCCCTGGGTGGTGATCTGGAAGAACACCACGATCACGATGAGCGCGATGAACAGGCCGATCTGGCGCAGCTGGCTGGCCAGATAGTTCAGGGCGTTGGAGATCGTCTTCATGCTTGGGCCTTCTCGCGTTCCTGGGTCATGAATTGCATGAGGTATTCGGCTGTCGCTTTCTCGCGGGGCACGTCTGCTGTGATGCGCCCCTCGGTCAGTGTGTAGATACGGTCGCAGATGCCCAGCAGTTCGGGCAGCTCGCTGGAGATCACGATCACGCCCTTGCCCGCATCCGCGAGCCTGTCGATGATCGTGTAGATCTCGTACTTCGCCCCCACGTCGATACCGCGGGTGGGCTCGTCGAGGATCAGCACGTCCGGGTCGGCGTACATCCACTTGGAGAGCACGACCTTCTGCTGGTTGCCGCCCGAGAGCTTGCCGGTCACGGCCAGCACGTTGGGCGTCTTGATGTTCATGCTCTTGCGGTAGTCGTTGGCGACCTGGGACTCGCGCCAATCGTTCACGAAGTGCATCCAGTTGACGAGCTTGTCCAGCGCGGCGATGGAGATGTTGCGCTGGATGTTGTCGATCAGGTTCAGCCCGTACCGCTTGCGGTCCTCGGTGGAGTAGGCGATGCCCTGGGCGATCGCCTTCGAGACGGTGCTCACGTTCACCGGCACACCCCTCTTATAGACCTGCCCGGTGATGCCCACGCCGTAGCTGCGACCGAAGATGCTCATCGCGAGCTCGGTGCGCCCGGCGCCCATGAGGCCGGCGATGCCCACGATCTCCCCCGCGTTGACGCGGATGTTCACATCGTCGACCACCTTGCGGGTGCGGTCGAGTGGATGATGCACCGTCCAGTTCTCCACGCGCAGCAGCTCCTCGCCCACATGCGGCACATGGTCGGGGAACCGGCTCGCCACATCGCGGCCCACCATGCCTTTGATGATGCGGTTCTCGCTGGCATCCTCGGTGCGCATGTCGAGCGTCTCGATGGTCTTGCCGTCGCGGATGATGGTGACCTTGTCGGCGATCGCCTTGATCTCGTTCAGCTTGTGGCTGATGATGATCGACGTGATGCCCTGCTCCTTGAGCTGGCGGATCAGGTCGAGCAAGTGCTCCGAGTCGTCGTCGTTGAGAGCGGCGGTGGGCTCGTCGAGGATGAGGATCCGCACCTCCTTGGAGAGGGCCTTCGCGATCTCGACTAGCTGCTGCTTGCCGACCCCGATGTCCACGATCTTCGTGATCGGGTTGTCCTTCAGCCCCACCTTCGCGAGCAGCTTCCCCGCCTCCAGGTTGGTCTCGTTCCAGTCGATGAAGCCGCCGCGCTGCTTCTCGTTGCCGAGGTAGATGTTCTCGGCGATCGACAGGTACGGCGAGAGCGCCAGCTCCTGGTGGATGATCACGATGCCCGCCGCCTCGGAGTCGTTGATCGAGCGGAACTCGACCGGCTCACCGCGCAGCAGGATCTGCCCCTCGAAGGTGCCGTGCGGATACACCCCCGACAGCACCTTCATGAGGGTGGACTTGCCCGCACCGTTCTCCCCGCAGATCGCGTGGACGGTGCCCTCCTCGATGGAGATCGTGACGTCCTGCAACGCCTTGACCCCCGGGAACGACTTGGAGATGTCGCGCATCTCCAGAATCGTGTTCGCCATTGAATGCCTCTCTCGTTGCGAGCGGGTGGTGCGACCCATCGTGTCGCACCACCCGTTGTCCCGCGATGTTCCGTGCTGCTACTGGAGGTCGGATTCCTTGTAGTAGCCGCTGTCGACCAGGATCTCCTTGTAGTTGTCCTTGGTCACCACGACCGGCTGGAACAGGTAGCTCGGAACCACCTTCACCTTGTTGTCGTAGCTCTTGGTGTCGTTCACGGCCGGCTTCTTGCCCGTGAGCAGGTCGTCCGCCATCTTCGCCGCCTCGTTCGCGAGCTTACGAGTGTCTTTGTAGATGGTCGAGTACTGCGTTCCCGCGATGATCTGCTTCACGCTCGCCACCTCGGCGTCCTGGCCTGTGATGATCGGCAGCTGCTTGCCACCCGATCCGTAGCCGGCACCCTCGAGGGCGCTCAGGATGCCGTCGGAGAGACCGTCGTACGGCGAGAGCACGCCCTGCACGTCAGCGCCGCCCGAGTACGACTTGGCGATGAGGTCCTGCATGCGGGCCTTGGCGGTGGCCGGATCCCAGCGCAGGATCGCGACCTGGTTGAATGCGGTCTGGCCGCTCTTCACCACGAGCGTGCCGTCCGAGATGTACGGCTTCAGCGTGTCCATCGCGCCGTTGAAGAAGAACGTGGCGTTGTTGTCATCCGGGCTTCCGGCGAAGACCTCGATGTTGAACGGGCCCTTCTTGCCGGTCTTCTTGCCGTCGGCGTCGAGGATGCCGAGGCCGGTGAGCAGCGAGTTGGCCTGGTAGACACCCACCTTGTAGTTGTCGAAGGAGACGTAGTAGTCCACGTTCTTGTCACCGGTGAGCAGGCGGTCGTAGCTGATCACCTTGATGCCGGCCTTGCCCGCCGCGTCGAGCTGGTCGGTGAGCGATCCGCCGTCGATCGAGGCGAGGATCAGCACCTTCGCGCCCTTGGTGATCATGGTGTTGACCTGCTGCACCTGGGTGGGGATGTCGTTGTTGGCGTACTCGAGGTCGACCTTGTAGCCAGCCTTCTCGAGGTCTGCCTTCACCGCGTTGCCGTCGGCGATCCAGCGGGCCGACACCTTCGTCGGCATCGCGACACCGATGAGCGCGCCCTTGTTGCTTCCCGTCGACGACCCGGTGCTCGCACCGCGGCCGCCGGAGCAGGCGGCGAGGCTGAACGCGACACCGACTGCGAGTGCCGCGACGGCGATTCTCTTGAACTTCACTGTGATTCCCTTCGAGCGATCGAGCGATTCTTAGCGCCTCGTGCGCAGAGATATCGCGGAGCTCGGAACGGCCCTCCGGAGCACATGTTCGGCATCCGACGAGTCGCTGAGGTGGCTGGGCGGTGTGCTGTGCTTGCCCTCGCCATTTCGACTCCTTCGTCGCCCACAGTGCTGGTGCCCGAAAATTGTGACCGGTCCCAGAACGTGTCCGAACGTATTGCATGTGACCGGTCCCGTCAAGCACCGTTCGCGAAAATCGTGCGGTCAGCCCTGCTTCGGGGGCGCGGTGCTCGATCGAACGACCAGCTCGGGCACCTCGAAGACGACCTCGTCGGGCCCCTCCGTGCCCTCGATGTCGGCGATGAGGATGTCGATCGCGCGCTTGCCGAGCCGCGCGAAATCCTGCCGCACGGTGGTGAGCGGCGGCGAGAAGTGCTTGGCCTCGGGGATGTCGTCGAACCCCACGATGCTGAGGTCCTCGGGCACCGACAGGCCGAGGTCGTTGGCGGCGTGGATGAGCCCGAGCGCCATCTGATCGTTGGAGGCGAACACCGCGCTGAACTCGCGGTGGGCGAGGAGCTTCAGTCCCAGCTCGTAGGCGGTGTCGGCGGTCCAGTCGCCCAGCACGGGGGCGACGGTCGGCATGTCGGCATCCGACATCTCGGCCAGGAACCCGCGCATGCGCTCCTCGGCCTCGTTCCAGTCCTGCGGGCCGGCGAGGTGGACGATCCGCGAGTGGCCCAGATCGATGAGGTGCCGCGTGGCCGCGCGGGCGCCCGCCTCCTGGTCGAACGCGGCGACCCGGTCCCCCGGGCCGTCGCGCCACTGCAGCGTGAGGAACGGCAGGCCGATCGCCACCCGCTGCAGCGCCTCGTGCGCGCGCTGCTGCGGGGCGATCATCACCACGCCGTCGACCCCCTGCGCCACGAAGGCGTCGAGGGCGACCGCGAGGTTCTCGTCGTCACCGCCCTCGAGCGTGGCCGACGTGATCGTGTACCCGCGCTCGCGCGCCGCTTCGTCGACCGCGCCCGCGGCGCTGAACGGCCCGTACTGGGATCGTGCCGAGACGAGCAGCCCGATCGTGCGGGAACGCGAGGATGCCAGGGCTCGCGCCGCGCTGTTGGGACGCCACGCGAGCTCCTCGATCACCTTGCGCACGTGCGCCTCGGTGGAGGGCTTGATGTTCGGCTGGCGGTTGAGCACGCGCGACACCGTCTGCCGGGACACCCCGGCCAGGCGTGCGACGTCGCGGATGGAGAGCGCTCGCGCGCCCTCGGTCTTGTCGCTCATGCCTGCTCCTGTCACGCGCATGATGCCGTGGGTTTCGGCACGCGTAGTCCGTGATCATATTGCCGAACGGCGAACGGGCAACTGCACGCTCGGCGAAATCGAAGGTGCGGCAGCCGGCCCCGGCGCTACATTCCGCGAGCGGAATATGCGATGGGTGCAGCGCTCACTCAGCGCGGCTGATCGAAGCGGCCCCCGGCCGGATCGGGCGCGAGGATGGTGAAGATCAGCACGATCATCCCTCCCACCCACGGGATGACGCTGAGGACACCGGGAGCGCGGCGAAGAACCGCTTGATCGCGACGCCGAACGGGGCGTTGTGGTACGGGGCCCACAGGGGAATCTCACCGCTCGGCGCCGCGACTGGAGCGGGCGGAACGGATGACGCGGGCGGTTCGAAGCTCAAGCGGGTCTCCCTCGGGTCGGGTACGTCACCGACAGTAGCGGTCAGCTCGTCGCCTTCGCGAACTTCTGCTGGAGATGCGGGCCTGCGAGCACCGGCTCGTGACGGGGCTGCTCGCCGGGGCGAAGGATCGGCGCGACCACGGCATCCCAGTTGGCGTTATGGAAGAACGGCATGCTGTGCCGCCGCGCGATCTCGCCGCGGAGGTTGGGCCGCGGGTCGACGACCCGGTGGAGGGTCGACCGCCAGCGGTCATTGGTCCACCGCGACATCAGGTCGCCGATGTTGATCACGAAGGCGCCGTCGACCGGCTCGACCGCGGCCCACTCGCCCGCCTGGGTCTGCACCTCGAGGCCGCCCACCCGGTCCTGTCGGAGGATCGTGAGGGTTCCGTAGTCGGTGTGCGCTCCGGCGCGGAGCTGCCCGCCCTCCGGCGCCTCTCGGCGCTCCGGGTAGCGGATCGCCCGCAGCGCGCTGGGCGACTGGTCGATGGATGCCGCGAAATGGTCGGCCGGCAGCCCGAGCGCCAGGGCGAACAGGCCCATCACCCGACCTCCGAGCGCGAGCAGCTCGCGGAAGTACGCGGTCCAGGCGTCCCGGAGTTCGGGCAGCTCGGCCGGCCAGAGGTTCGGCTGCCACGACCAGGCCTGCTCGGCCGAGGCGAACGGCCGTCGCGGCGGGTCCACCGGCCCGATGCTGAACGCCTCCTTGAGGTCGGGCTCCGCATCGGCCCCCAGCGACTTCGCGAGCGACTCCCCCGAGAACGGGATATAGCCGTACGGGTAGCCTGCGTGCCCGGCTACCGACATCCGCTGCTCCAGAGGCAGGTCGAAGAACGCGATCGCCGCCGCCCAGGCCCTGTCGACCACGGCATCCGGCACGCCGTGCCCGATCACCTGGAAGAAGCCGACGTTCGTGCACACGTCGTTCAGCTCGACCGCGACCTCGGCGGAGGGGCCCGCGAGATCGACGAGGGGAACGTAGGTCATGTCAGGCCGCGGCGTCGGCCGTGGCGTGCGAGGCGATCGCGAGGAACGGCTCCCACTGCTGCTCCGGACGCTCCACCCCGCGCACCAGCCACGCCGTGCCGTGCGGGGCCTTCGGGCGGATGCGCAGGGTCCAGCCCATCTCGGCCGGCGTGCGGTCGCCCTTCACGTTGTTGCAGCGCAGGCAGCACGCCACGAGGTTCTCCCAGGAGTCCTGGCCGCCGCGCGAGCGCGGGAGCACGTGGTCGATCGTGCTGGCGGAGCCGCCGCAGTACGCGCACCGCTGATTGTCGCGCCGGAGCACACCGCGGCGTGACACGGGGATGAGCCGGGTCGAGGGGATGCGCACATACCGGGTGAGCAGGATCACCGACGGGCGCTCGAAGCTCCCGTGCGTTCCCCAGACCGGATTGTCGGCATCCGCCGCGACGATCGTCGCCTTCTGGTTCATCACGAGCACGAGGGCCCGCTTGAACGACACGACGGCAAGGGGCTCGAAGCCCGCGTTGAGCACCAGTGTGCGCATTCTCATCCTTTCGAAAACGCCTGCACGGCTTGCAGGCAGTTCGATGCACCCTGTTCTTCGTGGAGCGGGAGGGCAGAGAAACAAAAAGGCACCGTCGTAAGACGGTGCCTAGTGGACGCGCGGGCGTATCGCTACGACCCGCGCGCTGCTCTGCCGTATGAAACAGTGCCAGATGAACGCGTGGACGCGCGCATCCACGGTTTGGATGCTGCACCTACCCGACATGAGGCTCTCCCGAAATCACTCCAGAATTGCAAGAACCCCAGGGTAACCCAGAAATCACCGCGAATTCCGTGCGGGCACGCCGCGACATCAAGCGTTAACGAGTCGTTAGGGTCGCAACGGGGCGGATGCTGCGGCGCTCAGATTCCCACGTAGACGTGAATGGCGACCTCGTTCGGCAGCTCCAGACCGTCTTCGCGGCCCTCGACCTCCACGAGCACGTAGCTGCCCGCCTTCGAGAAGCTCGCCTTCGCGCCGGGCACGACGCCCGCCGAACGCAGCTGCTCGAGCAGCTCCGACTCGTACTGCACGGGCTCGCCGAGCCGCCGGATGGTGCCCTTCACCGGGCCGACCGCACCGAGCACGAAGTTCACGATGTTCACCACGCCGTCGGTGAACTTGCCCGGGTCCACGTCGCCCAGCTCATCGAGCCCGGGGATCGGATTGCCGTACGGGGAGTGGGTGGGGTGCTCGAGCATCTCGATGATCCGTCGCTCGACGGACTCACTCATCACATGCTCCCAGCGGCATGCCTCCTCGTGCACCAGCGCCCAGTCGAGGCCGATCACGTCGGCGAGCAGGCGCTCGGCGAGGCGATGCTTGCGCATCACGTGCACGGCCTTGGTGTGGCCCTCCGGCGTGAGCGCCAGGTGGCGGTCGCCTTCGACGCGCACCAGACCGTCGCGCTCCATGCGGGCGATGGTCTGCGAGACGGTGGGACCGGAGTGCCCGAGGCGCTCGCTGATGCGGGCGCGCAGCGGGAAGATGTTCTCTTCCTCGAGCTCGTAGATGGTGCGGAGGTACATCTCGGTGGTGTCAATGAGGTCTGTCATCGTCGCCTCCAATCCGCTGAACCCATGTAGGCAAGCCTAACCTGCGCGCCGGAGCTGCGCTTCATCGGCACCCAACCGCCAATAGGATCGGAATATGCCTGACGTGACCATCCCCGCCGACCTCCTGCCCCTCGACGGACGGTTCGGCTGCGGCCCCTCCAAGGTGCGGCCGGAGCAGCTCGCCTATCTGGCCGGTGCCGGCGCGGCGATCATGGGGACCTCGCACCGCCAGGCGCCCGTGAAGGATCTCGTCGGTCGCGTGCAGGCCGGTCTCGCCGACCTCTTCTCGCTTCCCGACGGCTACGAGGTCGTCATCGGCAACGGCGGCTCCACCGCCTTCTGGGATGCCGCGGCGTTCTCCCTCATCGAGAAGCGCAGCGAGCACCTCACCTTCGGCGAGTTCGGCGCGAAGTTCGGCCAGGCGGCGGCGGCCCCCTTCCTCGAGGCGCCGCACATCGTCTCGGCCCCGGGCGGCTCGCGCAGCGAGGTGGAGGTGCTCGACGGCATCGACCTCTACGCCTGGCCCCACAACGAGACCTCTACCGGCGTGATGGCGCCGGTGAAGCGGGTGGATGCCGACGCGCTGACCGTGATCGACGCGACGAGTGCGGCGGGCGGCATCCTCTTCGACGTGTCGGAGACCGACGTCTACTACTTCGCCCCGCAGAAGAACTTCGCCTCGGACGGCGGCCTCTGGTTCGCCCTGTTCTCCCCCGCCGCCGTCGAGCGCGTGGAGCGGATCGCGGCGAGCGGGCGATGGATCCCCGAATTCCTCAGCGTGAAGAACGCGATCGACAATTCGCGCCTCAAGCAGACGCTGAACACCCCGGCGATCTCCACCCTGCTGCTGCTCGAGAACCAGGTCGAGTGGATCAACGCCAACGGCGGCCTTGAGTGGGCGGATGCGCGCACCCGCGAGTCCTCCTCGGTGCTGTACGACTGGGCGGCGTCGGTGGACTACGCGACCCCGTTCGTCGCGAACCCGGAGCACCGCTCGCAGGTGGTCGTCACGATCGACTTCGACGAGTCGATCGACGCGGCGGCCGTGGCCAAGACCCTGCGGGCGAATGGGATCGTCGACACGGAGCCGTACCGCAAGCTGGGGCGCAATCAGCTGCGCGTGGCCACCTTCACCGCGATCGATCCGGATGACGTGCGCGCGCTGGTCTCATCGGTCGAGTACGTGATCGACCACCGCTAGTCCCGCCGGGAGCGGGTCAGCGACGGTCGTCGCTCTCGTCGTCGCCCTCGTCCGCGTCGTCGTCTTCGTCGTCGTCATCGTCGGCGGTGTCGTCGAGGTCGTCGATGTCCACGCCGTCGAGATCTCCGCCGTGGAGCACGTCGCTGCCGAGGTCGTCGTCATCGTCGTCATCCGACTCGTCGTCGTCCTCGTCCTCGTCCTCGTCGTCGAGGTCGTCGTCATCGTCCGACTCGTCGTCGGAGTCGACGCCCTCCTCGGCCGACGCGGCGTCCTCCTGCGCGGCCTGGTACTCCGCGAGACGATCCACCCACGGCACCCAGGCCGGCGAGAGCAGCGCGCCGTCACCCGGGGTCAGCTCCGTCTCGAGCACGGTGGGTTGCTCACCCTCGACGTGCGCGATGCTGACCGTCCAGCGCCAACCTGGGTACCCCGCGAGGTTCGTGCCGAAGTAGACCGTGACGACGCCGTCGCCCTCGTCGATCGAGCCCTGGGGCTCGCCGATGGTGTCGGCCGCCGTGATCTCGAGCAGGCCGGTGCGAGCGAGCTCGACATCCGCCGCCGTCGCCGGGGTGCCGACCGGATCCGTGCCGGACGAATCAGGCATCGAGCTCGTCGGCGACCTTGCGCAGCATGGCCGCGATGGTCTTGCCGTGCTTGGTGTCGGGGTAGCGGCCGCGCTTGAGGTTGGCGCCGATGCCGTCGAGCAGCTTCACCAGGTCCTCGACGATGATCGCCATGTCGTCTGCGGGCTTGCGGCTGAGCTTCTGCAAGCTCGGGGGCGCCTCGAGCACGCGAACGGAGAGCGCCTGCGCACCCCGCTTGCCGTCGGCGATGCCGAACTCGAGCTTGCTTCCCGCCTTCACCGTCACACCGGCGGGCAGCGCCGAAGCGTGGAGGAAGACTTCCTGGCCGTCATCGGAACTGATGAAGCCGAAGCCTTTCTCTTCGTCGTAGAACTTGACCTTGCCGGTTGGCATGGCGGTACCTCTTTCACTCGGGGCTTCCCGTAAGCCTAGGGGGCCTGCGTGGCCCTATCCTTGTGTCTGTGGCAGATCAGACCCCAGCAACAGCTAATCGTAACGAACGCAGGCTCGCGTTCATCATCGCCGGTCTGATCCTTTTCGGCCTTCTCGGAGTCATCGCCAACATCGTCTTCAACGCCCTGCAGATCGATACGGCGAGCAATCCCACACTCACCACGATCCAGTTGATCCCGGCGATCGCGTTCCCCGCCGGCATCCTCATGATCATCGTGCTCATGATCGTCAGCATCGTACGCCGCAATCGCGAGGCCCGGGAAGAGGAGGAGGCCGCGGCATCCGCCCCGGTCCGTCCGCCCGTGCGCACGCAGCGCAAGAGCACCAAGAAGAGGCGCTGACGCCGCTCACCACTCCCCTCCCGGCCAGGCCGGGCCGACCCCCGAGCGAGGACCGATGAGCAACACGCTGTCCCTCGCGACGAGGCTGAGGGCGATGAGCGACGACGAGCTCAGCAGCATCCTGCGCGAGCGCGCCATCGCGGCGCACGGCATCAAGGACTTCTTCGATCTCGCCGAAGCCCTGCTGGATCGCGGCTCGGTGCAGCAGGCGCTCACCCGGCTCGACCGCCACACGCTGGCGGTGCTCGTGGCGATCAGCGCACAGGACTCCCCCTCGACCGCCGCCGACATCGTGGGGCGCCTCTCCGGTGTCACCAGAGCGGCCGTCGTGGAGCGCGCCGCGGCCGCCGTGGGCCTCCTCCTCGCCGAGGTCGACACCGAGACCGACGGCTATTCGGCCTATGAGAGCGTGCGCGACCAGCTGCGCTCCTGGCCCGCTTTCGGACTGCCGGGCCTCGCCGAACTCACCGAGCTCGGCGCGCCGGCCGCCCTCGAACCGGTGCCGGATGTCGACGCCCGCTTCATCGACCGCCTCGCGGCCGAGCGCGCGTTCGCCGCCATCACGTCGGTGACCGAACTGCTCGCGGAACTCGAGCGCGAACCGGCGCGCGAACTCGCGAAAGGCGGCGTGGCCCTGCCCGACACCAAGCGTCTCGCGAACGCCATGTCGGTCGACCTCCCGTCGGTGGCCACCTTCGTCGAGGTGGCCGAGCGAGCCGACCTCGTCGCGCGCGAGGCCGGCTCGTGGATGATCACCGAGCGCGGCCGCGACTGGATCCTCCTCCCCTCGCGCAGCAAGTGGGGAGCGCTCGCGGCCTCGTGGTCCGCGCGACTGCCGGGCGACATCCGCCAGCTCCTCGGCGAACGCGCCCACGCCCTCTGGGGCAACGGGCTGCGCTCCTACATCGACTGGCTCTACCCCGCGGGCGGCGACTGGATGGATGACCGCGTCGCGACCTATACGCGCGACGCCGAGCTGCTCGGCCTCACCGCCAACCAGGCGCCCAGCACGCCCGGCGCGCTGCTGCTCGGCGAGGGCGCCGACGCCGCGGAATCCGCCATGGCGCCCCTGCTGCCGCAGGAGGTGAAGCAGGTGTACCTGCAGCACGATCTCTCGGTCGTCGCCCCCGGCCCGCTCGCCCCGGCCGTCGACGCCCGTCTGCGCGGCCTCGCCGACGTGGAGAACCGCGCCCTCGCCTCCAGCTATCGGATCTCGACGTCGAGCCTCAACCGGGCCATGGCCGCGGGCGAGACTCGGGAGTCGATGCTCGACTTCCTGCGGGGCATTTCGCTGACCGGCCTTCCCCAGCCGCTCGCCTACCTCATCGACGAAGCGGCCGGTCGCTACGGCACGGTGCGCGTGGGCGCTCGCGGCGATCGCACCTACGTGCGGTCCGCCGACGCGGCGATGCTCGACGCCATCCTCGTCGACCAGACCCTCTCCGCGCTGGCCTTCACCCGGGAGACGCCGACGGAGGCGACCAGCCGGTACCCGCTCGACGTGGTCTTCTGGTCGCTGAGCGACGCCCGCTACCCGGTGGCGGCCGAACGGGATGGTGCGATCCTCGCGCTCAAGCGGCAGCGCACGGCGCGGGCGGCCGCGGCATCCGTCACCTCGCCCCTCGACTCGCTCATCGAGAGGCTGCGGCTGGGCGGCGACGTCGAGCCGGAGGAGGAGGGCCAGGCCTGGCTGCTGCGCCAGCTCGAGGTGGCCATCAAGTCGCATGTGGCGCTCACCGTCAGCGTGCGCATGCCGAACGGCTCGCTGGTGGACTACCAGCTCGAACCGACAGGCGTGGGCGGCGGCCGGCTGCGCGCCCGCGACAACAAGTCGCAGATCGAGCGCACGCTGCCGCTCACCAGCATCGCGGGGCTCGGTCCGGCCCAGCCCGCCTGACCCGGCTCCTCCTGTCGCCGCAGAGCTTAAGCTGGACGGATGACTTCACCCGGCGGCCCACTGATCGTGCAGTCCGACCGCACCGTGCTGCTGGAGGTGGCGCACCCCCAGGCGGAGGACGCCAGGCACGATCTGGCGGTCTTCGCGGAGCTCGAACGCGCACCCGAGCACATCCACACCTACCGCATCACCAGGCTGGGGCTGTGGAATGCGCGCGCCGCCGGCCACACGTCCGACGACATGCTCGCCACGCTCGAGAAGTACTCCAAGTTCGACATCCCGCAGAGCGTCACCATCGACATCGCCGAGACCGTGGCGCGGTACGGGCGGCTCGTCATCGAGCGCGACGAGAACGGCACGCTCATCCTGCGCTCCACGGATGCCGCCGTGCTCAACGAGATCGTGCGCGCCAAGCGCATCGCGCCGCTCCTGTTCGTTCCCGAGGAGCAGCGCGGCAAGGGCGCGCTGCCCGACCACTACGAGATCCAGGCCTGGGCCCGCGGACAGGTCAAGCAGGAACTCGTCAAGCTCGGCTGGCCCGCCGAGGATCTCGCCGGGTACACGCCGGGCACCCCGCACGCCATCTCGCTCGACACCACCGAGTGGGCGCTGCGCGAGTACCAGAACCAGGCCGTGGCGAGCTTCGTCGACGGCGGATCGGGCGTCGTCGTGCTCCCCTGCGGCGCGGGCAAGACCCTCGTCGGCGCCGGTGCGATGGCGAAGGTGGAGGCGACCACGCTGATCCTCGTGACCAACACCGTCTCCGCACGGCAGTGGCGCAGCGAGCTGCTGCGCCGCACCACCCTCACCGAGGACGAGATCGGCGAATACTCGGGCCAGGTCAAGGAGATCAAGCCGGTCACCATCGCCACGTACCAGATCCTCACCGCGAAGCGGAAGGGCGACTACGCCCACCTCGCGCTGCTCGACGCCCTCGACTGGGGTCTCGTGATCTACGACGAGGTGCACCTGCTGCCCGCTCCCGTCTTCAAGCTCACCGCCGAACTGCAGGCGCGCCGACGGCTCGGTCTCACCGCCACCCTCGTGCGCGAAGACGGGCGAGAGGGTGACGTGTTCAGCCTGATCGGGCCGAAGCGCTTCGATGCGCCGTGGAAGGAGATCGAGGCGCAGGGCTTCATCTCGCCGGCATCCTGCTTCGAGGTGCGCATCGACCTGCCCCAGCAGGAGCGCCTGGAGTATGCGGCATCCGCCGACGACGAGCGGTACCGGCTGGCGGCCACCGCACCCGCGAAGCTCGGGGTCGTGCGCGAGCTGGTGGCCAAGCACGCGGGCGAGCGCATCCTCGTGATCGGCCAGTACCTCGACCAGATCGACGAGCTGGCCGACGCCCTGCACGCGCCCAAGCTGACGGGCTCGACCCCCATTGAGGAGCGCGAACGGCTCTACCAGGAGTTCCGCGACGGCACCACGAAGGTGCTCGTGGTGAGCAAGGTGGCCAACTTCTCGGTCGACCTGCCGGAGGCGACCGTGGCCATCCAGGTCTCCGGATCGTTCGGCTCCCGCCAGGAGGAGGCGCAGCGCCTCGGTCGCCTGTTGCGCCCGAAGGAGTCGGGCCTCCCCGCCAACTTCTACACGCTGGTCGCCCGCGACACGGTGGACCAGGATTTTGCGCAGAACCGTCAGCGCTTCCTGGCCGAGCAGGGCTACAGCTACACCATCCTCGACAGCGACGCTCTCGCCGCCGCCTGAGTGTTCCGTTTCGGGACGGGCGGGCCGGCGCGCCGGCCCACGCCCGTCCCGAAACGGAACACTGGGGCGGCTAGAGGAGGTAGGAGAGGAGCAGGGCGCCGTCGGAGGCGAAGACCTGGCGCAGGCGCGCGTGAGCCGGGGCATCCACCGGTCCGCGCGCGATGCGGGGAGAGTCTCCCGCCACGAGCAGCGGGCTCACCGTGAGCCGCAGCTCGTTCACCGCTCCCGCCGCCAGCAGCGAGCCGAACAGCGACGGACCGCCCTCGCTCAGCAGCACGTGGAGCCCGCGGGCATGCAGTGCGTCGACCATCAGTCGCACGTCCACGGTCTCGTCGCCCGCGGCGATCACGTGCGCCAGCCCCTCGAAGGCGCTCGCGTCGTGCCGTGCCGTGGTCACGACCACGGGCGTCACCGGGGCGTCGGTGAAGATCGGGGAGGCCGGGTCGAGGTCGAGCCGACCCGACACGATCACGAAGACCGGATGCTCCGGCAGCCCGTGCGCGATTCTCCACGCCACCGACTCGTCGCTCACGCGCAGGGCCGTGTAGCCCTCGGAACGCACGGTGCCCGCCCCCACGACGACCGCATCCGACACCCGGCGCAGCAGCTCGAACGACCGCTTGTCGGCATCGTTCCCGAGCCCGCCGGAAACGCCGCCGACGGTCGCCGCCCCGTCGACGCTGGAGATGAAATTGACCCGCAGCCACGGTCCCTGCGGCCGGGAGACCAGCTCCTCGTCGGAGACCTCGTCGAGCGGATCGGGCCACAGGCGATCGATTCGAGTCATACCTCACCGTAGTTGTGCACGAGCACGGCCGGCTCGCGCAGCCCGAGGATGGCCTCCGTCATGCGCACGGCCGGCACGGTCGCGGCCACGTCGTGCACCCGCACGATCCGGGCGCCCTTCAGGATGCAGGCGACCGCAGCGGCCAGCGAGCCCTCGAGCCGCTCGGCCTTGGGCCGGTCGAGCACCTCCCCCACGAAGTCCTTGTTGGAGAGCGCCACCAGGGTGGGGAAGCCGAGGGCGACGATCTCGTCGAGCCGGCGGGTGAGCTCCAGCGAGTGCAGCGTGTTCTTGTTGAGGTCGTGGCCGGGGTCGACCACGATGCGGTCCGGCGCGATGCCCGCGACGGTGGCGATGGCCACGCGATCGAGCAGGAAGGCGATCACCTCGGCCACGACATCCTGGTATTCGGGTCGGGGCGGCTCGCTTCGGGGCGGCGACATGCTGTGGGTGATCACGAGGGTCGCGTCGGTGGCGGCGACGGCCGCAGCCATGCCCGGGTCGAAGAGGCCGCTCGTGTCGTTCACCATTCCCGCGCCCGCCGCGATCGACTGGCGCGCCACTTCGGCGGAGAACGTGTCGACGGAGATCACGACGTCGGATTCCGCGTGGATCGCCTCCACCAGCGGGATCACGCGTTCCAGCTCCTCATCGAGCGAGACGACCGGCCCGCGGCCGAACGGGACTCCGCCGACGTCCACCAGGTCGGCACCTGCCTCCGCCGCGGCGAGCGCCGCCGCGACCGCGCGATCGAGGGCGAAGGTCGCACCCTGGTCGAAGAACGAGTCCGGCGTGCGGTTCACGATCCCCATGACGGCCACGCGCCGGGTGAAGTCGAATTCCCGGCCCCCGATGAGCGGCGCCATTCAGAGTCCGGCCAGGTCGAGCGAGGTGTCGGCGAGCCGGGCCGCGTCCACCGGGGAACCCGCGCGGATGAGCTGCTGCACCCGCTCGTTGACGTCCCACGTGTTCACGTTCATCCCGCCGACCACGCGGTCGTCGTCGTCGAGCCAGAACGCGATGAACTCGAGCGACGCCGGGTCGCCGCGATACACGACCCGGGCATCCGCCATGAGGGGCGGGTAGCCGCTGAGCTCCATGCTGAACTCGAACTGGTCGGTGAAGAAGTAGGGGATCTCGTCGAAGACCACGTCCTGGCCGAGCATGGACCGCGCGGCGGTGACCCCCTGGGCGCTGGCGTTGGCCCAGTGCTCGTTGCGCATGCGGCGGCCGATCACGGGGTGCATCGCGTTGGCGACGTCGCCCGCGGCCCAGACATCCGGCGCCCCCGTCTCGAGCGAGGCGGCAACGAGGATCCCGTTCTCCACCGCGAGTCCCGCGCTCTCGGCCAGCGCGACCTCCGGTGCCGCTCCGATGCCGGCGACCACCACGTCGGCGTCGATGCGGTCGCCCGAGGCGAGCGCGACCCCCGTGGCGTCGATGTCGGCCACGTCGTCGTCCACGAACTCCACACCGTGGCCCTCGTGCACTCCCACGACGAGTCGCCCCAGGTCGTCGCCCAGTGCGCGGGCGAGGGGGATGCCGCGTCCCACGACCGTCACGCTGTTGCCGAGTTTCGCGGCGCTCGCGGCCACCTCCATGCCGATCCAGCCCTTGCCGATCACCGCCACGCGCTGCCCGCCGGATTCGAGGGCGGACCGCAGCGCGACGCCCTCGTCGAGGGTGCGCAGGTAGTGCACTCGGTCGCCGCCGACCTGCAGGCGGCGCGCTCGCGCACCGGTCGCGAGCAGCAGGCGGTCGTAGGGGATCTCCTTGCCCATCCACAGGGTCACGGTGTGAGCGGAGACGTCGAGGTCGGTGACGCGCGCGCCCAGCTCGAGCCGCACGTCGTTCTCGTCCCACCAGCTCGCCGGCTGGAGGTATACGGAGTCGAGCGGCTGCTCGCCCTGCAGGTAGTCCTTGGAGAGCGGCGGGTGGTCGTAGGGATTGTGCGTGTCTCCCCCGACCACGCGCAGGGGGCCGTCGTAGCCCTGAGCGCGAAGCTCTCCGACCGCGGATGCCGCGGCTCGCCCACCGCCCACGACCACGATTCCGGCCTCTGCCGCCATGCGCTTCCTCCTCGCTGGTCCCCAGCCCATTGTGCCCGTCGTAGACCGGAAATCCACAGTGAACTACATGCACAGAAAACACTCAGTCAACGCGCAGATACTGTGAATATGAGTGATGGCCCCAAGATCCTGATCGTCGACGACGAACCCAACATCCGCGACCTCCTGACCACCAGCCTGCGCTTCGCCGGCTTCGCGGTCCGAGCGGTCGGCAACGGCGCACAGGCCATCTCGGCCGTTCTGGAAGAGGAGCCCGACCTCATCATCCTCGACGTCATGCTCCCCGACATGAACGGCTTCGGCGTCACCAAGCGCCTCCGCTCCAGCGGCTACACCTCGCCCATCCTCTTCCTCACGGCGAAGGACGACACCGAGGACAAGATCACCGGGCTCACCGTCGGCGGCGACGACTACGTCACCAAGCCGTTCAGCCTCGACGAGATCGTGGCCCGCATCAAGGCGATCCTCCGTCGCACCATGCAGGACGAGGAGGACGCGGTCATCCGCGCCGGCGAGCTCACCATGGACCAGGACACGCACGAGGTCACGATCGGCGACGAGCAGATCGAGCTCTCCCCCACCGAGTTCAAGCTCCTGCGCTACCTCATGCTCAACCCCAACCGCGTGCTCTCCAAAGCGCAGATCCTGGACCACGTCTGGGAGTACGACTTCAACGGCGACGCCGGCATCGTGGAGAGCTACATCTCCTACCTCAGGCGCAAGCTCGATCAGTTCTCGCAGGAGCCGGTCATCCAGACCAAGCGCGGATTCGGCTACATGCTGAAGGCAGCGCGCGTCTAGCGTGCGGGATTCGGCCAGCTTGCAGGCCGTAACCTAGCCTTCTCATGGAGGATCAAGTCGCGAGCTGGTGGAGCACGGTGTCTCTGCGCACCAAGATCACCGGCGTGACGGTCCTCCTGGTCACCCTGGGGCTCATCGTGGCCGGTTTCGGCACCATGACGGTGCTGCGCGGATACCTGCAGGACGAGATCGACGCCAAGGTCACCGCCCAGCTCAACGACATCGGAACCGTGAGCACCACGTGCCAGCGCTCGGGCGGCCTCGAGGGCTACTACCTCGCCGTGCTCGACGGCGACGGCAAGTTCATCTGCGACAACCTCGGGTCGTCTGCGCACGCTCCCGTGCTGAGCCAGTGGGACGTCTCCGAGGTCAAGAACATGGACGGCCGCCCGTTCACGGTGTCGGACGCGCGTCACACGACGCAGTGGCGCCTGGTGGCCGGCCTCCTGCAGCGCTCGGACACGGGCACGTTCGTCAGTGTCATCGTCGGCATCAACCTCGACGAGACCGACGCCATCATCGCCCGGTTCATCTCGATCTTCCTGGCCTTCGGGCTCATGATCGTGATCCTCGGGGCCGTGCTCACCCGGCTCCTGGTCACCTCCACCTTCGCCCCGCTCCGAGAAGTCGAGGTGACGGCCGCGGCGATCGCCGACGGCGACTTCAGCCAGCGATTGCCCGGCGCCACCCCCAACACCGAGGTCGGGCGGCTCAACCGCTCGCTCAACACCATGCTGGGGCGCATCGATCGCGCCTTCTCCGACCGCGCGCGCACCATCGCCCAGATGCGGCGGTTCGTCGGCGACGCGAGCCACGAGCTGCGCACCCCCCTCGTCTCCGTGCGGGGCTACGCCGAGCTCTACCGCATGGGTGCACTGCAGACCCCCGACGACGTCGCCCAGGCCATGGAGCGCATCGAGAAGGAGGCGATCCGCATGGGCGAGCTGGTGGAGGACCTGCTCGAACTCGCCCGCATCGACGAAGCCAAGCCCGCCCGTCTCGCGCCGGTCGACCTCGTGCCGATCGCCAAGGACGCCGCACTCGACGCCATGGCCTCCGCCCCGGCCCGCACGGTGACCGTCGTGATCGCCCCGACCGAGGTGACGGAGGAGGCGCCCGCGCCCGCCGAGGCGGAGGGTCAGTCCGTGCAGTCGGCCTCCGCGCGGCCCGTCACCACCCTCACCGGGCCGATTCAGTTCGCCGGCCGCTCCATAGCCCGGCTGCGTCGGCGACCGGCACGGGCGACGGATGCCGTGGAGGTGGCGCCGGTGGTGGCATCCGTTCCCACGATCCACGCCGTGGTGCTGGCCGAGGAGAACAAGATCCGCCAGGTGGTCACCAACCTCATGGGCAACGCGATGCGCTTCACGCCGGACGACAGCCCGATCGAGCTCGGCATCGCGGTGGACCCGGTGCGCCGCGTGGCACAGCTCGACGTGATCGACCACGGCGAGGGCATCCCGCCGCAGATCCGCGAGAAGATCTTCGAACGGTTCTGGCGAGCGGACACCTCGCGCACCCGCGAGACCGGCGGCAGCGGCCTCGGTCTCGCCATCGTGGCGGGCATCGTGGCGGGCCTGAAGGGTCACGTGGAGGTGCTCGAGACGCCCGGTGGGGGCGCCACCTTCCGCATCACGCTTCCGCTGCTCCCCGAGGACTACACGCCGCCGGAGCCCGCGCCCGCCGTCTGACCGCTCCTCCCCTGCCTCTCTGTCTCCACAGCTTGGTGGAGGACCCCGGATGCCGCATCCGCCCGCCGTAGCGTTGCCCCGACCCGGCACACGGCCGGGCACGGAACATCGGAGGAAGAATGACCAGCTTTCAGGTCGACAGTGAGGCGGTCGCCGCCGCGACGACGAGTGCACGGGCATCCGTGGGCCGCATCCAGGCGGAGGTGAGCGCGCTGCACTCGCAGCTCACCGCGCTGCAGGGCTCCTGGACCGGCCAGGCCGCAACGGCTTTTCAGTCGGTGGTGAGCGAATGGCGCAGCGTGCAGGAGCGGGTGGAGCAGAGCCTGGCGTCGATCGGCCAGGCGCTGGGCCACGCCGCCCAGCAGTACGCGGAGATCGAGGCCTCGAACGCGCGCCTGTTCTCCCGCTAGCCACGGTCAGGCCGGCGGGAGCGCGTCACCCTTCGTCCAGATGCCGCCGCCGAGAGCGCTCCGGACCGGCTCGAGGTCTGCCCCGGTGCCGTAGTAGTGGTTCACCAGCCAGTTGGGTCCTACGACGAACGCCTCGGCTTCGACGCTTTCCTGGTTCAGCTGCAGAACGTGATTGCGCTCCGCGGCCGACGGGAAGAGGGCGAGCCCCCACCCGTCGTCGTCGGTACCGCAGGTTCCGGATGCCGTGGCGCCGGCCACACCCGTTTTGAGCACCCACGCCGAGCAGTCGATCCCGGCGGCCTGAACCGCGGATCGCAGTGCTTCGATCGAGGAGAAGGAGGCGGCGGCGCTCGGGGCGGTCGCGGTGGGACTCGTCGACGGCGAGACGGAGGGACTCGAACCGGTGCCGGAGCCCGACGTCTGGGGAGCCGGCGTCGCCGTGCAGCCCGCGAGGAGCACAGCGACGATCAGGGCGGCTCCTGCCACCACCGGAGTGAGGGTTGCTCTCTTCATGGGTGCGACTCTACAGGCACGCCGGAACGCGAAAGCGGGCGGCTCCCCGAAGGGAACCGCCCGCTTTCGTGTGAGGACTAGAAGTCCATGCCACCCGTGGGGTCGCCACCGGCCGGAGCCGGGTTGCGCTCGGGCTTGTCGGCGACGACGGCCTCGGTGGTGAGGAACAGGCCGGCGATCGACGCTGCGTTGAGCAGCGCGGACCGGGTCACCTTCACCGGGTCGTTGATGCCGGCGGCCAGCATGTCGACGTACTCGC
This sequence comes from uncultured Lacisediminihabitans sp., assembly GCA_966212465.1. GTDB lineage: Bacteria > Actinomycetota > Actinomycetes > Actinomycetales > Microbacteriaceae > Lacisediminihabitans. The sequence goes on from CBIHRK010000014.1 coordinate 68,827, forward strand.
CGGTCGCGGCGTTGAGCCCCTGACCGGTGGGCAGGTTGCGCACCTTGTCGGCGACGACGCCGGGCTCGAGGCCCGCGTTGAGCGCGATCTGCTTGAGCGGGGAGTCGATGGCCACCTTGACGATGTTCGCGCCGGTCGCCTCGTCACCCGTGAGGCCCTTGAGCGCGTCGCTGCCGAACGCGGTCTCGCCGGCCTGGATGAGGGCGACGCCACCACCGGCGACGATGCCCTCCTCGACGGCTGCCTTCGCGTTGCGGACGGCGTCCTCGATGCGGTGCTTGCGCTCCTTGAGCTCGACCTCCGTGGCGGCACCGGCCTTGATGACCGCGACACCGCCCGCGAGCTTCGCGAGGCGCTCCTGGAGCTTCTCACGGTCGTAGTCGCTGTCGGTGTTCTCGATCTCGGCACGGATCTGCTTGACGCGGCCCGCGATCTGGTCGGCGTCTCCGCCGCCCTCGACGATCGTGGTCTCGTCCTTCGTGACGATCACCTTGCGGGCGGTGCCCAGCAGGTCGAGGGTCGCGTTCTCGAGCTTGAGACCGACCTCCTCGCTGATGACCTGGCCGCCGGTGAGGATCGCGATGTCCTGCAGCTGCGCCTTGCGACGGTCGCCGAAGCCGGGCGCCTTGACGGCGATCGACTTGAAGATGCCGCGGATCTTGTTGACCACGAGGGTGGCGAGGGCCTCGCCATCCACGTCCTCGGCGATGATCAGGAGCTGCTTGCCCGACTGGATGACCTTGTCGACGATCGGCAGGAGGTCCTTGATGTTGGACACCTTCGAGTTGACGATCAGGATGTAGGGGTCTTCGAAGACCGCTTCCTGGCGCTCGGGGTCGGTGACGAAGTACTGCGACAGGTAGCCCTTGTCGAAGCGCATACCCTCGGTGAGCTCGAGCTCGGTGCCGAAGGTGTTCGACTCCTCGACGGTGACGACGCCTTCCTTGCCGACCTTGTCGATCGCCTCGGCGATGAGCGCACCGATCTCGGTGTCGCCGGCGGAGATGGACGCGGTCGCGGCGATCTCTTCCTTGGTCTCGATCTCCTTGGCGGAGGCGATGAGCGCCTCGATCACCGCGGCGACGGCCTTCTCGATGCCGCGCTTGAGGCTGATCGGGTCGGCACCCGCGGCCACGTTGCGCAGTCCCTCGCGCACGAGCGCCTGGGCCAGGACGACGGAGGTCGTCGTGCCGTCGCCGGCCACGTCATCCGTCTTCTTGGCGACCTCTTTGACGAGCTCCGCGCCGATCTTCTCGTACGGGTCGTCGAGCTCGATCTCCTTGGCGATGGACACGCCGTCGTTCGTGATGGTGGGCGCGCCCCACTTCTTCTCGAGAACCACGTTGCGGCCGCGCGGGCCGAGGGTCACCTTGACGGCGTCCGCCAGCGTGTTGAGGCCACGCTCGAGGCCACGGCGGGCCTCCTCGTTGAAAGCAATGATCTTTGCCATGTGTGTTTTTCGTCCTTCCGGGACGTGAGAAAAGCAAACAGCTATTGGCACTCGCAATATGGGAGTGCTAAACGATTCTGGCACTCTGCCCCCGAGAGTGCAAGCGCGGCCGACGGCGCCTTAACGGAACGACGCCGCCCACGCGATGTGGACGGCTTCGTTCGTCGAGCTCAGTGGCTCTACTGCACCAGGCGCACCGATTCGGCCTGGGGGCCCTTCGACCCCGTGCCGACCTCGAAGGTCACCTGCTGGCCCTCTTCGAGCACCTTGTAACCACCCATGTCGACGGCGGAGTAGTGGACGAACACGTCCTGTCCCCCACCTTCGACGGTGATGAATCCGTAGCCTTTTTCAGCGTTGAACCACTTGACGGTTCCATTCGCCATCGATTAACTCCCTGCTGTGTTTCTGCGCGGTACCTGCGGGTATTGCGATTGCACCGGGTCACGAAACCCGGTGGCCAGAAACTGAAGCCGGATGGTGCGACCAATCCCAGATAATAATCAGCTTGTGCGCTCGGGGGAACGGCTGAGCGCCCCGAATGAGGGTCATTTTTCCCGTTCGCCGCGGGGATTAAACATCGGCGTAACACAGCGGCCCGGATCGGGCGGGATCGCCTACTTGGGGAGCGAGTAGTCGCTGCCGATCACGACGACGATCGGGGACTGCGGGTATGCGCTCGACAGCTGGATCGTGCCCACTCGGAGCGAGAGCACGAGCGCACGCGCCGCACCCTCGTTGGCGGCGTCGGAGTAGTAGACGACGGTCTGCTTGATCGTCGTGCTCCCGGCGTTGGTGCGCGCGCCGATGCCCTCGGCGGCGCCCTTCCAGCCCTGCGTCACCAGGTTGTCGCCGACCGCGTTCGCCAGCCCCGCCTTGCCGGTCCCGTTCAGCACGGTAATGGCGAGGGTGGGGTCGATCTTCGGCGAGGCGGTGGGCGTGGGGGTCGCGGTCGGGGTGGGGGTCGCCGCGGGCTTGAAGAAGGGGAGGTCGTTGAGCTTGCCGTTGATCACGAAGATGGCGAAGACGCCCGCGACCACGATCAGACCCGTGGCGAGCGCCGCCCACGCGAAGGCGACCCAGCCGCGGCCCGGCTTGCGGGGCCCGCGGTGCGCGCCCGTGCGGAGCAGGTCCTCGGGCACGTGGTCGAAGCGGTCTTTCTCAAATGTCGCCATGGCTCTTCCGGGTCGATCGGTTGTCAGTGCGAGTCGGGCCGGCCGAGGATCCGGGCGGACCGGGCCTCCGTGCGCGCATCCCTGATGCGGAGAAGGCGCTTGACGAGCATGGGGTCGAAGGCGAGCGCCTCCGGATCGTCGAGCACCGAGTTCAGCATCTGATAGTAGCGGGCGGCGGAGAGACCGAACTCGGAGCGGATGGCCTCCTCCTTCGCCCCGGCCTGGCGGAGCCACTGCCGTTCGAAGACGAGGATCTGCGCCGAGCGCGGAGCGAGCGCCGTGCGCGCGGGGTCGCCGGATCGGCTCCCCTCCGGTGCGCTGCTGGCGCGTGCCGACACGGTTCTCCCTTCGCTGCAGGCCAAGCCTAGAGGCGCGTTGCTGAGAGTCGCCGTAACGGCCGTGGCGTTTGCGAAGCCCGAACCGCGCTCAGAACCAGGCCAGGTTCTGGCCGTGCGGCCCCGAGAAGGCGAGCGGATGCTCGTCCAGCGCGAGCACGAAGCGGCCACCGGCGCCGACCTCCCGCGGCAGGGCGGCGTCGGCCCGCGCAAGGGCGGAACGGCCCTCGAGGCTCACCCAGCGGCATCCGAGGTCGCGCACGGCGTCGGCGAAGAGGGCGCGCTCGGCGGCGGGGAGATATACCAGCACCCCGCTGGTGATGACCACGAGCGTGGCCCCCGGAGGCGCCTGCGCGGCGAGTGAGGCGAGTCCGGCCCGCGCGTCGCCGGCCTCGAGGTGGGGCGGATCGGCAGCGGCGATCTCGATCGACGCTCGCAGCCGCTCCCGTCTCGCCTGCTGCTCGGGCGGGACGAGCAGCTCGAGCCAGAGTGCGTCGCCCGGATCGGTCACATCGAGCGGCACGAGGTCGTCACCGCCGCGCCAGACGATCTCGGGCATCCGGGTCGGCACGGGGAACGGGCCGGTCACCGCGCACTCCAGCGTGACCGCGCTCACGCCGTCGGAAGGGTCGAGGCGCTCGTCGTTCCAGCGGTACGAGTACCGGTCGGGATAGAGGCACAGTCCCGCGCTCGCGCCCACCTCGAGCAGGGCGAGCGGCCCCGGGATGAGGGCGAGCGCCGGGAGGAGGGCGGCGCAGCGGCGCGGTTCGTTGGTCTGCGTCATCCGGTGCGCGGCCTCCGCGGCCACCGCCTTGGCGTGGGCGACGAACCAGTCGCGGAACGGCCCGTACGGCCCGACCGGGGCGCCGAGCAGGCGGCTGACCGCGAAGACCAGCGGGGGCTGACGCTTCTGCAGCGGCATCCGCTCCAGCAGGGCGATGACGACCGGGTCGGATGCCACACCCACCGCCCACTCCTCGTAGGTGGCGGACTGCCCGCGCGCCTCCACCTCCGCGTAGGTGGAGTACCACTCGGCGGTGTCGCGGTCGATCACGCCGGCGCGCGGTACATGAGGATGTGCGGCAGCCCCGCTTCGACGTACCGCTCGCCGTGCGCCTCGAAGCCGAACTTCGCATAGAGGGGCGCGATGTATTCCTGGGCGTGGAGCACCATCGGCTCGCCGCCGTAGCTGCGCATCACCTCGGCGACGAGCGTCTGCGCGAGGCCCTCGCCACGGCGGTCGGGCCGCACCACGACGCGGCCGAAGAGCCGGCGGGCGTCGCGGAAGGTGGGCTCGTCGTCGACGAGCACCCGGAGGTATGCGGCGGTGCCGTCGGCATCCGCGATCCACAGGTGTTCAGTCGTGGGCTCCTGGTCGCGATCGTCGAGCTCCTCCTCGTCGATCTTCTGCTCGAGGAAGAAGACGTCGGTGCGGAGCTTGAGGAAGGCGTAGAGCTCGTCCGTTGTGAGTTCGCTCCACGCTTTGCGCACAACGGAGGATTCGGTCATGGTGCCGAGTTTAATGAGGGGTAGCTTCCCGAGAGGACGATACCCATGGCCAGGAAGACCGACGACACCGCCTACCCCATCGCCAAGAGCAGCGCGCAGTGGCGCGAGGAGCTCGATCCCCACCGCTTCGCCGTGCTGCGCGAGGCGGCGACGGAGCGGCCGTGGTCCGGCGCCCTGCTCGACGAGCACCGTGCCGGCGTCTACACCTGCGGCGCGTGCGGAGCCGAGCTCTTCGCGAGCGGCACGAAGTTCGACTCCGGCTCGGGCTGGCCGAGCTTCTACGAGTCGATCCGGCCGGATGCCGTGGTGCTGAAGAAAGACAGGAGCCTCTTCATGACCCGCGTCGAGGTGCTCTGCGCCGCGTGCGGCTCGCACCTCGGGCACCTCTTCGACGACGCCTATCAGACGCCCACCGGCGACCGGTTCTGCATGAACTCGCTCTCCCTCGACTTCCGGGAAGCGGACGCGGAGTGACCGTGCTCGAGGCGGTCGGCCGTCGCAGGTCGCATGCGAAGGTGACCTCCGCGGCTCCCACCCACGAGGAGCTGCTGCCTCTCGTGGCCGCCGCCGGCACCGTGGCGGACCATGCCGCGCTGCGTCCCTGGCGGCTCGTCGAACTGCGGGGCGACGCGCGCAACCGCCTGGGTGAGGCGTTCGTGCTGGCCAGCGGACTCGACGACGAGAGCGGGGCGAAACTGGCGGCGAAGCCTCTGCGCGCGCCGCTGCTGATCGCGATCGTGGCGGTGCACCGCCCCAGCTTCAAGGTGGAGGCGTGGGAGCAGGATGCCACGGCATCCGGCGTCGCCCACCTGCTGAGCCTGCTGCTCGCCGAAGCCGGCTGGGGCGTCATGTGGCGCACCGGCCACCTCACCGGCACACCGCAGGTACGGGCGATGCACGAGCTGGCGGAGAACGAGCACCTGCTCGGCTGGCTCTACGTCGGCGGCCTGCCGGAGGATGCGCGGGTGGGCGCGAAGGCGCGCGTCGACCCCGAGGAGTTCCTCAGCTCCCTGTGATCTCGGCCCCGCGGGTGAGCCGCCGGGAGGGGATCGCGGTGATCATCACCGCGACGACGGCGAGCGCGGTGCCGGCAACGGTCGTCCACTCGATGACCTGACCGGGCAGCGGGAGGAGCGCGTCGAGCACGAGCGACATCACCAGCTGACCGGCGACGGACGCGAGTCCCAGCAGCAGCACCCCGGTGGTGCGGACGACCACCACAGCGCCCCCGATGAAGAGGGTGCCGATCAGCCCGCCGAGATAGAGCACCGGGTTCGCGGGGAAGTGCACATGCAAGCCCGCGACCGCGGTGTGCACGGCGAGCGCGATGACCAGCACGGTCGCCCCCACGAGGAAGTTGAGCAGGGTCGCGGTCATCGCGGAGCCCGCGGCGAGCCGCACCTGCCCGTTGAGCGCCTGCTGCCCCGAGATGGCGAGACCGGCGAGGAAGGGGAGCGCCAGCATCCACGCCGGCTCGTTACCGCCCGCCTCGCTGGAGACGGCCCAGCCCACCGCCACGAGCGCGAGTGCCGAACCGGCCAGCCTGGTGACGGTGATGGCGGCGGGAGGCGTGGTGCCGATGCCGCGCCGGTCGACGACGAGCCCGCTGATGGTCTGCCCCGAGACCACGGCGATGGTGAACAGGGCCACGCCGAGCACCGCCCCCGTGATGCCCTGGGAGAGCACGAAGAGGCCGCCAGCCGCTCCGCCGAGGAGGTACCACCACGGTGTGCGCCCGCCGCGGACGGATGCCGCCAGCCGACGCACCCCGCGCCGCCCGGGCGCCCACACCGCGAGAACGACGAGCATGATCACGAGCCCCGACCCGAACGAGATCACGGCCGCGAGGTAGGCGTCCCCGAGCGCGCGGGAGAGCTCGCTGTTGACGCGCGACTGGGTGGCGGTGAGCACGCCCACGAGAACCGCTCCGGCGACGCCGAGGACGAGGGCGGCGCGGGTGTTCTTCACGGGGTCAACGCTAGCGGGCCGACGGCGGTGCCCCGACAGCGCTGTGGCCTCGCGCTACCGCTCCGCTTCGGCGGCGTCGAACTCGAGAGCTATCTCTCGGCCGCCGAGACTCCATTCGGTCAGGTAGACGGTGCCGGTGTCGCGCACGGCGATGCCGTGCGGGCTGTTCAGGGTCCCGTCCACGAGGTGCGGTCGCCGCGTGGCGCCGTCGCCGGTCTCGTCATTGGGCCAGCCTGCCCGGGCACGCGTGGCCGGGTCGATGCGGATGATGGGCGTCACGCGATCGGCGGGGTCGACGGCGAGCAGGGCGCCGAACAGGTCCGTCACCAGAAGCTCGGCACCGCGCACTGCGATCGAGCTGGGGCTGGTGAGCAGCCGGTCGTCGAGTGTGCGAACCAGGGATCCGTCGAGATCGAACCACACCATCCGGCGATTCCCGCGATCGGCGACCACGATCAGCGGGTCGGGGCCGCGGGTGTCCACCGCGATGCCGTGCGGGCAATCGAACGCCGTGCCGGTGGCGGAACCGTCGATCGTCGCAAACGACCCGTCCGCGCCGATCACGTGCACGAGGCTCTCCCCGTACCCGTCGGCGATCCACAGGTCGCCGCGGCGAGGGCCCGACGTGACGATCGCGACCGAGGTAGGCGCCCATCCCTCCGACTCGTCATCGCTATCGCGGCCCGGTCGACGGATGCGACGGGTCGACCGGTTGTCGAGGTCGAGCGCGAGCACGCGACCACCGGGGTCGGCGATCCACAGCGTGTTCGGATCGATCGACGGTTCGGAGAGGATGCCGTGGCAGTCCGCAGTGGGCGTCGCGATCCGTTCCGCCGAACCGGTCGCCACATCGATGAGGGTCACGCCCCCACCGCCGCGCTGCGCGACCACGAGCCGACCGTCGGCGGCGATCGCGGCGCCGGAATGCGACCACGCGTCGGCCCTGTCGTCGCGCTCGTACTGCAGCGTCGTCCAGCGGACTCTTCGGCCGTCATCCGTCGTCAGTTCCATTCGACCACGACCGCCCCCGCCTCGTAGGTCGCCACCGGGTGGGCGAACGGCATCGGTTCGAGCTGATCCGCGTGCACGAGCCGCAGGCCGGGCGCCGCCTCGATGAGCTGGGCCACCGCCTCGCGGATCTCCAGTCGTGCGAGCTGCTGCCCCACGCAGCCGTGCGGTCCGTGGCTGAAGCCGAGGTGACCGAAGGCGTCACGGGTGACGTCGAACTCGTCGGGGTTCTCGAACTGCCGCTCGTCATGATTGGCCGCAACCGGCGAGACCGCGACGGTGGTGCCCGCGGGGATGCGGATCCCGCCGAGCTCGACGTCCTCCGTCGCGGTGCGGGGGAAGAGGGTCACGAACATCGCGCCGGCCCGCAGGAACTCCTCGACCGCGGTGGATATGTGCTCGGGATTCGCGCGCAGGACGGCGAGCTGGTCGGGATGCGTGAGCAGTGCTGTCATCGCGGTCGAGATGACGTAGGCCACGGAATCCCGTCCGGACGACATCAGCACGAACAGGATGCCTTCGACCTCCGATCGGGTCCACTCGCCGGAGAGGAGGTGAGTTGCAACATCCTCGCCTCGGTCGTGCTCCTTGGCATCGAGAACGCGACGGACGAACTCGAACTGCTGCTGCAGCGTGGTCGGCCCCGTCACGAAGTGGGTCGAGAACTCCGAATGCATCTCGGGCGGCACTCCGAGAACGAGACAGTGGGTGCGGACCGAGATCGGTGTCGCGAAGTGCTCGAACAGATCGGCCGGTCCGGTGCGTGCGAGGAAGTCGTCGACCTGCGAGCGCACGATCTCCCTCACGGCCTCGTCGCGGGCGCGCACCGCGCGCACGGAGAACTGCGAGAGCACCGCTCGGCGCATCCGCAGATGCTGTTCGCCGTCGAGCGCGAGAAGGTTGGCCACCCGGAGGGATGCCTCCGCAGCGGCATCGATCGGGCCGGGAGCCGCCTCGGCGGACGGACCGGGGAACCGCGACACCGTGAGGGTGAACCGCGGGTCGGCGAGCACGTCGCGCGCGCGAGCATGCCGGGTGACGATGAGGCCCTCGTGGCCGTCCGGGTAGTGGAGCGGGGTCGCCGGTGCCTCGTCCCGCCAGCGTGCCAGGGTCGGCGATGGGGCGAGCGGGGTGCCATCCGTGGGCAGCGTGCGGTCGTCGTGGAACGGGCAGCCGGTCATGCGGGAGTCCTTTCGAGGGAATCGACGGCGGTGCGGGCGATGCGGAATTCGCGGGGCATGTTCCAACCCACCAGGCCCTCGGTTCTTCCGTCCCGGCGAGCCGCGAGCACGAATCGGTCACTGCGGGCGTCGCCCGCGACCGTCTCGAGGTCCGAGTCCGCGCGCACATGGCCGTGGACGAGGATGCGCGTGCCGAACAGCGTGGTCCAGAAGAAGGGCGTCCGGGGCTCGGATGCCGCGCCCGTCGCCAGCCGCCGGGCCACCGCCTGCGCCTGCTCGATCGCGTTCTGCTGATGCTCCACGCGCACCGGAATCCCGGTGGCGGGATCGCTCCACGCTGCGACATCGCCGACGGCGTGGATGCCCGGAGCGGCCTGCCCGTTCTCATCGCACACGACGCCGTCGGAGAGGTTCAGACCGGAGTCGCGCAGCCATCCGACCGCCGGTTCGCATCCGATCGCCGCGACCATCAGGTCGGCGGGAACCCGCGTGCCGGAGGCGAGTGCGACGCCGCGGGGATCGGTCGAGCGAACGACGGAACGGGTTCGAACCCGGACTCCGTTCAGCGTCAGCAGATCGGTGACTCTCTGCGACAGGCGCGTGCCGAGAGCTCCGAGGCTCAGCTCGTCTCCTCGCGCGAGGAGCTGCACGTCGAGACCGGCGGCCCGGGCCGCCGAGGCGATCTCGCACGCGAGAACGCCTGAGCCGATGACGGCGAGCCGGTGTGCGTGCGAGAACGCCTCGCGAAGGTGCAGTGCGTCGTCTATGGTGCGCAGGCTGAGCACTCCGGGCAGGTCGGTGCGTCGCGGCGACACTCCGGTGGCGATCACGAGTTCGTCGTAGCCCACCCTCTCCGCTCCGACGTGCACCTCGTGCCGCACCGGATCCACGCCGGTGGCCGGCGTTCCCACGCGCAGCTCGATGTCGAGCTCTGCGAGCTGCGCGGCATCCCGGATCTGTGCGTCGTCCCGCTCGCCACCGAGCACCTGCTTCGAGAGCATCGGTCGGCTGTATGGTGCGTGCGGCTCGTTGCCGATCAGGGTAGTGCGACCGCTGAAACCTTCGGCCCGGAGTGCTTCGGCGGTCGTGATCCCGCCGAGCGAGGCCCCGACTATGACGATGTGCATGGCGCTACTCGGAAAGGCGGATGGCTCGCGCCGGGCAGAGCGCGGCAGCCCGTCGGGCCAGGGGTTCGTCTGCGGGAGACGGCTGGGGTTCGAGCACCGTGACGATGCCGTCGTCATCCTGGTCGAAGAAGTCGCCTGCGACGAGAGCGCACTGACCCGCTCCAACGCAGACCGTTCTGTCGGCGGTTATCCGCATGCCACTCCTTCATCGCTCAGTAGCAATATTCACGCTTTATCTCCCCATTACTAGGAGTATGTTGTGCAGATGTCGCACGATATTGGGCGCCCCCCGCTGACGCAGGTGCGCGAGCGCTTCGCCGTGCTCCACGACTTCGGGATCGCCGCCGAGGACTTCACCGGCTACTCCAGCCCTGTGCTCTCGCTCCACGGTCTCGATGTGGTGCTCCTGACCTTCGTGCTGGGCGGCACCGGCAGGCACGTGCTCCACGACACCGAGCACGCGATTCTCGGGCCGTCGTTCGCGGTGACCCGCACCGGCGAGCTGCACGGCCTGATAACGGACGGCGACGGGCTCGATGTCGTGAACGTGTATCTCGACCTCGACGCTCGACCGATCGAACCGCTCGGACCGGAACTGGGGCCGGCACTCGCCACGCTCTTCCCCGTCGGCACCTCTCCCCGAGTGCGCCTCCCCCAGGTCACGCTCGACGACGTGCCGCCCGTTCGCGCTCTGCTCGCGCTCCTCGTGCGGGAAACCCGCTCACCCGGACTCGGCACGGAGGAAGCTCTGATCGCACTCCGGCGCATGCTGCTCATCGAATGCGCCCGGGCGCTCGCGGCGCACGGCTTTCTCCCGGAGCCCCGACTGGCGAGCCGTGCGGATGCCGCCACCGAGATCGTTCGCGCCCACATCGAACGCACGTTCACGGAGCACCACACGCTCGCCGATCTCGCCGATCTCGCCCACCTGGAACGGACCTACCTGTCCCGGGCATTCGCGGCGCGCATGGGCGAGACGATCTCGGCCTACCTCGCTCGACTGCGTGTCGGGTACGCCATGGCGCAGCTCCGCTCGACCGACCTCGCGATCGCTGAGATCGCCGTCGCCGCAGGGTTCCGCGATCTCTCCCACTTCGGCCGCACGTTCCGCAGAGCGACGGGCCAATCGCCCCGCGACTATCGCCGAACGGCATCCATTCCGCCGAACGGCCGCCAGGCGCAGGCGGAGGGTGCGCGCTCGAGAAAGCGAGAAACGGCAGACTAGGCTGGAAGCCCGGAATTCCGGAGAGTCCGCCCCCTTAGCTCAGTTGGCCAGAGCACCGCTCTTGTAAAGCGGGGGTCGTCGGTTCGA
>CBIHRK010000015.1:0-38088 GCA_966212465.1 uncultured Lacisediminihabitans sp.
GAGGCCCGCGATCTCACCGGCCTCCTTGGTGGCCTGGCGCTCGGCGTCGTTGAAGTACGCGGGCACGGTGATGACGGCATCGGTGACCGAGTCGCCGAGGTACTGCTCCGCGTCGCGCTTGAGCTTCGCGAGGATGCGGGCCGAGATCTCCTGCGGCGTGTACTTCTTGCCGTCGATGTTCACGGTCCAGTCGGTGCCCATGTGGCGCTTGACCGACGTGATGGTGCGATCCACGTTGGTGACGTTCTGGCGCTTGGCGGTCTCGCCGACGAGCACCTCGCCGTCCTTGGTGAAGGCCACGACCGAGGGCGTCGTGCGGAAGCCTTCAGCGTTGGTGATGACGGTGGGTTCTCCACCCTCGAGAACGGAAACAACCGAGTTGGTGGTTCCGAGGTCGATTCCTACTGCACGAGCCATGTGCTCTGTCTCCCTGAAAAATGTCGCTGATGGCGAGACTTGAGCCTCGCCAACTCAAGTTTGCTCGCTGTGGATAACTCTGTCAATACCTGGCTCGAAAAATTGAGTCACATGGGCTCAACTATCGCGGGCTCACCTCTGACAGCGACGCACTCCCGTAGACCTCTCGCCGAACGCGAGTGGTCACTTCTGGCTCCAGAACTGCGGATTCAGGACCAAGAGTGACCACTCGCGCGGAGCGCTAGAACTTGCGCGTGAAGGGGAGAGGCTTGCGCATCCTGATCAGCAGCAGCAGGGGGAAGAGGATGTACGGGCCGTTGTACGCGAGGAAGATCCCCGGATTCGGCGTGCGCTGACCCACCGGGCCGAAGAACTCGACGCCCATGATCGGGATGCCCGTGAGCGAGATGATCATCGTCGCGTAGATGATCGACCAGAACTGGATGCGGTTCCACCCCTTCACCAGCGAGATGATCAGCACGATGTAGAAGAAGACGTAGACGAACGCCGAGGTGCCGCTGATGAACCGCAGCCAGAGCGGGTGCGACTGATACAGCGGGTCGAAGTTGGAGGAGTAGGTGTAGTTCCACTGCACCAGGATGTTGGGCGAGTTGGGCACCTGGTCGAGCCCGAGGCCCTCGACGGAGTCACTGATGATGCACGTGACGATGAACAGCGAGAAGATCACGATGAAGACGATGTCAAACGGCCGATCGCGCAGCCGCAGGTTCTTGACGGCGGGAGTCGTGGCCTCGGATACCGCAACAGTTTCAGTCACCGAAGCATGTTATCGAATTCCCAGGTTCGCGCCCCGAAATTGACGAGCCCACGCACCACCGAAAGTTAACGCCCCGACGCTAGGTTGTGACCATGATTGACACGACCCCGACCGGCGGCGACGCGCCGGTGAGCTCCACCCTAGAGACTGCGACCGAGGGCATTCCTCGCAAACGTGTGATCTCGTGGGCGCTGTGGGACTGGGCGACGCAGCCATTCAACTCAGTGATCCTGACTTTCATTTTCACCGCGCTGTATCTGACGACCGACGCTTTCCTTCCGGCCGACGTCGCGGCACTCCCTGATGGAAGCGCCATCAAGGATGCTCACTTGGCCGACCTGGCGAGCGGATTGGGACTGGGGGGCACGGTGGCCGGTCTGGTCATTCTCGTACTGGCTCCGGTTCTCGGGCAGCGTGCGGACTCGGCGGGCCGGCGCAAACGCGCTCTAGCCATAGCGACCGCGTTGGTCGTACTCGCGACCGCGCTACTCGTCCTAGTGCGCGCCGAGCCCGGCTACTTCTTCCTAGGCGTCGCCCTGGTATCAGCAGGGAGCGTGTTCAGCGAGATCGCTGCCGTCAACTACAACGCGATGCTCGTGCAGGTCTCAACGCCCCAGACCATTGGCAAGGTGAGTGGTCTTGGCTGGGGACTGGGCTACATCGGCGGAATCGTCGCTCTCGTGCTCGTGGTCATTGCCTACTCGGCCAATTGGTTCGGCCTTCCCCAGGATGACGGTCTCCCGTTCCGCCTGGTGGCCGTCGGCTGCGCTGTCTGGACAGTGATCTTCAGCATTCCAATCTTCCTCAACGTTCCAGAGATCCCCCCTACACCAGGCCGTCCGCGCGTCGGTTTCTTCCGAAGCTACGCGGTGCTCGTCGCCGACGTGGTTCGCATCTTCCGCGAATCACGTGCCACGTTCTGGTTCTTGTTGGCGAGCGCGGTTTACCGGGACGGGCTCGCCGGAGTGTTCGCCTTCGGCGCCGTGATCGCAAAGCTGGTATTCCATTTCAGCTTCCTCGAGGTGGTCGCCTTTGGTATCGCAGCCAACCTGATTGCCGGAATCAGCACCATCGTCGCGGGACGGCTCGACGATCGATTCGGTGCACGCGCGGTCATCCTCGCTGCCCTGATCGGTCTCGTCGCGTCAGGGACCGCGACCTTCTTTTTGCATTCCGCGGGTAAGACTCTGTTCTGGATCTTCGGGTTGCTGCTCTGCGCTTTTGTCGGCCCCGCCCAGGCATCGAGCCGTTCGCTACTCGCGCGTCTCTCCCCGCTCGGCGGGGAAGGCGAGATCTTCGGCCTGTACGCCACAACCGGGCGGGCGGCGAGTTTCATGTCCCAAGCGGCCTGGACGATCTTCATCGTCGCCTTCGGTGCAACCTACTGGGGCATACTCGGAATCGTGCTCGTGATAGCGATCGGGCTCGTGCTCATGTTCTTCGTGCGCGTGGGTAAGCGTGACGTAGCTGCGGTGCAGGTCCGCGCCCGCTAGTCGCCGCCACTGTTCCGATTCGGGACGAGCGTGCCCGCGCGCGGGGGCCCGCGCGTCCCGAAACGGAACAATGGCGGGGTCGGTGCACGCGGTGGCAGCATCCGGATGCCACGCTGGAGAGATGACCTCCGCTGACAAAGCCGCCCTGCTCTCCTCGCTCCACGTGCCGGGTGACCCGCTCATCCTCACCAACGTGTGGGATGCGGTCACCGCCCGCGTCGTCGCCGGCGCGCCGGGCGTGCGGGCCATAGCGACCGCCAGCCACTCCGTCAGCTACGCGCACGGCGTCCACGACGGGGAGGGACTGACCGTGGAGCAGGCGCTCGAGACGGCGCGGATCGTGGCGGCGGCGGTCGAGCTACCCGTCACCGTCGACTTCGAGAAGGGCTATGCCGCGGATGCCGCGGGCGTGGGCCGTAACGTCGCCCGGCTCATCGAGGTCGGCGCCGTCGGGCTCAATCTGGAGGATTCGATCGCGTCGGCCTCGGGGGAGCTCTTCTCGCGCGCCGACGCCACGGCACGCATCGCGGCGGCGCGCGCGGCGGGAAACGAAGCCGGCGTCCCCATCGCCATCAACGCCCGACTCGACGCGCTCGTGGGCGCCCCGCGCGACTGGGCTGGCGCGATGGATCGCGCGAACGCCTACCTGGATGCGGGTGCGACGAGCGTGTTCGTGCTCGGCCTGCCGACCGAGGGCCTGATCGAGCGAGCGGTGCGCGACATCCGTGGCCCCGTCGCCGTGATCGCGGGCGCAGAATCCGTGCCCCTCCCGCGGCTGGCCGAGCTGGGAGTCGCGCGGGTGAGCTTCGGGCCGCACATCCTGGGCCTGACCCTCTCACACCTGCGGGATGCCGCCGCCGCCCTCACCGCCCGCGCCCCCTACCCGCCCGAGCTCGCCTTCGCCTACTGACGCCATCCCCACCTCCCAAATGAAGGCAGCGAGCGCTCCCACGGACGAGTGCGCGCCATTGCACCGGGGAACCCGACTCGAATTGCCTTCATTTGGCATATGGGATGCTTGACAAGGGTGCATAAGCGGGGGACTATATAGGTAGTTGCTTATGGAGGTGTCGTGGCCGGGGATCAGTTGAGTCGGGTGTTCACCGCGTTGGGCGATCCCACGCGGCGCGCGATCCTGCGGCGCCTCATGTCGGGGGACGCGGATGTCGCCGAGCTCGCCAAGCCGTTCGCGATGAGTCAGCCCGCCATCAGCCACCACCTCAAGGTGCTCGAAGACGCGGGGCTCGTCTCCCGCGGCCGTGCGGGCAACGCCCGCCCACGACACCTGGAGGTCGAGACCCTGAGGGAGGCGACTATGTGGATGGACGACTACCGCCGCTTCTGGGACGAGAGCTACACGCGCCTCGACACCCTGCTCGAGACGTTGCAGAGAGAAGAAGGAGAAGAGAAATGAGCGAGTCCGTTTTCACCGTCGAACCCGGCACGAGCATCGTGAGCCAGGTGCGCACGTTCGCCGCACCCCGGGACCTCGTCTTCCGCGCGATGACCGACCCGGAGCTGATCGCCCAGTGGTGGGGACCGGCCGTCTACATCAACGTGATCGACGAGTACGACCCCCGCCCCGGAGGCCGCTGGCGCATCGTGCAGCGCGATTCGGATGGCGCGGAGTACCCGTTCCACGGCTACTTCCACCTCATCGACGCCCCGAGCCAGGTGGTGCAGACCTTCGAGTTCGAGGGCCTCCCGGAGCGGCACGTCGTGCTGGAGACGATGACCCTCACCGAGGAGAACGGCGTGACCACCCTCACGCAGCACTCGTCGTTCCAGTCGGTCGAGGACCGCGACGGCATGGTCGCCAGCGGCATGGAGGGCGGCGCCGTCGAGTCGCTGGACCGCCTCGAGGCGCTGCTCGCCACCCTGTAGCCCGGCATCGGGTGTTCAATCGGGGCATGGACATCGCTCTGCGGACACCGACGGCGGGCGAACTGGGCGAGGTGATCGCCGCGCTGCGCGACTGGCAGCACGAGGGCGCCCCGATGCAGCTGCATCCGGGAGACCTGGGCTGGTTCCAGCGTTTCGGTGCGGATGCCGCGGCGGCCGCCGTGCGCGTGTGGGCGCGAGAGGGCCACATCCTCGCCATCGGATTGCTGGACGGCGACGACCTGCTCCGGATGACTGTGGCCCCGGAGGCCGCGGCCGACGAGGAACTCGCCCGACACATCGCGGACGACCTGGCCGACCCCGATGGCGGCGTGTTCGCCGCCGAGGCCGCGTCGATCGAGGCGCCGATGGGCCTTCGTATCCGGGAAGTACTCGCGGAGCATGGATGGACGCAGGGCGAAGCGTGGACTCCCCTGCGACGAGACCTCAGCGACCCGATCACTGTGGTGGGCTTGCGCGTCCAGGCCACCACCCCGCAGACCGCGGGGATCCGCGCCGAGGTGCAGCGCGCCGCGTTCGACGGGTCGAGATTCACCGAGGAGCACTGGCGGGCCATGGCCGGCGGGCCCGCGTTCACTGACGCGCGATGCCTGATCGGCTACGCCGACGACGATGCCGTGGCCATGATCACGGTGTGGTCGGCGGGCGATGGGCGACCCGGGCTCATCGAGCCAATGGGCGTGCACCGCGACCACCGCGGGCGCGGCTACGGCACCGCCATCACCCTGGCCGGAGCCGCCGCCCTGCGGGAACTCGGCTCCTCCAATGCGCTCGTCGCAACGCCCACCGTCAACGTCGGCGGCGTCGCGGCATACCGGGCCGCCGGATTCGAGCCCCTCCCGCAGCGATACGACCTCGACCGGAGCCGCTGAGCTTCCGCGATCAGTGCAGTGTCAGCCGCACACGGGAACCCGACCGAGCTGAGCGGAACGTGGGAGCCGGGGTGCGTCCGCCCTCAGTGGATCGTGAGGATCCAGTACCAGATCAGCAGCAGGGTCACGAGGAAGCCCGTGACGAAGTTGAGCCAGAGGAACCGCTTCCACCCGCGGTTCGCGCTCTCGGCCTCGGCATCCGCTATGGACCAGTACGGCAGGACGCTGACGGCGTAGGGCAGCATCAGGATCGCCGCCAGCGGGCCGGGCCAGCGGGTGAAGAGCAGCAGGATGCCGGCAGCCACGTAGGCGAAGAACGCGAGCCGCACTGTGGCCCGCCCGCCGATCACGGTGGCGACCGAGCCGATGCCGCCCTCGCGGTCGGCCACGATGTCTTGCACGGCCCCGAACGCGTGCGACGCCATGCCCCAGAGGAAGAAGGCGACGAGCAGCGCCCAGAGCGAGCCGGTGAAGACTGCTCCCGCCAGAACGAAGCCGTAGACGGCGGGAGAGACGAAGTGCGTTGCGGAGGTGACCGAGTCGAGGAAGGGCCGTTCCTTGAACCGGAGGTGCGGTGCGGAATACGCGATCACGGCGAACACGCTGATCGCGAGCACCAGCCAGGAGAGCGGCGAGCCCACGATGGCGAGATATACCAGGAACGGAATGTTGCTGATGACCGCCGCCCACAGCGTGACCCGATGCACGGACGGGTCGAGCAGAGCGCCCTCGACTCCGCCCTTGCGCGGGTTGTGCAGGTCGGATTCGTAGTCGAACACGTCATTGATGCCGTACATGGCGAGGTTGTACGGGATGAGGAAGTAGAGCGTGCCGATGACGAAGGTCGCGTCGAGCTGGCGCGTCGTGAGCAGATACGCGGCGGCGAACGGGAACGCGGTGTTGACCCAGCTCAGCGGTCGCGAGGAGACGAAGAGCGCGCGGATCATGCGCGACCCTCTCGCGGGCCCAGCAGTGTCCAGAGCGAGGGCAGCAGGATCGCCGCGGCGATGGCGTAGGCGAAGTCCTCCAACGGCGCCACCCCGATGAACGCGCCCGAGATGAGGGAGCGGTTGTAGCCCACCAGGCCCACGCCGATCATCACGTTGTCGAATACGGCCGTGACGACCAGCAGGATGCCGAGCGTGATCAGCGCCGCGACGAACGGTCGACGCGGGCCGCGCACCAGAGCCACGACCGCCACCACCGCCACCAGGCCGAGGAAGACGGCGTTGAGCGCCCAGTAGGTCATCGCACGACCGCCCGCCTGGTCAGCCAGCCGAAGAGGTTCATCGTGAGGTAACCGAGCAGCGTGAGGAAGAAGACCTCCTCGACCGGGAGCTCCCGGGCGATCACGACACCGGTCATGAACGGGGTGACGCCGCGGAAGAAGATGCCGAGGCCGATCCCCGCGAGGTCCCACGCGAGGAAGAACACGAGACCGGTGACGAGCACCGCCGCCGCCCGCTTCGGCGCACGCCAGAAGAACAGGCGGAAGCGACGATCCAGCAGCACCATGCCCGTGAGCGCGATGAGCAGGGCGAGAAGGTAGAGGATGCCCATCAGGCGACCGTGCGCACCAGCGGTTCGGGCATGGGCTCTGTGGAGGTGTCGCCGCGCAGCCGCTTGACCAGCACCTCGGCGCTGATGAGGCACATCGGCAGACCGATTCCCGGGATGGTCGATCCGCCCGCGAAGTACAGGCCCGCCACCTTGCGGCTGACGTTCCCCGCCCGGAACATCGCGCTCTGCCCGAGCGTGTGCGCCGGACCGAGCGCGGTTCCGCGCCAGGAGTTGAGATCGTCCACGAAGTCCTGCGGCCCGACGGCACGCCGCACGACGATGCGGGAGGCGAGATCCGGGATGCCGGCCCACTCCGCGATCTGGGCGATCACGCGGTCGGCCACCTGCTCCAGGTCCGCGCCGCGGCCCAACGAGGGCTCGGCGGGGATCGGAACGAGCACGAAGAGGTTCTCGTGGCCCTCCGGCGCGACATCCGGGTCGATTCCGCTGGGCTTGCAGACGTAGATGGAGGCCGGGTCGGGGATCGACGGGTTCGGCCCGAAGATGCGATCGAAGCCCTTGCGCCAGTCCCGGGCGAAGAACAGGGTGTGGTGCTCCAGCTGCGGAACCTCCCCCTCCACTCCCAGGTAGAGCAGCAGTGCGCTCGGACCGGGCGTCTTCTTGGCCCAGTAGCGCTCCGGGTAGGTCTGCAGCTCGCGCGGCAACAGGGTCGTCTCACTGTGGTGGAGGTCCGCGGCGGAGACGACGACGTCGGCCTCGAGGTGGTGGGTGGCGCCCGCGGCATCCGTGTAGTCCACTCCCGTGGCGCGGCCCGCCGCCGTGGTGATGGCGGTCGCGCTCGCCTCGGTGATGATCTGAACGCCGGC
Organism: uncultured Lacisediminihabitans sp.; assembly: GCA_966212465.1. Lineage (GTDB taxonomy): Bacteria > Actinomycetota > Actinomycetes > Actinomycetales > Microbacteriaceae > Lacisediminihabitans. Next base: position 7,850 of record CBIHRK010000015.1, read on the forward strand.
GGCGCGGGCGAGATCGGCGATCGCCTCGATGAGACGAGTGAAGCCGCCCTCGGGGTAGAGCACGCCGCCCTCGAGATCCAGGTGGCTCATCAGGTGGTACATGCTCGGAGCGTTATACGGGGAGGAACCGAGGAAGACGGCGGGGTAGCCCAGCACCTGCCGCAGCCGGCGATCCTTCACCGTGCGCCCCACCAGCGATGCCAGCGGGCGCAGCAGCAGGCGGCCCAGAGTGCCCATGCGCGAAACGACGTCACGCCGCAAGAGCGGACGGATGCTGGCGAAGCTCGTGTACAGGAACCGCCGCTTGGCGATCTCGTAGGTCTCCGCCGCGGAGTCGAGGTAGCGCTCCATCTTGGCGCGCGACCCCTTCTCGATCGACTCGAAGAGGTCGAGGTTCTCGTCCCGGCTCGCAGCGATGTCGATCGGTTCGGCCACGCCTTCGAAGATGACCCGATACCCGGGGTCGAGGGTGACCAGGCGCAGCTGCTCGGCCGCTGTGGTTCCCATCAGTCGGAAGAAGTGGTCGAAGACCTCCGGCATGAGGTACCAGCTCGGGCCGGTGTCGAAGCGGAAGCCTCCCTCAGACCAGCTGCCCGCGCGGCCGCCCAGCTGATCGCGCTTCTCGATGAGCGTGACCTGGTACCCGTCGCGTGCGAGGAGGGCGGCGCTGGCGAGGCCCCCGATCCCTCCGCCGATCACCACTGCGGTCGTCATGGTCGCCTCCCGGCTATTGCGGCTGCTGCGATGCGCAGCTTCACCGGGTCTGGCACGCGCACGCGGGTCCGCACGAGCTGATCCGCGGGCGTCGCCCGCAGGCGCACGGCGAGCTCCGTGAACAGTCCCTGGGCGAGCGCCACCGCCCGCCGCGACGACGACGGCAGGAGCGGCACCACTGCGGCGGATTCACGCAGATCGGAGTCGATGTCGTCGAGCAGGCGCACCTTGTCGTCCTCGGTGAACGATTCGACGGCCACACCGGGGAAGTAACTGCGACCGAGCGTCTCGAAATCGGCGGACAGGTCGCGCAGGAAGTTGACCTTCTGGAACGCGGCGCCGAGGCGCCGTGCGCCGTGGATGAGCCGGGCATCAGTCTCGGCATCGACCGTATGCCCCAATAGGAATGAACGAAGGCACATGAGGCCCACGACCTCCGCCGACCCGTAGACGTAACGTTCGAAGGACTCGTCGTCGTGCTCCGTCTCGCTGAGGTCGGCGCGCATCGACTCGAAGAACGGCTGCGTCAGCTCCGCCCCGAACCCGCTCTCCCGGGCAGTGCGCGCGAAGGCGTGCACTACGAGGTTCGCGCTGAAGCCGGTCTGCATCGCGGCCTCGGTCTCCTGCTCCAGCTCGTTGAGGATGCCGGCCGCACCCAGCGCGTCGAGACCCGCCTCGGTCGCCGCGCCGTCCACGATCTCGTCGGCCACGCGCACGAGGGCGTAGATGTTCTCGACATGGCGGCGCACCGGCGCGGAGAGCAGGCGCGAGGCGAGCCCGAACGACGTCGAATAGCGCCGGATGACGATGCTCGCGGTTTCGTCGGCGACGCGGTCGTACAGCTCGAGTCGGGTCACTTGACCCTGCTCAGCACGTCGATCGCGAGGGGCTCGAGCGCGGAGCGCAGCGCCTCCGGGATCTCCGGGCTTGCGAGGTGGCCGAGCGCCTCGTTCGTGTAGTTGCGGGCCAGGCCCTCGGTGAAGCCGCGGCATCCGGAATTCGTGAGCACCTCACGGATGTAGTCGGCCTCGTCGTGGTTGAGGTCGGGCTTGCCCACCAGGTGTTCGATGAGCGGCCAGGCGGGCGTGCTGGTCGCATAGGCGATGAGCACCGTGCGCTTGCCCTCGCGGAGGTCGCCGATGGTGGTCTTGCCCGTCTGCGCCTCGGACCCGAAGACGCCGAGGAGGTCATCGACGATCTGGTAGGCGATGCCGATCTCCCTGCCGAACTGGCCCAGCGCGGCGACGGCTTCTTCGCTGCCGCCCGCGAGCACGGCACCGGCCTGCAGCGGGCATTCGAAGGAGTACACCGCGGTCTTGTACCGCTCCATGGTGAGCACGTCGTGCACGCGCGGCACGTCGGTCGTGATGGAGAAGTCCACGTCGATCAGCTCGCCCGCCGCGCTGGCGAACAGGGCTTCATCCATGATCTCCAGCAGGCGGGCCCGCACGTCGTCGCTCGCGCCGCTGCGATCGATGAGCCGCAGTGAATTGAAGAGGGCGAGGTCCCCTGCGATCACAGCGGTCGAGATTCCGCGGTGCTCGGCTTTGGGGAGGGGGATGCCCGCGGTCGTGGCGATGTCCCGGTAACTGCCCGAGACGTTCGGCGCGCCGCGGCGGCTGAAGTCCCGGTCGATCACATCGTCGTGCACGATCAGGGCGGTGTGCAGCAGTTCGAACGCCGCACCGACGTTGGCCGCCGCCTCGAGGTCGGTGCCGCCGAGACCTTCGTATGCCGTCATCACCATGCGCGGCCGGAACCGTTTGCCGCCGACGGTATTCGATTCCAGGATCTCCCAGAGCTTCACGTAGTCGGCACCGAACCCCGCAGCGCGGTTCTTGGCTAGGCTGAAGAATCGATCAAGCACGGCATCGACGAGCGCCTGTCTCTCCGAGACGGTACTGACATCGTGGCCGGTCACATTCTCAGGGTAACGGACGACCATGACCACAGACACGGAACTCGTGGTTCTCGTCGACGAGAGTGGCATTCCCGTCGGAACCGCGGACAAGCGCGCCGTGCACACCGCCGACACCGCCCTCCACCTGGCGTTCTCGTGCCACGTGTACAACGCCGAAGGCCTCGTGCTGGTGACCCGCCGAGCGCTCTCGAAGCTCACCTGGCCCGGGGTGTGGACCAACTCGTTCTGCGGCCACCCGGCACCGGGCGAGTCGATGGAGGATGCGATCATCCGGCGCGCTCGCTTCGAGCTGGGCATCTCCGTCGGCTCGCTCGAGGTGGTGCTGCCGGACTTCCGCTACCGGGCGGTCGACGCATCCGGAATCGTGGAGAACGAGATCTGCCCGGTCTACCGAGCGGTGACGACGGATGCCGTGCAGCCCAACCCCGCGGAGGTGAGCGAATTCGCCTGGCTCGCCCCGACCGCCCTGCGCGCCGCCGTCGAGAGCGCGCCGTTCGCGTTCAGCCCCTGGCTCGGCTGGCAGCTCGAACAGCTCGACTGAGTTGCGGCGCCCGCCGCGTCAGTCGAGCTCGGCCTCGCGCTCGATCTGGGTGACGTGGAAGTTCTGGAACGAGCGGGACGCCGTCGGGCCGCGCTGCCCCTGGTAGCGGTTGCCGTAGGGGCCCGATCCATAGGGGTTCTCGACCGGAGAGCTCGTGCGGATGAAGCACAGCTGCCCGATCTTCATTCCCGGCCACAGCTTGATGGGCAGGGTCGCCACATTGGATAGCTCGAGCGTGACGTGACCGCTGAACCCCGGGTCGACGAAGCCCGCGGTGGAGTGGGTGAGGAGGCCGAGACGGCCGAGGGAGCTCTTGCCCTCCAGTCGCGCGGCGAGGTCGTCGGGCAGGGTGACGAGCTCGTAGGTGGAGCCGAGCACGAACTCCCCCGGATGAAGGATGAAGGGCTGGTCGGGCGCCGTCTCGACGAGGCGCGTGAGCTCCGGCTGGTCGACCGCCGGGTCGATGAACGGGTACTTGTGGTTGTCGAACAGCCGGAAGAAGCGGTCGAGTCGAACGTCCACGCTGGAGGGCTGGATCATCGCCGGCTCGTACGGCTCGAGGCCCACCCGCCCGGAGTCGAGTTCGGCCCTGATGTCGCGATCCGAGAGCAGCATGCGATGAGCCTATCGAAACGCCGGTCGTGTGACCCGGGATGCCGCGAATGCACTACCTTGTGAACAACTCCGGGCCCGCGCCGGACCCTGCCGGAGAGTCCAGCCATGAATGCGTTACGCCTTCCCCGTCGTGCTCGGATCCTCATCGTGGCGGCCTCGGCCGCTCTGGCGGGCATGGCGCTGCTCGCGGGAGCGGGCGCTGATCCGGCATCCGCCGCCAATTCGACCATCGGGGTCTCGACAGCCCCGACCACCGTGGCGGTGAGCGCGGATGGCGCGACGCTCTACGTCGTCAACCAGGCCGCAGATTCGGTCTCGGTGATCGATGCCGCCAGCCGCACGCTCGTGAGCACGGTCTTCGTGGGCAGCCAGCCGTTCTCCATCGCCGTGCGCCCGGGCGGATCGGAGGTGTACGTCAGCAACCTCAACAGCGACACCGTCTCCGTCATCGACACCGCCACCAACCTCGTGACCGACACGATTCCCGTCGCGTCACTGCCTTACGGCATCGCGTTCTCGAAGGATGGCGCCACGGCATTCGTCGTCTCCGAGGGAGCCAACGTGGTCACGGTGATCGACACGACCACGCACGCCCTCGATCCGCTCACCCCGTTCATCCCGGTCGGATCGGCGCCCTTCGGGATCGCGGTGTCGCCGGACGGATCGGCGCTCTTCGTGAGCAATCAGGGCGACAACTCGGTGACCCGCATCGACGTCGCCACGAAGACCGTCGTCGCCCCGGCGATCCCGGTCACGGCGAACCCGTTCTTCCTCGCCATCGACCCCGCGGGCACGCGCGTCTACGTCGGGGGGCTGGCCGGCAACGAGGTGACGGTGATCGAGACGGCCACGAACCAGGTCGTCGCCACGATCGCCCTGCCGTCCGGCGTGCGCGGGCTCGCGCTCTCCCCGTCCGGACGGTACCTGTTCGCGGTCGCGGACGGACAGCCCCTCCAGGTGATCGACACGACCACCTATCTCTTCGTGTCGTCCCCGGTCCCCCTGCCGGTCGGCTCGAATCCGGTCGGCCTGGCCCTCAGCCCCACCGGGGAGACGGCCTACGTGGTGAATCAGAACGACGACGACGTCTCCGTGCTCGATCTGCCGACGCCGCCGGCGATCACCTCGGCGTCGCCGCCTGCGGCGAGCGTGGGCACCCCCTATTCCTTCACTGTGACGGCCTCCGGCTTCCCCGCGCCGACCCTGTCGCTCGCCGGCGCTCTGCCCGCCGGACTGGCCTTCGACGCGAACACCGGCGAGATCAGTGGAACCCCGACCGCGCCCGGTCCGTCGAGCTTCACGATCGCCGCGGCCAGCGGATTCGGCGACCCCGCCGCGGCGACGTTCACCATCACGGTCGCGGCCGCGCTGGCTGCGACCGGCGCGGCCCCGGGAGTCGCCGTGTGGTCGGGAGTAGTGCTGCTGCTCGTCGGATCGGCTCTCGCACTGATCGGCCGGAGGGCTCAGCTCGCGGGTGCCTGGCGCAGGCGGCGCAGCAGCTCGGCCAGCTGATTCAGCTCGCCGACGGTGAGGTCGCCGCCCGCTGCCTGCGCCCAGGCTCGCCGCCCCGGCTCGATCGCGGCGAGCGCCGCGCGACCCGCCTCCAGCAGACGGATGCGTGGCGCGCGCCGGTCCTCCGGGTTCGGCGCCTTCTCGGCCAGACCGTCGCGCACCAGTCGGTCGACGGACTCCTGCGCCGACTGACGCCGCATGCCGCGCCGGCGTGCCAGCTCGGAGACCGTCATCGGGCCGTCATCTGCAAGCCTGCCGAGCACCTGCCAGCGGGCGGCGGTGAGTCCTGCCGCTGCCGCCAGCTCATCGCCGACCGCGACGAGCTGCCCGTTGGCGCGGAACAGCTCGTCGACGACGGTGGTGATCGCCGCATCTCGTTTGACAGGCACCTGTCAACTCTACAGGATGGAGCCATGGTCTCGCTCCGCCGCATCATCGTCTCGGTCGACTCGCTCGACGCCGCACTCGTCTTCTACTCGGATGCGCTGGGCCTCGCCCTGCAGAGTCGCACCGGCGTCATCGCCCGGCTGAGCACCGCCGACGGCGTGGAGGTGATGCTGCACGAACGGCCGACCGAGGTGCCGAAGAACCCCACCGTCTCACCGGGATTCGCCGTCGACGACGTCGATCGTGTGATCGCCGCGTGGACGGAGCACGGTGGCGAGGTGATCGACCCGCCGTCGGCGCAGCCGTGGGGCGAGAGGATGGCCGTGGTTCGAGACGCGGACGGGCATGTCGTATGCGTGTCGGGTATTGTGTAGTTCGCAGTATCGGAGGGTCGGGACGGCCCTCCGCGCTGGCGCCCGCGGCGAAGGCACGAAAGTGCCGTCGCTCCAAGCGGGAGCGCGCGCGAGTGTAGTTCAATGGCAGAACTCCAGCTTCCCAAGCTGGTAGCGCGGGTTCGATTCCCGTCACTCGCTCCACGATAGGTCTCGCCGGCTGAGGGCTCGCTTGGCCGTCGCCCGAGCGGCCATTCCTCAATTCTGGCGACCGCACGCCGTTTTGCTTGCGCCTGCGCAAGCACTTGCGCAAGCACCTCCGCGGGTGTTCGCTGCGGTGTGGGCGAGCGTGAGCTCCGGCGATACGGGAAGGTCAGCATGAACGGCACGGGATCGCGTTCCGGGGCAGCGCGGTGAGCTCGCTCCCGCTGTGGTTGCTGCTCCTCATCTTCATCGCCGGGGCGGCCGTAATCTGGGTCGCCGGCATCCAGCTCTCCAAGAGCACCGACGTGCTGGACGACCGCCTGCACCTCGGGAGCGCGTTGGGCGGGCTGATCGTGCTCGCGGTGGCGACGAACCTGCCCGAGATCGCCATCACGGTCACCGCCACGATCTCCGGCTCGCTGGAGGTTGCGGTGGGCAACATCCTCGGCGGGATCGCCATCCAGACCGTGGTGATCGCCGTTCTCGACGCTTTCGGCAGGCGGGGGCGCGGCGTGAAGCCGATCACGTATCGCGCCGCCTCGCTCGGCCTGGTGCTCGAGGGCATCGTCGTGGTCGCGGTGCTCTCCGTGGTGATCGCGGGGAGCCAGCTGCCCTCCACTCTCGAAATCGCGAGACTCACCCCCGACGTGGTGCTCATCGCCGCCGTGTGGGTGGTGGGACTCGTGCTGGTGCAGCGCGCCGGCAAGCACCTCCCCTGGCACGAGAACGGGTCGGCACCGGACAGCAGCGCCCCGAGCAGCAAGCAGAACACGAACGGCAAGCAGCACAGCACCGCTCGGGCGGCGTGGATCTTCGCCGCCTCCGCCCTCGCGACACTCGTGGCAGGCGTGGTGGTCGAGCGGGCGGGGGATGCCGCGGCCTCCCAGATCGGGCTCTCGGGCGTGCTGTTCGGGGCGACCGTGCTCGCGCTCGCGACGAGTCTTCCGGAGATCTCGACCGGCCTTCAGGCGGTGCGGCAGGGAGACGATCGCCTCGCCATCAGCGACATATTCGGCGGCAACGCGTTCCTTCCGGTGCTCTTCCTCGTGTCCACGCTGATCTCGGGCAGGTCGGTCCTGCCCCGTGCGAACGCGAGCGACATCTACCTCACGGCCCTCGCGGCTCTTCTCACGCTGGTCTACGTGGTGGGGCTGCTGTTCCGTCCGCAGCGGCGCATCGCCGGGCTCGGCCTCGACTCGTTCGTCGTGGTGCTGCTCTATCTCGTCGGCATCGGGGGGCTCGTCGCGATCTCGCTCGCCTGAGGCAGCGTGAGGGCGAACCGGCCGTCCGCCGTGCCGCCGCCGGATGCCGCGGCGAACATCCTGAGGGCCGCGAGCGCCTCAGCGGCCAGGGGCGGATCGAGCCTCTGCAGCACCTGAGCGATCGCCTGTCTGCGCCGCTCCAGCACCGAATCGACCAGGTCGACCCCTGCCGGGGTCAGATCGATGGACCGGATGCGACGATCCGCGGTCGACGCGATCCTCGTGACCAGCCCGCGCGAGACGAGCCGGTCGCAGACGCGGGTCGCGTTCGACGCGTGCACGGCCAGTTCCGTCGCGATCGCGCCGATGGTCTGCGGTCCACTGCCGGCGATCAGCACCAGGATGCGCAGCTGCGGACCGGTCACCACCGACTCCACGGACATGACCGATTGCGCGACCACCCGGAGCAACGCGTTCCCCACTTCGAGGACCGCGTCGACGGACTCGCGAGAGACATCCGGAGAGTCATCGCCCACAACCACCGATCTTAAGTCAGCCGGTGCGAAGGCGGTCGGCGAGGGTTGCTTTCCGCTCACGTTTCGGTACGGTGCCTCCCAAGGAAATCCTCCGGCGAAAGGATCGGCCATGGCACGCGAAGACACTGCACGCGAGGGCGCTCAGGCGGTCATCCCCGACGACGAGGTGGTGGATGTCGCGGTGGTGAGGCCGCGCGGATCGACCCTCGCCGGCATCCTGGGCGGAGCCGCCGGAGGTGCACTCGGAAACTCCGTCGGCTGGGGGGTGGCCGGCATGATTCTCGCCGAGCGAGCCAACAGTGCGACGAAGGGGAGCTACCCCTCGATCGTGCTCGCACTGTCGGCAACGCGACTCTATGTGCTGGGCCGCGACAGGGACGGGCTCGTCGGCGGCTGGAAGCACCTGCATCCGCTGGCACAGATCGAGCGCGCCGATCTGGCGGTGGAACGACACCGCCACGGCACGGTCGGGGTGATCTCGCTCACCGACACCACTACAGACTCCACTCTCGAGTTCGAGGTGCTGAACGTGGGCAACCTCGGGCTCGACGAGCTTCTGGCGTCGCTGCAGAAGGACCAGTAGCCGAAGGCTCCGGAGGATGTCCATCGTGAGCTCCCGGATGACACGGCTCGCCGTGACGAGCGCCGCGATCGCGCTCCTGCTCACGGCGTGCACCGCGCCGCAGCCGACCGCCTCGAGCGGCACAGGTAACGAGGACACCGGCCTCGTCCCGGTGCGGCTATCCGTCGCCGCCGGCGCCGACGGCGGCGCGGCCACCGGGCGATCCCTGCGCGTGCCGCGCGGCTGGACGGCGCAGGTGTGGGCAAAGGTCGGCGGCGCCCGGATGGCCGCGTGGCTGCCCGACGGTTCACTGCTCGTCACCACCGGCAGTGCCGGCGAGCTCGTACGGCTGGCCCCGCGCGACGGGCGATCGCCGCGCATCGAGACCCTCGTCGACGGACTAGAGGACCCGCAGGGCGTCGCCGTCGGCGAGCAGGGAGGTCGCACCATCGTGGTTCTCGGCGAGTCCTCCCGTCTGGTCGCCTGGGACTACGGATCCGGCGCGCTCTCCCACCGCCGCGTCCTCCTGGACGATCTGCCGACCGGCGGCCACGGCGGCAAGTTCATGGCGGTGAAGGACGGGCGGGTCTCGTTCAACGTCGGCTCGGCCACCAACCGTGACCCCGTGGACCGCAGCGCGTCTCCGGAGCGGGCCACCATCGAGCGGGTCGGCCTCGACGGCAGCGGCAGGGAGGTGCTGGCCACGGGCGTGCGCAACGGCGAAGGCCTCTCGTTCGCCCCCGACGGCACCCTCTTCGCCGCGGTCAACCAGGCCGATCAGCAGCCCTACCCCTTCCGCGACGATTCCGGGCGATTCGGCACCCAGGATCGCGCCTACATCAACGAGCACCCGAACGATCAGGTCACCCGCATCACGAAGGGCGCCGAGCTCGGCTGGCCGTACTGCGTGCCGGACTCGCGCAACAGGCCGGGCCTGCTCGACCTCGGTTACGTCAACGATCCCGTCAACAACCCGCGCGGGGACGCGCTGGATTGCGCGACCGTCACGCGCACGCAGGTGGGGCTGCCCGCCCACAGCGCACCGATCGGATTCGTGTTCACGCGGGGCTCGGCGCTCCCCGACGCCTTCGATGACGGCGCGCTCATCACCGCGCACGGCTCGTGGAACCGCGAGCCGCCGCGACCGCCCTCCGTCTCGTACAGCGCGTGGGACGAGGCATCCGCCACCCTCGGCCGGCCACGCACGATCGTGGCCGGCTTCCAGAACCCGGACGGAACGCGCTGGGGCCGAAGCGTCGACGCGGTGCCCGGACCGGATGGCGCGCTCTACGTCACCGACGACGAGGCCGGCCTCGTGTACCGGATCGCGCCACCCGCCGACTGACCCGTCACAGCACCCGGTGGCGGTCCCACACGGCGCGGAGGGAATCGCCCGCGAGGAGCTCGCGGAGCACCGTCGACTCGCTGCTCGCCCGGCCGCGTGCCCGCTCCATGACGTCCGTCTCGTTCGCCTGTGGCACGACCACCACGCCGTCGTCGTCGGCCAGCACCAGGTCGCCCGGGGCGATCACCACCCCGTACACGGTCACCGGCGTGCCGACCTCGGCCAGCTTCATCCGCATCCGGTAGTCGATGGGTCGGCGGGATCGGGCGAACGCCGGGAAGCCGAGTGCGGCGATGCGAGGGGTGTCGCGCAGGTTGCCGTCGGTGACGACTCCGACCGCACCCGCCCCCAGCGCTGCGGCGCTGAAGAGCTCGCCCCAGAAGGCCGACTCGTTGCTCTCGTCGGTGGCGATGATCACGATCGAGCCGGCCGCGAGGGAGTCGATGAAGGCGATCGCCTCGCCGTACGGATCTGCGGGGTCGTCGTCGGTCGACGGCACGAACCGGGCAGTGGTCGCCCGCCCGAATGCACGGGACCCCGGCACGATGGGAGGCAGCCGCCGCTCGAGCACCTGGTGTCGGAGTCCGGCGGCGTCGAGCGAGTCGCTGAGGATCGGAGTGGTGATCCGGTCGTCGGCCGAGAGGTCAGCGGATGACATGGCCGCCTCCCGGAGCGAAGGCGAAGCGCGCCTCGGTGGCGGCGTCGAGAACCACTCCGAGTCCGGGCGACCGCGGGGCGTGCAGCCGTCCCCGGTCGAATGTCGGCGGCTCGACGAGCAGGGCATCCCTCAGCGGGTTCGGCAGGGTGCAGAACTCGAAGAGCTCCACGCTCGGTCGCGCGAGCACCGTGTGCAGATTCGCCTGGAAGGTCACCCCGCTGCCCCAGACGTGGGGCACGCACTGGATGCCGGCGCTCTCCGCCATCGCGGCGACGCGCGAGAACGCCCGCACGCCCCCGACGAAGGTGGCGTCGGGCTGGGCCACATCGATCGCCCCGCACCGGATCAGTTCCGCGAACTCGCGTTCCGTGCCGTTGGATTCGACGCCGGAGACGGGCACGTCGACTGCGGCGCGCACGGCCGCGAAACCGGCCACGTCATCCGCCTGACACGGCTCCTCGAACCACCGTGCGCCGAGCGCCCCGGCCGCTCTGCCCACGCGGATGGCGTCGTCGATCGACCAGGGTGCGGCGGCGCAGCCCTGCACGGCGTCGAGCACGAATGCCACCCCCTCCGGCATGAGTGCGGTCACGTGGTCGAGCAGCGCGAGCGTGGTCTCCGGGTCTCGCATCGCCCGGAACTTGACGGTGCCGAACCCTGCCGACACCTGCGCGAGCATCCAGTCGGAGATCTGGTCGAAGTCGGTGCCGAGCCCGCCGCTGGCGTACGCCTCGATCGAGTCTCGCCTCAGGCCGCCGAGCAACTCCCAGGCCGGAACGCCCTCGCGCTTGGCCACGGCATCCAGGCAGGCGATCTCGATGGCGCCGGCCACTCCTGAGGTGATGCCGCCGCGCGACCAGAAGGCCGTGTAGGCACGGAGGTGATCGCCGACGTCGAGCGGGTGCCCGAACTCCTGCCCCTCGACGAAGGGGGCGAACGCCTCGACGATCCCGGGGACCGCCACGGCGGCCATGATCCCTGCTCCCGCCTCACCCAGGCCGGTCGTGCCGTCGGAGAGAGTCACCTCCACGAGCGCGGCGTCCCAGGATCGGATCGTGCCGCCCACCCAGACCAGCTCGTCGGCGGGTGCGTACCGGGCCGAGAGCAGAACCGGTCGGACCGACCGCACGGTGAAAGGGGTCGTCGTGGAGCCCGGCTCGTCGTTCATTACCACCTCGCCTATGAGTGTAATCATCTGATGAATATGCAGTAGCGAGGCGACTATAGCCTGATTCGGCATGAATACGCACTAAATATCGGATGTTTCGTTCGCACGCACCGTGCGACCGCCCGTAAACTCGATGCATGCCCACCCCCGCCGACGACCCGGATCAGCACGCGGGTGCCCGCTCGCAGACCGATGTGGTGGTGCAGGGGATCAAGCGTCTGATCACGCGCGGCGACCTCCGGCCCGGCTCCCGGCTGCCGATCGAGAAGGAGCTCGCCGAGTCGTTCGGGGTCTCCCGCGGCTCCCTCCGCGAGGCGGTGCGCTCACTCTGCCTGATGGGCGTGCTCGAGACCCGGCAGGGCGACGGCACCTACGTGACGAGCCTCGACTCCCGTCTGCTGCTCGCGCCGATGAGCTTCATGGTGGACCTGCAGGCTCCGGAGCACCGGCGCGACCTGCACGCGGTGCGCCGGGTGCTCGAGACCGAGGCGGCCGCGCTGTCGTCGCTCAGCATCTCCGAGCAACTGCTGGATGCCGCATCCGCCGCCCTCGACGCGGCCGAGCAACTCATCCGCGCCCCCGGCGAGCTCGACTACGACGCGATCCTCGCGACGGACCTCGACTTCCACCGGGCGATCGCGCAGGGTGCCGACAACCCCGCGCTCTCGGCCCTCATCGATGCTCTGGCCGACCGCACCCTCCCGGCGCGACTCTGGGCGGGCGTGCACGACGATCGCCGCGTGCGGATCGGGCACGACGAGCACCTCGCTATCCTCGCCGCGGTGCGCTCGCACCAGCCCGACCGGGCACGACTGCTGATGGCGCACCACCTGCTCGACGTCGAGGATCGCGTGGCGGCGCAACCGGTCGACGGCGAGCGCTAACCGCGCCGGGCCGCCGAGCGAGCGAGCGAGAGGTACGCGCTCGCGGTCCAGGTGTACGCCCGGTCGCGGAGGCCCGCGCCGCTGAGCGCGTCGAAGTTCTCGGCGAAACCCGATTTCTCGCAGAGTCTGCGGAAGCGGAGGCTCACCGTGTCCGCCGCGGCGGTGAAGCCCGCGCGGCGGAGACCGTCTTCGATCAGCACGGTCGACGGCGCCCAGATCGGGCCGCGCCAGTAGCCGTCGTCCTCGTACTCGGGCGAATCGGTCCACTGGGTGGCCGGACCGTAGTCGGTGACGAATCGCTCGATGCCCTCGGCGAGCCGGGCCGCGATCTCCGGCGGGAGCCAGTCGGCCGCCACGATCGGCAGGAGGTTCAGCAGGCTGCCCGTCGAACTCGGGGAGCCGGTGGCGGCGGCGCGCGCGATGAACGACGTGCCGTCCCAGAGCTCGGCCACCAGCGCATCGGAGATCCGCGCGGCCTCCGCGCGCCAGTCGTCGCCCGATCCGAGCCCCAGCTCCTCGGTGAGCTCGCCCAGCACTTCGAGCTGCACGAGCAGGAATCCGGCCAGGTCGGGGGCCTCGATCACGCGGTCGCGGTCGAACGTGGTGGAGTTGTCCCACCCACTGTCATTGCCGTGCTGGTAATGCGGCAGAGCGTGCCCGGGCACCCGGCGATAGTCCAGCCAGAACCGGGTCGCGCTCGCCAGCCGGCCGTGCACCGTGACGAGGGTCTCGCGATCGAGCTCGGCGATCTCGCGCACCCGTGCCAGCGCCCAGCCGTGGATCGGGGGCTTGACGAAGTTGTAGAGGATCTCGGAGTGGGTGACCGAGTCGGGCAGCGCGCCCGAAGCGTCCTGGTGGTCGAACGGGGTGAGCAGCTGGTCGAGGGCGAATCCCGCATCGCCCGGGGCCAGCGCGATCGCGTTGAAGCAGTGGTCCCAGCTCCAGACCTTGTCCATCCAGTGCTTGGACATGAGCACCGATTCGCGGCGCAGGAAGCCGCGCGGCTCGACCGTGGCCGACCAGATGACGTAGGCCGCGAGCTCGGCGGCGGTCGCGTCGTCGTCGCGCCATCCGGCGATCGAGTCGACGAAGGCGGCGAACTCGGCCTCGTTGCGGAGGACCACGTCGTCGAACGCCGCGCGCTCGGTGTACGGATGCCGCGCCGCCTCGAATTCCTCGACCGCGATCTCCCAGCCCTCCGCGCCGCTCACCACGACCGCCCGCACGCCCGCACCGAGCAGCTGATCGCCCTCGATCGTGAGCTCGCCGCGCACCGCGGTGACGCGGTAGCGCCGCCCGGACTCGTACGAGGTGAACACCGCCGAGCCGTCGATCGGGTCGCGGAAGAGGTAGGTCCCGGTGAACGGGGTGAGCTCCTCCGCGGCATCCGAGAGGCGCAGGTCGACCTCGCGACCCCGGATGCGGATGGTGTCGGTCGACTCGAAGGCGGCCTCGATCAGCGCGGTGCCGCCCCGTGTCCACGCGAGCACGGACGGGGTCGCGGCGTACTCGAGAGCGACCCGCGCGCCCTGGCGCTGCGGAACGAGGCTGAGCACGGCGTGCATACCGGTCTGGTGGGTGACGAGGTGCAGGTCGTCGCGGCTGCTGTGCAGGGCGACGACCGGCGAGAGGTCGAGCCAGGAGCCCCGGATGCTGAACGGGATCTCCCGGACGTCGAACGTGATGGCGGGCATGCAGAAACCTTCTGTGTGAGGGGCGGGGGCTCAGTCCTTGACGGCGCCCGCGGTGACGCCGGCGGCGACGTAGCGCTGAGCGACGACGAGGAGGACGGCGGCGGGGATCGACGCGACGACGGCGGTCGCCATGATGGCGTTCCAGTCCTGGGTGTTGTTGCCGATGTAGCGGTAGATGCCGATGGTGATCGGCTGGAGGTCGCCGCCGCGGTTGAGGGTGGAGGCGAAGATGAAGTCCGACCACGCCCAGAGGAACGTGAAGAGCGATACCGTGACGATCGAGTTGCGGCTCACCGGCAGCACCACCGAACGGAAGGTGCGCCACGCGCTCGCGCCATCGATCTTCGCGGCGGAGATGAGCTCATCCGGGATGCCGGTCATGAACGCGGTGAAGATCAGCACGCCGAACGGCACCGCGAGGGTGGAGTCGGCGAGGACGAGTCCCGGGATGGTGTTGAGCACGCCCCAGTTGGAGAAGATGAGGTAGAACCCCATCGCCATGATGATGCCGGGGATCATCTGCGCGATCAGCAGCAGGAAGTTGAGCGCGGTGCCGCCGCGGGGGCGCAGCTTGGCCAGCGCGAACGCCGCCGGTGCGGAGAGCGCCAGCGTGAGCGCGACCGTGCCGAGCCCGACGAGCAGGCTCGTGCCGAGATAGGGCAGCTGCTGCCCGATCACCTTGGAGTAGCCGTCGAACGTGGGGTTCACGGGGAAGAAGTCGGGCGGATCCTTGCGCAGCCGGTCCGGCTGGGTGAGGGAGACATTGATCATCCAGTAGACGGGGAACAGCATCACGGCGGTGAGCACGACGCCGATCGCGGTGCGCCACCAGGTGCGTGAGTTCCTCATGAGCGGGCCATCCTCTGCTGCACCCGGATGTAGACCAGGCCGAACACGAAGGCGAGCAGGATCAGCAGGTTGCCGACCGCCGCCGCGGGGCTCAGCTCCGGCGATTCGCCGCCGAAGCCGAGGCGGTACGACCAGATGGCGAGCGTGGTCGAGGCGTTCACCGGGCCGCCCTGGGTCATGATCCAGATGATGTCGAAGACCTTCAGCGTGTAGACCAGCCCCAGCAGGATGGTGATCGCCGCCACGGGTCGCAGCAGCGGGAACGTGATGCGCCAGAACGTCTGCCACGAGCTGGCGCCGTCGAGCGACGCCGCCTCGTAGACATCCACCGGGATTCCCTGAAGCCCGCTGTAGAGGATCACCAGGTTGAACGGGATGCCGATCCAGATGTTCGCGATGAGCACCGAGACGAGCGCCCACTGCGGCGACGTGAGCCAGTTGATCTGGTGCAGCCCCAGCCCCTCGATCACGGCATTCACGACTCCGGACTCGCTGTTGAGCATCCAGGCCCACACGGACGCGGAGACGAGGAGGGGCAGCAGCCAGGGCACGAGGAAGAGCGCCCGCAGGGTGGCGGCGAGCCGGAAGTTGCGGAAGAAGAAGACGGCGAGCGCGAGCCCGATCGAGAACTGGAACAGGATCGAGACGCCCGTGAAGATGGCGGTGTTCAGCAGGGCCGGGGCGAAGGTGGCGTCCCGCAGGACGGCGGCGTAATTCTGGAAGCCCACGAACGGCGCCGTGCCGTCGATGAACGACCGCAGCGTGTACTCGCGGAAGCTCAGGTCGAGATTGCGGTAGAGCGGGTAGGCGTAGAAGACGACGAGGTAGATCGCCACCGGCGCGATGAAGGCCCATGCGGTGAGCTGGGATCGCCAGCGCCGCGGACGGCGGCCCGGGCGAGCGGTGACCGGAGGGGCGACATCCGTGGATGCCGCCCCTCCCCTGCCGCCGAGAGTGGGAGACCCCGTGGTGGTCTGCGTCACTGACATGGCGATTCCTTGCGTGTCGTGTGGAGCGGGGTTACTTCTTGACCTTGGCTGCGGCCGCGGTCTGAGCGGTGGCGAGCGCGGCCGAGGGGGACGCGCTGCCGGAGAGCGAGGCCTGGATGGCCGTGTACATCTGCTCGGAGATGATGCCGTAGTTGGTGCCCAGGTTGTCGGCCGTGCGCGGCTTCGCGTCGCCGACCGCCGTGATCCAGAACTGCAGCGACGGGTCGGCCTTCAGCTGTGCGTCGGCGCCGGCCTTGGTCGGGGCGACGTAGCCGAGCGCGGTCGCCGCCGTGTCGCCCTTGCTCAGGCAGCCGACGATCTTCGCGGAGGTCGCGTAGCGCTTCGTGTCCTTCTGCACGGGGATCGTCATGAACTCGCCGCCGGTGGGCGCCGGTGCCGCTCCGCCGTTCTCGGCCGGGATCTGGATCGACTTGTAGCCCGCGGCGTCGGCGTCGCTCTTGAACCACGATCCGTTCTCGGCGAAGCCGAAGTCTCCCGTCTTGAATTCGGTCCAGCTGGTGCCCTGGGTGTTCTGGATCACGGAGTTCGGCGCGAGGCCGTTCTTCAGCCAGTCGGTCCAGAGCGCGAGAGCCGAGTCGCCCTGCGAGGAGTCGAGCTTGGTGAGCTCGGCCTTGGCGCCCCAGAACCAGGGCAGGAACTGGAAGCTGCCCTCTTCCGTGCCGACGGCCGAGAAGGTGATGCCCTTCTTGCCCGAGGCGACGACCTTCTGGAGGGCGGCGGTGAGCGACGCCCAGTCCTTCACGCTCGAGATGTCGACACCCGCCGCGGTGAGCACGGTGGGGTTGTAGTACAGGCCGAGCGTGTTGGCGCCCGTCGGGACCCCGTAGTACTTGCCGTCGATCTCGCCGGCGCTGAGGATGTTCTTCGAGATGGAGGAGACATCGAAGCCGTTCTCCTTCGTGGTGGTGAGCAGGCCGGCGGCGGCGAGGGTGGAGACCTTCGGGTTGTCGACGAGCGCGACATCCGGAAGGTTGCTGGCCGCCGTGGTCAGATCCTTGACCGTGTCGCCGGTGTTGGATGCCGTGCGCTTGATGGTGATGCCGAGGTCGCTGGCGCAGGCGTCGACAGCCTTCGCCCACGTGGATGACGCGTCGCGGTCGGGATACGGATCCCACAGCGTGTACGTGCCTCCTTTGGTCGAGCCCCCGCCGCCGCTGGAGCAGGCCGCCATGCTGCCGACGAGGGCCACGCTTGCGACTATCGCGCCGGCGATCCGCATCTTCTGGGCTGTGATTCTCACGATGTTCCTCCTTGAATGAATCGCTGTTCGGGTGATGCAGTTGTCGAACCGGTTCGATAAGTGGCCTGCGACGACGCCGGGAGGCGCCTGGGGTCTCAGGCGGTGCTTCCCCGGATCGTGAGCTCCGGTTCGATGAACTTCGCGACCGTCGGCGAGTAGTCGGCGTCGTTGATCCGTCGGACCAGATGCTGGACCGCCTCGCGGCCCAGCTTGTCGGGCGAGGTCTCCACTGCCGTGTACGGCAGCAGGAAGCTTCGACCGAAGTCTTGTGAATACAGGCTCACGACCGAGAGGTCGCGCGGGACTTGCACCCCTCGCTCGTGCAGAAGAGCGGGCAGCACCGCGATCGACGCGTCGTTGTGCACGATGAGCGCCGTCGCGTCGGGGCGCGCGTCGAGAATCGCGTTGAGGCTCCGGGAGATTCCGGGCTGCTGGGACTCGCCGTAGTAGGGGTAGATCTGGATGCCGTAGCGTGCGGCGCGCTCCACCGCGGCGTCACGGAAGCGCCACGCATAGGCGCCGCCGCGGTCGAACACGTGGCGCGGCGGCGAGACCAGCATGATCTTGCGGTGGCCGAGCCCGTAGAGGTGATCCACCAGCATCCGCGCGGCTTCGCCGAAGTCGAGGTCGAAGACGTCGACATCCTGAGTGTCCCTGGGCAGGCCCACCAGCGCGCCCGGCTGGCGGGCGGCGCGGAGGGCGTCGAGGCGCGGATCGTCGTGGGTGACGTCGAGCAGCACGACGCCGTCGACCATGTTCGACGACGTGATGCGGGTGACCGCTCCCGGGCCGTCCGGGTCGGTGACCATGAGGATGTCGTAGCCCTTCTCGCGGGCCGCCGTGGAGACCGCGAGGATGTACTGCAGCATCGCCGGCGGGAACTCGTCGTCGTGGAACTGGAGCATCAACCCCAGCACCATCGTCTCGGAGGTGGCGAGGGCGCGGGCGCCCGCATTCACGGTGAAGCCGAGGTGGCGGATCGCCTCGTCGATGCGGTCGCGGGTCTCCTTGGAGATCGATCGCTTGCCCGAGAGCGCGTAGGAGACCGTGCTGCGGGATACGCCCGCCACACGTGCTACGTCACCGATGGTCGCCATTGTCCTTCTCGAATCGTCGAACCGCTTCGACACAGAGTGCCAGATTCCGGGGGCGCGCGCAAGAGGTGTAGTCGACGCACTCGCTCGGCCGCCGGAAAGCGGGCGACCTCCGCACCACCGCCCCAGAACGGGGCTCTCGGCAATTTACAGACTGGGTGCAACAATTGACCCGCTCTCCCCGCTCACCCCCCTTTCCTCCGAGGAGTACATGTGCTGAATACGCCTTGCCCAGGCGGTCGCGACGGACGGGCGCTCCCCGCCGTGGTGCCGAGCGCCGCCCACCTGGATCGCGCGGCAGCGGCCGACGCCCGCCTCATCGTCGGTCCCGGGCTCGGCAGCTGATGGCTGGCGGTGTGCTCACCATCGGCGAGACGCTCGGCCTGGTGCACTCGGCATCCGGCGGTTCCCTGGTGCACTCGAGCTCGGTCGGGATCGGCATCGCGGGCGCGGAGAGCGCCGTCGCCATCGGCCTGGTGCGGCTGGGCGCGGCGGCGACGTGGGTCGGTCGCGTCGGCGACGACAGTCTCGGGCTGCGCATCATCCGCGAACTGCGCGGCGAGGGGGTGCAGGTGCTCGCGGACGTCGACCGCGACGCGGCGACCGGCATCGTGCTCACGGAACGGCGGCCCGGCGCGCCGACGGCCGAGCGGCACTACCGGGCCGGCAGCGCCGCGAGCAGACTCACCACGGAGCAGCTCGCCGGCCTTCCGATCGAGCACGCGGGCATCCTCCACGTCTCGGGCGCCAGCCTCGCGCTCTCGGCCTCGGCGCGCGACGCCGTGATCCACGCCGTGCACCGGGCCACGGCCGCCGGGGTGCCGGTCTCCTTCCACGTCAACCACTGCGCGAGGCTGTGGGCCGATGCCTCGACGGCGGCGCAGGCCTACCGCTACCTCGCCCGTTTCGCGACGATCGTCTTCGCCGGGCTGGACGAGGCGCGGATGCTGGCCTCCGCCGCAAACCCCGACGAGATGGTCACCGAGATAGCCCATCTGGGCCCCGCTGAAGCGGTCGTCACGCTCGGAGCCCGAGGGTGCGTCGCCCACGTCGCCGGCAGGTCGTACTACCGGGCGGCGGTGCCGGTGGAGGTCGTCGACACGACCGGCGCCGGTCACGCGTTCGTGGCCGGATACCTCGCCGAACGCCTCCTCGATCGGGCGGTGGAGGAGCGGCTCTCGGTTGCGGCGACCGCCGGAGCGCTCGCCTGCACCGCTGCCGGCGATTGGGAATCGCTGCCCTACCGTCGCGACCTCGCCGCGGCGCGCGCACCGGAGCCGGCCGTGCTCTAGGCGGCCCCGCGGAGCGCTCGACGTCGCCGCGTCTACACCGAGGCGGCGCGACCGCCGACCTCGCGCGCCAGCTCGGCCCGGAGGGCCAGGAGCTGGGTGCGGCGCTCCTCCGGCGTCAGCAGATCGGCGCGAGGAGCGAGACGCAGGGCGGCGGCACGGATCGCGGTTCCGATCTCGCGAGTCGCGGCATCCTGGCTCGCTGCCGCCAGCTCGTCGACGTAGCGCGCGTCGGCCTCGCGAGCGCCGATCTCAGCCGCCAACGCGTCGATGACCGACTTGCGGCGGCGAAGCTGCTTCACATCGACCTGACGGTAGTCCGACTGATGCTTGGCCCTGCCCGACCGGCCGGTGGCCCGCGCCAGCTCGTCCTCGACCCGGCGGGCGTCGGAGCGCTTCTCCTCCACGAGCAGCTCCAGCTGCTCTCGCACCGCGGCGGAGTACCACTCCCGGTCGAAATCGGAGTGGTCGCGGAGGGTGCGCATGATCGCCTGGTTGGAGACGGCGAGGCGGATGGCGGCGCCCACGATGAGCATGCCCTCCGCCACCAGCTCCTCGAGCATCGCCGCATCGAGCTTCGGCTCCGCCGGCGGACGGGAGGCCCTGTGTGCACGCATCCGAACCCCCGAACGCGACCTGATCGCACAGACGATTCTGTCACGAACGCGACCGGCTACCCCCGGAGGAACTCCGAAACCCACCTGGCACTCGTCTTCGGAGTGCGCACCTGCGTCTCGTAGTCCACGTGGACGATCCCGAACCGGCGGGAGTAGCCCCACGCCCATTCGAAGTTGTCCAAGAGCGACCACACGAAGTAGCCCCGCAGCGGCAGCCCCTCGGCGACCGCGTCGCGGGCCGCGGCGAAGTGCTTCTGCAGGTAGTCGGTGCGCTCCGGGTCGTCGACCCGGCCGTCGGCATCCACGACGTCCTCGTAGGCGGCGCCGTTCTCGGTGATGTAGAGCGGCAGCTCCGGCGCGAGCTCGTTGGCCATGCGGAGCACGTCGACCATTCCGTCGGGATGGATCTCCCAACCCATCTTCGTCACCGGGGCCCCGGTGCTCGCGAAGCGCACCCGCTCGCTTCCCGGGTACGCGCTCGGCGAATCCCCGGCCCCGTCCGACGAGGCGACCGTGTGCCTGCTGTAGTAATTGATGCCGAGGAAGTCGATCGGCGCGGAGATGCGTGCCAGGTCGTCCGCGGTGGCGTTCTCCTCGAACCAATCGGTCTCGCCGAGGTCCTCGAGCACGTCGGCAGGGTAGCCGCCGCGGAGCACGGGGTCGAGGAAGAGCCTGTTGCCCATCCCGTCGATGCGGCGCGCGGCGTCGCGATCGGCGTCGGAGTCGCTTGCCGGCTTCACGGAGTACAGGTTGAGCGTCGTGCCGACGGCGGCCTCGGGGCGCGCGGCCCGGATGGCCTCCAGCGCCAGTCCGTGACCCAGCAGCAGGTGGTGCGCCGCGTGCGCCGAACGGCTGCCGAGCGTCTTGCCGGGTGCGTGGTGCCCGCTCGCGTAGCCGAGGAAGGCGGAGCACCACGGCTCGTTGAGCGTGATCCAGTCGGTGATCACGTCGCCGAGCTCATCGGCGACCTGGGAGGCGTAGTCGGCGAAGCGCAGCGCGGTGTCGCGCTCGAGCCAGCCGCCGGCATCCTCGAGGGTCTGCGGCAGGTCCCAGTGGTACAAGGTCGCCCAGGGTCGGATGCCGCGCTCGAGAAGCGAGTCGGCCAGCCGACGGTAGAAGCCGAGCCCTGCGGCGTTCGCCGGGCCGGAACCGGTGGGCTGGACGCGCGGCCACGCGATGGAGAACCGGTAGTCGCGGAATCCGAGGTCCGCCATGAGGGCGACGTCGTCGTCGAAGCGGTGGTAGTGGTCGTCGGCCACGTCGCCCGAGCTGCCGTCGCTGATGGCACCGGGAACCCGGGAGAAGGTGTCCCAGATGCTCTCGCCGCGGCCATCCTCGTGGGCCGCGCCCTCGATCTGGTACGACGCGGTGGCGGTGCCGATGACGAATCCCTCGGGGAGGTCGCTGCGCTGCATGGTCACGCCTCCTTCGACGGGGCGAGCCAGTCGCCGTCGCCGTTCTCGTGGATGGAGATGAGGATGTCGTCGCGCTTGATCCCGAGCGCGGCGAGGCGCTCCACGATCAGCGCGGCACCGCGCTGCTTCGTCTCGGGCGAGTATCCGTTGTAGGCGAGGATGTCGATGAAGACGATGTCGCTGCGGTCGGCGTCGGGGAAGGTGCGGCTGTAGAACAGGTCCCCGGGCTCGTGGAGCTGGAAGATCTGGAAGAGGTCGTCGGCCGGCATCCCCCAGCCTTCGGCGAGCGACGAATTGATCGCCTCGCTCATCCGGGGCCGGAGGTCGGCGAGGGCGGAGTGCATGTCGATGCGCACGAGTGGCATGTGTTTCTCAATCTGTTCGTGGTCGGCGGGGTCGCGCTCAGCGACCCCGGGGTGCGTCGAGCCAGTGCTCGGGCGACGGGAGGTGGGATTCGAGCTCGTCCCAGAACTCCTGGGGGAGATCGAGGGCCGCGGCGTCGAGCGTGGCGGTGATGCGTTCGGGCCGGCTGATCCCCACGATCGTGGTCGCGACCCGCGGGTCGCGCACCGAGAAGGCGATGGCCGCCGCGCCGAGGGTGGTGCCCCACCGGCGGCAGGCGTCGCGCATATCGGAGATCGACCGCAGCGTCTCCTCCGAGGCGGGCCGGTAGCCGTAGGTCGTGCTCCGGCCGCTCTCGTCGGCGAGGATTCCGCCGCCGAGCACGGCGGCGTTCACGATTCCCATGCCGCGTTCGAAGGCGCGCTCCAGGATGTCTCCCGCGCTCCGGTCCACGAGGGTCCAGCGGTTGTGCACGAGCAGGACCTCGAACACGCCGAGGTCGAGGTAGCGCCGCATTTCGTGCACGTCTCCGCCCGCCAGCCCGATGTGGCCGATCTCTCCGCGTTCGCGCGCCTGCACGAGCGCGTCGACGGCGCCGCCCGGGGCGGTCATCCGGGCGAAGTCGTGGAACTCGGGGTCGTGCAGGTGCACGAGCGGAAGCGGCGCGATGCCGAGGCGTTCCGAACTCTCGGCGATCGAACGACGCACCCGTTCTCCGCTGTAGTCGCCGTCGCGTGGGTCGACCTTCGTGATCACCGTCACGTCGGCCGGGAGGCCGCCGAACGCGGCGATGCCCTTGCCGATCCGGGCCTCGCTCCGGCCGTCGGAATAGCCGTTCGAGGTATCGATCGTGCGGATCCCGCTGCGCAGCACCTCGGCCACGAAGTCGACGGCGTCGGCTTCCGCGACCTCGTAGCCGAAGTTCTCGGGCATGCTGCCGAGCGGTGCACCACCGAGCGTGATCGGACTGACCTGGATCCCCGTGCTGCCGAGCGGACGCAGCCCGGCGCCGGTCACGGTGCTGCGACCAGGTACACGAGGCCGTCGGCATCCGCGTGCACGTCGCGTCCGCCGAGGCTGCCGACCACGGCGCCCGGGGCGCTCTCGCCCGTGAACTCGACCGCCGCGAAGCCGGGCGCGTCGAGCTGCGGCGCGCGCTCGGACTTCTCCGCGCGCTCGTAGGTGAACACCTCGAGTGAGGTGTCGCCGGAGCGCAGGAAGTTGATCTCGAAGCCGCGGTCGTCGCTGGGCTGGTGGATGCCGGACATCAGCACGTAGCCCAGCTCGGCGAAGTGCGCGGTGGTCGCGTCGAGATCGCTCACGGTCTCGGCGACGTGGTCGAAGCGCGGGCGGTCGGGGGTGCCGAGCGCCCAGTCCGCCTCGACGGCATCCCGGTCGTACACCTCGTGGTACTGCAGCGGCCCTTCGACGAGTTCGAGCAGCGTGCCGTCGGGGTCGTAGAAGAAGGTGATGCGCACATCGCCCTCCGCGTGGATGGGCTCGAGGTGGAAGGGCACCCCGGCGGCGTGCAGGTCGGCCACGCGGGCATCCAGGTCGCCCACCTTGAACCCGACGTGGCGGAACCCGCGCTGCAGGTCGTCGCCGATCCAGGTCGACTCGGCGGCGGTCTCGATGCGCGCCAGGTGGAGCCGGGCGGTGACGAGATCGAGCTCGGCACCGTGCTCGTCCTGCTCGATGACGACGGCGTCGAAGTGGCGGCGGTAGAAGTCCACCGAGCGTGAGATGTCACGCACGTTGAGGAGGACGGAGCGGATGGCCATGGGGTCCTTTCTGCAGTGAAGCGGCACCCAGAAGCGGGCGAGGTCACGCTAGCCGACTTACAGCAATTTATGCAACTAAGTCGAGGAAGGCGTGATTACTGGGGATCAATGGCTCTAAGCGTGCCACATCTTGCGTTCATAACAAAAAGGTTTTAACTCTTGCCTCCCGGCGAAAACCGTGTGTAGGCTCGCCCCGAGAGGGCCGCACGCCCAGTGCGACCGCGGGTCACGCTTGACCGAGTAGCGACCAGCGCCGGTCTGACTATCAACACGATGAGGTGGAGGAATCACAATGATTCGAACGCGATTCTTGGCCGCGGGGGCCCTGGCTGCCGCTGCGCTGCTGGCGATCACCGGATGCTCGAGTTCATCCGGCGGCGACGGCAACGACGCGAAGCCGGCGAAGTCCGGCACGGTGAACTGGTGGGGCTGGACCCCGGACACCCCGGTCGCCGAGCACTACATCGCCGAGTTCAATAAGCAGTACCCGAACATCAAGGTCACGTACAAGAACTTCGAGAACGTCGACTTCCGCAACACGATCACCCCCGCCCTGGACTCCGGGAAGGGGCCGGATGTCTTCGACCTCTCCCCCGCCGGTGGCTCTCCCGACACCTGGGGCCCGTACGCCCTCGACCTCTCCTCCCTCGCCAAGGACACCCTCGGCTCCTCGTGGAAGACGAAGATCGGCGGGAGCTACGTGAGGCAGCTCACGAGCAAGGACGGCCGGTTCGTGTCGCTCCCGCTCGGAGGCATGTCGACCGGGTTCCTCTGGTACAACAAGGACATCCTCGACAAGGCCGGCGCGACCGTGCCCACCGACTACGCGTCGTGGGTCGCCACCTGCAAGAAGGTCACCGCGATCGGCAAGACCTGCTTCGCGATCGGCGCCGGCGGCAACGACACCTTCCCGACCGACATGTACCACTCGATCGCCAACACGGTGGCCCCCGGCTACTTCATCAAGGCGGCGACCGGCAAGGCCAAGTGGAACGACGCCGACGGCGTCAAGGTGCTCGAGATCGTCAAGAAGATGAAGACGGACGGCATCATCCCCTCCAACGCTCTCGACGGCCCGCAGTATCCGTTGGCCAACAACGAGTTCATGAAGGGCGACGCCGCGATGGTGCAGATGGGGTACTGGTACGCCCAGTACGCCGGGGCCGAGTCGTGCAAGGCATCCATGCAGGCCGCCGGCGTGAGCGACCCGAAGTGCTTCGTGCAGTTGCCCGCGCAGTTCCCGGACGTGGCGGGGAAGGGAAACAAGTCCACCTACTTCGGTGAGGCGGACTACGGTCTCGCCATCAACGCCGGCTCGAAGAACATCGGCGCCTCGAAGACGTTCGTGAAGTGGATGACGCTGAACTCGACCGGTCAGCAGAACGTGGCGAACGCCATCGACCTGCTCCCCGCGCTCAAGGGCATCACCCCGCAGTGGTCGTCGATCTCGCTCGTCGACGAGTCTGTGCAGCGCCCCGCGATCGAGACGCTGCTGAAGAACAGCGGGAACGCCACCGAGTCGCGCCAGTGGCAGACTACGGAGAAGTCGCTCGACGCCATCGTCGTCGCCATCCAGCAGGTGCTCGACCCGTCGGTGAACAAGTCGATCCAGAGCATCGCGGACGACCAGCAGGCGTCGTCGGTGGCCAGCACCGTCGGAACGAAATAACCGCCGAAGAAACGAATCGACACCGACCATGACCACCACGGACCGCGCAATCGGATCCGACCGCACGGCCCGCTCGGTGCGGGGAGGCGGGCGCGCTCAGCGGCGCACCCGCCTCCTGCCCGGCGGGCTCCGCTGGATCCTCCCCGGGTTCGCCATCTCGGTCGGCCTGATCTACTACAGCATCGTCTACTCCGGCTATCTGTCGTTCTTCAACTGGCCCGGCGGGCGGGCGCTGATGACCCCCGTCGGCTTCGGCAACTACATCACCGCACTGCAAGACCCGGTGCTCTGGACCGCGCTGCGGAACACCGTCGTCTACTTCGTGGTGGTCTTCGTGGTGCAGGTGGTCGGCGGCACGCTGTTCGCGGCGGCCATGCACTCGCGAGTGCGGTTCGCCAACTTCTACAAAGTGCTCGTCGTCATCCCGGTCGTCGTCGCCCCCGCCACGCTCGCCCCGGCGCAGATCCAGGTCTGGCAGAGCGACGGCACGGTCAACCGGGTGCTCGGCTTCTTCGGCCTCGGCGGCCTCGAGCAGTCGTGGATCGGGCAGTCGACCACCTCGCTCGTCGTCGTCACGCTCGTCGGATGCTGGGGCGCGATCGGCTACGGCTTCATCCTGCTCTACGCGGGCATGTCGCAGATCGACCCCGAACTGCTCGAAGCAGGTCGGCTCGACGGGGCGGGCAACCTCCGCGCCCTGTTCTCCATCGTGCTGCCGACGCTGCGCCCCATCATCGTCTCGCTCGCGATCCTCAACTTCATCACCGCGCTGAAGCTGTTCGACAACCCGTGGCTGATCACGCAGGGCGGTCCGGCGCACTCCTCGGAGTTCCTCGGCACCATGATCTACTCCGAGACGGCGAGCACCGATCGCAACCTCGGCTATGCGTCGTCCCTGTCGATCCTGGTGCTCGTGATCGCCGTGGCGGTCTCCATCGTCATGCAGCTTCGCGGCCGCGAGCGCACCCCGCGCGCCGGCCGCCGGAACACCGAGGTGGCCGATGTTTGAACTCCGCTCGCGACGCTCGCGCGTCGCCCTCCAGCTCATCCTCACGGTTGCGGTCGTGCCGTTCGTCATCCCGCTCATCGCGATGCTGCAGACCAGTTTCGAGGGCGCGGGGTGGAAGAACTATCTCGCCGTCATCCAGGTGCCGGGCTTCCCCCGGTTCTTCTTGAACACCATCATCATCGCCGTCGCCTCGATGGCGATCGTCTACCTGGCGACCCTGATGGCGGCCTTCGGCTTCTCCAAGCTGCGGGTGCGCGCCAAGGAGGTCTACTTCTGGCTGATGATGGCCGCACTCACGCTCCCGGAGGTGGTGCTCATCGCGCCGCTCTACTCGACGGCGGTCAAGCTCGGCCTGCTCGGAACCTACTGGTCGGTGATCCTCCCGATCGCCGCGCTGCAGATCCCGTTCACCGTGCTGCTGGCCCGGGGCTACGTCGACGGGATCCCGGATGCCCTGTTCGAGGCGGCCCGTATGGATGGCGCGAGCACCTGGCGCATCTTCTGGTCGATCCTCGTGCCACTCTCGCGGCCGATCGCCGTGGCGCTGATGGTGCTCGTGCTCATCTACGCCTGGAACTCGTACCTCCTGCCCAAGGTGTTCCTCATCGACGACGGGATGGGCGTGGTCACCCAGCTGCCCGAGTTCTTCCGTCGTCAGTACAACGACGACACCCCGAAGATCCTCGCCGCCTCGGTGATCACCGCGATCCCGACCATCGTCGCGTACATCGCACTCCAGCGTCAGTTCGAGAGAGGCATGGCGGCGGGCGCGATCAAGTGAGCCGGGGCGCGGCTGCACGGAGGGGACCGATCCGGCAGACTGCATTCTGGACATGGCATGAACGGCACGAGCGAAGGGCGGTGAGCGATGGCGGATGAGGGAAGGTCGATCGGCCTCGTGATCCGTCACGACCGCGACCGGGACGCGGTGGGGGATGCCGTGGTCCGGGCGATCGCGGGACCGCTGCTGGCGGCCGGGATGCGCTTCGTCACCCGTGCGGCGCGCGACGAGGAATCCGAACTCCGCACCTACCGCCTGTGGGGCCGGGTCGGCGGGATCGCCGGGGTGATCCTGCTCGACGCGGATGACGACGACCCGCGCATCCGCCTGCTGCGGGCGATCGACATGCCCTTCGCCGCGCTCACCCGCGTGGCGGGGCCGACCGACTTCCCCGCGGTGACCATCGACGAGGCCGCCGCGTCGTCCGCGCTCGCCGGGTATCTGGCCGCTCAGCCCGCCGCGAGGCGCGTCTACGTGACCAGCCGAGGCGCCTCCGAACCGCTGGACGACGGCACCGATCCCGCGCGCCTCGAGGTGGTGCACGCCGACGACGTGGTGTCCGAGGCGGTGCGGATCGCGGAGCAGGCGACGCCCTCATCCCCGGTCGCGCTCGTCGTCGACGTGGACCGGGACGCCGTCGCGGTGCTGAACGAGCTGGAGGAGCGCGGCATCCGCGTGCCCGGGACGGTCTCGCTCATCTGCTGGAGCGACTCCCTGCTCTGCCAGAGCGCCAGCCGCCCGATCACGGCGATCGACCGGCACGGGCGCGAGATCGGCGCCGTGCTCGGAGCGGCCGCGCTCGCCGCGATCCGGAACGAGGCGTTCGTGGCGGTGCCGGCGCCGCCGCCGATCGTGGTCGCCCGGGAGACCACGTGAGCCCCGCGCGGCGGGTCGGCCCGTCGTCGGCGAACACCAGGAGCGTCGTGCTGGACATGGTGCGCTCGGGCGGGACGGTCACGCGCACCGATCTCGCCGAGGCCTCCGGACTCACCCCCACGTCGATCACCCGCATCGTGAAGTCGCTGATCGACGAGGGGCTCGTCATCGAGACCGGCTACAGCGAATCCACCGGGGGCAAGCGCAGCAGCCTGCTCGAACTGAACACGACCGGCCGGTTCGCTGTGGGGGTCTCCCTCGACGCGGGGCGGCTCACCTACGTGGTGACCGACCTCGGAGGCAACGTCGTCGGCCGGCTGGTGTCTCCCGGTATCGAACAGGCGGGCCCGAGCGAAGACGTCGTGCGCATCGCGCGGGAGCTGGGACAGCTGCTGGTGCAGCTCGACATCCCCCTCGAATCGGTGGTCGGCGTGGGCGTGGCCGGGGCAGGGCTGGATCTCGGAGCGAGCGCCGAGCGCCTCTCGCTCACCGCCACCGAGTGGGAGTCGTTCGCCCTGAGCAAGGCACTGGAACCGCGGATCGGCCTGCCGGTCGTGCGTGACAACGACGCGGCCTGCGCCGCGCTCGGGCAGTACTGGGCGGGCCGGGTGCCCGCCACGCAGGACTTCGCCACCCTGTACATGTCGAACGGATTCGGCCTGGGTCTCATGGTGGGCGGACGGGTGGCTCGCGGCGCGTCATCCAATGTGGGCGAGATCGGCCACTCCATCGTCGACATCGACGGCCCGGAGTGCTGGTGCGGCGCACGCGGCTGCCTCGAGATGCTCGCCGCCCCGCGGGCCGTGGTGGCCTCGGCTCTCGACGACCCGGAGCTCTCCGCCCGTCTCGGCCTCTCGGGCGACGCCGAGCGCTTCCGCGGCGACTTCGACGCCATCGCGAGGGCCGCTGCGCAGGGCGACCCTCGTTGCTGCGAGCTCGTGCAGCGCTCCGCGCGCCACGTGGCCGCCGCCGTGCTCTCGATCGTCAACGTGCTCGATCTCGACCGGATCGTGCTCGCCGGCCCCGGGTTCGCCGAGGCCGGGGCGATCTACGCGCGCGAGATCCGCGACTTCGTGAGCAGCTTTGCGAGAACCCGCACGATTCATCCGGTGATCGTCGAACTGGCCGATCCGGGGCTGGATGCCGCGGCGCTCGGAGCGGCGACACTCGCCCTGCAGTACGCGCTCACCCCCCACGCCGCTCCCGCTTCCTGAGCCGTCGTGCACGGAGCGGACCGGGGAACAGAAGCGCCGCGCACGGTGTTTTACCCGGTGCCGCCCCGACGAGACCCTCGTGCGGGCGGGTACTCTGACCACAAGTAAGGGAGCTTCGACATGACAGGCAAGACCGAGACCGCGATTCTCGCCGGAGGCTGTTTCTGGGGAGCGCAGCAGCTTCTCCGCCGCCGGCCGGGAGTCATCTCCACCCGCACCGGCTATTCGGGTGGCGACACCCCCAACGCCACCTACCGCAACCACGGCGACCACGCCGAGTCCGTCGAGATCGTGTTCGACCCCGACGTGATCAGCTACCGCGACCTGCTCGAGTTCTTCTTCCAGATCCACGACCCGTCGACCAAGAACCGTCAGGGCAACGACGTGGGCCGCAGCTACCGCTCCGCGATCTTCTACACGAACGACGAGCAGAAGCGCGTCGCCGAGGAGACCATCGCCGACGTCGACGCCTCCGGCCTCTGGCCCGGCGCGGTCGTCACCGAGGTGGAGCCCGCCGGCCCGTTCTGGGAGGCCGAGGACGAGCACCAGGACTACCTGGAGAAGAACCCGTTCGGCTACACCTGTCACTACGTGCGCCCGGGCTGGAAGCTCCCGCACCGCGAGTCGCAGGACGCGTGATCGTCGGCTGACGCTCACGGTGGGATCGCCGGGGGGGGGGGGGGGGGGGGGGGGCCCCCCCCCCCGCCCCTGTAGGGACCGCGCCCCCCCCGCCCCCGCGGCGGCGGGGGGGGGGGGCCGCCAGGGGAGGGCTGAGGCG
>CBIHRK010000016.1:0-32773 GCA_966212465.1 uncultured Lacisediminihabitans sp.
CCCCGCCGCTCCCCCACCCAAACCCCCCCCCCCCCCTCGCCCCCCACCCGCGGGGGGCCTTTTTTGGTGGCTTTTGGTCATTAAAAAGCGACCATCTAAGGCCCCTCGCGGAAGGGTTACTTGCCGTAGCCGGCGCTTAGGCCCTGGATGAATTGGCGGGAGAGCACGATGAAGAGCACGATCAGGGGGATGGCGCCCAGGGTGAGCGCCGCGAGCAGCGCCGGGTAGTTGCTCTGGAACTGGCCGACGAACTGCTGCACCCCGAGGGTGACGGTCTGGTTCTGCTTGCTGGGCGCGAAGATCAGGGGGAACCACAGGTCGTTCCAGACCGGCAGCATGGTGATGGATGCCACGGCCGCAAGCCCCGGGCGCACGAGCGGGATCGCGATCCCCAGCACCCGGAACTCGCCTGCGCCGTCCATCCGCGCCGCCTCCTTGAGCTCGGTGGGCACCGACCGGAAGTAGGTCATCATGAGCGCCACGGCGAGCGGCAGCTGCATCGCCGTGTAGATGAGCACGAGCGCGGCCAGCGTGTCGATGAGGTGCCACGACACCATGAGCTTGAGCAGCGGAACCGTGCCCAGCCGGATGGGGAGCATGATGCCGATGATGAAGAAGCCGGTGAGCGCGGGGGTGATGCGCACCCTGTACTCGACGAGCGCCCAGGCCGCCGCCGTGCCGAGCACAATGGTGAGCGCGATCGTGGCGATGGTGACCACCGCGCTGTTGCGGTAGTTGGTGACGAAGTCGCCGCCGGTGAAGACATCCAGGTAGCCCTGCACCGTGAACGTGCCCGGTGCCGGCGGAGCGAAGGGGGCCCCGAAGATGCCCATGGTCGACTTGAACGAGTTGACGATCACCACGAGGATCGGCGCCAGCGCGATGATCGCGAAGACGATCAGCAGTCCGTGCACCAGCACGGCGTTGCCGCGCTCCCCGCGCTGCATCCGCGGCCGTCGGGTGAGGGTGGAGGTGGTCATGTCGGGTCCTAGAGCTCGTAGGTCTTGATGCGGCGCTGGAGGACCACGAAGTACGCCGCGGTCGTCACGAGGATGATGAAGAAGATCACGGAGGCGATCGTGGCACCCAGGTCAAGGTCGGCGACCTGCCCGCTGGAGCCGAAGAAGGTGCGGTAGAAGAGAGTGCCGAGGATGTCGGTGCTGTAGTTGGGCCCGGGCGCCGAGCCGTTGAGCGCGTAGACGATGTCGAACCCGTTGAAGGTCCAGATGTAGGTGAGGATCGCGATCAACCCGAACTGCGGCGCGATCAGCGGGAACTTGATGCGCCAGAACAGCTGCCAGGGGCTGGCGCCATCGATGCGCGAGGCCTCGATCACGTCGTTCGGGATGGCGAGGAGCGCCGTGTAGAGGAAGATCATCGGGATGCCGATGTACTCCCACACCGACATCAGGGAGATCGTCGGCAGAGCGGTGACCGGGTTGCCGAGCAGCGGGAAGCTGACGAGTCCCCACAGCGGGTTGATGATGAGCCGCCAGATGAACCCCACGATGACCACCGAGAGGGTCGCGGGGATGAAGAGGATGGTGCGGTACACGCCGCGCGAGCGCCGCAGCGTCGACGAGGTGAGCAGGGCCGCCATCAGCAGCCCGACGGGGAGTTCCACGACGAGGTGGATGAGGAAGAACTCGGCGCTGTTGCGGAGCGCGTTCCAGAAGTGCGCACTGGTGTACGGGTCGGTGAAGAGCCGGGCGTAGTTGTCGCCGCCGACGAAGACGCTGCCGCCCTTGGTGGTGTCGAAGAAGCTGAGGCCCACCGAGCTGAGGAGCGGGAGCACGGAGAACAGCACGTAGATCGCCAGCGCTGGCAGTACGAAGAGGGCGAGCAGCCGGTAGCGGCTGGCGGTGCGGATCATGTGTGGTCCTTTAACAGAGGTCGGTCCCTGAGGCTCTCGAAGGGGCGCTTCGAGAGCCTCAGCGACCGGGTGGTGGGACTGGATGCTACTTGGCCGGCTTGTACCAGCTGTCGAGGTCGGTCTGCAGCTTCTGCTGAGCCGCCTCAGCGGTCACGCCGTCGTTGAGGACAGTCTGGAGCACGGCCCAGGTGTCGTCGTCGAGCGGCGGGGTGCCGGCGCTGAGCCGGTCGAGAGCCAGACGCGGCGTGAGCTTGGCGCCCTTCTTGAGGTCGGCGAACTCCTGCGCGAGCTTGTTCGTGTAGGTGATCGGTGCCGTGCCCATGGAGAAGAACCCGGGAACCTTGTTGCCGTAGATGTTCTGGAAGCCCTTCGTGCCGAGCCAGTCGAGGAACACCTTCGCGGCGGCCTTGTTCTTGCTCTTGGCGTTGAGGCCGACGCCCTGGTCGGGCATCTCCTGCAGCCAGCGCTGGTCACCGGATTTCACCACCGGCGGCGCGAAGACACCCACGTCGAGACCGGTCGCGGTGGCTGCGCTGATGTCCCACGAGCCGTCCGGCAGGATGGCCGCCTTGCCGAGCGTGAACAGCTGCATCATGTCTTCGTACTTGAGCGACTGGTATCCGCTGGGCAGGTACGGCTTGAGGTTGGCGAAGGCCTGCGTCGCGGCGACGAATTCCGGGTCGGTCAGCTTCTTGGTGCCGTCGATGAGCCCGAGCCGGCCGGTCTCGCCGTCCCAGTAGTTGGGGCCGATGCTGTCGAGCACGTTGTAGGCGAGCTGCCAGCCGTCGGCGGATCCGAGCGCCAGCGGCGTGTACTTGCCGTTCTCCTTGATCTTCTTGAGGAGGGCGGTGAAGTCGGCCATGGTCTTCGGCGTGCTGAGTCCGAGCTCCTTGAAGATCGCCTTGTTGTAGTAGAACCCGGCGAGCACCGAGGCGATGGGCACGCAGTACGGGTCGCCGTCCGCGCCCTGCCACGCGGCGAGCGCGGTGGAGGTGAAGTTCTTGATCGAGCCGAGGCCCTTCAGGTCGTCGAAGTAGCCCTTCTCGATCCATGAGCGGTTGACGTCGAACGGGCGGCACATGATCACGTCCGGCCCGGTGCCGCTCTCGACCTTCGACTGGATCGCCGCGTTGTAGTCGTTGGTGTCGGTGGCCTGGTAGGTCACCTTGATGTCGGGGTGCGCCTTCTCGAATGCCGGGATGACGTTGCTCTCCCAGAGCTTCGCGTCTTCGGTGCGCCAGTTGCCGAAGGTGATCGTGGTGGTCTTCGAGGTGTCGCCGCCCGAGCTGGCGGAACATCCGGAGAGCCCGATACCGACTGCTGCGACGACCACGATGGCGAACGGTGCAAGTTTCGAACGCATCTAGTCCTTCTCTCTGAAGTGGACCACTGGAGTCCACACGGGGGGCGGGGCGGGGTGCCCGTTGTCTGGTGAGCATATACAGGCATGCAAGAGGTAGCAAGAGGTATGCATGTTTTGGCTGATATTCGGGCTGTAGAGCTTTTGGTAGACAATTTACACCCTGGCGGTATTATCTGGTCTACCCCGCCGCGACCGTTCGGCGGAGTCAGGAGAAATCACATGATTCGTGTCGGCATCCTCGGCTCGGGGTTCATCGCGGACTCCTACGCCGACTCCCTGCTCGACGTGCGGAACGCGGAACTCGCCGGGAACTTCTCTCGCGACCCGCAGCGCGCCGCCGCATTCGCCGAGCGCTGGGGGAGTCCAGCCCAGCACACCAGCATCGAGAGCCTGTGCGCCGACGCGTCGATCGACCTCGTGGTGATCGCTCTGCCGAACGAGGCGCACGTCGAGGCCGCCCGCATCGCGGCATCCGCCGGAAAGGGCATCATCTGCACGAAGCCGCTGGCCCGCACCGGCGCCGAAGCGCAGCAGATCCTCGACATCGTGCGTGACGCGGGCGTCTGGCACGGCTACGCCGAGAGCTCCGTGTTCTCGCCGAACATTCAGAAGGCCCACGAGATGGTGGCCGCGGGCGGCATCGGGGAGCTCCTCACCATGCGGGCGCGCGAGGCTCACTCCGGGCCGCACGCGCCGCATTTCTGGGACGCGGAGACCGCGGGCGGCGGCGCCCTGCTCGACATGGGCTGCCACACCGTGGAGTCCGCTCGGCATTTCTTCGGCAAGGCGAACCGCATCACGGAGGTGTTCGCCTGGGGTGCCACGCTGCTTCACGGCGACAAGACCACGGGCGAGGACTCCGCGGTGGCGATGCTCCGGTTCGAGGGCGGCCAGCTGGCCACCATCGAGTCCTCGTGGATCGAGAAGGGCGGCATGCAGCTGCGCCACGAGTTCGTCGGATCGGCCGGCCGCCTGGTCACCGACACCTCGGTGACACCGGTCTGGGGCTTCATCTCGCAGCCCGTCGGGTACCTGGTGGAGAAGTCGGATCAGGACACCGGCTGGGTGTACCCGGTGCCCGAGGAGACCCGAGCGTACGGCTTCTCGCAGCAGATGCGGCACTTCGTCGACAACTTCGAGGCGGGCACCGAGCCGGATGAGACGTTCGACGACGGCGTGATCGTCAACACGATCCTCGACGCGTGCTACCGCTCCATGCGATCGCGCACCTGGGAAAAAGTGCAGTACCCGTCGTGACGGTGCTCAGTACACCGCCCCGGCGCCCGCTCTCCTCCGCGCCCGGGCCGCTATGGCGACAGGTGGCCGAGACGGTGCACGACGGGGTCCGCGAGGGCGCCTACCCGCCGGGCAGCAGGCTCCCCGCGGAACGACTGCTCTGCCAGGAGCTCGGCGTGAGCCGCGTCACCCTGCGGAAGGGGCTGGCGGCGCTCGGCGCGGAGGGCGTGCTCGTCGTCTCGGACGGCCGGGGCTGGTTCGTGGCATCCGACCGCACGGAGTCGGCGCCCAGGAAGCCCGACCCGACGCGCCGGGAATGGCCCACGACCCTCGAATCCTTCGGCGAGACGGCCGAGCGCATGGGGCTCGTCGCCACCTCGACAGTGGTGCGGCGGGAGATCCGGCCCTCGACGATCGACGAGGCGGAGGAGCTCGGAATCGCCCCGGGCATCCCGGTCTTCCATCTCGACCGCGTGCGCAAACTCGACGGAATGCCGATCGCGAGCGACAGCGCGAGGCTGCCCGCAGACCTCGTCCCCGGCATCCTCGAGGTGGACTTCACCCTCGCCAGCCTCTACACGATCCTCGAGTCGGCGGGCGTCTCGCCCGCCCAGGCGGAGACCACGATCGAAGCCAGGACGGCGGATGACGCGCTCGCCGCCGAGCTCGGGGTCGAGCCGCTCAGCCCGACTCTCGCCATGCACCAGCTGGTCACCGACCTCAGCGGACGGCCGGTGCTCTCCAGCACGATCCGATACGCCGGCGATCGGTACCGACTGCGCACCTCGTTCTCGCGCTCGCCGTCGGCCTGACCGACTTTCGCCCGAGAGGACGACACGGTCCACCCCCGCATGGCACGGGATGGTATGAAAGAGGTAGCGCACCACAATCGAAGGAGCCCGGGGCATGTCGATGACGCAGGAGACCCCGGGCGGCATCAGGTCCGACTACCCCGAACCGCTGTGGATCCAGGCGGTCAACCTCATCAACGGCGAGATCGAGAACGGCACGCTCAAGCCAGGGTCACGCCTCCCCCCGGAGCGCGAGCTCTGCCTCCAGCTCGGGATCTCGCGCGTCACGTTGCGCAAGGCGCTCAACAAGCTGGTGGAGAACGGCGTGCTCACCCCATCGCACGGCCGCGGCTGGTACGTGGCCGACCGCGACGCGCCGGCCTCGGCCCCCAACAAGGAGTGGCCCAACAACCTGGAGTCGTTCAGCGAGACCGCCGCGCGCATCGGGCTGACCGCGTCGTCTCTCGTCCTTCGCGCCGAGGTCGCGCCGGCCTCGCTGGATGAGGCGGAGCCACTGCTGATCGCGGCCGGAACCCCGCTGTTCCACCTGGAGCGGGTCCGGCTGCTGAACGGGGTGCCGATCGCCATCGACGTGACCCGGATCCCGGCATCCCTCGCCCCCGGTCTCGTGGACGCCGACTTCACCTCGCGCTCGCTCTTCGACTTCCTCAGCGCGGCCAACGTGAGCCCGCTCCGCGCGGACGCGACGATCGAGGCGCGCGAGGCGGATGCGGAGACCGCCGCCAGGCTCGAGATCGAGCCGGGCAAGCCCGTGCTGGTGATGAAGCAGATCGCGCTGGATGCCGCGGAGCGTCCGCTGTTCAGCTCGACGATCCGCTACGCGGGCGACCGCTACCGTCTGCGCACCTTCTTCGCCCGCACCTCCCGCTAGACGGCCTGCGCTCCGCCCGCTGCTGGCCCTTTCCCGAGCGCGTCGGCGTCCGCGATGTCTGCCCTCTGACGACCCGCGGGTCTGTCTGGCATGCATTCTTGGTGTAGTGGACCGGCATTGGTCTATAGTGGTGCGTATACCGCCCGACGACCGCGAAAGCTGAGGACCCGTGGCCTCCACCGCACTCGACCCCCACGCCCTGGCCACCGCCCTCGCGACCCCGCGCCCCGACGAGATCGCCGCCTGCCGCGGCATCCTCGCGCGCGAGGGCCTGCTCGGCGAGAACGTGCACGTCTCGTACTTCGGCCTGCTCGAGCAGGACAAGCGGGAACTGTTGGCCGGCACGGTCGCTGCCCGCCGATTCCGCGCCATGCTCGTGGACATGGCCTCGGGCGCCTCGCACGACGTGGTGGTCGTCCCGGCGGAGGACCGCATCGAGAGCGCACGCGAACTCGACCCGGCCGTCGACGGGCAGGTGCCGGTCGTGCTGCTCGAGTTCCCCCTGGTGGAGGAGGTCGTGCACCAGGACGAGCGCTGGCTCGCCGCCATGGCCAAGCGCGGCCTGACCGACCTCAGCACCCTGCGGGTGAACCCGCTCTCGGCCGGCGTGCTCGCCGAGAGCGAGACCGGCCGCCGCATCCAACGCTGCTTCACCTTCGTGCAGAAGACGCCGAACGACCTCGGCTGGGCGCACCCGGTCGACGGCGTGACCGTGATGGTGGATGTCGTCACCCGCGAGGTGCTCGACGTGATCGACTACGTCGACCTGCCCGTGCCCCAGGAGGACGGCAACTTCCACGACCCGGCCTGGGTCGGGCAGCCGGAGCGCACGGGCATCAAGCCCATCGAGATCACCCAGCCGCAGGGGCCGAGCTTCAGCATCGACGAGAACGGCGTGCTCAGCTGGCTGGGCTGGCAGCTGCAGGTCGGCTTCGACCAGCGCGAGGGACTCGTCTTCCACAATGTCTCGATCGCCGACGGCGGCGAGCAGCGCCCGATCGTCTACCGCGCCTCCATCGCCGAGATGATGGTTCCCTACGGCGACCCGTCGCCGCAGCGCTGGTTCCAGAACTTCTTCGACTGCGGCGAGTACCTCCTCGGCGGCTTCGCCAACTCGCTCGAACTCGGCTGCGACTGCGTGGGCGACATCACCTACCTCGACGCGGTGATGGCGGATGCCGCGGGCAACCCCCGCACGGTGCCCCAGGCCATCTGCATCCACGAGGAGGACACCGGGATCCTCTGGAAGCACACCGACAACTGGAACGGCTCGAGCGACTCGCGCCGCAACCGCCGGCTCGTGGTCTCGTTCTTCGTGACTGTGGGCAACTACGACTACGGCTTCTACTGGTACTTCTCGCTCGACGGATCGATCGAGCTCGAGGTCAAGGCGACCGGCGTGGTCTTCACCTCGGCCTACCCGGGGCCGGGCTACGAGTTCGCTTCGGAGTTGGCTCCCGGCCTCGGGGCGCCGTACCACCAGCACATGTTCAGTGCGCGCCTCGACATGATGGTCGGCGGCACCGAGAACGCGGTCGACGAGCTGGAGGCGCGCCTGGTGCCGCGCGGCGACCGCAATCCCACCGGCACCGGGTTCACTCAGGTGGCGACCCGGCTCACGAGCGAGCTCCAGGCGCAACGGCTGGCCGGCAACGCGGTCGGGCGGGTCTGGCTGGTGTCGAACCCCGGCATCCAGAACCGGCTGGGCGGCGACATCGGCTACGTGCTGTTCCCCGAGGGCAAGCCGGTGCTGCTGGCCGACTCCGAGTCGGACATCTATGCGCGGGCGACCTTCTCGGCGAAGCACCTCTGGGTGACCGCCTACGACCCGGCCGAGCTCTACCCGGCGGGCGACTTCGTGAACATGCATCCGGGCGGCGCGGGCCTTCCGGCCTGGACGGCCGCGGACCGGAATGTGGATGGCGCGGACATCGTGCTCTGGCACACCTTCGGCCTCACCCACTTCCCGCGCATCGAGGACTGGCCGATCATGCCGGTCGACTCGACCGGGTTCGTGCTCAAGCCGCACGGCTTCTTCGGGCGCAACCCCACGCTCGACATCCCGGAGTCGTCGAGCGACCACTGCGCGCCGGGGCACGGCCGGCACGACCACAGCGAGCACGACCACCACGAACACGATCAGGAGCACCGCGCATGATCCCCGACGGATACATCACGTTCGCCGAGGCGCGGGCCGCCCAGCGCGTGCAGCTGGAGCGGGCGATCGAGCGGCTCGCCGTCGAGGTGGGCGAACACCGCGCTCGCGGCGAGTTCGTGGGAGACGGTCCCGTCTTCGTGGGGATCGGCGCGAGCCTCGCCGCGGCGGCGGCACCGGTGTGGGCTCTGCGCAGTCGGGGCATCGACGCCCTGCGGCTCGGTGCGGGCGACCTGCCACTGCCCTACCCGGCGAGCGACCACCCGATCATCGGCATCTCGCAGAGCGGTCGCAGCTCCGAGACCCTCGCCGTGCTGGAGTCCGTGGACGACCGCCTCCGCTACGCGGTGGTGAACAGCCGTCCGTCGCCGATCGCCGACCTGGTCGAGCGCACGATCAGCCTCGGCAGCATCCCTGACAGCTACGCCTCGACGATCGGCTACACCGCTACGGTCACCGCACTCGGCATGATCGCGGATGTCTGGAACGGCGGCGAGATCGACGAGGCCTGGTCCCGGCTCCCGGCCCTCTTCGGCTGGACCGAGGACTCGGTCGGCGTGCAGATCGAGGAACTGGCCGCCACCTTCGCCGGAGTGGCGACCGCGGACTTCGTGGGCGCCGGCCCCGCCGTCGGTTCGGCCGAAGCCGGCGCCCTGCTGTTCCGCGAGGTGGCCCGGCTGCCCAGTTCTGCCATGAGCACGCGGCAGTACCTGCACGGCTCGATGGAGTCGGCCGGGCACGGCGTGCACGTCGTCTTCGGGGACACCCGTGAGCTCGAGGTGGCCCACACTCTCTCGCAGGCGGGCCACAGCGTCATCCTGATCACCAGCGAGCCCGTCGAGCAGACGCCCACGCTGCAGGTGGTGGCGCTGCCGAAGGTCTCCGCGGCGCCGCGGGCCGTGCTCGAGGCCCTGGTGCTGCAGATGCTGGTCGAGCGGGTCGCTCATCGGGCCGGGATCGACATCGAGGAGTTCGTGTTTCACAACTCGGACACGAAGGTGAGCGACGGGTCGCCCACGTGACCGACCTGATCGTGGGCCTCGATGTCGGGGGCACCAAGACCGATCTGGTGGCCGAGACAATCGACGGCGCCGTCGTGCTCGACACCACGTTCGCCTCAGAGGACTGGGACGCCGAACCGCTGGATGCCGGCGCCGAGTGGATCGTGCGGGCGCTCGCCGCGCACCTCCCCGCCGACGCCCTGGTGCTCTCGCTGGGGATCGGCGCGCAGGGGCTCGACACCGCCGCGGTCGCCGCGGGCTTCGAGCGGGCGCTCGCCGCGCGCGGGGTACGGGCCGCGGCGATCAACGACGCCGGGCTGCTCGTGCCCGCGGCGGGTTTCGAGCGGGGCATCGGCGTGATCTCCGGCACCGGCGCCATCGCCGTCGGGTCGGACGCCGACGGCGAGCTGCTCGTCACCGGTGGCTGGGGCTGGGTGATCGGGGACGAGGCGGGAGCCGCGGGCATCGTGCGGGTCGCCACCCAGCGGGCATTGCTCGCCCACGACGACGGGCACGCGGATGACGGCCTGCTCGCCGCACTCTCGGCCGGGTTCGGCGTGCCCGACGCCGAACGGCTCGCCCGTGCCGTGAACGACGAGCCCACCATGGACAACTGGGGACCCCGCGCGAGTGCCGTGTTCGCCGCGGCGGACGCGGGTTCCGAGCTCGCGCTGGGCGTCATCCACGATGCCGCCGCGCACCTGGCGCGCCTGGTGGCGCAGCTGCGTCGCCGCGGTGCGGTCGGCACCGACGTCGTCGCAGCGGGGGGAGTCATCAGCAATCAGCCGCGGCTCTTCGACGCGTTCGCCGCCGCCGTCGATCCAGCCCTCCGGGTGCATCTTCTCGGCGTAAGGCCGGTCCGGGGCGCCGTCGCCCTGGCTCGCACCGCGCTGCTGCCGCAGTAACAGTCGATCGGAAACAAAGGAGTTCTCATGGCCATCGCTACCCTCAACCCCTCCACCGGCACGGTGGAGAAGAGCTT
This sequence comes from uncultured Lacisediminihabitans sp., assembly GCA_966212465.1. Taxonomy (GTDB): domain Bacteria; phylum Actinomycetota; class Actinomycetes; order Actinomycetales; family Microbacteriaceae; genus Lacisediminihabitans. The sequence goes on from CBIHRK010000016.1 coordinate 10,294, forward strand.
CGAGCCGCACACCGTCGAGCAGATCGAGCGGATCCTGCAGCGCGCGGATTCGGCCAATCGCGCGATGGCGGCGACCACGTTCGCCCAGCGGGCCGAGTGGATGCGGGCGGCCGCCGACCTGATGGACGCCGACCTCGAGATGCTGGCCGCGCTCGCGGCCACGGAGATGGGCAAGACGATCCCCACCGCGAAATACGAGGTCACCAAGTCGGCAAACGGGATGCGGCACTACGCCGACCACGCCGAGGAGTACCTCGCCGACGAGTTCCCGGCCGAGCCGTCGACGGTCGGGGCCTCGAGGGCGCGCGTGACGTTCCAGCCGATCGGCACCGTGCTCGCGGTCATGCCGTGGAACTATCCGTTCTGGCAGGTCATCCGGTTCGCGGCGCCCGCGCTGATGGCGGGCAACACCGGCCTGCTCAAGCACGCGTCGAGCGTGCCGCAGGTGGCGCTCTACCTGGGCGAGCTGTTCGAGCGCGCCGGCTTCCCGGCGGGCGCCTTCCAGACGCTGCTCATCGAGGGGGCGGCCGCGTCGAAGCTGATCGACGACCGCCGCATCCGTGCCGTCACCCTCACCGGTTCGGTCGGCGCCGGGTCGGCGGTCGCCGAGGCGGCCGGTCGCAACATCAAGAAATCGGTGCTGGAGCTCGGCGGCACGGACGCGTTCGTGGTGATGCCGAGTGCGGACATCGCGCGATCGGCGACGATGGGCGCGGCATCCCGCACCCAGAACAGCGGTCAGAGCTGCATCTGCGCGAAGCGGTTCTTCGTGCACGCCGACGTCTACGACGAGTGGCTGGCCGCGTTCGTGGACGCGATGACGGCGACCACCGCGGGCGACCCGTTCGCCGAGGGCACTGGCTTCGGCCCGATGGCCACGGAGCAGGTGCGCGCCGACGCGCACGAGCTCATCGTGGACGCGATCGGCAAAGGCGTCACGGTGCTCACCGGCGGTCAGCTGCCCGACGGTCCCGGCTGGTTCTACCCGGCCACGGTGCTGGTGGACGTGACCCCCGACATGCGCATCTACCGGGAGGAGTGCTTCGGCCCTGTGGCGTGCGTGTACCGCGTCGACAGCCTCGACACCGCCATCGCCCTGGCCAACGACTCCGATTTCGGGCTCGCGGCCAGCGTCTGGTCCACCGACCAGGGGGAGATCGACCGGCTGCAGCACGAACTCGAGTTCGGCGGTGTGTTCGCCAACGGCAACTCGGCGTCGTTCTTCGCGCTCCCGTTCGGCGGCGTCAAGGACTCCGGCTACGGCCGCGAGCTCGGGTCGTTCGGCATCCGCGAGTTCGTGAACGTGAAAACGGTGTGGCAGGCCTGATCCTCCCCGCCCGCACGACGGGCGGGTCACGCGCTCTCGCGTTCGCGCCGCATGCGGTGATGCTCGGCGCGATGGTGGTCGGCATGGTCGGCGCGCACTCGGCCGTGCGGATGCTCGCGGCATCCGCAGCTCTCATCGTGACGTCGTTCGCCTGCGCGCGTCGCGCCCGCACCGACCCGATGTGGCGCGAGCACCTCGCCGATCTCTGGGGCATGGCGCTCGTGTTCGTGGCCGTCGCCCCGGGCCATGTCGCCGGCCACGCGCACGGCGCTCTGCCGCGCGGCGTCGTCGGCGTCTGCCTCATCGGGCTCGGCTGGGCGCTCGTTCGCGTCGTGCTCGCCCGGCACCGCTGGCGACGGGCGCTGCCCACCGCCCTCCTCTTCGTCGCCGGCGCCCTGCCGATGGCGATGCTCTGCACCTGACCACAACCAACGAAGGAGTACCAATGACACGCTCCACCCCCGAAGCCGCACCAACGACGGTGCGGCTCAAGCGGGCACTCGGAACCCCCGCCCTGCTCGTCTTCGGGCTCGCCTACATGCTGCCGCTGGCGGTGTTCACCAGCTGGGGCTACGCCACCCAGGCCGCGGCGGGACACCTCGCCGGGGCGTACGTGCTCACGACGATCGCCATGCTCTTCACGGCCTACAGCTACGCCAACATGGTGCGTCAGTATCCGGTTGCCGGGTCGGCCTACACCTACACACAGAAGGCGTTCGGCAGCCACCTCGGCTTCATGACCGGCTGGGCCCTGCTGCTCGACTACCTGCTGCTGCCCATCCTCAGCTACGTACTCATCGGGCAGTACATGTCGGCGGTGTTGCCGGCGATCCCGTTCTGGGTGTGGGTGGTGGTCTCGATCGCGCTCGTGACCCTGCTGAACTTCATCGGGATCAACCTGGTGACCAACGTGAACCTGGCGCTGGTGGGCGCGCAGGTCGTGTTCGTCGTCATCTTCGTGATCAGCAGCATCGGCTACCTCTCCGGCAACCCGCACACCGTCGGGCTCTTCGATCCGTTCTTCGGCAAAGGCGTCGACCTTCCGCACCTCGCTGCGGGAGGGGCGATCCTGGCGCTCGCGTTCCTCGGATTCGATGCGGTGTCGACGCTCTCCGAGGAGGCCCGCGAGCCCAAGCGGTCGATCCCGCGAGCCATCCTGCTCACCACGCTCGCCGGCGGTCTGATCTTCACGGTCTGCGCATGGGTGGCCGGGCTGGTGTTCCCGGACTACCAGCACCTCAGCGAGTCGGCGCCCACGCTCGACCTCATGCACCGGGCCGGCGGCGTGGTTCTCGCCGGGCTGTTCACTGCCGCGTTCGTGGCCGGGAGCTTCGCGGCGGCGATGACGTCGCAGGTGAGCGTCTCCCGCATCCTCTATTCGATGGGCCGCGACGGGATGCTGCCGCGCTCCGTCTTCGGACGCCTGCACGCCCGCTTCAAGACGCCCTACCTCGCGATCGTGATCGTGGGGGCACTCGGGTTGATCGCGCTGGTGATCCCGCTCGACTGGGTGTTCCAGATGATCAACTTCGGCGCCCTCATCGCGTTCTCGTTCGTGAACCTCAGTGTGATCAAGACGTACCTGGTCGATCTGAAGCGGCGCAGCGGGCTCGACATCGTGAGGTACCTCGTCGCCCCCGCTGTCGGCTTCGCGCTCACCATCTGGCTGTGGACGAGTCTGCCGGTGCTCGCGTTCATCATCGGCGGCATCTGGGTGGCGATAGGTCTCGTCTACCTGGCGGTGCTCACCCGCGGCTTCCGCACCAGCCCCCCGACCATGGACTTCTCGGAGGAGGAGCCGGTGCTCGAGGCCAGCTGACGCCGGCCACCGAGGGGCGATGCCGGTCCCTGAGGCTCTCGAAGGGGCCCTAGCGGAGGGCTCGCCTCGAGAGCCTCGGCGACCGGTGCGCCCTCGGCGGCGCGGGTCTCAGCGGCGGGTCACGCGTCGACGGTGGCCAGCTCGGCGATCACTGAGCGGCGGGCCGCCTCCAGCGCCGCGGTGCTCGCTCCCACCGACTCCAGGGCGAGCAGCGTCGCCCCCACGATGGGGCGCTCACGGACCACCGAGATGCGGGCCCCGGCGTCGTGGGCGAGGATGCCGGCATCCACCCGGTCGAGCAGACCCCTGTTGCCCGCGGCGAGCACACCGCCGCCGAGCACGACCGGCACGCCGTCTCCGGTGAGGCCCAGACGGTCCATGGCCGTCGTCACCATCGTCACGATCTCGCGCGCCTGCCTGTCCACGATCGAGACGGCGGCCCGATCGCCGGCGTCCGCGCTCTCCAGCACGAGCGGTGCGAGGGAGGCGAGAGCCGAAAACGGCAGGCGCCCGAAGTGCAGCGCCTCGTAGACGGCCTGCACGTCGGGGAGCCCGAAGTGGCGGGGGATGCGCTCCGTGAGAACCGTCGCGGGGCCTCGCCCGTCCACGGCTCGGGCCGCGTGCCACATCGCCTTCTCGCCGAAGTGCGAGCCCCCGCCCCAGTCGCCGGTGATCGCGCCGAGCGCTGGATAGCGGGCGGTGGCGCCGTCGCCGCGCACGCCGACCGCGTTGATGCCGGTGCCGCACACCACCGCGATCGCATCGGGCTCCCGCGTTCCGGCGCGGAGCAGGGCGAACATGTCGTTGTCCACGATCGGGTCCACCGCCCAGGGGAGGGCCGCGACGGCGGCGTGGAACGTGTCGATCTCGGCGGGCAGGTCGAGCCCGGCGAGGTAGATCGCGGTGCGCAGCACCGGCCGGCCGGCGGCGGCGAGCACCGTCGCCACCAGTTCGTCGACCACGCTCACCGCCGTCCCGAGACCCTCCGTCTGCGGGTTGGATGCGGGGCCACGGGAGTGCGCGAGCAGCGTGCCGTCCAGGGTGACGGCCACGACATCCGTCTTCGAGCCGCCGCCGTCCACCGCGACGACGACCGGTCCGCTCACCTGGCCCACGGCAGGTGCTGCGCGTTGGCGGCCAGCAGCAGGTCGGTGAGCTTCTCGGCGCGGTCGTACTGCTGCACGAGGGGGTGGGCCAGCATCGCGCGCAGCACCCGATCGCGACCGCCGTGGATCGCGGCATCCAGGGCGAGCCGCTCGTAGCCGGCGACGTGCCCGATCAGCCCCGCGAGGTCGTCGGGAAGCGGCGCGATCGGCAGGGGATCGAGGCCCGTTCGCCGAACCGTGGCCGGCACCTCGATCACGTGGTCGTCGGGCAGGAACGGCATGCGTCCATCGTTGCGCACGTTGACCACCTGCACGTCTCCCCGGTCGGCCAGCAGCGAGGCGATCAGGTCCACCGCGGCCTCCGAGTAGTAGGCGCCGCCGCGCTTCTCCAGAATGGCCGGCTTCTCGTCCACGTGCGGGTCGCCGTAGAGCTCCAGCAGCTGCGCCTCGACCTCCATCACGGCCTGCGCGCGCGTCGGCGAGACCCGCTGTTCGCGCAGCACCTCGTCGGAGTCGTAGAAGTACCGCAGGTAGTAGCTCGGCACCGAGCCCAGCATCGTGAGCATGGATGCCGGCAGCTCAACCTCCTCCGCCAGCTCCTGCAGCCGTTCCGACAGCAGGCCCGGCAGCACGTCCACCCCGTCGACCGTCACGCCGCGCTCCCAGGTGAGGTGGTTGAGCCCCACATGGTCGAGGCGCACCTGCCTGAAGTCCACGCCGAGCATGCCGGCGAACCTGCGCTGGAATCCGATGGCCACATTGCAGAGACCCACCGCCCGGTGCCCGGCCTGTAGCAGTGCGCGGGTGACGATGCCGACCGGATTGGTGAAGTCGACGATCCATGCGCCCGGCTTCGCGTGCCTGCGCACCTGCTCGGCGACATCCAGCACCACCGGCACGGTGCGCAGGGCCTTGGCGAAGCCGCCGGGACCGGTGGTCTCCTGGCCCAGCACGCCGGCCTCGTGCGGCCAGGTCTCGTCGCCGTGCCGGGCCGCCTGCCCGCCGATGCGCAGCTGCAGGAGCACCACGTCGGCGTCGCGCACCCCCTCGACGACATCCGCCGTCGCGTGGATGGAGCCCGGATGCCCGGCGCGCGCGAACATGCGGCGGGAGACGCCCGAGACCAGCTCGAGCCGGTTCGCGTCGGGGTCGACGAGCCACAGCTCGTCGATCGGCAGTGTGTCGCGCAGGCGCGAGAACCCGTCGATGAGCTCGGGGGTGTAGGTGGATCCGCCACCGACGACAGTGAGTTTCATTGCTATCCCTTCACCCCGGTGAGGGTGATCCCTTCCACGAAGATCTTCTGCGCGAAGAAGAAGATCACGACCACCGGCACCATCACGAGGATGGTCATGGTCATGGTGATGCTCCAATCGGTGCCGTGAACGCTGCGGAACGTGGCCAGCCCGTAGGCCACCGGCCACGCCGCCTGATTCTCGGAGGTGTAGAGCAGGGGCCCGTAATAGTCGTTCCACGAGTTGAAGAACATGAAGATCCCGGCCGCCGCGATCCCGGGTCGGGCCATCGGCACGATCACGCGCAGCAGCACGCCCCACTCGCCGCAGCCGTCCATGCGGGCGGCATCCGCGTACTCCTTCGGGATGGTGAGGAAGAACTGGCGCAGCAGGAAGATCGAGAACGCATCGCCGAGGAGGTTGGGGAGGATGAGCGGCCAGAGCGTCCCGGTGAGGTGCAGCTGCGTCCACATCACGTAGATGGGGATCGCCGTCACCTGGGGAGGGAGCAGCATCGCCACGATGATGGCGAGGAACAGCACGCCCGATCCGCGGAACTTCACCCGTGCCAGGGCGTAGGCGGCGGGCACCGACGAGATGAGCATGAACGCGGTGGCGAGGATCGAGTAGAACGCCGAGTTGCCGAACCACTGCGCGAGCGGCACGGTCTGGAACACCTTCAGGTAGTTGCCCCACTCCCACGTGGTCGGGAACAGTGTCGCCGTGAGCGCCTGCTCGTTCGACATGAGAGAGGTGAGGAACACGAACAGGATCGGTCCCACGAAGAGCAGGCCGAGCGCGATCAGGATGGCGTGCTGCCCGATCCACGCCAGGATGCGGCGCAGTCGCGGAGAGGTCGGCGTGCGTGCGGAGATGGCGGTCATCAGGCCTCCGCCGGAGTGAAGGCGCGCACCCGGCGCAGCAGCACGAGCAGGAACGCGCCCGCCACGACGAACAGCACGACGGCGAGCGCCGACGCGTACCCGAGCTGGTAGTTGCTGAACCCGCGGAGGTAGAGCCACTCGGTGTAGGTGAGCAGCGACCCGTCGGGGTATCCGATCACCGATCCGGCCGAGTCGCCCACGGTCGCCTTGCCCGACGCCACGCTGGATGCCACGGCCGCCTCGGTGAAGTACTGCAGCGCCGCGATCACCCCCGTGATCACCGCGAAGACGAGCACCGGCACGATCGACGGCAGCGTGATGTACCAGCCCTTCTGCCAGCCGCGCGCCCCGTCGAGCGACGCCGCCTCGTAGAGGTCGGCGGGCACGTCGAGCAGCGCCGCGAGGAAGATGATCATGATGTCGCCCATCACCCACACCCCGAGCAGCAGCAGCGAGGGCTTCGCCCAGGCGGGGTCGTTGAACCACAGCGGCCCGTGGATTCCGATCGCCTTGAGCAGGATGTTGACCGGCCCGGTCCCCGGGTTGAAGAGGAACACGAACGCCACCACCGCGGCCACCGGCGGAACCAGTGCCGGCAGATAGAACACGGTCCGCCAGAATCCGGATGCCCGGCGCACCCGGGTGAGCAGCGCCGCCACCCCCAGCGCGGTCACGATGCGCACCGGCACCAGGATCAGCACGAACCACAGCGTGTTGAGTGCCGCCTGGCCCACGCTCGGGTCCTGCGTGAACAGGTACACGTAGTTGCGCAGCCCGATCCACTCCGGGGGCGACACGAGGTCGAACCGGGTGAAGGAGTAGTAGATCGAGGCGATGAGCGGGTAGACGAAGAAGATCAGCAGTCCGAGGATCGCCGGAGCCAGCATCGCCAGGATCGCCCAGCGCCGGGCGGGGCGGCGGCGCCGCCCCGCTGCGATGGTCGCCGTCACCCTAGGGCCCCGTCGACAGTGCGACCTGGTCGTCGATGTTCTTGTCGATGCCCTTGAGCCCGGCACCGAGGTCGCTCACGCTGCCCGACTGGTACTTGTGCCAGAAGTCCTCGAAGGCCTGCTGGTACCCGGCGCCGATGGGGCTCGGCGGCGTGGTGCTGGAGTGCGGGCTCGACGCGATGTCGATGAAGGTCTTGTACTGCTCGCTCACCTCGAGGTCGGGGGAGGCGAGGGCGTCCTTCGTGGTGGGGACGTTCTTCAGCCCGTTGGCGAGCTTCACCACCGCGTGGGTGTCCGTCGTGAGGTACTTGAGCAGCGCCCAGGCGAGCTCCGGGTTCTTCGAGCCCTTGGAGATTCCGGCGATGTTGCCGGTGATGTACCCGCCGCCGTAGAGGTCGGTGTGGTCGTCGGCGGTGGGCATCGGCGCGGTGCCGTAGTCGAGGTCGGGTGCCTGGTCGCCGATGAAGGCGGAGCGGTACTCGCCATCCATGTTCATCGCCACCTGTCCGGTCTGGAACGCGTTGTCGGCGGAGAACTCCTGGCCGAGCCCCGCGGTGAAGGCGTTGAGCTTGTCGTAGCCGATCTTGTCGACGAAGCCCTTCTGCCAGGTCATCAGCTCCTTCCACGCGGGGTCGCTGCCGATGACCGACTTGCCCTTGGAGTCCAGCCACTTGGCGCCGGCGAGCGGGCCGTAGTGTGCCGCGGCGTTCTCGTAGAACCCCATGAACGGGTTGAACCCGAGCGTCTTGATGGTGCCGTCGGCGTTGTAGGTGGTGAGCTTCAGCGCCATCGTCTCCAGTTCGGAGAGCGTCTTCGGCGGGGCGGTGAAGCCGGCCGCCGACAGCAGCTTCTTGTTGTAGTAGAGGCCGTAGTCATCCGCCAGCATGGGCATCGCGCAGCGCGTGCCCTTGTATTCCGTGTAGCTGCGCACGGTGTCGCTGAACTGACTCAGGTCGACCTTGTCGCGGGCGATGTACGCGTTGAGGTTGCGGAAGGCGCCGCTGGTGCAGAAGCTGCCCACGATGTCGGTGGAGTAGGAGAGGCCGAGGTCGACCGTGTTGCCCGCGGCGATCGCCTTGCGCAGCTTGTCGTCGTCCTGACCGGAGTGCACCACGACCTTGACGTCGGGGTTCTTCTTCTCGAAGTCGTCGACGACCGACTGGATCACCTTCGCCTCACGATCGCTGAAGAAGTGCCAGAAGCTCACCGTGCCTTTGAGGTGGCTCGGGGCGGTGGCGGCGACCGAGTCGCCGCCGGATCCTGAACTGCATCCGGCGAGCACGAGCGCGCTCGCCGTGGCGATCGCGGCGATGGTTCCGACGCGACGGATGATGTGGTGCTTCAACTCGGTACCTCACTTCTTCCGGGGGACGTGGTCATTGCAGTGCTTCGAGCTCGGAGAACAGGCGTTCGCGCAGCTCGACGAGCAGCACCTCGCGGGCGCCGCGGAGTACGGGGTCGGCGCCGAGCGCCGTTGCGGTCACTCGCGGCTTCCAGAGCCGGTCGCGCTCGATCGCCTCGCTCACCAGGGCGGCGAGGTCGGTGCCGCCCGCGGCGCCGACCGGTCCGCCGAGCACGATCACCTCGGGGTCGAGGATCGCGAGCACCGGCACGACGCCGAGGGCGATGCGGGGCGCGAGCGCGGTGAGGAGCTCGCCGCGCCGAGGGTGGTCAGCGAGCGCGGTGGCCACGGCCCGGGCATCCGCGCCGGGGATCCCGACGGCGTTCGCGAGGGCGACCACGGTCGCCCCGCCGAGCAGGTCTTGCAGGTCGGCTGCCGCCGGGTCGACGGATGCCGCGACCTTGGGCGCCGGCAGGTAGCCGATCTCACCCGCGCCGCCGGCGGCTCCTCGGTGTACCGACCCGCCGAGGTCGACCGCGAGGCCGAGCCCGTCGCCCATCCACAGCAGTGCGAAGCTCGCGAGGCCCGCGCCGGTGCCCTCGATGCGTTCCGCGATGGCGGCCAGGTTGACGTTGTTGTCGATGGTGACGCCGATGCCGAGTTCGCGCTCGAGCGTCGCGCGGAGGCCGGAGCGCGGCCAGCCGGGCAGCGAGTCGATGAAGGAGAGCTCGTCGGTGCGTGGATCGATCGATCCCTCCACTCCGATGCTCACGAAGCGGATGGCGCCCCCGACCACGCCGCTGGCGTCCCGGGCGTGCTCGATCGCCTCACGGATGTCGGCGGTCGCGGATCGCGATCCGCCCGCGGTCATCGCTGTTTCGACGACCGGGTGCTCGGCGCCCGTGGCGTCGACCAGTGTCGAGCGGATGACCCGCTCATCGATGTCCACCGCCACGCCCAGCAGGCGCTCCCCCCGCACCGCGTAGCTGGCTGCATTGGGGCCGCGGCCGCCGGAGACCTCGCCCACGACGTGGATGATGCCGGCCCCCTCCAGCCGGGCCACGATCTGCGAGGCGGTCGGCTTCGAGAGGCCGGAGAGCTCGCCGAGGCGGTTGCGCGTGAGCACCCCGTGCTCGAGCAGGAGCGTGAGCGCGGTGCGGTCGTTGGTCTGCCGCAGCCAGGACGGCGTTCCGGGTACTGTCTTCGCTGGCACCGCACCTCCTCGAGTTGCGGGCGAATCTATCAGTAAACTTTCTTAACAGTAAAGACCCTCGCTCGAAATCGGGCATGAAGAAGCCCCGGTGCCTGAAAGCACCGGGGCCCTCCCGTCACTCGCCGGCTGGGATCAGCGGGTTCCGAGAATCGCGCCGAGGTCGACGTTGTCATCGACGGAGGACAGGATGCCGTCCACCATCCCGTTCACGTTCGCCGCATCGCCCACCGACGATCCGGTCGAGGGCGCGACGGTGGTCCCGGTGCTCGGCGCCACGGTGTTACCCGCGACGGTGCCGAGCGAGTTCCCCGAGCCGCTGCCGTTGAGCGCCGAGCCGTCGTTGCCCGAGAGCACCGCCGAGTCGTTCCCGGAGGCGACGGGTGCCGTCACGTCGTTGCCGGAGGCGACGGCGTTGCCGGAGGCGATGTCTCCGGTGCTCACCTGCGGCGCGAGCAGGACGGGCACGGAGCTACTCACTGGCGCCCAGGTCGAGATGTCCTTCGCGTCGAAACCGCGGGCCGTGCCCCCGAGGAGGTCGGTGGAACGGGTGCTCGACGCGTGCGACGTGCTGCTGTACGAGGTGCTGCTGTCGCCCTCGTGCCCGGTGCTGGCCATCGCCGGCGCAGCTGCGCCGAGCGCGAGGGCCGCGGCCGCCACTCCCGCGATGCCGAATGCGGACGTCTTCGTGATGTTCTTCATGGTCTGGATTTCTCCTTCTCTGGCGGCCCGGACGTTCCCGGTCGCAGGAGGGGGTCCGGCGCGGGGTCGCCCGCGGTTTGGGCCTCCCCGGCGCGACACGCGCGGGATTCCGATATATCGTCCGAATCGGATGCCGGTCTTTCCCCGTCATTCCGGCTGACTGTCCGAACGGTCAGCGCCAGCCTGGCAATCGGCTCGGAGCGCGGGCACGGAAGGGGGTGTAAAGGCACCGCTGACCGTCTGCGAGGACCGCCTCGTGCGGGTCTAGGATTTCGGCATGTCGATGGCCGAACCGCTCATCCCGCACCCGGACCGCGACGTCGAGGACGTGCGCGACGATCGCGAACTGCAGCTCGGCCCGCTCGACGGCCCGGACATCCTGGGCGGTCCGCCCGAGTCCCGGCTGGAAGAGGGCGTCGAGTCCGTCTCCGGGGTCGCGGAGCCGGACGCACCGGCTCCCGACCTCTCGCGCAAGCTCCCCATCCGCAAGCCCGCCGTCGGCGAGCAGCTCACCCCGGAACAGCTCGAGCACGACCTCGACGCCTGACTCCCCCCGCTGTTCCGTTTCGGGACGGTCGGGCCGCGGCGCCCGGTACCGCGCGTCCCGAAACGGAACAATCGGCGGGGGGGGCGGGGGGAGGCGCGCCGCTAGGCTCGGAGGCTATGAGCTCCTTCATCGTCTCGGATGCCGTGGCCGCCGCCCTCACGGACAACCGCCCCGTCGTCGCCCTCGAGTCGACCATCATCAGTCACGGCCTGCCGCGCCCGCGCAATCACGAGGCGGCGCTCGAGTTCGAGCAGATCCTGCTCGACGCCGGCGTCACCCCCGCAACGATCGCGGTGCTCGACGGCATCCCGCGCATCGGCCTCGACGCGGAGGGCGTGCGCCGCATCGCGGAGGAGGACCTCGCGAAGGCGAGCGTGCGCGACCTGCCGATCCTGGCCGCAGCGGGCGCGTCGGGGGCGACGACGGTGGCGGCGACCGCCCACCTCGCCGCGAAGGCCGGTGTGCGCGTCTTCGCCACGGGAGGTCTCGGCGGCGTGCACCGCGGTGCGAGCAGCACCTTCGACGAATCCGCCGATCTCTCCACCCTCGCCGTCACCAACATCACCGTCGTCAGCGCCGGCGTGAAGTCGGTGCTCGACATAGCGGCCACCCTCGAGCGCCTCGAGACTCTCAGCGTGCCGGTCGTGGGCTACCGCACCACCGTCTTCCCGAGCTTCTGGCTCACCGAGTCGTCGCACACGATCGACTGGAGCGTCGACAGCGCCGCCGCCATCGCCCGGGTGATGCGCAGCCAGGACGACCTCGGCCACGGCCAGGGCATCGTGGTCGCCAACCCGATTCCCCGCGAACTGCAGTGGGACCCGGCCGAGCACGACCGGGTGCTCGCCGAGGCCCTCGCGCTCGCCGAGGAGGCCGGCGTCAGCGGCAAGGCGGTCACCCCGTTCCTGCTCCTCAAGATCGTCGAGCTCTCCGGCGGCCGCAGCCTCGAGGTCAACCTCGACCTGGCCCGCAACAACGTGCGCCTCGCCGGCGCCATCGCCACGGAATGGGCCGCGCTTGACCGCTAGGGATCGCATCGTCGTCTTCGGTGACGTCATCGACGACATCGTCGTCGTGCCCCGCCACGCCATCCGTCCCGATACCGACACCACCTCGTCGATCCGCTGGCGGGCCGGCGGTTCCGCGGCGAACACGGCCGCCTGGATCGCCGAGCTCGGCGGCCACGTCGATTTCGTGGGGGCGGTGGCGGCCGTCGACGTCGAACGGCACCGATCGCTGCTGCACGGGGTGCGAGCCCACCTTATCGGGCATCCGACGCTCCCCACCGGCACCATCGTCGTCATCGTCGAGGGCGACTCGCGCACCATGCTCACCGAGACGGGCGCGAACGCGGCGCTCACGGCCGATGAGGTCACCGACGAGCTGCTGGATGCCGCGGCCGCAACCCACTTCACCGGTTACAGCCTCTTCGGCTCACCCCACCGCCTCGAGGCCGTTCGACGCCTGATCCGCCGAGCGCAGGAGCGCGGCGTCGCGGTCTCGGTCGACCCCGGCTCGGTCGGGTTCATCGCCGACTTCGGTGCGGAGCGATTCCTCGAGTCGATCGACGGCGCCGGCATCCTCTTCCCGAACCTCGACGAGGGCCGCCTGCTCACCGGCCTCGGCGACCCCGAGCAGGTCGTCGCCGCGCTGGCCCGCCGGTTCGACGTCGTCGCGCTCACCCTCGACACCGAGGGCGTGCTCGTGGCCAGGCGAGGCGCCGACACGCAGCGCGTGCGGGCGCGGCCGGTCGACGTGATCGACCCCACCGGCGCCGGCGACGCCTTCGCGGCCGGGTTCCTCGCCGAGTGGGTCCGTTCCGGCGACGCGATCACCGCCGCCGAGGCCGGGGTGCAGGCGGGGGCGCGCGCCGTTCAGCTCATCGGGGGGCGGCCCGCTTGACGTGCTCGTACGCTTCGAGGGCCTCGGCCCGCGATGCCTTCAGGTCGACGATCGGCTCCGGATAGTCGCTCGTGCCGAGCTCCGGCAGGTAGCGGCGCAGGTACTCCCCGTGGGGGTCGAACTTGTCGGCCTGCAGCACCGGATTGAAGACACGGAAGTACGGCGCGGCATCCGCTCCCGAGCCCGCCACCCACTGCCAGTTGGCGGGGTTGTTCGCCTCGTCGGCATCCACCAGGGTGTCCCAGAACCAGCGCTCGCCGATCCGCCAGTCCACGAGCAGGTTCTTGATGAGCAGGGATGCCGCAACCATCCGCACCCGGTTGTGCATGTAGCCCGTCTGCCAGAGCTCCCGCATGCCCGCGTCGACGAGCGGGATGCCGGTGCGGCCCCGCTGCCACGCGGTGAGCGTGGCGGGCGACGGCTCTGACCAGGGGAAGGCGTCGAATTCGGGCCGGAAGTTGGCGGTGGCCAGGTCGGGGGAGTGGAACAGGATGTTCCAGTTGAACTCCCGCCACCCCACCTCCCGCAGGAACGCCCCGGCGTTGCGCCGGGCGGCCGCGCTCAGCCGGCCGCGCTGCACCCGATCCCAGATCTGGAACGGGCTCACCTCCCCGAACCGCAGGTGCGGGGAGAGCCTCGACGTCGCATCCTGCGCGGGTTCGTCCCGCCCGCGCGCGTACTCCTCCAGCCCGTCGCCGACGAAGGCCTCCAGCCGCTCGCGCGCGCCGTGCTCGCCCGGCGTCCAGGCATCCGCGAGCCCGCCCGACCAGTCGGGTTCGGTGGGCAGCAGCCGCCAGTCGCCGAGACTGTCGGATGCCGCGCGCATCCCCTCGATCGCGTCCGGCGCCGGCAGCGGCTCCCGCGGATCGCCCGACTCCAGGCACGCCTTCCAGAACGGGGTGAACACGCGGAACGGCGTGCCCGACCCGGTGGTCACCGTCCACGGCTCGTGCATGAGGTTGGCCGCGAAGCTCTGCACGTCGAGACCGGCCTCGCGCAACGAGCGCTTCAGCCCGGCATCCACCTCGCGGGTGGCGCCCCCGTAGCGACGGTTCCAGAACACGGCCTCGGCACCGACCTCGTCGACCAGACGCGGCAGTTCCGCGGCGGCTGCCCCGCGTCGCAGCACCAGGGAGGAGCCCAGCGCGTCGAGCGAGTCGGCGAGCGCGGCCAGGCTGTGGTGCAGCCACCAACGGCTCGCGGCCCCGAGGGGACGGATGCCGCTGCTCTCCTCGTCGAGCAGATAGAGCACCACCACCGGCCCGCCGCGTCGCACGGCGGCGGTCAGCGCAGGGTTATCGGAGAGGCGCAGGTCGTCGCGCAACCAGACGATGCTCGGTCTCATGCCGTGCACCGTACTCGCGTGCTGCTCAGCGCGGTGCCGTTCCCGCTCGGAGCTTGTCGCACAGTGCCGTGAGGGTGCGCAGCTCGTCGTCGGTGAGGGTTGTGCCCACCCGGTTGTAGATCGAGCCCATGTGTCCGCGGGCCACGCGCACGAACGACGCATACCCCTGATCGGTCAGCCGCACGATCACGCCGCGGGCGTCGGAGGGGTCGTCGATCTTCTCGGCGAGGCCCCTGGCGACCAGCCTGTCCACCAGGCGCGAGATGCTCGGCTGGCTGATCAGCAGGTGCTCGGTCAGAGTGCGCATGCGTGTCTGGCGGCCCGGCTGCCGGGAAAGGTTGAAGAGCACGTCATACTCGTTGAGGGAGAGCTCGCCCGTCGGGAACTCCGAATTGAGGTAACGCATGACGGAGACCTGCGCTCTGAACAGGGCTTCCCATGCCGCGACAGCAAGCCTTCTGTCGCTCGGTTCGGCTTCCATAGAGTGAGCATAACCCCACCAATCACCCCCTGAGCGGGCCTGTACTGGAGCAATGACAACGCGTATGGCAGTCGAATTCGGAATCTTCAGCGTCGGCGATCTCAATTCCGATCCGCACACCGGCCAGACGCGGAACGAGCACGAACGGCTCGACGACATCGTGCGCATCGCCGTCAAGGCCGAGGAGGTGGGGCTCGACGTCTTCGCCATCGGCGAGCACCACAATCCGCCCTTCGTGCCGTCGTCGCCGACCACGATCCTCGGCTACATCGCCGGCCGCACCTCCCGCATCACCCTCTCCACCAGCACCACCCTCATCACCACCAACGACCCGGTGAAGATCGCCGAGGACTACGCGATGCTGCAGCATCTCGCCGGCGGCCGGGTGGACCTCATGCTGGGCCGGGGCAACACCGCAGAGGTCTACCCCTGGTTCGGCAAGGACCTGCGCGACGGCATCGCCCTCGCCATCGAGAACTACGCCCTGCTGCACCGCCTGTGGCGGGAGACGGACGTGGACTGGGAGGGGCGCTTCCGCACCCCGCTGACCGGTTTCACCTCCGTGCCGCGACCGCTCGACGGTGTGCCGCCGTTCGTCTGGCACGGCAGCATCCGTTCCCCGGAGATCGCCGAGCAGGCCGCGTTCTACGGCGACGGATTCTTCGCCAACAACCTGTTCATGCCGATGTCGCACTTCGAACGCCTCGTGCGCTTCTACCGCGAGCGCTTCGAGCACTACGGGCACGGGGCGGCGGAGACGGCGATCGTCGGCGCGGGGGGACAGGTGTTCATCCGCCCGCGGTCGCAGGACGCGATCGACGAGTACCGGCCCTACTTCGACAACACGATGATCTACCAGTCGCAGGGCCCCCTGGAGGAGGTGACGGCGAACACGTCGCTCACGGTCGGCAGCCCGCAGGAGGTCATCGACCGGTACCTGGGCATGCGCGACTACTTCGGGCCCTACCGCCGCCAGCTCTTCCTCGTGGACAACGGCGGCATCCCCGTCGACGTCGTGCTGGAGCAGCTCGAGATCCTCGGCTCGGAGGTCGTGCCGGTGCTGCGTCGGGAGTGGCCCGCCTGAGCGCAGAATGAGTGCATGAGACTCGGCATCCACTTCATGGACTTCACCCTGCCCGGCGAGCCGGAGACGCTCGCGGGCATCATCGCGAAGACGGCCCGCGCGGCCGACGACGGAGGCGTCAACTCGTTCACCTTCATGGACCACTGGTTCCAGATGGAGGCGTACCGCACGGCGCAGGACCCGATGCTGGAGGGGTACACCTCGCTCGGCTATGTCGCGGGGCTGACGAGGCGC
This sequence comes from uncultured Lacisediminihabitans sp., assembly GCA_966212465.1. Taxonomy (GTDB): domain Bacteria; phylum Actinomycetota; class Actinomycetes; order Actinomycetales; family Microbacteriaceae; genus Lacisediminihabitans. The sequence goes on from CBIHRK010000016.1 coordinate 26,462, forward strand.
ATGAAGCTCGGGCTCCTCGTCACCGGCGTCACGTACCGGCATCCCGGCCTGCTGGCCAAGACCGTGACGACCCTCGACGTGCTCTCCGAGGGCCGGGCCTTCCTGGGCATCGGCGCGGCCTGGTACGAGCGCGAGCACAACGCGCTCGGCGTGCACTACCCGCCGCTGAAGGAACGTTTCGAGCGGCTGGAGGAGACCATCCAGATCTGCCGGCAGATGTGGGGCGAGGAGGAGGGGCCCTACGACGGCACGCATTTCCACCTGGCGGAGACCATCAACCGGCCGCGCCCCATCCAGGCGCGCATTCCGATCCTCATCGGCGGCAGCGGCGAGAAGAAGACCCTCAAGCTGGTGGCGCGGTATGCGGATGCCTGCAATCTCTTCGGCGGGGACGTGGACAACGTGGCGCGGCTCCTCGATGTGCTCCGCGCCCACTGCGACGCCGAGGGCACCGACTACGAGGCCATCGAGAAGACGATCATCGCCCGGCAGGATCCGATCGACGACGTGGACGGCTTCCTCGCCGACATGGCCCGCTACGCGGCTCTCGGGGTGGACGAGGTGAAGCTGGGGGCGAAGACGGATGACCCGGCCGGCTGGACCGAGAAGGTCACCGAGCTCGTCGTCCCCCGCCTCACGGACCTATAGTTCCGAACGACCCGTTAAGTGATTGTGGGCCGGTTCCAGAGGCTTGGAACCGGCCCACTCCCTTGCACCAAGAGTGTCCTGCAATCACATTCCGCAGAGGCTGCCACAGCAAACAACTTCTGCTGTTTGAAACTATATAACGGTCCGATAACGGAGCGCTAGTTATCGAACTGTTATTTTTCTGTGAACACCGAATGAGCAGCATGAGAGCGCGAGGAACCATGGCAGGCACGTACGACTACTTCGTCTCCGACTCCGTCGACGACGCGAGAAATCGCGTGGCCGCATCGATCACTGCGCAGGGGTTCGCCGTCGAGGCGACCCCGGCGGGCGGGTTCATCGCCACGCGCGGCAGCCGCACGAAGACGGTCTGGCTCGGGGCGTTCGCGGGCGCCGACCTGCACCTGCGCTTCGACGTCGGCTTCTTCCAGGACGGCGAGCGCATCGTCGTGCGACTCAGCCGCGACCTCGCCGGGAGCGCGCTGAAGGGCGGCGCGATCGGGGCGTCCCGCACCGCGGATCGCTTCCAGGACTTCGCGCACCACGTCGGCAGCGACCTCCAGCGAGCCGGGGTGCTTCTGGAGACGCGCGAGGCCTGAGCTAGAAGACGTCCGGGCTGGGAGTCGAGGTGTGCCGGATCGAGACGTCCGCGTGCCGGTCGAACCGGTAGCCGACGCCGCGCACGGTGCGCACGATCTCCTCGTACGCGCCCAGCTTCGAGCGCAGCCGCCGAACGTGCACGTCGATGGTGCGTTCGTTCGGTGCATCCTCGTCGCCCTGCGCCCAGAGCGACGAGATCAGCTCCGCGCGGTCGATCGTGCGACCCTCGCGCAGCACCAGGTACTGCAGCAGCTCGAACTCCTTGTACGTGAGCGGGGCGGGCTCCTCGTCCAGCGTGACGCGCTTTCGCGAGAGGTCGACGACGATGCCGGCGCGCACCGTCGGCTCCTCCTCGACGTGCTGGCGGTGCTTGGCGAGAGCCGACGGGTCCTGCAGGGCCAGCCGCACGACGTCCACGTCCCGGCCGCCCGCGCCCTGAGGCGCGAGCGCGACGGCCGCGTAGGTCTCTGCGGTGGGCACGAGCTGGGTGGTGAGGGCGCGCAGTGCCTCGACCAGCGCGCCGAGGTCGGTGCCGGCGGCGAGGGCCTTCGCCTCGTCGACCCCCACGTAGAGAACGAAGCCTCGGGCCTCGGTGCCTGCGGGGACCGCGCGGATGCGCGGTGCCGGCGTCGGTTCGGGCCGTGGCTCCGGCGCCGCCGAAAGCGGTGCGGCGGGGCGGACGGGGCTGTGGGCGGGGCGGGCGAGATCGATCGTCGCGAGTGACATGGGTCGAATTCCTTGTGTCAGAAAGTGAAGGGCCTCGTAATGATGAGGGTGTGATCCTTCGGGATGATGCAGGTGGTGCAAAGAGGATGACGCCCGTTATGAGGGGCGGACACCCTGGGATCCGTGGGCCTCGCTACGAGACCGGACCCGGCTGGAAGAGCCGACTAGGCACACATTCGACAACACATGACCGCGCTGCCAGACACCTCGAGGGTGGTCAGGGCGTGCGCGGTCAGAGTCATGCGACAACTATGGCATGCTTCGAGAGCCTCAGCAACCGTGCTTCGAGACCCTCAGCAACCGGCGGTCCCTGAGGCTCTCGAAGGGACTACACCGTGCCGTAAAGCCGATCCCCCGCGTCGCCCAGCCCCGGAACGATGTACCCCACCTCGTTGAGCCGCTCGTCCAGCGCGCCCACCACGATGTGCACCTCGCGACCCTCTGTCGCCTTCTCCACGGCGGCAAGGCCCTCGGGTGCTGCGATGAGGCAGATGGCGGTCACGTCGACCGCCCCGCGGTCGAAGAGGTACTCGATGGCCGCGATGAGCGATCCGCCGGTCGCCAGCATCGGGTCGAGCACGAAGCACTGTCGGTTCGAGAGATCCACCGGCAGGCGCTCCGCGTAGATGTCGGGCTGCAGCGTCTCCTCGTTGCGCACCATTCCGAGGAAGCCGACCTCGGCGGTCGGCACGAGCTTCGTCATGCCCTCGAGCATCCCCAGCCCGGCGCGCAGGATGGGCACGACCAGCGGGCGCGGTTCGCTGATCGCGAGGCCGGTCGTGGTGGCCACGGGCGTCTCGATCTGCACCGGTTCGGTGCGCACGTCGCGTGTGGCCTCGTAGGCCAGCAGCGTCACCAGCTCTTCGGCCAGCGCCCGGAAGGTGGGCGACGGGGTGTTCTTGTCGCGGAGCACCGTGAGCTTGTGGGTGACGAGCGGGTGGTCGGCAACGTGTACTCGCATAGGCTCAATCTATCCGAGTGGGAGGAGTGGCATGGTGGTCGATCCTGCCCTCCACTCCCGCCGCATGCTCCAGGCGGTCGAGCTGGCCCGTGGAGCGCCCGAGCACGGCGACGTGCCGGTCGCCGCCCTGGTGCTGGATGCCGCGGGCGAGGTCATCGCGCAGGCCCGCAACGAGCGCGAGCTCCGCCAGGACCCCACCGCGCACGCCGAGATCCTCGCGCTGCGCGCTGCCGCCGAGCGCACCGGCGACTGGCACCTGACCGGCACCACCCTGGTCGTGACCCTCGAGCCGTGCCCGATGTGCGCCGGAGCGATCCTCGCCGCGCGTGTTCCCGTCGTGGTGTTCGGCGCGTGGGACGACAAGGCGGGAGCGGCAGGGTCGGTCTACGACATCCTGCGCGACCGCCGCCTGCCCCACCGCTCCGAGGTCTATGCGGGCGTCGAGGAGCAGGCCTGCGCGGCCCTCCTGCTCGAGTTCTTCGTCGCCCGCCGCACCGAACTCTGACCGTCAGTCGGCGGCGCGGATGACGATCGTCTCCGTGGAGGGGTTGCCCTCGCCCGGGTGCACGAAGATGTCCGGCTCGATGTAGATCACGCGGGCGACAGGAACCGACTCGCGCACCCGCGCCTCCAGCGCATTGATGGCGGTCGCGACATCCGTCAGCCGCATCTTTGCGGAGAAGGCCACCTTCGCCGCGACCATCAGCTCGTCCGGCCCGAGGTACAGCGTCTTCATGTGTATGAGCGCCTCCACCTCGGGGTCGGCGTTGATCGCGTCGCGGATGCGGTCGGTGTCCGCCGCGGACGCGCCCTCGCCCACGAGCAGGCTCTTGGTCTCGATCCCCAGGATGACGGCCACCGCGACCAGCAGCACGCCGATCGCCAGGGTGCCGATCGCGTCCCACACTCCGTCGTGGGTGATGATGGTGAGACCGACGCCGAGGAACGCGAGCACGAGGCCGGTGAGAGCCGCGGCGTCCTCGAGCAGCACCACCGGCAGCTCCGGCGCCTTCGCTCGGCGCACGAACGAGACCCAGCTCTGCGCCCCACGGGTGTGGTTCGACTCCTTGATGGCGGTGCGGAGAGAGAAGAACTCGAGTCCCATCGCCACCAGGAGCACGACGATCGGCAGCCACGGCACCTCGAGCGGGTGCGGATTGGCGAGCTTCTCGACCCCCTCGTACAGCGAGAAGACGCCGCCCACGCTGAAGATGATGATCGAGACGACGAAGGCGTAGACGTAGCGTTCGCGGCCGTACCCGAACGGATGCTCGGCATCCGCCTTCTTGCGCGAACGGCGGCCGCCCACGAGCAGCAGGATCTGGTTGGCGCTGTCGGCCAGCGAGTGCACGCCCTCGGCGAGCATCGAGCTCGATCCGGAGAAGAAGAAAGCGATGAACTTGGTCAGGGCGATGCCGATGTTCGCGCCGAGTGCGGCGATGATGGCCCGGTTCCCGCCCTGTGTGCTCATGCCGACAATCCTAGGATGGGGCACATGACCAGTCTCCCCACGATCGCGATCCTCGGCGCCGGTTCGATGGGCGGTGCCATTCTCAACGGGCTGCTCGATCCCTCCGTGTCGGTGGACGACATCCGAGTGACCAACCGCACGGAGGCGAAGGCCGCGGCGCTGCGCTCCGACCGGGTGGCGTCCTTCGCAGTGGAGACGGATGCCGAGGCCAACCGCCGCGCGGTGGCCACGGCCGATGTCGTGATCGTCGGGGTCAAGCCGGCCATGGTGCCCGACCTCCTGCGCGAGATCGCGCCCGCCCTCGAGGAGAGCGCGATCGTGGTCAGCATCGCAGCCGGGGTCACGACGGCGGCGATGGAGGCGATCGTGCCCGGAGTGGTGATCCGCGCGATGCCCAACACGCCCTCCTTCATCGGGCGAGGCGTCACCGGGCTCAGCGCCGGGTCGCGGGCGACCGAGGCCGACATGGTGATCGTGCGCGTGCTCTTCGAGACCGTGGGCACCGTGCTGGAGGTGCCGGAGGAGAAGATCGACGCCCTCAGCACGATCTCCGGATCGGGCCCCGCCTACGTGTTCTACCTCATCGAGCAGTTCGCGAAGACGGCCGAGGGGATGGGCTTCAGCGCGGACGAGGCGCGCGCCATGGTGGAGGGGACCTTCGCCGGGGCATCCGAACTCCTCATCGCCATGGGCGAGACGCCGCAGGAGCTGCGCCGCCGGGTGACCAGCCCGAACGGGACCACGGAACGGGCGATCGCCGAGCTGGAGAAGGCCGATCTCGCTGGCCTCTTCGACCGCGCGACGGCCGCTGCGCTGGCTCGCGCTCGCGAGCTCGCCGCCGGTTGATTCCCAGCCGGGCATATGCCGCCCGGCCGCGCTAGCCTGTCTGCATGGCTGACATATTCGACGTGATCGCCGACCCGACTCGGCGCGACCTGCTCAAGGTGCTGCTCGACCGCTACCTCTCCGCCGACTCCGAGCACGGCGAGATCAGCGTCGGAGACATCGTGGTGACCCTGGGGCTCAGCCAGCCGACGGTGTCGAAGCACCTGCGCGTGCTGCGCGACCACGGACTGGTCTCGGTGCGCGAGGAGGGCCAGCACCGCTACTACACGATCGACACCCAGCCGCTGGAAGAGCTGGAGGACTGGCTGATCCCGTTCCTGAGCGCCGACTTCGACGCGTCGGCGGATGCCGCGGCATCCACCGTCTTCGCCGCTTGGTCGGGCATGAACCTGCCGGAGCCGATCAAGCGCGCGGCGGGAGCACTGCAGAATCCCGCACCGGCCGGCAACGCCGTCGGCAGGGCGGCCGCGGGGGCCGCGGTGGCGGTCCAGGATGCCTCGCACGCCGTCGAGCGGCGCGTCATCGACCCCATCAAGAGCGTGCTCGGGCGCGGCTCCGACAAGTAGCCCGAACGGGGAGTTGCCCGCGGGTCACGCCACCCCCTACAGTTACGATCTAGCACTCCAGTCACAGGAGTCACAGGCGTTTCACACGGCATCGAACTCGGGGAGGCACGGGTATGGCTCGCGATCTCTCCGATGTGCGCTTTCTCACCGTGGCCGAGGTCGCCGAGATGATGCGCGTCTCGAAGATGACCGTCTACCGCCTGGTGCATTCCGGCGACCTGCCGGCGATCCGTTTCGGCCGCTCGTTCCGCGTGCCGGAGTCGGCGGTCGAGGCCGCGATCGACACCGGCGTGGCCGATACCGCGTAACACCCCGGATGCCGAGCAGCGACTCGCCCCTGTAAGCTATGCAGGTTGCAGATTTTCCGAGGTTCTGACGGACCCGGTCGTCCGTTCAGAAAACGATAGAGGTTGTCATGGGCTCAGTAATCAAGAAGCGCCGCAAGCGTATGGCCAAGAAGAAGCACCGCAAGCTGCTTCGCAAGACGCGCCACC
>CBIHRK010000017.1:0-26918 GCA_966212465.1 uncultured Lacisediminihabitans sp.
CCCCACCTGCCAAATGAAGGCAGGAGCGGGGGATGCCGGCCGCTCGCGCCCGGGCTCTCGGGCGGCGAGCGCCACCATGCCTTCATTTGGCATGGTGGGACGGGCGGGGGCGGCGGGGGCGGGGGGCGGGGCGACGGGCGAGCTGCGCTAGCCGGCCGCCGCCGCGTACTGGGTGGCGTAGCGGGCCACGTCGGCCACGTACTGATCCGAGCTGTTGTAGGCGAGCACGGCCTTGCGCCAGCCCGCCTCCGTCGCCACGGATCCGGCCGCGCGGCAGAGGTAGTGAGCCGCCGCGAGCACGGAGTCGTCGATGTTCTGCGGGTTCTCCACGCCGTCGCCGTTGCCGTCGACGTGCCAGTTGCGCCACGCCTCGGGGATCAGCTGCATCGGGCCCACCGCCCGATCGCCGTTCGGGTCGCCGTCGATGGCGCCCTTGTCCGAGTCGGGCACGTGGTTGGTGGATACCCCGTCCAGCGTCACCCCGAAGATCGGCGGCACCGCATCCCCCGCCGCGTTCAGCGCGCCGCCGAAGATCGTGCCGTGCCGCGACTCCACCGCACCCACCCCGGCCAGCAGGTTCCAGCCGATGCCGCAGCCCGGCTGCTGAGACGCGTTCGCGATGGCGGCGCCCGCGTAGGCCTGCAGCGCCCGTGCGGGGATGCCCGTGCTCCGGGCCGTCGCTGCGACCCACGCCGGGTCGGCCAGATTCGCGATGCCGGGGCCGGCGGGTGCGGCGGCCCGGGTGAGCGGCGCGGCGGGGGCCCAGCGCGGACCGGGTTCGGCCGCGGCATCCGCGGAGCCCCGGTGCGAGGCGGGCACGGCCAGCAGCCAGATGCCCCCGGCGATGCCCGCGACGACGGCGCAGCCGAGCGCGATCAGCAGCACCCGGCCCAGTATTCGCATGGTTCCCCATTGTGCACTGCGCTGGCCGTTAAGCTGCTGGCATGGCTGATCCAACATTCGACATCGTGAGCAAGGTCGACAAGATGGAGGCGGACAACGCGCTCCACCAGGCCCAGAAGGAGATCTCCCAGCGCTACGACTTCAAGAATGTCGGCGCCGAGGTGGACTGGAGCGGCGAGAAACTGCTGCTGAAGGCGTCATCCGAGGATCGGGTGAAGGCGGTGCTCGAGGTGCTCGAGGCGAAGTTCATCAAGCGCGGCATCTCCCTCCGCAGCCTGGATGCGGGCGACCCGTACCCCTCCGGCAAGGAGTACCGCATCGAGGTCTCGATCAAGAACGGCATCTCCAGCGACGACGCGAAGAAGATCTCGAAGCTCATCCGCGACGAGGGCCCGAAGAGCGTGAAGCCGCAGATCCAGGGTGACGAGTTGCGCGTCACTTCCAAGAGCCGCGACGACCTGCAGGCCACGATGGCGCTGCTCAAGGCCGCCGACCTCGACGTCGACCTGCAGTTCGTCAACTTCCGTTGATCGCGACCGCAGCGAGACCGGGCAGCAAGGGGTAGCGTGTTCGGTCCCACCTTCGCCGCGGTGTGGGCGATCATCGTCCTCCTGGTGGACATCGCGATTCGGGTCTTCGCTGTGGTCTACGTGCCGCAGAACCGCAAACCGCAGACGGCCGCGGCGTGGCTGCTGGCGATCTTCCTCATCCCCTACGTCGGCATCCTGCTCTTCCTCCTCATCGGCAGCACGCGCCTTCCGAAGCGGCGCCGGCAGAAGCAGAAGGAGATCAACGAGTACATCCTCGAGACCACCGAGGGCATGGATCGGGTCACCCGCGACCCCGAGTTCCCGCTCTGGCTCGACCCCATCGTCGAGCTGAACCGCACCCTCGGCTCCATGCCGCTCGTGGGCGGCAACACCGCGGAGATGTACACCGACTACACCGAGTCGATCGCGGCGATGACGGAGGCGGTGGGCTCGGCCGAGCGCTTCGTGCACTGCGAGTTCTACATCATCTCGTGGGACTCGACGACCGCCGCGTTCTTCGATGCGCTGGAGGCGGCGGTGAAGCGCGGCGTGATCGTCCGGGTGCTGCTCGACCACATCGCCTGCCTGCGCTCCCCCCACTACGGTCGCACCAAGCGCAAGCTCACGAAGATCGGCGCCCAGTGGCGGCTCATGCTGCCCATCCAGCCCTACCGCGGCCGCTTCCAGCGCCCCGACCTGCGCAATCACCGCAAGATCCTCGTGATCGACGGCGAGGAGGCGTTCACGGGGTCGCAGAACATGATCGACCGCAGCTACAACAAGCGCGGCAACATCCGTCGGGGCCTGAAGTGGAAGGACTTCATGGTGCGCTTCGAGGGACCGATCGTCGCCGGCATCAACGCCCTCTTCGTGACGGACTGGTACAGCGAGACGAACGAGCTGCTGCTGCGCGAGGCGCGGGTGGACACGCACCCGAAGCTGAGGCACGCGCTGGATGCCCAGGTGGTGCCGAGCGGGCCGGGCTTCGAGCTGGAGAACAACCTGCGCCTCTTCAACGCACTGGTCTACAGCGCGCAGCGCAAGGTGATCATCACGAGCCCGTACTTCGTGCCGGACGACTCGATGCTCTACGCCATCACCAACGCCGCGTACCGCGGGCTCGACGTGCAGCTCTTCGCGTCGGCCGTCGCCGACCAGGCGGTCGTCTATCACGCCCAGCGCAGCTACTACGAGGCGCTGCTGCGCGCGGGCGTGCGCATCTGGCTGTACAAGTCGCCGACCGTGCTGCACGCCAAGCACATCACCATCGACGACGAGGTGGCGGTCATCGGCTCGAGCAACATGGACATGCGCTCGTTCAGCCTCGACTACGAGATCTCGATCATGATTCGCAGCACGGAGGCGGTGGCGCGCATGCGCGAGGTGGAGGAGAGCTACCGGGAGGAGTGCCAGGAGCTCACCCTCGAGGAGTGGTTGCGCCGCCCCTTCCGCTCGAAGGTGCTCGACAACGCGGCCCGCCTCACGGCGGCCCTGCAGTGACCACCGGTCCCTGAGGCCACTCCAACCGCCGGTCCCTGAGGTTCTCGAAGGGGCCACCACGGGAGGGCCGCTTCGAGAACCTCAGCGACCGAGGTCGCCTCAGCGACCGGGACGCAACGACGGCAGCCGCCGGATGCCGTACCTGTCCCGCAGCGCGGTGACCGCCGCGTACGCCCCCGCCAGCCCGTGCACGGCGGGACCGGGAGGCGTCGACGACGAGCCCAGGTACACCCCCTCGATCGGCGTGCGCCACGGCGTCGGCGAGAGCACCGGCCGCGCGAGCAGCTGGCGCAGGGATGGCGCGCCGCCCGCGATGTCCCCGCCCACGTAGTTCGGGTTGTGCGCCTCCACCTCGCGCGCACTCATCGCACTCGACGCGAGCACCACGTCGCGGAACCCGGGGGCGAACCGCTCGATCTGCCGCGTCACCGCCTCGGTGGGGTCGAGCTCCGAGCCGCTGGGCACGTGCGTGTATGCCCACAGCACCTGCCCACCCGCCGGAGCCCGTGAGGCGTCGAAGGCGCTCGGCTGCGAGACCAGCGCATACGGGTTCTCCGGGTGTCGCCCGGCGGCCACCTCGCGTTCGGCCCGCGCGAGGTCGGCCCGGGTGCCCCCGAGGTGCAGCGTCGCGGTCGCGGCGAGCTCGGGGTTGCTCCACGGCACCGGACCGGAGAGCGCGAAGTCCACCTTCGCCGCCGCGGCGCCGTAGCGGAACCGCTCCAGCGCTCGGCTGTACCCGGACGGCAGCGCGTCCCCCGCCATGGCCAGGAGGGCCCGCGGCGTGACATCCAGGATGACGACCCGCGGGTCGCCCAGCTCGGCGAGCGAGCTCACCTCGGTGCCGGTCACGATCTCCCCACCGTGCGCGATCACGTCGTCGGCCATCGCATCGACGATCGCCTGGCTGCCGCCCACGGGGACGGGCCAGCCGCCGGCGTGGGCATGCACCGAGAGCGCGAGACCCGCGGCGGCGGACTCGATCGAGGGCATCGGGCGGATGGCGTGACCGGCGACCCCGGAAAGCAGAGCGGGCGCCACATCCTCGGCGAATCGCGCATTCCAGGCCGGCGTGCCCTGCTCCAGCGCGGCCAGACCGAGACGGGCGAGAGTGATCGGATGCCTGGGGGCGGCGATGAGCGACGACCCGGTGACCTGCGCGAGACCGTCGACCTCCCGCACGAGCGCGCCGAGCAGCCGCCGGTACGCCGGTCCGTCCGTTCCGAGCCCCTCCACCGTTCGTTCGAGCGAGCGCCAGGCCAGACCCGCCCGCCCTCCGTCGAGCGGATGCCCGTACGAGAGCTCCGGCGTGACGAACCGCACGCGCTCGGTGAGTCCGAACCGCCGGAAGAACCCCGACGCGAGCGCCATCGGATGCACCGCCGAGCAGACGTCGTGGCGGAATCCGGGAAGCGTCAGCTCGGCCGTGCGCGCCCCGCCGCCGATCGTGTGGGCGCGCTCGACGACACGCACCGAGAGCCCGGCACGGGCGAGGATCACCGCGGCGGCGAGACCGTTAGGCCCCGCGCCGACGACAACCGCGTCCGGGTCGGACACGGCTCAGTCGGCTTCGGCCCGGGAGACGTCCACCATCTCGTCGCGCGGCACGACCTTGATGCGGGTGCGGCCCTGCTCTGCCCCGAGGGAGAGCTCGTACTCGTCCAGACGGTGCCACCCGTCGAGGGTGGTGTAGCGGATGCCGCGGCTCTCGAGCAGCGTCAGCACCGACTCCTCGTCCGGCTCGGCCGGCGTCCACCAGCTCGCCTCGTCGTTCACGACGTGCTTGATGGTCTCCATCGCGTCGCTCTTGGTATGGCCGATCAGGCCGACCGGCCCGCGCTTGATCCACCCGGTCGCGTAGACGCCGTGGAGCTGCTGGTCGTCATCGTCGAGCACCTGGCCCTCGCGGTTGGGGATCACGCCGCGCCTCTCGTCGAACGGGATGCCGTCGAGCGGCGACCCGAAGTAGCCGACCGCGCGGTACACGGCCTGCACGGCCACCTCGCGGATCTCGCCGGTGCCGCGGACGCCGCCCTCGGCATCCGGCTCGGTGCGCTCGTACCGGAACGCGCCGACTCCCGACACACCCCGCTCCCCGGGGCTCTCGAGGGGCCCGGTCCCCGAGACACTCGCGGGGACCACCTCCACCGGGCTCGCGTAGAAGTGCAGATGCAGCCGCCGCGACGCCGACCCGGTCTCACGCGCCCGCCACTGGTTGAGCACCTTGTCGATCACGAACACCTGCTTGTTGCTCGCGATCGCCGTCTTCGACGCCTCGTCGTAGTCGAAGTCCTCGTCGTACAGGATCATGTCCACGTCGCGCAGCTCGCCGAGCTCGCGCAGCTCCAGCGGCGAGAACTTCACCTGGGCGGGGCCACGCCGCCCGAACACGTGCACGTCCGTCACGGGTGACGCCTTCAACGCCTCGTAGACGTTGGCCGGGATCTCGGTGGGCAGCAGGTCGTCGGCATGCTTGGCCAGCATCCGCGCCACGTCGAGCGCCACGTTGCCGTTGCCGATCACGGCCACGCTCTGCGCCTCGAGGGGCCACTGGCGCGGCACGTCGGGGTGCCCGTCGTACCAGCTCACGAAGTCGGCGGCGCCGAAGCTGCCGGGAAGGTCGATGCCGGGGATGTCGAGGGGCGCGTCGCGGATGGCGCCGGTCGAGAAGATCACGGCGTTGTAGTGCTTCTTGAGGTCGGCGAGGGTGATGTCGCGGCCGAAGAGCACGTTGCCGAAGAGCCGGATCTTCCCGGTGTCGAGCACGTCGCGCAGGGCGGTGATGATGCCCTTGATGCGCGGGTGATCGGGGGCGACGCCGTACCGCACCAGCCCGTACGGCGCCGGCAGCTGCTCGAACAGGTCGATGGAGACGTCGAAATGCTTCTCGGTCTTGAGCAGGATGTCGGCGGCGTAGATGCCGGCCGGCCCGGCGCCGACGATGGCGAGACGTAGCTTGGTCATGCGGGTTTCTCCTCGTGAGGTCTCGACGGGCTCGACCGGCGGCGCGGTCGACCGGCGGATGTCTAGTGGCTGCGGTCGACGATCGTGTCGGCGAAGCGGGTCAGGGCCTTCTTCACCGGACCGTCCGGCAGGGGCGCGAGCGCCTCGACCGCCTCGCGGGCCCAGCGGTGCGCCTCCTCCAGGGTGCGGCGGGTCACCTCGTGCTCGCGCAGCTCCGCGATCTCGGTGTCGTCCGCGGCGCCGTCGGCGACGTCGAGCTCGATGCGTGTGAGCAGGTCGCGAGCCGCGTCATCCTTCTCGGCGAGTTCGCGCAGGTAGAGGAGCGGAAGCGTGGAGACGCCGGACCGCAGGTCGGTGCCGGGGGTCTTCCCCGTCTGCTCCTGCTGGGCGGAGAGGTCGATCACGTCGTCGATGAGCTGGAACGCGACCCCCACCTTCTCGCCGAAGACGGTGACCGGTGCGCGGTACTCCTGAGGGGCGTTGCTGAAGATCACGCCCATCTCGGCGGATGCGGCGATGAGCGAGCCGGTCTTGTCGGCGAGCACCTGCAGGTAGTGCGCGATCGGGTCCTCGCCGTCACGCGGCCCGATGGTCTCGTGCAGCTGGCCGAGGCAGAGCCGCTCGAAGGTGTCTGCCTGGAGTTTGATGGCGCCCTCGCCGAGGCTCGCGATGAGCTTGCTCGCCCGGGCGAACAGCAGGTCGCCGGTGAGGATCGCCACCGAGTTGCCCCAGACGTTCTGCGCGGTCGGAACCCCGCGGCGCATGTTCGCCTCGTCCATGACGTCGTCGTGGTAGAGCGAGGCGAGGTGCGTGATCTCGAGGGCCTCCGCCGCGGTCACGACCGAGGGGTTGCTCCCTTCGCCGAGCTGGGCGGTGAGCAGGGTGAGGGTGGGGCGCACGCGTTTGCCGCCGGCGTCGAGCAGGTAGCGGCTGGTGACATCCGCGATGTCGTCCGCGAACGACATCTCTCGCAGGAGGCCCTCCTCCACCGCGTCGAGACCGCGCTCGATGTCGGCGGCGAAGCGGCGCTCGCTCGCGGAGGAGAACAGCTTGTCTCCGAAGCCGAGCGCCGAGGTGAGGCTGCTGCGGCGGGCGGTGGGCACGCTCGGGGTCACTGTTCTACCTAACCGTCTTCGAGAAATCGGGGAACAACCCTAGGGGTTCGTCACGGACGCGTCGCCGGACGGCTCCGCGGGCTTCGGCTTCCGCGTTCGCTTCGCGGGGATCCGGGCGGGCTTGTGGCCGCGGTGCAGCGCGACCACGCCTACGGTGAGGTTGCGGTAGGCCACGCGGGTGAACCCGGCGCCGCGGATCCACTGGCTGAGCGTGACCTGGTCGGGCCAGTCGCGGATCGAGTCCGCGAGGTAGGTGTACGCCTCGGGGTTGGAGGATGCCACATCCACCACCGCGGGCATGATGAACCGCATGTACGCCGTGTAACCGGCGCGGAAGATGGCCCGCGGCGGCTTCGAGAACTCGCAGATCACGAGGCGGCCGCCGGGCTTGAGCACCCGGTACATCTCGGCGAGCGCCTTCTTCGGGTCCTCGATGTTGCGCAGGCCGAAGGAGATCGTCACGGCGTCGAACTCGTTGTCGGGGAACGGCAGGTTCATCGCGTCCGCCTCGACGAAGGTGATGGACGGATGCTTGCGCCGCCCCACCTCGATCATGCCCGGGGAGAAGTCGGCGGCCGTGACATCCGCTCCCGTCTTCGCGAGGGCGACGGAACTGGTGCCGGTGCCTGCAGCGATGTCGAGGATCTTCTCGCCCGCCTTCGGCGCGACGGCCTTGACCGTCGCCGCACGCCAGATCCACGCGTTGCCGAGCGAGAGCACGTCGTTCGTGCGGTCGTAGTGCTTGGCAACGCCGTCGAACATCGCCGCCACCTCGCCGGGTTGCTTGCTCAGATCTGCCTTGGCCACCCGTCCAGTCTAGTTGCGTGGCCCTGCGAGCCCGCTGGCCGTGCCGAGGCCGCGGATAGGCTGGTGGATGTGCTCCAGCTCCCGGCCCTGAACGTCGTCACCACGTCGATCGCGGACCCGGGTCCGCTCGTTCCGATGCTCGAGCGGGAGCACCCGCTGCTCTGGTCGCGTCGGGGCTTCGGCCTCGCCGGTTTCGGCGAGGCGCTGCGCCTCGAGTTCTCGGGGCCGACCCGATTCACGGATGCCGCGGAGGCCTGGCGCGCCGTCGTCGCGCGGTCGACGGTGGCCGACCCGCTCGGCCGCACCGGGAGCGGCCTCCTCGCCTTCGGCAGCTTCACCTTCGCCGACGCCTCGGCGCAGACGAGCGTGCTGATCGTTCCTCGCGTGATCGTGGGGCGCGACTTCGACGGATCGTGGATCACCACGGTCGACGGCGCCCCCGCGGTCGTTCCGCCGCAGGTGCCGTTCGGCGACGAGTTCTCCGTCACGCTCGACCAGGGGAGTCTGGATCGGCAGGCCTATGTCGACGCGGTCGAGACGGCGGTTGCCCGCATCCGCTCCCACGAGCTGAGCAAGGTGGTGCTGGCGCGGGACGCGACCGCTGCGCTGCCGGCCGGAGCCGACATCCGACGGATCATCGCGGGGCTCGCCGGCCGCTACCCCGACTGCTGGACCTTCTGCGTTGACGGCTTCCTCGGCGCCAGCCCGGAGACCCTGGTGAGCGTGAGCCGGGGCAGTGTGAGCGCCCGCGTGCTGGCGGGCAGCGCCGCCCGGGGCACGGATGCCGCCTCCGACCAGGCCGCGGCGACCGCCCTGGCCACCTCCACCAAAGATCAGGACGAGCATCGGTTCGCCGTGCAGAACGTGCTCGCCTCCCTCCGCGCGCACAGTGCGGATGCCACGGCCAGCGACCTCCCGTTCACCCTGAAGCTGCCCAACGTGTGGCACCTCGCCAGCGACATCGAGGGCGAGCTGTCGGATGGCTCGACCTCGCTCGATCTCGTGCAGGCGCTGCATCCGACCGCCGCCGTCGCCGGCACGCCCACCGCGACGGCGCTGGAGGTGATCGCGCAGCTCGAGCCCTTCGACCGCGGTCGTTACGCCGGGCCGGTGGGCTGGGTGGCCGCGGACGGCGACGGCGAGTGGGCCGTGGGCCTGAGGAGCGCGCAGGTGAGCGGCGATCGCCTCACGGCATATGCCGGCGCGGGCATAGTCGCCGACTCGGTGCCGCAGCGCGAGCTGCTGGAGACGCGCATGAAGTTCCGCCCGATCGTGGAGGCGCTGAACCCGTCGGCCTAGCGCCCCGGTCCCTGAGGCCCTCGAAGGGACCCCCGCGAGCTCCGGCCGCTTCGAGAACCTCAGCGACCGGCGTCGACCCTCAGCGACCGGCGTCCCCCGCCAGCCGCGCCTTCTCCGCCTCCACGTCGTAATCCACCGCGGGCCAGCCCAGGCCCAGCCGCCCCAGCGCGTCGAGCAGCAGCTGCTGCACGGCCGCCCGCGCGTACCACTTGGCGTTCGCCGGCACGACGTACCACGGGGCATCCGCGGTCGACGTCCGCTCGATCGCCACCTGATACGCCTCCTGGTACTGCGGCCAGAGCGCCCGCTCGTCCAGGTCGCCGGGGTTGTACTTCCACTGCTTGGCCGGATCGTCGAGACGGGCCGCCAGCCGCGCCCGCTGCTCATCCGCGCTGATGTGCAGCATCACCTTCACGATGGTGGTGCCCGCCTCCACCAGACCCTTCTCGAACTCCACGATCCGGTCGTACCGGCTCTCGATCTCGTCGTCTGACGCCAACCGGCGCACGCGGCCGATGAGCACGTCCTCATAGTGGCTCCGGTCGAACACCCCCACGAACCCGGGTTCCGGCAGTCGCTTGCGCACGCGCCAGAGGAAGTCGTGCTCGAGCTCCTCCTTCGTCGGCTTCTTGAACGCATAGACCGAGAGGCCCTCGGGCGTGATGCTGCCCGTCACGTGCTCGACGATCCCGCCCTTGCCCGCGGTGTCCATCGCCTGCAGCACCAGCAGAAGCGAGCGGGTGCCACCGAACCGGCTCTGCGCCCACAGCCGCTCCTGCAGGTCGCGCAGCGGTTCCCGACCAGCTGCCAGTGCCGCCTCCCCGCGCTCCTTGCCGCCGTCGAAGCCGGGAGTCGAGTCGGGGTCGACGTCCGCGAGCCTGAAGCCCGGGTCGGCCCTCAGAGTCTGGAACGGGCTGGAGGTCCACACGGGTTTCGCCATGGCCCCGATGCTAGCCCCAGGTTCAGGCGCGCGGCAGCGGCACCTCGATGAGGCGCGGGGAATCGGATGCGGCGAGCGCCTCGTCCAGCTCGCCCCGGTTGCCCGCCCGCCGGTACTCCCACCCGTATGCCGCCGCGAGCTCCTCGAACCGCACCTCCTGCGGCGTGAACTGCACGCGGTCGAAGGCGGCGGGACCGGCGGATGCCGCAACCTCCAGCCCGTCGAAGATCGTGCCCCCGCCATCGTTGCCCACGATCACCTGGATGCGCGGGCGGGCCTCACCCACCCCGAACAGCAGCGAACCCACGTCGTGCAGCGCGGTCAGGTCGCCGACGAGCACCCGGGTCACCCCGCTCGCGCCCTCGCCCGCCTGGCTCGCGAGGGCGATCCCGATGCCGGTGGCGATGGTTCCGTCGATGCCGGCGAGGCCGCGGTTGGCGTGGGCGGGCACGCGCTTGCCCGGGAGCGCGGCATCCGCCACCCGGATGAGGCGGGACGCACCGAACACGAGACGATCGTGCGGCCAGGTGGCGCGCCACACGACGTCGACGAGCGCGCGACGTGTGATCGGCGCACGATACGCGGCCAACTGCTCGCGCGCGAGTGCGCCCGGGCCGTGGCCCGCCGCGGGCGCGTGCTCGGCGGCCGCATCCAGCAGGGCGCGGCTCGCATGCACCCAGCCCCCCAGCCACGCGCGGGCCTCCCGGGAGTCGTCGGCCGCGCCCTCCACCGTGATCGGGCCCGGCAGGATGCCGGCCCGGCGACCGGGGTCGTAGGCCTCCCCCGCCGTGCCGCGCTCCACCAGCACCTCCACGTCCGGACGCAACAGCAGGGCCGGCACCTCCCGGCTCAGCGTCGGATGCCCGAACACCACGGCCCGGGAGACGCGGCCGCCGAACTCGTCCGCGGCGAGGAGCTCTCGGTAGGCGGCGACCAGGTTCGGGCCGAAGCGCGCTCCACTCGTGACCTCGGCCAGCAGGGGCGCGCCGAGTTCGCGCGCGACCCGCTCGGCCTCGGGGCCCGCGCCCGCACCGGCGATCACCACCGTCTCCGGGCGAGGCTGGATGACCGAGCCGGGGGCGTGGCGCTCGGGCCAGTCGTGGGGCTGCAGCTGCGGCATCCGCTCCACCGGGCCGGAGAGCGGCTCGCGGAACGCGAGATTCAGCTGCACAGGACCCGGCGCCGACGAGTGCCCCGCCGCCGCGGAGTACGACTCGTGGGCCAGCTGCGAGGGAAAGTCGGAATCGAATCCGCCGGTGCTCGGCACCTCCACGTCGCGCAGCCAGCCGATCGCCGGGCCGAACATGCCCACCTGATGCGTTGTCTGGTTGGAGCCGATGCCGCGCAACTCGGCCGGGCGGTCGGCGGTGAGCAGGATGAGCGGGACTCCCGCGTGGTGCGCCTCCAGCACGGCGGGGTGGAGGTTGGCCACCGCGGTGCCCGACGTGGTGACGATGAGCACCGGGGTGCCCGTCTCGACCGCGAGGCCCAGGGCGAGGAATCCGGCGCTCCGCTCGTCTATGCGCACCCTCAGGCGCAGCAGACCGGCCTCCTCGTAGGCCGCCGCGGCGAGGGCGAGCGCCTGCGAACGCGACCCCGGGCACAGCACCAGGTCGCGCACCCCGCGGCGCACGAACTCGCCCAGCAGGGCGACCGCGAACTCGGTCGAGGTGTTAGGCACTTACTTCTTGGGGTCGTCGTGGTCGTCGTCGAGCTCGGCGAGACGGCGCTCGAGCTCGCGGATGCGCTCGTCGCGCTCCTTGTCGGCACCGAGCCGATGCAGGAACTCGGGGTCGTCGTCGGGCGCGCGCTGCGTGGTGACCGGCCGCTGGTAGGTGGGGCGCTCGGGGCGCTCCTTGCCCAGCGCCAGCCACAGGATGCCGCCGAACGGGGACAGGAGCACGATGATGATGGCCCAGACCACCTTGGGCAGGGCGCGCACCCGCAGGGAATCGGTGATCAGGCAGTCCACGAATGCGAAGATCGTGAACGCGAACACCGCGACCGCGAGGATGAGTTCGAGCCTTGCCATGTCTGCGATTGTAGGCTCCCTCGCCGCAAGCGCCACGCCATCCCCAGACAATGCGCGGGTGCGGATCCCTAGACTGGCCTGGTGAGAGCCTCCCGCCAATGGATCGTGTATTCGGTCATCCGCATTGCGATCTTCGCGGTCGCGCTGGCCCTGCTGCTCGTTCTCGGCGTCAACGTGTGGGTTGCCGCCATCGCCGCCGCCCTCATCGGCTTCTGCATTTCGTACATCGCCCTGCGCGGGCCGCGCACCGAGGTGGCCAAGAGCTTCGTGCGCATGCGTGAGCAGAAGGGCGACGCGGACAACGACATAGAGAACGAGGCCCTGGACCGCATGGAAGACGGCCGCACCACCCCCCTCGACTAGTCCCCCGTACACAACTCCTGCAGAATCCGCGGCCGAGCGGGAGTTTCGCGCAGTAGCCGTCGCGGCGGCGCGAGCGTCAGAACGCCAGCGCGGCGCCCAGCCCCAGCCCGAACAGCAGGGCCGCCAGACTGGTGAGCTGCAGCGCGAGGATGAACTCGCGCGGGGTCTTGCCGGTCAGCGTGATGATCACGGCCGGAATCGTGGGCAGCAGCACGAAGTACACGTACGGCGCGTTCGGATACAGCAGGGTGAACAGCCCCAGCGCCACGAACGGCAGCAGCGCGAACACGGCGAACAGCACCCGTGCGGCCCTGTCCCCCACCAGCACGGCCAGGGTGCGCTTCTTCGCGAGCCTGTCCTGCTCGATGTCGCGGATGTTGTTCACCATCAGCACCGCGCAGGCGAAGAACCCGATCGCCGCTCCCGCCAGCCAGCTCTCCGGGTTCACGTGGCCGGCCTGCGTGAAGGTGGTGCCCGCGGTGGCGACGATTCCGAAGAAGACGAACACGAACACCTCGCCCAGGCCGTAGTAGCCGTAGGGACGCTTGCCGCCGGTGTAGAAGTACGCCGCGAGAATGGCGACGGCGCCCACGGCCAGCAGCCACCAGTACTGGGTGAGCACGACCAGCGCCAGGCCCGCGAGGCCGCCGAGGCCGAAGAACACGAACGCTACGGCGCGCACCGTGCGAGGCTTGGCGGCGCCCGATCCGGTGAGACGCGACGGACCCACCCGGTAGCGGTCGGTGCCGCGCACCCCGTCCGAGTAGTCGTTGGCGTAGTTGACGCCGATCTGCAGGAACACGGCGACCGCGAGCGCCAGCAGCGCGCGCACCCAGTGCCACACGCTCGGGTCCTCGAGCAGGCGCGCGGCGCCGGTTCCGAGGGCGACGGGGGCGATCGAGAGGGAGAGCGTGCGCAGACGCGCGCCGCCGATCCAGTCCCTGGCCGTGGCCTTCCGCACGACCACCCGCGGCGGCTGGCCCCCCGGACGCCCGCTGCGGGTCTTCCTCGGATCGCTGCGCCTCTGTGCCGGTCGTCTGGTGTTAGCCACGCACAAATCCTAGTGATCGGGTCAGGCGCCGCCCGTCGCCTCCGCTGCGAGTACACCCAGAGCGACGCGGTCGGGCTTTCCGGAGGCGAGCATCGGCATCCGCTCGACCGTCACGATCGCGGCCGGGGCGGATGCCCGATCCACCCGCTCGGCCACGTACGCGCGCACCTCGGCGAGCGCCGCCACCCCGGTGCTGACCACGACGGGCACCTCGCCCCAGCGCTCGCTGGTCGTCTTGACGACGACGGCGTCGGCCAGCGCCGGGATGCCGAGCACCGCACGCTCGACCGCATCGAGCGACACCTTCACCCCGCCGGACACGATGAGACCGTCGAGCCTCCCGGTGACGGTGAGCACCCCGTCGTTCAGTCGCCCGGTGTCTCCTGTGCGGTACCAGCGGCCGTCGTCGTCGAAGAACGACCGCTCCGTGCGCTCCGGATCGTCGAGGTAGCCCTCCGCGAGCACCGGCCCGCCGAGCTGCACCTCGCCGTCGGCGATCCGCACGCGCACCGGGCCGATCGGCAGCCCGTCGTACACGCAGCCGCCGGAGGTCTCGCTCGAGCCGTAGGTGCGGGTCACGTTCAGCCCGAGCTCGATGCAGCGCTCGATCAGCTCGGGCCGGGTGGCCTGCCCGCCGACGAGGATGCGGTCGAATCGGCGCAGCGGCTCGAGCAGCTCGTCGTCCTGATCCGCCGCGTCGAGCAGGGCGGCGAGCTGTGCCGGCACCAGCGAGGTGTAGCGGGCGGGGGCATCCATCCTCAGGCTGAGCGCGAGGAACTCGCTCGGCTCGAAGTGGCCTGGCGGCAACACGATCGGAAGCGTCCCCGCGGTGAGCGAGCGAGCGAGCACGTTGAGCCCGGCGATGTAGTGGGCGGGCAGGGCGAGCATCCACTGGCCCGGTCCGCCGAGCGCCCCCTCGGATGCCGCGGCGCTCGCCAGCAGCGCGTCGGCCGACAGCGCCACCCGCTTCGGCCTCCCGGTGGATCCGCTGGTCTGCACCACGAGGGCCACGCGCCGCTCGACCTCCTTCGGCACGTCGGCCGCCGACCGTTGCGCGGCTCCGTGCTCGAGGGGCATGATGGCCTGCCCCTCCCCGGAGAGGGCCCGCTCGAGCGCCCGCATGACGGCGGGGGCATCCGCCGAGTCGAGCACCTGGAGCGGGCGGGGCATCAGAACTGCCAGGGGTAGGGCGACCAGTCGGGTTCGCGCTTCTGGAGGAACGAGTCGCGCCCTTCGACGGCCTCGTCGGTGCCGTAGGCGAGGCGCGTGGCCTCCCCGGCGAAGACCTGCTGGCCCACCATCCCGTCGTCGACGGCGTTGAAGGCGAACTTGAGCATGCGGATCGCCGTGGGCGACTTGCCCATGATGGTGTTGGCCCACTCCAAGGCGGTGGTCTCGAGTTCGGCGTGGGGAACGACCGCGTTCACGGCACCCATCTCGTAGGCGCGCTGCGCGTCGTACTCGCGGGCGAGGAAGAAGACCTCGCGGGCGAACTTCTGCCCGACCTGGCGGGCGAAGTAGGCGCTGCCGTAGCCGCCGTCGAACGAGCCGACGTCGGCATCCGTCTGCTTGAATCGCGCGTGCTCGGCCGAGGCGATGGTGAGGTCGCAGACCACGTGCAGCGAGTGGCCGCCCCCGGCCGCCCACCCGGGCACGACCGCGATGACCACCTTGGGCATGAACCTGATGAGGCGCTGCACCTCGAGAATGTGCAGCCGCCCGGTCCCCGAGCCGCCCCCGGTCCTTGAGGCACTCGAAGGGCCGGTCCCTGAGGCACTCGAAGGGCTGGTCCCTGAGGCACTCGAAGGGCCGTCCGCATACCGATACCCGTCACGTCCCCGGATGCGCTGGTCGCCCCCCGAGCAGAACGCCCAGCCCCCGTCTTTGGGGCTCGGGCCGTTGCCGGTGAGCAGCACGACGCCGATCCGCGGGTTCATCCGCGCATCGTCCAGTGCTCGGGCGAGCTCGTCCACCGTCTGCGGCCGGAACGCATTGCGCACCTCCGGACGGTTGAACGCCACGCGCGCGATCCGACCGGCGAGGTCGTGGTGGTAGGTGACGTCGGTGAGGTTCTCGAACCCCTCGACCGGCTCCCAGGCTGACGCGTCGAACACTTCGGAGACCATCCCCTCAGCCTAGTTACTGCCCGCGACCGACCCGGATGGTCCGTTGCTGGACGCGTGATGCCGGGTTCGGGGTGGAGACTGGGGGAATGCTGCCGACGTT
Organism: uncultured Lacisediminihabitans sp.; assembly: GCA_966212465.1. Classification (GTDB taxonomy): domain Bacteria; phylum Actinomycetota; class Actinomycetes; order Actinomycetales; family Microbacteriaceae; genus Lacisediminihabitans. The sequence continues at coordinate 15,728 of CBIHRK010000017.1, forward strand.
GCCCGACATCCTCTCCACCGCGCGCGTCGTCTCGCTCGGGATGCGGCAGCGGTTCCGCGGCATCGACACCCGCGAGGTGGTGCTCATCGAGGGGCCGCAGGGCTGGACCGAGTTCTCGCCGTTCCTGGAATACGCCGACGAGGAGGCGAGCGCGTGGCTCGCCGCCGCGATCGACTTCGGCTGGGAGCCGGCGCCCGCCCTGTTCCGCTCGTCCATCCGCGTCAACGCCACCCTCCCCGCCGTGGGGCCGGGTGAGGTCGCCGCAGTGCTCGATCGTTTTCCCGGCTGCCGCACGGTGAAGGTGAAGGTCGCCGAGCCGGGCCAGGTGATCGCCGACGACGTGGCTCGCGTCGCCGCCGCCCGCGATTACCTCGGCGCCGCCGGGCGCGTCCGCGTCGACGCGAACGGACTGTGGAACGTGGACGAGGCCGAGCACGCCATCCACGCGCTCGCCTCCTACGACCTCGAATACGTGGAGCAGCCCTGCGCCACCGTCGAGGAACTGGCCGAGATCCGCCAGCGCGTCAAGTACATGGGCGTGCCGATCGCCGCGGACGAGAGCGTGCGAAAGGCGGATGACCCGCTGGCGGTCGCAGAGGCCATGGCCGCCGACCTTCTGGTGGTCAAGGCTCAGCCCCTGGGCGGCATCCGCCGGGCTCTCGACGTCGTGGATGCCGCGGGCCTCCCCGTCGCCATCTCCTCCGCCCTCGAGACCTCCGTCGGCATCTCCATGGGCGCGTACCTCGCCGCCGCCGTCCCCGACCTGCCTTTCGACTGCGGCCTGGCCACCGTGAGCCTCTTCGAGCACGACATCGCAACCGAGCCGCTGGTGCCGCTCGCCGGTGCCATCCCGGTGCGCCGGGTCGTGCCGGACCCCGCGCTGCTCGACCGCTTCGCCGCGAGCGCCGAGCGCACCGCGTGGTGGCACGAGCGCATCGCCCGCTGCCTCACGCTGCTGAGCCGCTAGAGGCGCCCCGCCGCCCTCGCGGTCCACCGGCCGTCGAACCGGATCTCGATGGGGTGACGGAACGCCTCGGAGACCAGCTCGGTGGTGAGCACGTCGACCGCCGCTCCGCTGGCGAGCGCTCCGCCGTCCCGCAGCAGCAGCGCGTGGGTGGTGGAACTCGGGAGCTCCTCGAGGTGGTGCGTGACCAGCACCGACGAGAGTCCGGGGTGCGCGTCCCGCAGATCGTCGAGGGTTTCGAGCAGTTGTTCGCGCGCTGCGACATCCAGGCCGGTCGACGGCTCGTCGAGCAGGAGCAGCCCCGGGTCGGGCAGCAGCGCCCGCGCGATGAGCGCCCTGCCCCGCTCGCCCTGCGAGAGCGTCGGCCAGGTGTGCTCGCGGATGCCGCCGATGCCGAGCAGGTCGATGAGCTCGCGCGCGCGTTCGAGCTCCTGCCGCGTGGGCTCCCACCGCGGAACGAGCTCGATGCTCCCCGTCGCGCCGGTGAGCACCACCTCTTCCACGGTGAGCGCGGAGAGGATCGGATGCCGCGGATTCACGTGCCCGATCAGGGAGCGGAGTTCGCGGACATCCACCCGCCCCAGCCTCCGCCCGAGCACCGTGACCGTGCCGCTGGTGGGGTGCTGCACCGCCCCGCAGAGGCTGAGGAGGGTGCTCTTACCCGCTCCGTTGGCGCCGATGAGGGCCCAGTGCTCGCCGCGGCCGACCGCCAGCCGGATGCCGTCGAGGATCCGCCGCCCGTCGCGCACGACCGTGACGTCGTCGACGCGCAGCACCTCTTCCATCGCTCCCACCCTAGGCGGAATACGCTCGACCCGGCCGGCGTTGCAGATTCATGCAAACGCATTGACTTGAGGAGACACGGATGGCACTGGAACTCGGACTCGACACCTTCGGTGACGTGACGAACGGCCCCGACGGCGAGCTGCTCCCGCACGCTCAGGTGCTGCGCAACCTGGTGGATGAGGCGGTGCTCGCCGATCAGGTCGGGCTCGACTTCATCGGAATCGGCGAGCACCACCGCGCCGACTTCGCTGTCTCCGCACCCGAGGTTGTGCTCGCTGCGATCGCCGGACAGACCGAGCGCATCCACCTGGGCTCCGCCGTGACGGTGCTGTCGTCGGATGACCCGATCCGGGTGTTCCAGCGCTTCTCGACGCTCGACGCGCTCTCCCGGGGCCGCGCCGAGGTGATCCTGGGCCGTGGCTCGTTCACCGAGTCGTTCCCCCTCTTCGGCCTCGACCTCGCCGACTACGAGAAGCTGTTCGAGGAGAAGCTGGAACTGTTCGCGGCCGTGCGGCAGCAGAACCCGGTGACGTGGTCCGGCACGGTGCGACCGCCGCTCGCCGACAAGCGGGTCTTCCCGCCCGTCGAGAACGGCCTGCTGAAGACCTGGATCGGCGTGGGCGGCAGCCCCGAGTCCGTCGTGCGCACGGCGCGCTACGGCTTCGCGCTCACCCTCGCCATCATCGGCGGCGAGCCCGCGCGGTTCGCCCCCTACGTGGATCTCTTCCACCGCGCGCTCGCGCAGTTCGAGCAGCCGGAGCAGCCGGTCGGGGTGCACTCCCCCGGTCACGTCGCGGAGACGGACGAGCAGGCGCGCGAAGAGCTCTGGCCCAATTACTTCATCAACGTGAGCCGGATCGGCAAGGAGCGCGGCTGGCCGCCGCCCACGCGGGAGTCGTTCGAGCGCGAGGCGGCCACCGGATCGATGTATGTCGGCTCGCCCGAGACGGTCGCCCAGAAGATCGCCGCGACGGCCAAGACTCTCGGTCTGTCGCGCTTCGACCTCAAGTACTCCAACGGCCCCCTCTCGCACGAGAAGATGATGCGCAGCATCGAGCTCTACGGCACCGAGGTGGCGCCTCGGGTGCGCGAGCTCCTCGCCGAATGACGACCCGGGGAAGCCGGCTGGGCGTTCGCTGGACGCGGGGAATGGCATCCGCTGTCATCGCGTTGTACCCCGCATGAGCAGGATCATCGAAGAAATCGAAGATGAGCGCGGCAATGTGCTGCGCTACCGTCGTCACGCCAACGGACGCGGAATGGTCGCTGTCGGCGCGCTCGCCGACGAGACTGCCTTCATCGCGACCAACGCCTACGTCGAGTCGCGGGCCCAGGTGGGCCAGCGCGCGCGGATCGGCGCCGGCAGCTGGATCCAGAACGAGGCGATCGTCGGCCCCTCGGCGGTGCTCGGCAGCAACGTGAGCGTCGGGGTCGGTGCGAGCATCGGCGTCGGGGCGCAGATCGGCAGCTACGCCAAGATCGGCGCAGGAGCCGTCATCGGCGACGGGGCACGCGTGAACGGCGACGCCACCGTGCCGGCCGGAGCCCGCATTCCGGGTCGCGGCGGATTCGCCAAGGCGGCGTAGCCGGGTTACAGACCCGAGTAGGCGTGCAGGCCGTGGAAGAACAGGTTCACGATCGTGAAGTTGAACATCACGGCCGCGAAGCCCACGATGGCGAGGGTCGCTGAGCGCGAGCCGCGCCATCCCTTCGTCGCCCGCGCGTGGATGTAGCCGGCGAAGATCGTCCAGATGATGAAGGTCCAGACCTCCTTCGTGTCCCAGCCCCAGTAGCGGCCCCAGGCGTGCTCGGCCCAGATGGCGCCGGCGATGAGGGTGAAGGTCCAGAAGACGAAGCCGACCACGATCACGCGGTAGGCGAGGTTCTCCAGCCGGACGGCGTTGGGGAAGGTGTCGAGGAACTTCAGCGACGGCAGCCGGCCGGCCTCGCGCCGGGCCTGGATGAGCTGCACGATCGACAGTCCCGCGCCGATGGCGAAGAAGGCGGTGCCGAGCGTGGCCACGAACACGTGGATGATGAGCCAGTAGGACTGCAGCGCGGGCGGCAGCGGAACCACGTTCACGTAGAAGCCCACGGTGCCGAAGCCCAGGATGATCAGGGCGAACCCGGTGATGAAGGCGCCGAGGAAGCGCAGGTTCTGCCAGATCTGCACGAAGATGAAGACGCCGACGATGATCGTGGACGCGGTCAGCGTGAACTCGAACATGTTGGCCCACGGCACGCGGTGAGCGGCGACGCCCCGCAGGATCGTGCCACCGAGGTGCAGGATCCAGCCGAGCACGGTCAGCGCGTAGGCGACCCGTTCGAATCGGCTCGCCTTGCGTCGCTCCTCGACCGGCGCGGTCGGCCGCTCCAGCACGGCGGTGCCGCCGACCTGTCGCGCGGCCGCCACCTTCGCCGAGGCGGTCGCGACGGCGGGTGCGGCCGAGCGGGCCGCGAGATCCAGTGTGAACGCGATGAACGCGAACAGATACACCGCCATCGCGGAGTAGATCAACACGAGGGAGTAGGAGGCGAGCGCTGCAGTCGTCACTGCGTAAGCCTAAGCCCGAGCGACTGGGAGTGTCGCTGTGCGAGGTCGGCGACCGCCGCCTCCAGCCCCGGGTCCTCGCCCCGCGCCAGGCCGGCGTACTCGAGGCGCAGCCGACCGTCGCCGAGCTCGATGGCCTTCACCCACATCCGGCGGCGCGGGATGAACAGCGAGGTGAGCAGTCCGGCGACCACGAGGATGGCGAACACCAGCACCCATCCCTGCGTCGGGTCGCGGTGCACGTCGAGCGACGCGAACCGGGGCACGCTCTTCTCCAGGGACTTCGTTCCCGCGGGGGCGCGGTTCTCGAAAGTGATCGTTCCGAGACCGCCCGGGATCGACGCGCTCTGGCCGGGCTTCAGGTGCACCGAGGGCGTATCCACGTCGGGCCCGGCGATCTCCGTCATCTTGTCGGTGTCGAGCACGTAGACCGACTTGGGCTGACCCTTGTCGATCCCCAGATCGCCCTTGTACATCACCAGTGCGAGCTCCGGATTGCGGAGGTCGGGGTGCGTGGATGCCAGGGTGCCGTCCGCATTCGAGGCGGCGGTCGGGTAGAAGAACGCGCGCATGCCCACCTGGCTGGCCAGACCGTCCGGCACCTTGATGATTCCGAGCGACGTGAGGTTGGCGTCCTGCGGCAGGAACGGCACCGGCTCGGAGAACACCACGGTGCCCTGCGGATCCTTGACCGTCACGTACGGGGCGTACCCGTTGCCCAGCAGGTAGATGTCGTTGCCGCCGATGCGCAACGGATCGTTCACCTTGATCGTGGCCTTGGTGCCTGTGGTGGACTGGCCCTCGTAGGTGGTCACCTTCGCCGTGTAGTCGATCGGCTGCCCGTACGCGTCGAGGTTCTGCTCCTCGTACTTCGCGGTGAACGAGTCGAGCACCAGGCGGTACGGCTGCAGCGCGCTGTCGGTGAAGAACCTGCCCGGGTTGAACGAGTCGTAGGTGAGACGCACGTTGGCGAAGGCCTGCCCCACCACCAGCACCTTCTGGCCGGTGTAGCCGAAGCCGCCGCCGATGCCCACCGAGAGCAGGATGCCGATCAGCGCGGTATGGAACACCAGGTTTCCGGTCTCCCGCAGGTAGCCGCGCTCGGCCGACACCGAGAGACCCGCGCCGTCGAAGAGCTGCACGCGGTAGCCGCCCTTGCGCAGGAGCCCGCGTGCGGAGTCGATGGCCGTCGCCGCCGTGATGGGGTTGCCGTCGGCATCCTCGTCGATCTCGAAGGCGGCGAAGGAGCCGAGACGCTCCAGGTGGGCCGGCGTGCGCGGCGGCCGGGTGCGCAGCGCCTTCGCGTGGTGGATGGCGCGGGGGATGACGCACCCGATGAGCGACACGAACAGCAGCAGGTAGATCGCCGAGAACCACACCGACGTGTAGACGTCGAAGAGCTGGAACCTGTCCAGGATCGGCGCGAGCGTGGGGTTGGCCGCGAAGTACTGGGTGACGCCGTTCGGGTCGGAGCTGCGCTGCGAGAAGAGGGACCCGGGCACGGCGGCGATCGCGAGCAGCAGCAGGAGGAAGAGCGCCGTGCGCATGCTCGTGAGCTGACGCCAGAAGAAGCGCACATAGCCGAGCGGGCCCAGTCGGGGTTGTGCGATGTCGGGGTCGGGCTTCTTCGGGCTGGGGGAATCGATGTGATCAGAGGGGCGAGACAACTCCGGTGATCACCGCCCCGAGTGCCGACATGAGCTGGCGCCAGAGGCCGGTGACCATGAGGAGTCCGATCAGGATGAGCAGCGCGCCGCCCACGATGTTGATGACGCGGATGTGCCGCTTCACCCAGGCGATCGAGCCGCCCACCCAGTTGAGGCCGAGGGCGACCAGCACGAACGGGATGCCCAGGCCGAGGCAGTAGACCGCGCCGATGAGCGCACCCCGCCAGACGCTGCCGCTGCCCGTGCTGAGCGAGATCGCCGCCGCCAGGGTGGGGCTGATGCAGGGCGTCCAGCCGAGGCCGAACACCACGCCGAGCAGCGGCGCTCCGCCGAGACCGGTCGCCACCCGCCACTCGGGCTTGAACGTGCGCTGCATGAAACTGAACTGCCCGATGAAGACGAGACCCATGACGATGAGCACGACGCCGACGATGCGCATGATGAGGTCGATCCACGGGATGAGCAGAGCCCCGGCGTACGCGAACACCACGTTCAGGGCGACGAACACCACGCTGAACCCGAGGATGAACAGCAGCACCCCGACCACCAGGCGTCCCCGTCCCCGGCGCTCCTCGGTCGCAGCGAACCCTCCCACGTAGGCGAGGTAGCCGGGCACCAGCGGGAGCACGCACGGCGAGAGGAAGGCGAGCAGGCCGGCGGCCAGGGCTATCGGCAGCACGATGGCGAGATTGCCGCCCTCGACGAGCTGCTGGACCGGGTTCACTTCTTCGCCTCGGCCAGCGTGTCGCTGATGAGGGTGTTGAGGATGGAGGTGGACTCGAGCTCGCCCACGATCCGGGCCGCGATGCGCCCCTTCTGGTCGAGCACGAAGGTGACGGGCACCGCACTGGCCGAGACCGCGCCATGGAAGGCGATGCGCACGGCGCCGCTGTCGACATCCATCACCGAGGGATAGGTGACCTTGTGGTTCTTCTCGAACGAGATCGCCGTGTCGGGCTGGTCGGCGGTGTTCGCCCCGATGAACGCCACCCCCTGCGACTGGTATTTGTCGGAGAGGGACTGCAGGATGGGCGCCTCGGCGCGGCACGGCGCGCAGCTGGCGTACCAGAAGTTCACCACCACCACCTTGCCGCGGTAGTCGGAGAGGGTGAGCGGCGAGCCGTCCTCCGTCTTGCCGGTGAAGTCGAGCGGGGCTTTGCGGTCGGACGGTTTGACGAGCACCGGGACGCCGCTGTCGTCGGTGTACGCGCTCGAGTCGCTGGTGGAGCCGCCCGCGGTGAGGGTGTCCCCCGACGTGCATCCGCTGAGCGCCAGCGCCGCAGCCACGAGCGCGGCGGCGACCCCGATCCGGGCCCTCACACCGCTCCCGAGTCGATGGCCTGGGCCAGCAGGTCGGCCGCCGGATCCTGGTAGCCCACCTCCACGAAGAGGTCGCCGCGGCGCTCCAGCGTCGTGATGCTGGAGAGATGGCAGCGCCGGGCGCGCGGGTCGTGGAACGGCCTCTTGCCTGCAACGGCGCGCTGCACCATGACGATGGGCATCTGGTGGCTCACCATCACCACCTCACCCGACTCGGTGGCGGCCCAGGCCTCGTCGATGGCGGCGAACATCCGCCTCGTCACGTCGTCGTAGGCCTCGCCCCAGCTCGGCTTGAACGGGTTGACGATCCATGGCCAGATCTTCGGATGCAGCAGCACGCCCGGCCCGAACTCGTAGGTTCCGCCCTCGAACTTGTTGGTCGGCTCGATCAGCCGCTCGTCCGTGCGGATGGGGAGGCCGAACTTCTCCGACCACGGCTTGGCCGACTCCTGTGCGCGCAGCAGGGGGCTCGCATAGAGCGCGGCGATCGGATGCCCGTCGAGTTCGTCGGCCGCAGCCGCAGCCATCTTCTTGCCGAGCTCGGAGAGGTGGAATCCCGGCAGCCGCCCGTAGAGCACGCCGTCGGGGTTGTACACCTCGCCGTGGCGCACGAGATGGATCTGGGAAGCAGGCACGGCCCCAAGTCTACGTTTCGTAGAACTGCCAGAATCCCGAGAGTCCGGTCGCGACTAAACTCGGGGACCGTGACCGAACGCACCCTCATCAAGAACCTCTCCTCCTCCGCCGACGGGCCGGTGCGCGTCTCCGGCTGGGTCGAGACCGTGCGCGACCAGAAGAAGGTGCAGTTCGTCGTCCTCCGTGACGAGTCCGGCGCCGTGCAGCTGGTCAACCCGCGCGCCTTCGACGCCGACGGGGTCGAGGTGCCGAGCGAGGTGTCGACGGCCATCTCGGCGGTGACCCAGGGAACGTTCCTCTCCGCTCTCGGCGAGCTCAAGCACGATGAGCGCGTGAAGCTCGGCGGCGTCGAGATCAAGCTGGATGCCCTCGAGATCGACCCGGCGACCGTCGCCATCGCCGAGACCCCGATCGCCCCGGACTCCGGGATCGACAAGCGCATGGACTGGCGCTTCATCGACCTGCGCCGCCCGGAGCAGAACCTCATCGCGCGCGTGCAGACCACCTTCGAGCACGCGCTGCGCACGTACTGGATCGAGCACGACTTCATCGAGATCCACACGCCGAAGCTCATGGCCAGCGCCAGCGAGTCGAAGGCGGAGCTCTTCGAGGTGGAGTACTTCGAGGGCAAGGCCTATCTCTCGCAGAGCCCCCAGTTCTTCAAGCAGATGGCCCAGCCGGCCGGTTTCGGGAAGATCTTCGAGGTGGGCGAGGCGTTCCGTGCCGACCCCAGCTTCACCAGCCGCCACGCCACCGAGTTCACCAGCGTCGACACCGAGTTCAGCTGGATCGACAGCCATGAAGACGTGATGCAGCTGCACGAGGCACTCCTCGTCGCCGGATTCAGCGCGGTCAAGGAGAAGCACGGCGCCGAGATCGAGGCGCTCTTCGGCATCGAGGTGACCGTCCCGACGGTGCCGTTCCCCCGCATCCCGCTCGCCGAGGCGAAGCGCATCGTCGCCGAGCGCGGCTACGAGGTGCCGCGCCACGACGACGACATGGACCCGGAGGGCGAGCGCCAGATCTCGGCCTACGTGAAGGAGGAGTTCGGCCACGAGTTCGTGTTCCTCACCGACTACGCCTCCAGCATCCGGCCGTTCTATCACATGCGGCACGCGGATGACCCGGGGCTGACCAAGAGCTACGACCTCATCTTCAACGGCGTCGAGATCTCCACCGGAGCCCAGCGCGAGCACCGCATCGACGTGCTGATCGCGAACGCGAAGGAGAAGGGTCTCGACCCGGAGGAGCTGGACTTCTACCTCGACTTCTTCCGCTACGGCGTGCCGCCGCACGGAGGCTTCGGGATGGGGCTCAGCCGCGTGATCATGCTGCTGCTGCACCAGGCGAACCTCCGCGAGGTCACCTACCTGTTCCGCGGGCCGACCCGGCTCCTGCCGTAGCGCGATGGACCTCGACGACCTGCGGGCGCGGGCGACGCAGGTCCAGCACGGGTTCGCACCGCTGGTGGCGATCGCCCAGGAGCTCACGAGCGACGGCGACCCGCTCGCCGCCGCCGGCGTGCTCTGGCGGCAGCCCGAGCATCAGTTGCGCATGATCGCGGTGATCCTCTGGGGTGACTTCGCGTTCCAGCATCCCGACCTGCTCGGCCGGCTGCGCGACGAGGCGAGCACCGACCCCGACTGGCGCGTGCAGGAGATGCTCGCCCGGTCGCTCACCACATGGTGCACGACCACCGGCTGGGAGACGGCCCTGCCGACTCTGCGGTCCTGGCTCGCCGACGAGCGGCCCGCCGTGCGCCGTGCTGCGACGGAGGGACCCCGGGTGTGGACCAACCGGGACTACTTCCGCGGGCGCCCCGCCGAGGCGGCCCGCATCCTCAGGGCCCAGGTGCACGACCCGGACCCCTCGGCGCGCCGGTCCGCCGAGAACGCGCTGAAGGATGTCGTGAAGCGCTTCCCCGAGCTCGCCTAGCCGAGCGGTGCTGGTACCGTGACCAGCATGGAATCCAGCGCGCGCACGTCAGCAGTCGAGGCAGGTGAGGAGCTCATCGAGCTGCTCCGCAGACACGTGGATGCGGTGGCCGCGAGCCGCGACGAGGGCGACGAGGCGGAGACGCTCGACCAGCAGCTCTGGGACGCGGTCGGCGCCTACGGCGACGCCCTCGACGCGCTCTACGGAGACGAGGAGGACGACGACGAGGCGCCCGATGAGGCCGACGAGCTGACCTTCACCGTGCGCGCCCGGTACGACTACACCGTCGTGGACGAGAAGTCGTTCCTCGCTGCGGGACGCGGAGTGGGTGCCGCCGTCATCGGCCTCATCGAGGCCGCGGGCAAGACCATCCCGGCGCTCGAGATCGACAGCCTGGAGACGGGCAGCGGCCTGGTGACGGTGCACATCAACGGGGAACCGCTCGCGGCATCCGACTTCACCGACGCCGACGAGCCCACCGACCTGCTGCTCATCGACCCGCGGGAGACCCTGGCATCCGTGCTCGACGAGCCGGTCTACGCCTCCCGCGCCGAGGCCGAGGCCGCAGCAAAGTCCCGCTAACGCCCCACCCACTGTTCCGTTTCGGGACGACGGGGCCTGCGCGCCGCGCACCCCGCGTCCCGAAACGGAACAGTAGGAAGGGTAGGTGGCTAGACGACGAAGTCGACGGCGGAGCGCGTTGCCAGGAAGGGCTTGATCTCGGCTACGACCTTCCGGTGCTCCGGGTGGTCGATGTAGGCGCGCAGCGCCTCCTCGTCCTCGTAGTCGGCGACGAGCACCATGTCCCAGTTGCCGTCGATGTCGACCGCATTCGCGCCCACCGTCATGTGCATGATCTGCGGGATCAGCGGCGGCAGCGACATCAGGCGCTCGCCCACGAAGGCGGCCTGCTCGGCCTTCCCTGCGGCATCGGAGGCCTCGAGACCCCAACTGACGACGTGACGGATCATGACTGTGCCTCCAGGAGTGCGGTGCGAAGGCGCGTCTGATCGACCCGCCAGATCGTGTGGACCCGGCCGTCGACGAGCACGACCGGGATCTCCTCCTCGTACTCGGCGAGAAGGGCGGGGTCGTCGAAGATCGACTTCTCCTCGATCGTGATCGAGGGAGCGGATGCCGCAGACGCGAGATCCGCGACCACGGAGGTCACGGCATCCCGAGCCTCGTCGCACAGGTGGCACCCCGGCTTGCCGATGAGGGTAATCGCCACCGTGCCCATGGCAGTGGTGGGGGTGCTTACTTCTTGTTGCGACGCTGGTGGCGCGTCTTGCGAAGCAGCTTGCGGTGCTTCTTCTTGGCCATACGCTTGCG
>CBIHRK010000018.1:0-26188 GCA_966212465.1 uncultured Lacisediminihabitans sp.
TGCGGGCACGCAGGTTTGCGATCAGGCCGAGGAGGCTGACGGCAAGAAGATCCCACGAGTTGTCGTTGTCGATCGTGACTGCGAGGTCAACGCCAACAGCCGGATGGTGTTTGCCGAGGTCGTTCATGCGGTGTTCCTGATGGGCTGATTGATCCGGGCGGTTGTCGACGCCTGGGCCTCATCACAAGAACACTTGAGCTGCGACTCATATTCCGTCCCAATCGCGCGTGGCGCGCTAACCCACCTGAAAAGGGGGGGCGCGTTTTCTTTCACTGGGTCACCGGCAAATCGGTGCTGGTGATATTGGCGGAGTCGCTTGGGTAAGCGACATCAGGCCAGACCTGCGAGCAGGTCGTGCAACTCGCCTTTCGACATGCCGAGCAGTTGGCGGGTGTTCTTGCCTCTTTCCTGCCCGAGGCGGTGGCGGTACGCATACAGCAGCCGATTGTTGACCCGGTTGCCGACAAAGCGGGTGTCGCACCTGCCGGAAAGCCCCCCTGTTCATCGGCGATGCGACGCACCCGCTCCCAGGCCTGGCCAAACGGCACGCTGAGGAAGTACAGCGCGAGCACGCTGCGGTGAGCTGCTCCATCAGGACTTCTTCGGCGCGTGCCGCGACGTCGGTCCTGACATCGATGCCCCGCGAGTCCAGGTATGCCTGGAACCAGGCAGGGGGCCGCTCGACATGCGCAGGATCGGAGGCCATGGGGGTCTCGGCTACTGCGGGCAGCAGTTCCTCGGTGAACGCCATGGTCGCCTGCAACCCGGCAGGGCTGACGATTGCCAGCACAAGCGGCTTCGCGGCGACGCGAAGTCTGAGCGCGATGCTGGCCGAGAAGGGCTCAAGCGTCTTGGACGCGCATAAGCAGATGGGGGACGCTGCAGGTGGGCGTCAAGTTCGACGTGGTGATAGAAGGTCACGCTCGGGGCGCTTGACGTTCCATCACCCGTTCCGACTCCGAGAATTCCGCCGCGTCTGGAATGCAGCCGAGCAATCAACCGCGGGGAAGGGCTACATACATGCGAACGTCGTTCGAGACATGGGCTACAAGTGGGCTACAAGTTGCCCACATGTAGCCCAAAATGTTAGGGCCCGCGCGGAGGCGGGGCCCGCACCCCCCAACCTCCACCCCACACAATTCACCCCCGGCGCCGGCCGCACCCCGGGCGCGGGCCGGCGCACCCTCCCCCATCCACCCCACGAACGCTTGGCAGCCAACTCATGCTCAAGAACCTCGGACTCCGACTGCTCGGGTCACTCGTGCTGCTCATCGTGGTGCCGACGATCACGTTCTTCCTTCAGGGCAGCGGATCGGCAAACATCGCCCGCACCGTCCTCGGCCTCAATGCCACGAAGGCCCAGGTCGCCGCATACAACCATCAACTAGGTCTCGACCAACCGCTCTGGCAGCGCTACTTCGCCTGGCTCGGGGGTGCCCTCCACGGTGATCTGGGCCAGTCGTTCACCACGCAGCAGCCGGTTCAGGAGATCCTCGCTCCCCGTCTCGGCGTCAGTCTGTCGCTCATCGTCGGCGCGCTCCTCGTGTTCACCGTCGTCGGGATGCTCCTCGGCGTGATGTCCGCGACGGGGAACAGGGTGGTGGGCCGGGTGGTCGACACCGTGTCCACCGTGGGTATCGCGGTGCCCAACTTCTGGCTCGCCGTGATCCTCATCGCGGTCTTCGCGGTGAACCTCAATCTGCTCCCCGCGACCGGATATGTGGACCCCGCTCAGGATCCCGCGATGTGGCTGGCGTCCCTCGTACTCCCCGTGATCGCCCTCGCCTTCGCCGGGATCACCGCGGTGGCCAAACAGACGCGGGATCAAATGCTCGTCTCGATCGCGAGCCCGTATGCGCGCTCGCTTCGGGCCAACGGCGCGTCGGAGTTCTCCCTCACCTACAAGCACGCACTGCGGAACGCCGCGGGGCCGGTGGTCACCGTGCTCGGCGTCATCTTCGTGGGCGCCCTCTCCGGCTCCGTGATCGTCGAGAACATCTTCGTGCTGCCCGGGCTCGGCTCTCAAGCGCTGCAGTCCACGCTCCAGCACGATGTGCCGGTCATCCAAGGCATCTCCGTCTACTTCATCGTCATCGTCGTGATCGTGAATGTGCTCATCGACATCGCAAACACGATCCTCAACCCGAAGGTGCGTCGCGCATGACCGTCATCGACAGTCCCCCCGTCCCCGGCGGCCCCGCGGTCGAGGAGGGCGCGCGACCGCCCTCCCGGCTGCGACTCCTGCGTGACTTCTCGAGGCGCCCCCTCGGCGTGATCGCGGCGGCATTCCTCGCCGTGGTCATCGTCGCGACCTGCCTCGCGCGAGTGATCGCACCCTACGACCCGCTCAAGCAGGATCTGCTGCACTCTCTCGCGCTCCCCAGCGCGTCGCACCTCCTCGGCACAGACAAGCTCGGCCGGGACGTGCTCAGCCGACTGCTCTGGGGCGGCCAGGTGAGCCTGCTCGGCCTCGTCGAGGCACTCGCCGTCGCCTTCGTCATCGGTCTGACGCTCGGCCTGATCGCCGGATATATCGGGCGTGTGGTCGACAACGTCATCTCCCGGGTCACCGAAGTCGTGATGGCCATCCCCGGAATCGTCATCCTGCTCATGGTCTACTCGGCGACGAACAACAACCAGCACGCCGGAATGATCGTGCTGGGCGTGCTCTCCGCACCGACACTCATCCGCGTCACGCGCGGGGCCGCACAGGCCGTGCGAGAGGAGACATTCGTCGCCGCGTCCCGGGTGACCGGAATGGGACGAGCCCTCATCATGCTGCGCCACGTTCTCCCGAACATCTGGGGGCCGATCATCGTGAATACCGCGGTGCTCGCCGCGGTCATCCTCGGCATCCAGGGCGGCCTCAACTACATCAACCTCGGCGTCAACCCGCCCAACCCCAGCTGGGGCGGCATGGTCAGCGAGGCACAGCAGACGCTGTCGCAGCAGCCCTGGCTCATCATTCCCAGCGGCCTGCTCATCACCCTTGTGATCATGTCCCTCATGCTGGTCGCGGATGCTCTCCGCGACACGACCGCGTCGAACCGTTCCCGCTCCGGTCGACGTGGTCAGGCGGCTGGCCAGTCGCCGGCAGCCGATTCGGACCAGGTTCCCACCACCGACGACGCGCTGCTGCGGGTGCGAGACATGTCGGTGAGCTTCGGAGGGCTCCAGGTGGTGTCCCGCGTGGGGTTCGACGTGCGCGCCGGCGAGGCTCTCGGCATTGTCGGCGAGTCCGGGTGCGGAAAGACGGTCACGGCATCCGCCATCCTCGGAAGCCTGGGCGCGGAATCCGTGACCACGGGTCAGGTCACCTTCGATGGTCAAGAACTGGTCGGCGCCACCCGGCAGGTTCGGGCGGCCATCCGCGGCAGCGGCATCGCATACATCTCCCAGGACCCCATGGTGGCGCTCGATCCCACCTTCACGGTTGCCAGTCAGCTGGGAGAACTCGTCGGTCGTCACGATCACGTGCGTGGCGCTCGCCGACGCGCGCGCGTGCTCGAACTGCTCGCTCAGGTAGGGCTCCCCGACCCGGCCGACGTCGCCCGGCGCTATCCGCACCAGCTCTCCGGCGGCATGGCTCAGCGCGTCTCCATAGCTTGTGCGCTCGCCGGGCGACCACGCCTGCTGGTGGCCGACGAGCCGACCACCGCGCTCGACGTCACGATCCAGGGCGAGATCCTCGCGCTTCTCCGCCGTCTGCAGCACGACACCGGCATGTCCATCGTGCTGATCACGCACGACCTCGGCGTCGTCGCCGATATCTGCGATCGGGTGGCGGTCATGTACGCCGGGCAGGTGGTGGAGACGGCAAGTGCCGAGGAGCTGTTCACCAACCCGTCGCACCCCTACACGCGCGCTCTCCTCGCCTCCAACCCCATCGTCGCCGAGGCGGGGACCACCCTGCGCTCCATCCCCGGCACGGTCCCAGCGCCAGTGGACTGGCCGCGCGGGTGCCGTTTCGCCGATCGCTGTCCGCTGCGCATCGACGCCTGCACCGACGGGCCCATCCGGCTCGAGCTGCTCCCCGCCGGTTCAGTCGGTCCTGCTCCTGCCGACCACGCCGCGCGCTGCATCCGAGCCGATGAGCTCGAGGCCGCCAACCGACGGGCAACGAAGAAAGCGAAGGAGGCGGCATGAGCGCCGACCTGCTTGAGATCGACGATCTCGAGATCACCTACCCGCGGGGATTCGGCAAGGCGCCGTTCCGCGCGGTGACCGACCTCTCGCTCCGAGTCGGCCGCGGGGAGACCGTCTCCATCGTCGGCGAGTCCGGCTCCGGCAAGACGACGATCGGATCCGCCATCCTGGGCCTCGCCCGTGTCGGCTCCGGATCCATCCGGCTCGACGGGGAGGAGATCGCGCATGCCGGGGTGCGTCAGCGCCGCGCCTTCGCCGCTCGGCTGCAGGCTGTCTTTCAGGACCCGTTCAGCTCGCTCGACCCGTCGCAGACGGTGGGCGATGTCGTCGCTGAGCCGCTTCGGGTGGCAGGACCGAAGCTGAGCGCTGCCGAGATCGAGGAGCGCGTCGCCGCCATCCTGGCGAGGGTCGGGATCGGCAGAAACGCCATGCGCAAGTTCCCAGCCGAGTTCTCCGGCGGCCAGCGACAGCGCATCGCCATCGCTCGCGCCTTGGTGGTGCAACCCGAGATCGTCGTGTGCGACGAAGCGGTCAGCGCCCTCGACGTCTCCGTGCAGGCCCAAGTGCTCAATCTCCTGGCGGAGCTGCAGCGTGATGTCGGCACGAGCTATGTCTTCATCTCTCACAACATGGCGGTCGTGCGCCACATCTCCGACCGCGTCGTCGTGCTCTATCGCGGCCGGGTCATGGAGCAGGGCTCTGCGGCGGATGTCTGCGATCGCCCCGCCCATCCGTACACCCGTTCCCTGCTCGCCTCCGTTCCGGTGCCGGATGTGGCCGCCCAGCGGGGTCGGAGGGAGGCCCGCGCCAGCTCGGTGGCGGCATCCGGCATCGCTCCCAGCGAGGGAATCGGTTGCCCGTTCGCGCCGCGCTGCCCGTTCGCGCAGGCGAAGTGCGTCGCTGCGACCCCGCCACTCGTGGAGTTGCCGGACGGCCGCTCGGTCGCGTGCGTCAGGGTGGGAGAGATCCCGCCACCGGACGAACGCAGCGCCCTCATGACCACGGGCAGTGTCGTGGTCGACACCGATGCGATGGGAATGGAATGAGTATGGATACGAAGCTGATCGAGACCACGGGCGGGCCGGTGGTGGGTCGGCACCACGAGGGCGTCGACTCCTTCCTCGGCATTCCCTACGCGGCGGCTCCGGTGGGAGAGCGGCGTTTTCTGCCGCCTGCTCCACACGCACGCTGGACGGAGCCGTTCGAGGCGTCGGCCTTCGGCCCGACCGCTTTGCAGGAACCCGGCGAACCGGCCGGCGGCCTCCCCGTGGTTCCTGAGCCGATCATCCCGGGCGACGACTACCTCAACCTCAATGTGTGGAGAACGGCGAGCCCCAGCGGGGAGCTCAAGCCGGTGCTGGTGTGGATCCACGGCGGTGGGTTCTTCGCCGGATGCAGCGCCAACCCCTGGTACGACGGCTCGTCGTTCGCGCGCCACGGCCTGGTCGTCGTGAGCATCAACTATCGACTGGGCGCGGAGGGATTCCTGGTGGTGCCCGGAATCGAGCGCAACCTCGCCGTGCTCGATTGGATCGCCGCGCTCGAATGGGTTCGCGAGAACATCGCCGCTTTCGGCGGCGACGCATCCCAGGTGACCCTCATGGGCCAATCGGCCGGGGGGATGGCGGTCACCGCCCTGTTGGCGTCCCCTCGGGCCAGCGGGCTCTTCTCTCGGGCGATCATCGCAAGCGGCGTGTCCTCCCTCGGCACCTGGACCGAGTCGACCGGACAGCAGGTCTCGCGTGATGTGCTGGCCCGGGCCGGAGCGAGTGCTGACGCGGAAGGCGCACGCGCCACCTCCCCGGAGGCCTTCATCGCCGCCCACGCAGCGGTGTCGGCGCAGCACGCGCAGAGCGGAGTCGAGCTCATGCCGCCGTGGGGCCCGGTAGTCGACGGCGACCTGGTCACGACGACCGCGCTGGACGCCGCGCGGCAGGGTCTCGGTGCCGACATCCCCGTGCTCATCGGCAGCACGCAGAACGAGTTCGCCTGGCGCACCATCGTCGACGCATCCCCGGAGGATCCCGACTTCGAGGAGCTGCGCCGCGAGGGGCAGCGACTGTTCGCGGACGACTTCTTCCGGCGGGACATCGACGAGTTCGCGCGGGCCAGGGTGGCCACCCGCAGCGCGCCCACCTTCCGGTACGAGTTCCAGTGGCGGTCGGGAGCGGCTCCCTACATCGGCGCCGCTCACTCGCTCGACATCCCGTTCTTCTTCAATACGCTGAATGCCCCGTATTTCGAGCCGTATGCCGGGCCGAACCCGCCGCAGGAGCTCGCGGACGCGATGCACGGCGCCTTCGCGGATTTCGCGCTCACGGGCGACCCGGGCTGGCCGGAATATGACACGACCTCGGAGGCCGTGATGCTCTTCGACACCCACCCGCGCGTGAGCTGCGGCGTAGAACTGGAGGACTGAAATCGTGACCACATCGCTGCAGATCGGCATCGTCGTCTTCCCGGACGTGACGCAGCTCGATCTCACCGGCCCTTTGCAGGTGTTCTCGGCCGTTCCGGGTGTGGACGTGCATCTGCTCTGGAAACGCATCGAGCCGGTCCCCACTGACACTCCGCTGATCATCACTCCGACGATGACGTTCGCGGACTGCCCCCAGCTGGACGTGATCTGCGTGCCGGGCGGCTACGGCACCGACGCGCTCCTGAACGACGAGGAGGTGCTGACCTTTGTGCGGCAGCAGTCCGAGAACGCCCGATACGTGAGCTCCGTCTGCACCGGGGCACTCGTTCTCGGCGCAGCGGGCCTGCTCCAGGGATATCGTGCGACGACGCACTGGACGTCTCTGCACTTCCTCGAATCGCTGGGCGCGACCCCGACGGATGCGCGCGTGTGTGTCGATCGGAACCGGATCACCGGCGGCGGGGTCACGGCGGGAATCGACTTCGCGCTCGCGCTCGTCGCGGAGCTCATAGACCGCTTCACCGCCGAGACAGTGCAGCTCAGGCTCGAATACAACCCGCAGCCGCCCTTCCAGGCCGGCTCGCCGCTCACCGCGCCGAAGCCGGTGGTGGATGCCTACCGCGAACGTACGGCGACGAACCTCAGCGCCCGCGCGGCTGCGGTCGCGCGCGCCGCCGAGCGGCTGGACGGCATCTGAGGGTTTGTGCGCGGAGTCAGCTGTCGGGCTGATCGTGGAGCCGGCGAAGCAAACCGCCTGCTGCGCTCGGCACGGTTGCGAGACTCTCCAACCCCCACTCGATCAGGATGACCCGCGCACGGCACACGGTCACGCGTGGGAGCTCTGTGAGCAGCCCGATCTGCTCATGGCTCAGCGAAGAGACGCCGTTCTGCGCCACGTGCGAGGCTTCCACCCGTGCGACCGTGAGCAGAATCTGCGGATCGAGCGCCATGGCCTCCAGCGCTCGGCCCGCGCCAGGCCTGAGAAGCGCGCGAGTGACGGCGACCATCCACGCCTCGGTGCCGGAGAAACGCAGATCGACCACCCTGCGCTCCCTTCACGGCCTCGGACCGGAGGGGCCCCGACCCCCCTCGAGGCCCCTCCGCACTCCGCGTACCCGAAACACGAAGCGAAAGCTGTTGCTCGCCAGGATCTGGGAGCGAACCAGCCCTCTCAAAGTAGGCGCGGCCCACTTCGCGCGAAAGCCGTGGGGCGCGGAAGCTCGGCCGATTGGCGCGAGGTCCGCGACCCGTCCGCGCGGGTCTCTGTCGTGTCCGGCTTCTCGAAGTAGTGGTCGAACCGTTTGGGACACTCGCACCGCACCAGGATCGTCTGGTCGGACGCGGCGCTGACGAAGATCTCCGCGTGCGAGGGACGAGGGAAGTAGTGCATGTCTGCCGCCTTTCTTGAGGTTCGGCGCGCGGCCGGGTGAGAGCGCATTGCGCGGCCGCGAAGGTTCGAAAGTGTCCTCACCGTAGGAGCGGGCTGCCGGCGCCCGATATCCGCTGTGCGCGGAATCGACAACGATTTGCGCAACAGCGGCGTCGGCGCGAAAAAGCCTGCTTACAATCGCCCAATGCAATCGGGTACCGGCGAGATGTTCGCGAGCCATCGCGTTGCGTCGGTTCACGGCATCGACGAAGCGCGTGAGGCGTTGACGGAGGTGTTCCTGCCCGTCGACTTTCCGTCGGCGCGCGCGACGGGCACCGTCGACCTCGAACTCAACGCCCTCAGTGTGGGCGAACTCACCGTGGGATACATGCGCTTCGGGAACGCGGTGCAGATCGAGACGGCCGAGGCCAGGAATTACCACGTCGACATCCCGACGGACGGAGTCGCCGTCATGCGCGCGGGACTGGGCACCCCCGTCTACGGCACCAAGGAGAAGGCCGGCGTGTTCATGCCCGGTCGGCCGGTCGAACTGGATTGCACCGACCGGTTCGCGCAGATCTCGCTGATGATCCCGCGCGATCACCTTCAGCTCGAACTCGAGAACCTCCTCGGTGATGACCTCGCGCAGCCGCTCGAATTCGGCGCCGAGCTGGACGTCACCACGTCCGGCGGCCAGATGGTCATGCAGGCGATGGGCATCATCGACAAGGCATCCGACCGCGTCGACGGACCACTCTCCCACCCGCTCGCGACGCAGCGCCTCGAGCAGGTGGTGCTCCACAGCCTCTTGTTCGCCCAACCGCACAACCACTCGGACGCGCTGGTCGGCCCTTCGCGAGCCGCCGGTGCCCGGCCCGTCGCGCTGGCGGTCGAGCTGATGCGGAGCAGCCTCGGGCATCCATGGACGGTGGTCGAACTGGCGGCGCAGGTGTCGGTGAGCGTTCGCACGCTGCAGGAGGGCTTCCGCCGCTCCCTGGACACCACGCCCATGACCTATCTGCGCAGACTCAGGCTGCAGAAGGTGCACGACGAACTAGCCGCGGCAGCGCCCGGCGCCGTGAGCGTGACCGATGTGGCGGCCCGATGGGGATTCGTGCACCTCGGCAGGTTCGCCGCGGCCTACCGCGCCGAGTTCGCGGAGCGCCCGTCGGACACGGCGCGAGCGATGCCTTTGGGCGCATCCCGCCGCGAACGCTGAGGATGACGCGCCGACCCGCCATCTGCTGAGACGGCGGATCGCGGCGCTCGCCCGTCACCGCTCGGCTCCCGGTCAGCTGTGGCCGTTCGCGACCCACCCCGGAGCATCGATCCGCACCGCCGCGTCACCGACCATCCCGGTCAACAGGGACTGCAGGTGCGCGAGCTCATCCGCGCCCAGCTGCTTCTCCCAATCGTCGCGGACCCGCGCCAGGATGGCTTCGCCGCGACGCATGACCTCGCGCCCCCGGTCCGTCACTTCGAGACGTTTGCGCCGGGCATCCGCCGGGTCGGGCGCACTCACTACGTAGCCCCGTTCGGTCAGCACCGCGATCGTCTTCGCGGCGGCCTGCTTCGACACGGCCAGGCGGCGCCCGAGCTCCGATGCGCTCTCCGCGCCCGCGACGATGGCGCGCAGGGCGAACTCGTGCATCGGCCTGAAGTCGTGGTAGCCCTGGGCCGCCAGTTCGGCCGTCGCGGCATCCACCATCCGTCGGTAACCGCCGAGGAGGAGGAGCGCAAGATCGGCGCCGGAGCGGGTCATGCGTCCAGCATACGGCCGGGCTTGATTTAGACAACTTAGTTGTCTACTGTTAGACAACCACGTTGTCTTTATGAGGAGAATCGCATGAGTTCTGCAGCATCCGTCGCGGCCACCATCCCCGGTGTCGCACACCACGTCACCCGCGTCGACGGGGCCGACCTGCACTACGTATCGGCGGGGACCACCGGCTCGCCGGTGCTGCTCGTGCACGGCTTCCCCGAAACCTGGTGGGCGTTCCACCGGCTGATCCCCCTGCTCGCCGAGACCCACCGCGTCTTCGCGCTGGATCTGCCCGGTTTCGGCGACTCGGGCGTCGGCGGGTTCGACAGCGCGGCCGTGGCCGGCATGCTTCATGGCCTCATCGGTGAGCTCGGCGCGGGGCCGGTGCACATCACCGCACAGGATGTCGCGGGCTCGACCGTCTTCCGCCTGGCCCGCACGCATCCGGGCGACCTGCTGAGCTTCACGGCCATCGAGACCGTGCTCCCCGGCTTCGGATGGGAGGCGCTGGCGGATCTCGCCCACGGCGGTGCCTGGCACATCGGCGTGCTCGGAATGCCCGGGATCCCCGAGATGCTGCTCACCGGTCGCGAGCGCGAGTTCATCGGAGGGTTCGCGTTCCCGGCCATGACTGCCGTTCAGGGTTCGATCACCGAGAAAGACATCGACGAGTTCGTTCGCACCTACTCCCGCCCACGCGGCTTCGAGGGGGCGACCGGCCTGTACCGCTCGCTCCTGACCGAAGGCGACGAGATCGCCGCGCTCGACGCGGAGACCGATTCGACCGTGCCGGTGCTCGCCATCGGGGCCGGTGGCGGCGGATTCACCGCCGGAAGCTTCTCTCAGACGAAGTCCGCCCCCACCGAGTCGGTGCTCCTGGAAGGCGTCGGCCACTACGCGGCACTTGAGGCGCCCGATCGTCTGACGGCCGCCATCCTTCCCTTCCTCGACCGGATCGACGCGGAACGGTGACGCCCGCTCAGGGCGCGCTCGACCGCACCCTCTCGCGGACGAGAGCTTCGGCCCGCCCTTCGGGCACGCCCAGGATCAGCAGACTCGTGATCGCCGCGGCGGGGGCGCCCAGCGCCTCGTCGGTCAGCGCCTCCCCGGCGATCGTGAAGACAGCGGCGTAGGCGAGCTGGCTGAGGATGTCGGCGGGCAGGTGGCGGCCGAAGCATCCGCTCTCCTGGCCCCGCCGCACCAGGTCGGCGAGGAGCCGGTCGACCGGGCGCAGCAGGGTGTGGATCTCGTCGCCGTACTCGCCGCGGCGGAGCGCGATGAGCACGCGGTAGCGGTGCGCGAGGGGCCAGAGGCGGGCGATGAAGTCCGCCCACACTTCGTCTGGTGCGGCTCCGGGGGCATCGACTTCGGCGAGCACCGCCGAGATCTCCTCTACCGCGCGCTGCGCGAGGGTATGCACCAGCTCGGTGCGGGAGGGGAAGTGCCCGTAAACCGTGCGGCGGACCACACCGGCGGCCGACGCGATGTCGCCCATTCCCGCATCCGGATTGCGTCCGAGCACGTCGAGCGCGACCTCGAGGATGCGGTTGCGGGTCTCGGCCATCGCGCGCGCCCGAGCTGATTCGATCTGCACCTCTCGATTGTTGCACATCTGTGTGCAGTGAAGTAGATTGCACAGCAGCGTGCATTGCACACGCATGTGCAACCGATTGAGAGAAATGACATGACATCGAACCTCATCCGCCCCTTCACCGTGGCCGTTACCGACGCCGAGATCGAAGACCTCGCCCGTCGGCTGGCCGGAACACGCTGGCCCAGCCGCGAGACCGTCGCCGACTGGTCGCAGGGAGTGCGCCTCGACAAGGCGAAGGAGCTCGTCGAGCATTGGGCGCGGAACTACGACTGGCGCCGCTTCGAGGCGGAGCTGAACGGGTTCCCGCAGTTCCTCACCGAGATCGATGGCCTCGACATCCACTTCATCCACCTGCGGTCGAAGAACCCGGGTGCGCTGCCGCTCATCCTGACCCACGGCTGGCCGGGGTCGATCGTGGACTTCCTGAAACTGATCGGCCCGCTGACCGACCCGGAGAGCTACGGCGGCCGCGCCGAGGACTCGTTCGATGTCGTCATCCCGTCGCTTCCTGGCTTCGGGTTCAGCGGCAAGCCCGAGGAGACCGGATGGAACGTCTCGCGCATCGCGGCGGCCTGGGCCGAGCTGATGACGCGGCTCGGCTACGAGCGGTGGGCGGCGCAGGGCGGCGACTGGGGCGGCGTGGTGACCACCGCGCTGGGCGCGACGCAGCCGGAGGGCCTGGTCGGCATCCACCTCAATACTCCGTACGCGTTCCCCGCCCAGATTCCCGAGACCCTGTCGCCGGAGGAGCAGCACGCCGTCGACAGCCTCGCGCTCTATATGGGCGAACTCGGCGGGTCCAACCACCTTCAGGGCACCAAGCCCGAGACCGTCGGCATCGCGCTGGCCGACTCGCCGGCCGGGCAGGCGGCGTGGATCTACGAGAAGTTCCAGTCCAAGACCGACAACGACGGTCTTGCGGAGCAGGCCATCGACACCGACACAATGCTGGATGCGATCTCCCTCTACTGGTTCACGAACAGCGCAGCATCATCCGCCCGCATCTACTGGGAGAACCGCTCCAGCAGCATGGCGGGGCCCACGCTGACACTGCCCGTGGCGGTGACCGTGTTCCCGCGCGACATCCCGCGCCTGCCCCGCACCTGGATCGAGCGCACCTACACGAACCTGATCCACTACGGCGAGGCCGAGCGCGGCGGCCACTTCGCGGCGCTGGAGCAGCCCGAGGTGCTGGTGCGGGAGATCCGGGAGGGGTTGCGGAGCTTGCGGGGTTAGTCAGCGGGCTCGGGTCACGCGGTGAACGCGCGAACCAGTTCGTCCTGCTCGGCGGCGGTCATGCCGGCTTTGCGTGGCCGGTCGACGCCCTGCTCGCGCTCCCAGGCGAGCGCGTCCCCGAGGGTTTCGTGCAGAGGGCGAAGCGTGAGGCCCAGCTGCTTCGCTCGCGCGTTGCTGCGATCCATGAACCCACGCCACTCCGCATCGGCGAGCCACAGCGGCATCGACTTCGGTCCGGCGAATTCCTGCACGCCGTGCGCCAGCAGCCACTCCCTGGATGCGCGCAGCACTCGACCGCGATGACCGGCCACCCGACGCGCGGTCTCGAGATGCTCACCGAACGGGACGGCGTCGCCGACGGCGTTCGCGATGCCGCGGATCGACGCATCCTCGGCCGCATCGAGCAGCCAGCCGGCCAGATCGCGGATGTCGACCAGCTGGGTCGGCAGCGTCGGGTCGTCGGGCACGACGACGGTTTCCGAAACCGCGAACCGCATGGGCCAGTAGCCGGATCGGGTGGTCGTGTCGCCCGGGCCGCCGATGAGCCCGGACCGCGCGATCAGCGACCGCGAGGGGCCGAACGCGCGCAGCACGTGCTGTTCGCACGCGACTTTGCGGCGACCGTAGGCGTCTTCCGGCTCCCCGGTGTCCGCGTCGAACGGCTCGAGCAGCGCCGCACTCTCGTCGGCGCCCGGCTCGTTCTGGGCGGCGTAGACGTTGCAGGTCGAGACGAACACGTAGACGCCGACGCCGGCCAGGTCGCGCACCGCTCGCTTTACGTGGCCGGGGGTGCGGGCGACGTCGTAGACGGCATCCCACTCGGTGGCCGAGACCTCGGCGAGCGCGTCGTCCCGGTCTCGGTCGGCGCGCACGAACGTCACGCCCTCGGGTGCGCTGCCGGCCTCGCCCCGGGCGACGCAGGTCACGGCGTGACCTCTCGCGGCCGCGGTTCGCGCGAGCTCGCCACCGAGCATGGCGGTACCGCCGAGGATCAGGATCTGCTTCGCCGCCATCCCCTCATTCTCGCCGAATGATACGTTGTGCCCACTTACAGGCGTGAGTCCTGTTCAACGGAGAAGGCGGCAACTGTGGCGAATGCAGCAGCGGGTTATTACGACGACGGAGCGGGACGCCAGCGCTGGTGGGACGGCACCCAGTGGACCGACCAGTACCAGGAGCAGGCGCCGCTCAACTCGCCCTCCGCGATCGTCGAGCACATCAAGGCCGAAGCGGTCTCGGGCGGCCAGCCGCGCCCGGCACCGAAGGGGCAGGCCTACGTGGTGCTGCAGGTGGTGCTGAAGGAGAAGCTGTTCGGCACCGGATCGGGCAACCTCACCGAGCTGGAGAAGGCCATCAACGCCCAGTCTGCGCTCGGCTACCGCCTCCACACAATCACGACGGCGGCGTCAGGCAGCAAGGGCCTCGGTGGCGGCGACCGCATCCAGGCGACGTTGGTGTTCGAGCGGTTGGGGATTAGTGCGGGTTAGGTGCCTCTCTCGCAGCCGTCACGACGATCGAAAGAGGCGCCCCCTGGGCCATTTTTGCCGGCAGAACGGTGCGGTCATATCCCGCCCCGACACCCTAATCGGCCGTAGTAGGTGCTTCATCCCGCAGCCGTTCCCTCGTTTCCGAATGAGGTGTGCTGATTTCTGCGAGCGAGCCCGCAAGGCGTTGCAGGACAAGCAACAGTATCGCCCGGCAGCCAATTGACGGCTGTTCAGCGCCCTTCAACCACGAGTTGGATACTGGATCAACGCTCCGTCGGGTAGGTCGCGTATTTGCACAGCCAGCGAACCGAGAGCGCGCAGACATTCGACATCGCTTACCGCGCGAAGATTTTCCACTGAAAACTCCCCGCCGAGGACAAACGGGATGATTGGGCTCAATCTTTGCCCCTCCGACAGAGCCCCATATCGTGCTTGCCAAGCATGAGCGAGGGGCTGTCCGGTGAATAGTGCGAAGTCAGAGAGAACCCTCTCGGCCCAATCCTCGAGGCTGGTGCCCATCGCTTCCTGATCAGCCGTCTCCGCGTCAAATTTCACGACGGTCTCCCCTTGGATTGCAAACTGACTTCCGAACGCGTCTTGGGCGAAACAGAAGAGTTCATCAGCGAGTCCCGAATACGCATACTTCCAGGTTTTCGGATCATTCCACCCTGCGAGGCCGCCAGATCCAGTCCTTGCCCCGCGAATGTGGAGGGACGATTCGAACGCAAACAAGCCATCGGATCTCTCAAGCAGCTCGGCAAGCTCAGTGCCTACGCGTCCTGACGGCAGTACTGCGGGATGCGAGCGTCGTTCACCTGGCAATTCGATCGAAATCGACAGCAGCTTGCTGAGATTCGGTCCAATTGTCACGGATCAACCCCCAACGTCACACAAGTCCCATCAGGATAGACGCGAAGCGCGTTACCTAAATACGCAGCGGCTCCCCTGTTGTCCTTTGGGTCAAACAAAAAGCTGTTCGGAACCGGATCGGGCAACCTCACCGAGCTGGAGAAGGCTATCAACGCCCAGTCTGCGCTCGGCTACCGCCTGCACACCATCACGACGGCGGCCTCAGGCAGCAAGGGCCTCGGTGGCGGCGACCGCATCCAGGCGACGCTGGTGTTCGAGCGGTTGGGGATTAGTGGGTAGTGATCGCCTTCCGGCAACGTCAGACTTGAGATCGCCCATTGCCCCTTGGAATCTCACAAGGTCGTTGATCGATCACCCCCGGCCTCGATGCTGACCCCCGCCGTTGGACTGTGCCGCAGGCTGCGTATCTCGCGAGCCGAAGCGAACGTTCGCAGCCGGTTAGCTGGCCACTCCAGCTAGCTTGAAACATCATCACGCCAGCTGAATCTGTGATGCGTTACTCCGACTGAAGCAGCTCATACAGCCTGTGCAGGGCGCCTCGATCTGATCGTGGATAGTCCTTGGCTCGAAGCAGAAAAGATTCCTGTCCTTCAGCGACTTGAGCCTCGAGAATTTCGAGGTGAAGCATGGCAATCTTGCGCGGGCCAAGATCGGACCACTCAGAGACTTCACGTCGCGCGAACGACAGAGAAGTCCTCGCTCGCGGTACGAAAGTGTAATCCGGACCTGTAGGTAGACGCTGTATGCCGAGGTCAATACCGGTACGGAACCCGACGTCAATCAGAGTCATCCCGCTGAAGTCATTGCCCCGGATCTCGTTCCTGGTGCGACTTAAATACGGTCTGTACTGAGCCGAGACAAACCCGTTGAACCACGACCGCCTCAGCCATCCGCTAAACGTGCAATTTATTAGCTCAACTGCAAAACCAAACCAGTCATTGATCCGCACGTTCCTAAACGAACAATTCTCGAATGAAACAATGCCCGCGGGCCCCATCGAAATCGTCGCGCCGTCGAATGAGCAGTCCTGAAAGTACGACTGGGATTTGCCTGCGCCAAAGGACGCCTGCCGAATGCGGGCCCTCTCGAAGGAGCACCCCGTAAACGTCGAGCCGACCGAAGTGAACGCCCCGATGGAGCGACCAGAGAAGTCTGCGTCAACCAGGTTCCCTCCGGCAACCATGAATCTCTCGCCGACGGGAGAATCGTATGACCAAGTTCCTTGATTTGTCATCGCTTCCCGAAAACGTCAACGCGGTATCGAATACATCGCATATGTCGCTCCCTCATATCCGGGACGCGCCATGTGCGCGTCGACCTGGTTTGGTGTAGTCAGCTCGACCACCTCGCCGGTTTCGTTGTTCAGAAAGTCGGGCCGGTTCAAACGATATGAATACACTCCTGTAAATTGAAGCTCGAGTTCGGTCGCCGTCGCCCTATGGACAGCTTGACCTAGGAACCTGCTCCCGGCCACCGAATTACGCTCGAGGTGCGCGTCGTGCAGGAGAACGGATCAGCGGTCGAATTCACCGAGAACAGCTCCCACACGTACAATGCAGTCGCGCGCGTGCAGGCGACGCTCGTATTCGATGACAGCGCGAACGAATGGACTTTCGTCCGTGCAGCGCTGGACACCTTCACGTTCAGCGAAGACGGCACACTAGCGAGTCTCTCCGACCGGAACGGCTACGCCCTCAACTATTGCTTCGCAACGCCGCGGACTGCGCGCCGGGGCCCCACGCTAGAGCGGCGTCTCGATCCACCCTCGCTGCGAAAAAAGCAGCGGCCCCGTCCGATGGACGAGACCGTTGCTCTTTTTGGTAGCGAGGGCGGGACTCGAACCCGCGACACCACGATTATGAGCCGTGTGCTCTAACCACCTGAGCTACCCCGCCGGGTGCATCCGAGTGAAGGATGCGTGAGCCCCCTGTGGGAATCGGACCCACTACCTCTTCCTTACCAAGGAAGTGCTCTACCAATGAGCTAAGGGGGCAAAATCAGCGCGCAGAGAAGCCCGCGCCGTTTTTGGCACCGTTAGAGAATAGCATCCGGCGGGGGGCGGCAAAGTCGCGGCGGGGGTGCCTTGTTCGGGGTCCCTTCGACAGGCTCAGGGACCAGTGGTTCGACGGGCTCAGGGACCGGCCCTTCGACAGGCTCAGGGACCGGGGTCGGGCTCCAGCGCCAGCACCGTGCCCACGTCCGCGAAGTCGGGCAGCTGGATGCCCGGCAGCCCGAACGCGCCGAACGCCGGCCCTTCGCCGCTCAGCACCAGCCCCGCCGCGGAGCGCACCGCCGAAACCGAACCCCACAGCGTCTCGGGCGCCCCAGCGATCGCGTCCGCGCCGAGCTCCACCCGGAAGTCGCTGCGCGCCCCCACCACCAGCACGCACTCCTCGGCGCTCTCGCGCACGAACACCAGCACCTCCGCCCCGACATGCAGCCACCGGATGCCGCCGCCGTTGAGCGCCGGGTGGTCGCGCTTGAGGCGGATGAGGGAGGCGTAGAGGTCGATGGTGGGGGCCGCGGCATCCACCTCGCTCCACGGGATCGGCGTGCGGGAGTGCTCGCCGTCGTTGCCCACCAGGCCGAACTCGTCACCGGCGAACACCACGGGGATGCCGGGCAGCGTGACCGCAAGACCGAACGCCACCGGCACCGTGCCCGGCCGCGCGTGGGTGAGGAACCGCGGGGTGTCGTGCGTGTCCAGCGCGTTCATGTTGTGCAGGCGCACCCGCCACGGGAACGCCGCGGTGAAGCGCAGGTGCGACTGGTACACCTCCTGGCCGGTGTAGACGGGCACCGAGCCGAGCGCCATACCGATGCCGCCGGGCGCCGGGCTGCCCGGTTCCGAGAGCCACGCCCAGATCGGCCGGGTGAAGTTGGCGTAGGTCATGGCGCCGTGCCACGAGTCGCCGTCGAAGTCGGGCGCCGCGTCGTTGGTGGACTCCCCCAGCAGAATTGTGTCGGGATTCGCCTCCACCATCGTGTCGCGGATGATGCGCCGCACCTGCTGGTTCAGATCCTGGTCCATGTAGCGCCCGGTCATGTTCGAGACGTCGATGCGCCAGCCGTCGAGCGCATATGGCGGCCGCAGCCACTTCGAGACCACGGAGTCGGTGCCGTGGATGAACCGCCGTCGCAGCTCATAGGAGTTCCAGTTGAACTTCGGCAACGACGGCACCCCCAGCCACGACACGTAGTGCCGCTGCTCGGTGTCGAGCCAGTAGTAGAACTCGCTCTCCGGCGCCCCTGGCTGCAGATGGGATGCCCGGAACCACTCGTGCGCGTCGCCGCTGTGATTCGAGGTGAGGTCCCCGATCACGCGGAGCCCCCGCGCGTGCGCCGCCTCCACGAGCGAGATGAGCGCGTCATCCCCGCCCAGCAGCGGATCGACCATGTCGAACGACAGCGCGTCGTAGCGGTGGTTCGACTGCGCGGGGAACACCGGCGTCAGGTAGATCATGGTCACGCCGAGGCGCTCCAGGTGGTCGAGGTGCTCCTCCACACCGGCGAGGTCGCCGCCGTACAGCTGGCGCGGGGTGTCGGGCCCGATGTAGGTCACCGGGTCGCTCCACTTCGCCGGCTCCGCCCACTCGGGCAGCTCGCGCCCGTCGGCCGCCGCCGACCGCGCGAACCGGTCGGGGAAGATCTGGTACAGCACCGTGCTCGACGCCCACTCGGGCGCCGCCGGCCAGGTGACGAGCCGGAAGTCCTCGCTGTCGAGCGTCTCGATCGAGTGCAGGCCCGTCGCGTTCAGCCACATGGTGCGCCCGTCATCCAGCTCGAACAGCCAGCGGTAGCGGTGCACCGGGTTCTCGATCTCGATCTCCGCCTCCCACCAGTCCCAGCCGTCGAGGCTGGCGACGAGAGTGGCCACCTGATAGCGCGGCTCATGATCGGGGTTGGACCGGGTGTGCACGCTGGTGACGGGTGAGAACACGTCGGGGATGCGCACCCGCACCCGCACCCGATCGCCCAGCGCTGGCGCCTGCTCGGAGACGTAGAGGGGCGAACCGTCGTGGTGCGGGATCAGAGTGGGCTTGGGCGACATCCGCGGGCTCCTCGTTCGTGGCTGGCTCGATGGCGGACGCCGGCGTCCTCTCCCCAGAGCGTAGCGCCGACCCGCCCATGCAAGCGCTTGCATGAGGGGTGCCGCAATGCCATAAGGTTTGGGGATGGCCAAAGGCAGTGAGTGGTGGCGCAGCGCCGTCATCTACCAGATCTACCCGCGCAGCTTCGCCGACGGAATCGGCGACGACGGCATCGGCGACCTCCCCGGCATCACCCGCCGGCTGCCCGCGCTGGTGGAGCTGGGGGTAGACGCGGTCTGGCTTTCGCCGTTCTACACGTCGCCCCAGAAGGACGCCGGATACGACGTGGCCGACTACTGCGCGGTCGACCCGCTCTTCGGCACCCTCGACGACTTCGACGCGCTCGAACGCCGCCTGCACGAGCTCGGCCTCAAACTCATCGTTGACCTCGTGCCCAACCACACCTCCGACCAGCACGCGTGGTTCCAAGCCGCACTCGCCTCCTCCGAGGGCAGCGTCGAGCGCGGGCACTACATGTTCCGCGACGGCAAGGGCCCGAACGGCGACCTGCCGCCCAACAACTGGGAGTCCGTCTTCGGCGGCCCGGCGTGGACGCGCATCACCAATGCAGACGGCACACCGGGCCAGTGGTACCTGCACCTCTTCGACGCGTCGCAGCCCGACCTCGACTGGACCGACCCGTGGGTGCGCGAGCAGTTCCGCGACATCCTGCGCTTCTGGCTCGACCGCGGGGTCGACGGCTTCCGGGTGGATGTCGCCCACGGCCTCATGAAGCAGCCCGGCCTGCCCGACTACACGCCGCCGGAGGGCTCCGGCAGCATGGGCGGCGGGGTCGCCCTGGAGCCGGAGATCACCGCGCACCTCGAGGAGCCGGAGACGCCGCCCTACTGGGCTCAGGACTCCGTGCACGAGATCTACCGAGACTGGCATCAGGTTCTCGAGGAGTACCCGGGCGAGCGCGTGCTCTGCGCCGAAGCGTGGGTGGAGCCGTTGCGCAAGCTGGCGCGCTGGGTGCGCCCCGACGAGATGCAGCAGGCCTTCAACTTCACCTACCTCGAGACGCCGTGGGATGCCGCGGCCATCCGCACCACCGTCGACACCTCCATCGACGCCTTCGCCAGCGTCGGCGCCCCCAGCACCTGGGTGCTGAGCAACCACGACGTGGTTCGCCACGCCACCCGCCTCGCGCTCACCGACGAGAACCCGCAGGGCCACGGGCTCGGCGCGAAGTCCACCGGCATCCCGGACCGCGCGTTCGGCCTGCGCCGCGCCCGCGCCGCCACCGCCCTCATGCTGGCACTGCCCGGCAGCTCCTACCTCTACCAGGGAGAAGAGCTGGGCCTGCCCGAGGTGATCGACCTGCCGGATTCGGCACGACAGGACCCGACGTGGTTCCGCACCGACCATGAGCGCTACGGGCGCGACGGATGCCGCGTCCCCATCCCCTGGGAGGCCGACGCGCCCTCCTTCGGCTTCAGCACCGGCTCACGCAGCTGGCTCCCGCAGCCGGACTACTGGCGCGAGTACGCGCGCGACGCCC
Source organism: uncultured Lacisediminihabitans sp. (assembly GCA_966212465.1). Lineage (GTDB taxonomy): Bacteria > Actinomycetota > Actinomycetes > Actinomycetales > Microbacteriaceae > Lacisediminihabitans. The sequence goes on from CBIHRK010000018.1 coordinate 20,476, forward strand.
AGGTCGGTGTGGAGGGGTCGACTCTCGAGCTCTACCGCACGCTGCTGGCCCTGCGCGCCGAGCACGCTCTCGGCACCGGCGACCTGACCTGGCTCGAGGGCTACGGCGCCGACGTGGTCGCGTTCCGCAACGGGAACGTCACCGTGGTGGCGAACACGGGCACCGACCCCGTGGCGCTGCCGGCAGGCGACATCGTGGTCTCATCCGAGCCCATCGCCGGCTCGCTCCCACCCGACACCACCGTCTGGGTGCGCAACTAGCCCGGGGTGCCTGAGAGCACCCCTCCCGTCGCGCCGCGCGCGACTAGTTCGCGTTCGCCTTCAGCCAGACGAAGGGGTCGACCGGCACCCCGTCGAGGTGGATCTCGAGGTGCAGGTGCGCGCCCGTTGACGCTCCCGTCGAACCCACCTTGCCCACGATGTCGGTGACCTTCACCTGTTGACCGACAGTGACGCGCTGCGATCCGGCGATCATGTGCGCGTAGACGCTCTGCACCTTCTGACCGTTGATCACGTGGTCGATCACCACGTGGTTTCCGAGTCCGCCGTCGTAGGCCACGAGGCTCACCACGCCGTCGGCGATCGCCTGGATGTCGACGCCGGAGCCCGGCGTGAAGTCGACGCCTTCGTGGAAGGTGGAGCAGAACCCGCAGTTGGCCACATGGCGGTCGCCGAATCCGCTCGCGATCGGCACGGGCAGGGGGAACGGCCATTGGATGGTGCCGTTCGGGTTGTTCGAGTACGCGAACGTGCGGTTGCCGTATTTGGCGCGCAGCTGCTGCGCCACCGAGCTGGCGGAGTACTTGTCGCGCGGACCTTCCGCCGCGAGGGTCACCTCGTCCACGGCGAGCTTCTGCACCGGGCCCACGTTGGCCGCGATCTCTTGAGCCATCGGGTTGCCGGTGAGGAACGCGCTGGCGGGGATCGACGACGAGATGAGCAGCCCGCCGACCCCCACCATCGCGAGGAGCGAGAGGATGCGCGGGAGCAGGCCGAATCCGGAGCGGGCGCGATGTGTTTCGCGCTGCTCACGACGTGAGGGCGTGTGGGTGGGTCTCATGCTCAGTTCGCGTTGGCTTTCAACCAGGCGAAGGGGTCGATGGGCACCCCGTTGACGTGGATCTCGAGGTGCAGGTGGGCTCCGGTCGATTCGCCGGTGCTACCGACCTGTCCGAGCTCCTGGGCGACGGTGACCTGCTGGCCGACGGTCACGCGGATCGAGCCGTCGAGCATGTGGCCGTAGACGCTCTGCACCTTCTGACCGTTGATCACGTGGTCCACGACGACGTGGTTGCCGAGTCCGGAGTGCGACTCGACGACCTGGCTCACGACACCCGCCGAGATGGACCCGATCGCGACGCCCTGGCCCGGGTCGAAGTCGACGCCCTCGTGGAAGGTGGAGCAGAAGCTGCACCCGGCCACGTGCCGCGGGCCGAACCCGGTGGCGATCGGCACCTGCACGGGGAACGGCCACTGGATGGTGCCGTTGGGGTCGTTCGTGTACGACCAGTCGGAGTTCATGTACTTCAGCGCCATCTTCTGCGCGAGCGACACCACCGTGTACTTGTCGCGGGCGCCTACGGCGGCGACAGCGGCCGTGGCGGTGACCGGGGCGAGCTTCTGCACGGCGCCGTGGGCGGAGGTGACGGTGGACGCGGCATCCGCTGCCACCGGCATGAACGCGTTGGCCGGCAGCGAAGTGGCCACCAGCAGGGCGGCGGCACCGACCATCGCGCCGAAGCTCAGCACGCGCGGCAGCGCGCGGGTCAGCAGCGGCTTCTTCGGGGCGGCGGGCCCGCGGCCGGCGGTGCGCCGGTTCGACGGACGGGGCGCGGATGACGCGGGCCGGGCCGACACCGCTGCGGCGACGTGCTGCACGGGAGGGGTGACATCCCACGGGCTGGGGACGGCAGGCACGGAGAGGTCGCGCTTCGCCTTCTTACGCGGCTGCTTCTGCAGTGCCGCCTTGCGCAGGTCGCGGCGCGAGGGAACGGCTGTGGTGAAGGTCGGCGGGATCACGGGAGCCGCCGAGGTGACCGGTCGCCGGCCCAGCCCGAGAGCCTCGATCCCCTGGGTTTCCGGGGTCGAATCCTCGCGGGCCTGGGAGTCCAGGTTCCAGTCGAACGCCATGTCTACGCGCCCTCATTCGGGGTCGTCAGGCGCAATGCTGTCGCAAGCGAGATGGTGTCGTGCACGGAATTCCTTCGTCGACCTGAGTGCTGGGGGCGGGGCATCCGGTCAGGACTAATTCGAGCGGTTCTTCGGGCGGTTCAATGCTTTGGAATGTAACGAATCAGTAAAGGGTAAGCCACAAGACGCCTAACGGGCAAGGGAGTCGGACGAGTGACCCAGTTCGCGCAGCCGATTCCGGAGGGTTTCGGCGAGCACCGGTTCGGCCGCCAGCGTCATCGTCAGGCTCGGGGTCGCGGCATCCAGACCGCTCACTGACGCCCCCGCTTCGGTGGCGATCAACGCCCCCGCCGCGTGATCCCAGGGGTTGAGCCCGCGCTCGTAGTAGCCGTTCAGTCGACCGCAGGCGACCGCACACAGGTCGAGCGCCGCCGACCCCTGCCGACGGATGTCGCGAACCCTGGCAATCAGCCCAGAAAGCACCGCGAGCTGCTCCTGGCGCACCTCCGCGCGATACGAGAATCCGGTGCCGATGAGCGCCTGCGACAGCTCGGTGGGCTCGGAGACGTGGATTGGGTCACCGTTCAGGAACGCCCCACCGGCCCGAGTGGCGCTGAACAGTTCGCCGCTCGCGGGGTTCACCACCACGCCCGCGAGCGCCGTCCAGGTGGCGGGATCCGGCTCCCCCTCCACCACCGCGATGCTCACCGCATACTGCGGGATCCCGTAGAGGAAGTTGACGGTGCCGTCGATCGGATCCACCACCCATGTGAGGCCGCTCGTTCCCGGCTCGGCACCGCTCTCTTCGCCGAAGAAACCGTCGTCTGGCCGAGCTTCGGCGATCCGGCGGCGGATGAGCGCCTCCGTCTCCCGGTCGGCGTGAGTGACGATGTCCACCGACGAGGACTTGCTCGCCGCGACGCTCACGCCCTCCGCTCGCCGGGTGCGCGCGAGTTCGGCGGCCTCGAGCGCGATGGAGCGGGCGAGCTCGAGCAGGTCGTGCGGAGTGGGAGTCACCCGCAAAGTCTAGGCACGGCGGCATCCGGGTTTACAAAGGCGGTGTCGCGCGAGGTCTATGACGACCGGCGGCCGGTCATCCGTTCTGCTGGTTCTGCTGATTCTGCTGGTTCTGGATCGTCTGCTGGTTGATCAGGTTCTGCTGATCGAGCAGCAGCTGCTGGTTCTGAAGCATGAACCGCTGGTGCGCGTCGGCGGCATCGTGGTCGCCGAGGCCCGCCGGGTCGAGGCCGACGCGAGCCGTGCGGCCCCAGACCGCGCGGCCCGTCGCGACTCGCACGATGACGACCACGATCGACACCGCCACGGCGAGCCCGATCACGGCGATGAGCACAGCCACCACGATGAACACGGTCGAGAAGGTCGAGTCGTCGGCGAGGGGATCGAACGGCATGGAGGCTCCTTCGGACAGGTGCTCAGAGCCTAACGGCACGCCTCACGGCGCGTCGGGTGCGGCCTCCGGGTTCTGGGTCATGTCGGGGTCGACCGGCACCTCGGGGGCGGGCGACGGGCTCTTCTCGGGGTCGCGCTCCGGGTCGTCGGGCGCGGGCGAATCCGGGGAGGGGATGGACGGGGGGAGAACGGGATCGCTCACAGGGTGCTCCTTCGGCTCTGTGCGCTCGACGGTAGCCCTCCCCCGGCCCAGGTCAACCGCTGCCGCGATTCGCTGCCGTCTGCTCGGTCACGGCGGGGAGAGGATCGGGTAATGCCCAGCGAACGCCTCATGCCCATCCACGGACCCGAGTTCCAGGCGATGGCCGACCGGGTGCTCGAGGTCACGGCCCTCACCTCCCGGCTCAACGTGCTGCCCTTCGACGACGAGCAGGGCAAGGCGGAGCTGTTCTCTCGCATCTTCGGCAGGCCGCTGCCTGCCGAGGTGACGATCTACCCGCCCTTCTACACGGACCACGGGCTCGGCCTGGAGTTCGAGGGCCGGGTCTTCATCAACCAGGGCTGCACCTTCCTCGACTACGCGGGCATCCGCCTCGGCAACCGGGTGATGATCGGCCCCAAGGTCACGTTGATCACGAACGGGCATCCGGTCGATCCCGCGGAGCGCCGGCTCTACCTCACGGGCGGCTCCATCGAGGTGGGCGAGAACGCGTGGATCGGCGCCGGCGCCACCATCCTGCCGGGGGTGAGCATCGGCCAGGACGCGGTCATCGCGGCGGGGGCGGTGGTCGCAGACGACGTGCCGCCGGCGACCCTGGTCGCGGGTACGAAGGCCTCGGTCATCCGGTCGTGGTGATCACCGGGCGGTATTTCGGTGGCAAGTGAGGGATTCGAACCCCCGAAGTTGAAAACGGCTGATTTACAGTCAGCTCCCTTTGGCCGCTTGGGTAACTTGCCAGTCAACCTGTTCCCGGCCGGAGCCGCGAACGCGCTCGACAAGAATAGCGCACCCGTCGAAGGCGTCAGAACGCGGGCCGGTAGGATTCACCCTGTCCTCGGTACAGGCAAGGGAGTCAGATGGCGGGCATCCAGGAGGTAGCCGACCTCGCCGGCGTCTCCACCGCCACGGTCTCCCGCGCGCTCAGCGGCAACGGGCACGTCTCAGAGGCCACCCGTGAGCGCGTGAAGGCTGCCGCCGACGAGCTCGGCTACGTCGTGAGCTCCAATGCGTCGAGCCTGGCCACCGGGCGCACCAAGAACGTAGGCGTCGTCATCCCCCACCTCAACAAGTGGTTCTACAGCTCGGTGATCGAGGGGGCCGAGCGGGCGCTGCTCGCCAACGGGTACGACCTCACCCTCTACAACCTGGGTGGCGGCAGCGACGAACGCCGCAGCGTGTTCGACCACTTCCTGCTGCGCAAACGGGTGGATGCCGTCATCACCGTCTCCCTCGAACTCACCGACGACGAGCTCGCCGGCCTCATCGGACTGGGCAAGCCGATCGTCGGAGTCGGCGGCCCCCTCCGCGGCGTCCGCACCCTCAGCATCGACGACGTGGGACTCGCCCGTCTCGCCACCGCTCACCTCGTCTCGCTGGGGCATCGCTCCATCGCGCACATCGGTGCCAATCGTCACTACGAGCGCGACTTCAACCTGCCCAGCAATCGCCGGGTCGGCTACGAGAATGCGCTCTCGGAGGCGGGCATCCCCGTGGACCCGTCCCTGCAGCGGGAGGCGGACTTCACGATCGCGGGCGGCTATCGCGCCGCGCAGGAGCTGCTCGCAACCGCCCGGCGGCCCACCGCCATCTTCGCCGCGTCCGATGAGATGGCCATCGGCGCCATCCTGGCCGCCCGCGAGTTCGGTCTGGACGTGCCCCGCGACGTCTCCATCATCGGGATCGACGACTACGAGCTCAGCGACTTCTTCGGGCTCACCACGGTGGCGCAGTTCCCGGGGAGGCAGGGCCAGCTCGCGGTGGAGCTGCTCATGGAGGAGCTGCATCCGCGGTCCACGGCCCCCGGCCCGCTCGACACGGCGCTCCCCTACGAACTCGTGGTCCGCTCCAGCACCTCGGCCCCCACCCCCGCCTGACCCCCTCCCCCACCTGCCAAATGAAGGCAGGAGCGGGGGATGCCGGCCGCTCGCGCCCGGGATCTCGGGCGGCGAGCGCC
>CBIHRK010000019.1:0-25879 GCA_966212465.1 uncultured Lacisediminihabitans sp.
GCCTCGACAAGGGCAAGGAGGACGAGCTCATCCTCGTCTTCGACCTCGGTGGCGGAACGTTCGACGTGAGCCTGCTCGAGGTGGGCAAGGACGACGACTTCTCCACGATCCAGGTGCGCGCCACCTCCGGCGACAACCGCCTCGGCGGCGACGACTGGGATCAGCGCGTGGTCGACTACCTCATCAAGCGCTTCAAGGACTCCACCGGTGTGGATGTCTCGGGCGACAAGATCGCGAAGCAGCGCCTCAAGGAGGCGGCCGAGCAGGCGAAGAAGGAGCTCTCGAGCTCCATGAGCACCAACATCCAGCTCCCGTACCTCTCGCTCACCGAGAACGGCCCCGCCAACCTGGACGAGTCGCTCACCCGCGCCAAGTTCGAGGAGCTCACGAGCGACCTGCTCGAGCGCACCAAGAAGCCGTTCCACGATGTGATCAAGGAGGCCGGCATCAAGGTCTCCGACGTCGCGCACGTGGTGCTCGTCGGTGGTTCGACCCGCATGCCGGCGGTGGTTGAGCTCGTGAAGCAGCTCACCGGCGGCAAGGACCCGAACAAGGGCGTCAACCCGGATGAGGTGGTCGCCGTCGGCGCCGCTCTCCAGGCCGGCGTGCTGAAGGGCGAGCGCAAGGACGTGCTGCTCATCGACGTGACCCCCCTGAGCCTCGGCATCGAGACCAAGGGCGGCATCATGACGAAGCTCATCGAGCGCAACACCGCCATCCCCACCAAGCGGAGCGAGACCTTCACCACCGCCGACGACAACCAGCCGTCGGTGGCGATCCAGGTCTTCCAGGGCGAGCGCGAGTTCACCCGCGACAACAAGAACCTGGGCACCTTCGAGCTGACCGGCATCGCGCCGGCCCCTCGCGGCATCCCGCAGGTCGAGGTCACCTTCGACATCGATGCCAACGGCATCGTGCACGTCTCCGCCAAGGACAAGGGCACCGGCAAGGAGCAGTCGATGACCATCACCGGTGGTTCCTCGCTCTCCAAGGAGGACATCGAGCGCATGGTGCGCGAGGCCGAGGAGCACGCGGCAGAGGACAAGGCGCGTCGTGAGACCGCCGAGACCCGCAACACCGCAGAGCAGCTCGCCTACTCCACCGAGAAGCTGCTGAAGGACAACGACGACAAGCTCCCCGAGGACGTCAAGACCGAGGTGCAGGCGGATGTCGACGCCCTGAAGAGCGCCCTCGCCGGCGACGACGAGACCGCCGTCAAGGTGGCCTTCGAGAAGCTCGGCGAGAGCCAGCAGAAGATCGGGCAGGCCATCTACTCCCAGCAGGAGGCGTCGGCCCCGGCCGACGGCGCCGGCGAGGAGGCCCCGGCCGCGGCATCCGACGATGAGGACATCGTCGACGCCGAGGTCGTGGACGACGAAGACCCTTCGACAGGCTCAGGGACCGGCAAGTAAATGGCTGACCACAAGCAACACGACCCCGAGGAGCCGGAGAACACCGGCCCCGAGACCCCGGTCGAGCCCTCTGCGGCGGATCTCGCCGCCGAGGGGCTGGTCGAGGTGGAGGGCCCGGATGTGGAGACCTCGTTCTCGGACGAGGACCTCGCGTTCCTGGCATCCGGGGGCCAGCAGGCCCCGAAGGATGCCGCGGCCGAACACCTCGCCGACCTCAAGCGGGTCACGGCCGAGTTCGCCAACTACCGCAAGCGCGTCGAGCGCGACCGGGAGGCGGCGCGCGACATCGTGGTGGCCGAGGTGGTCAAGTCGCTGCTTCCGGTGCTCGACGACCTCTCGTTGGCCGAGCAGCACGGCGACCTCGCCGAGGGCCCCATGTCTGTGATCGCCCAGAAGCTGCGTGGCAGCCTCGAGCGGTTCGGACTCAGCACCGTGGGCGAGAAGGGCGACGTGTTCGACCCGCACCTCCACGAGGCGCTCGTGCAGCTGCCCACCGAGGGGGCGACGGGCAACACCGTCGCCGACGTGGTGGCACCCGGCTACAAGATCGGTGAGAGGCTGCTGCGACCCGCGAAGGTCGCCGTGGCGGTCCCCGCGGAATAACGGATCGGGAGGCCGGGTCGCGTGAAGCGGCCCGGCTTTCTCCGGCACAGTAGGAAAGCAGGCGCACGTGGCCAGCCAGGACTGGTTCGACAAGGATTTCTACGCCGTGCTCGGCGTCCCGAAGGACGTCTCCGAGGCGGAGCTCAAGAAGACCTACCGCAAGCTCGCGCGCAAGTACCACCCGGACTCCAACCCGGGGAACGCCGCCGCCGAGGCGAAGTTCAAGGAGATCAGCGAGGCCAACTCGGTGCTCTCCGACCCCGAGCAGCGCAAGGAGTACGACCAGATGCGGGCCATGGGCCCCGGACGGCCGCGCTTCACCTCGGGCGGCGGCGGCCAGGCCGGCGGCTTCGAGGACGTCTTCGGCGGCATGTTCAATCAGGCCCAGGGCGGCCAGCGCTACAGCCAGGCCGGCGGCGGCAACTTCGACGACATCTTCAGCGGACTGTTCGGCGGCGGCGGTTTCGGCCGCTCGAGCGGAGGGTTCGGCGGTCCCGCCGGCCCGACACGCGGCCGCGATCTGACCGCCACGACCACGCTCGACTTCCTCACCGCGATCCGCGGCGAGACGATCAAGCTCCAGCCGCAGGGCGGCAAGGCGATGAGCGTCAAGATCCCGGCCGGGGTCAACGACGGCCAGAAGATCAGGCTGAAGGGCAAAGGCGAGCCGAGCCCGGATGGCGGCGCGCCCGGCGACCTCACACTCACGGTCACGGTGCGCAAGCATCCGGTGTTCGAGCGGGACGGCCTCAACCTCCGCGTCGACGTTCCGGTCACCTTCACCGAGGCCGCGCTCGGCGCGACCATCGAGGTGCCCACCCTCGGCGGCGATCCGGTGAAGCTCAAGGTGGCGCCGGGCACCCCGTCCGGCCGGGTGCTCCGCGTGAAGGGGCGCGGCGTCACGACGGCGAAGGGCACCGGCGACCTGCTCGCGACCGTGATGGTGGCGGTGCCGTCGCACCTCAGCCCGGAGGCGAAGGAGGCGCTCGAGACCTTCCAGAAGCTTCAGCCGGCGGAGAACCCGCGAGCGGAGATCCTCGCGCGGGCGAAAGCGGAATAGCCATGGATCCCACGGACCCCGTCTTCGCGATCGCCGTCGCCGCGGAACTCGCCGGCATGCACCCGCAGACGCTCCGTCAGTACGACCGCCTCGCGCTGGTGATCCCGCAACGCACGGCAGGCAAGTCCCGCCGGTACTCCATGCGCGACGTGCTGCAGCTGCGCGAGATCGCCCAGCTCAGTGCGGAGGGGGTCAGCCTGGAGGGCATCCGGCGCATCCTGCAGCTGGAGAACCAGGTGAATGCGCTCGGTGAGCGCGTGCGCGAGCTCGAGGCGGCTCTCGCCGACGAGCTGCTCAACCGCCCCGGACGACGCGTCTTCGCCGCGACCGAATCGGGGGAGATGGTGTCGCTGCGCGCGGGGACCCGCACCAAGCGCAATACCCAACTGGTGGTCTGGCGACCGCTCGGACACGAGGAACGGTGACGCGATGACGATGTGGAACCCCCAGCAGCCCGTCTACGTGCCGCGGGTCTTCCGCGACGACCTTACGGCGCAGGCGCGACGCGGCGCCGGGCTGGCCGGTGCCGTGGGCTTCGGCATGCTGAGCCTCGGCTGGATGACGGTCGTCGTCTCCCTGACCCTCGCGTTCACCCTGACGCCCCTTCTCGCTCCGCTGATCGTGGTCGGCGCCGCCCTCATGGTCTCCTCGTTCTTCGTGGCCCGGCGCATCCTCCGCGCCCACCGGGTGGTGCGGCCGACCGGCGTGATGGTGCTCGGCACCCTGGTGGCGCTGCTCGCCTCCTGGGTGGTGGGCGCTGCGGTCGGCGGCACGGCATGGCTCGTCGCGCTCGGCGTGCCGGACGCCTCCCGCTGGATCGTCGCCGCGGTCGCTCTCGGCCTGGTGCTGGCGGCGGATGTCGCGGCCGGCCTGCTCGGCTGGCGCTGGATCGCCCGAGTGCTGCGACCGGTGGCTCTTGTCTGATCCCCTCGCAACCCTGCGGCGCTTCCCCGATGCGGAGGCGTCGAACCTGGTCGCGGTCGATGCGAGCGACCGGCTCGTGCTCGACGAGGCCAGGACGGACCTCACCGCGGCCCCCGATGCCGTCGTGGTGATCGGGGACAACTACGGCGCGCTCACCCTCGGCGCGGGGGTACCGGGGATCCGGGTGTTCCAGGACTCGCTGGTGGGCGAACTCGCGCTCGCCAACAATGCCCGAGCCGTCGATCGCGACTCCGACTACCGCAGCCTTCCGCTCGGCGAGGAACTGCTGTCGGGCGCTCGGGTGGTGCTCATGCAGCTGCCCAAGAGCCTCGACCAGCTCGACGAGTGGGCGGGCGCCGTTGCGCGCTGGGCCGACCCGGGCGTCGTGCTCTATGCGGGCGGTCGCGTCAAGCACATGACTCTCGAGATGAATGCGGTGCTCGGCCGGCACTTCGGTTCGGTCGCGCCCACGCTCGCCCGCCAGAAGTCGCGCGTGCTGGTGGCGCGCGGCCCGCGTGCGGCGGACGACACGTTCCCGCGCCGCGACTTCAACGACGAGCTCGGGCTCTGGGTGGTCGCCCACGGCGGGGTCTTTGCCGGCACCCGCCTCGACCTCGGCACCCGGCTGCTGCTCTCCGTGCTCGGTGACGCGAAGCCCGACGCGGCCGAGATCGTCGACCTGGGGTGCGGCAGCGGCATCCTCGCGGCGTCCCTGGCGAGGAGCAGGCCCGCCGCGCGCGTGACCGCCACCGACCAGTCGTGGGCCGCGGCGGCATCCGCCACGGGCACCATGCTGGCGAACGGACTGGATGTCGCGGTGGTGCGCGACCTCGGGCTCGCGACGCGCTCCGACGCCAGCGCCGACCTGATCGTGCTGAATCCGCCTTTCCACTCCGGCGCCGCGGTCGATAGTGGGCTGGCGAGGGCGCTCTTCGAGGATGCCGCTCGGGTGCTGAGGCCCGGCGGCGAGCTGTGGACGGTCTTCAACTCGCATCTCAGCTACCGCCCCGCACTGGAGCGGATCGTGGGGCCGACGCGAGAGGTGACTCGCAATCCGAAGTTCACGGTGACGGCCTCGCGGTCGGCCGCCGGTGGCGAGAGAATGACGAACGACGAGACCAGAGGAATGTAGCAATGGCGAACATGCAGGGTGCTCCGGCGACAGACGAGGAGCAGGAATCCGCGCTCGAGAAGTACGGCGTCGACCTCACGGCCATCGCGCGCACGGGCAAGCTCGACCCGGTGATCGGCCGCGACGCGGAGATCCGCCGAGTGAGCCAGGTGCTCACCCGGCGCACCAAGAACAACCCCGTGCTCATCGGCGAGCCGGGCGTCGGCAAGACGGCCGTGGTGGAGGGCCTCGCCCAGCGCATCGTGGCGGGGGATGTCGCGGACTCGCTCAAGGGCAAGCGACTCGTCTCGCTCGACCTCGCCGCGCTGGTGGCGGGCGCGAAGTATCGGGGCGAGTTCGAGGAGCGCCTCAAGGCGGTGCTCAAAGAGATCAACGACGCCGAGGGCGAGATCATCACCTTCGTCGACGAACTGCACACCCTCATGGGCGCGGGCGGCGGCGAGGGTTCCGTCGCCGCATCGAACATGCTGAAGCCCATGCTGGCCCGCGGCGAGCTGCGGCTGATCGGCGCGACCACGCTCGACGAGTACCGCGAGTACATCGAGAAGGATGCCGCGCTCGAGCGCCGCTTCCAGCAGGTGTTCGTGGGGGAGCCGAGCGTGGAGGACACGATCGCGATCCTCCGCGGGCTGAAGGAGCGCTATGAGGCCCACCACAAGGTGGCCATCGCCGACACGGCGCTCGTCGCCGCCGCCGCCCTCAGCAACCGGTACATCACCGGCCGGCAGCTCCCCGACAAGGCGATCGACCTCATCGACGAGGCCGCGTCGCGTCTGCGCATGGAGATCGACTCCGCCCCGGTGGAGATCGACGAGCTGCGCCGCAGCGTGGACCGGCTGAAGCTGGAGGAGCTCGCACTGCGCAAGGAGAAGGACGAGGCATCCAAGCAGCGGCTGGAGAAGCTGCACTCCGACCTGGACGAGAAGAGCAAGCAGCTGGCGGGTCTGCAGCAGCGCTGGGAGAAGGAGCGCTCGGCGCTCAACCGGGTCGGCGAGCTCAAGGGCAAGCTCGACTCGCTGCGCATGGAGGCCGAGCGGGCCCAGCGCGAGGGCAACCTCGAGAAGGCGAGCAAGCTGCTCTACGGCGAGATCCCGGTGATCGAGCGCAACCTCGCGGCCGCCGAGAAGACCGAGGACGACACCCCGCGCATGGTGAACGACCAGGTCACCTCCGAAGACATCGCGGCCGTGATCGCCATGTGGACCGGCATCCCCGTCGGTCGCCTGATGCAGGGCGAGACCGAGAAGCTGCTGAACCTCGAGGCGGAGCTCGGCAAGCGGCTGGTCGGCCAGAAGCCTGCCGTGCGTGCGGTCTCCGAGGCGGTGCGCCGATCCCGGGCGGGCATCGCGGATGCGGACCGGCCCACCGGCTCGTTCATGTTCCTCGGCCCCACCGGTGTCGGCAAGACGGAGCTGGCCAAGGCGCTCGCCGAGTTCCTGTTCGACGACGAGAAGGCGATGATCCGCATCGACATGAGCGAGTACGGCGAGCGGCACTCGGTGGCGCGTCTGCTCGGGGCCCCTCCCGGATACATCGGCTACGAGCAGGGCGGTCAGCTCACCGAGGCGGTGCGCCGGCGCCCCTATTCGGTCGTGCTGCTCGACGAGGTGGAGAAGGCGCACTCCGACGTCTTCGACGTGCTGCTGCAGGTGCTCGACGACGGGCGACTGACGGATGGCCAGGGGCGCACCGTCGACTTCCGGAACGTGATCCTCATCCTCACCTCCAACCTCGGCAGCCAGTACCTGGTCGACCCGACCCTCAGCGCCGACGCGAAGGAGGAGGCCGTGCAGACCATGGTGCGGCAGACCTTCAAGCCGGAGTTCGTGAACCGGCTCGACGACATCGTGATCTTCTCGCCGCTGAGCATGGACGACCTCTCGCAGATCGTGGAGCTCTACATCGACCGCCTGTCGCGTCGCTTGCAGGACCGGCGGCTGGAGCTCGCGGTCACGCCGGATGCCCGGTCCTGGCTGGCCGAGCGCGGCTACGACCCGATCTACGGCGCCCGCCCGCTCCGCCGGCTGATGCAGCACGAGATCGACGACAAGCTCGCCACCTCGCTGCTGCGGGGCGAGATCCGCGACGGCGACACCGTGATGGTCGACCTCGATTCGCAGAACGACACCCTGAGCATCCGCAAGGCCGCGCTCGTGGAGTAAGGGTCTTCGGTTCGCCGTGAGGTACCCTGACTGGCGATGACCACCACCGCCACGGAACGCCCCCGCGAGACGAAGGCGACCCACTTCCAGCCGCACATCCAGGGCCTCCGGGCCATCGCCGTCATCCTGGTGGTGCTCTACCACTTCTGGCCGGGGCGGCTCTCGGGCGGCTACATCGGCGTCGACATCTTCTTCGTGATCTCCGGTTTCCTCATCACCGGCCAGCTCGCGCGCGAACTGGAACGCACCGGGCGGATCGCGCTGCCGTCGTTCTGGGCGAAGCGGGCGCGGCGGCTACTGCCGGCATCCTTCACGGTGCTGTTCTTCGGGCTGCTGGCGACCCTGTTCATCCTGCCGCTGTCGAGCATGCTCGACTCGCTGCGCGAGATCCTGGCGAGCACCTTCTACGTGGAGAACTGGTCGCTCGCGGCCGGATCCGTGGACTACCTCGCCTCGCACGATGCCACGCTGGCGCAGCACTACTGGTCCCTGGGTGTGGAGGAGCAGTTCTACATCGTCTGGCCGCTGCTGCTGCTCGGCGCGACCTGGCTCGGCGCCCGGTTCTTCAGCCGCAGGCGGTGGGTGCCGATGATCGGTGTGGTGGTGCTCGTCACCGCGATCTCGCTCGTGATCTCGGTGGTCTACACGCACAACGACCCGGCGCAGGCGTTCTTCGTCACGCAGACGCGGGTGTGGGAGTTCGGAGCCGGCGCCATCCTCGCCCTGCTTCCGCGGGTGCGCCCCACGAAGCGCTGGTTGTCCAACGCGCTCGGCTTCGTCGGCATCGCGGTCATCCTGGTCTGCGCCTACCGCTACAACCAGGACACGCAGTTCCCGGGCACGGCCGCGCTGCTGCCGGTGATCGGCGCCGCTCTCGTGATCGTCTCGGCCCGTGCCGAGCGCTGGTACGACGCGGGCGGTCTGCTCGGCATCCGCCCCGCCCGCTTCATCGGCGACATCTCGTATTCGGTGTACCTGTGGCACTGGCCGCTCATCATCATCGCGCCGTACATCCCGGGCTGGGGGCTGGATGGCTGGAACCGGGTCGTGCTCTTCCTCGGCTCGTTCGTGCTCGGCTGGCTCAGCAAGAAGTTCATCGAGGATCCGGCGCGCACCTGGCGCTGGCTGGTCGCCAAGCGCCCGCGGGTCACCTACGGCTTCCTCGTCGCCGGGATGGCGGTGCTCACGCTCGTCGCCGGCATCGTGTTCGCCGTGCAGAACCCGTCGTATCAGGCCGCGGCATCCGAACTGAAGACGATCAGTGCCAACCCGCCGGCGTGCTTCGGAGCGCTGGCCGGGCCGGACTGCAGCAACCCGGCTCTCGCGGGCAAGGTGATCCCGGATGCCGGCTTCGGCAACGCCGACAAGCCCGGTCACGACGACTGCTTCGTGCAGCTGAACGAGTCCGGCGTGAAGGCGTGCCACTTCGGTTCGAAGGATGCGGATGCCCCGCGGATCGCCCTCATCGGCGACAGCCACGCCTACCAGTACATCGAGACGATGATCCGTCTCGCCGACGACAACGGCTGGGCGCTCACCACGTACCTCAAGGGGGCGTGCCCGTGGAACACGACGCCGATCGGCGGCCCGAGCGTGGCCTTCACGGACTCGTGCCACGCCTGGCTCGGCAACCTCTCCTCGGCGCTCGCGAAGGCGCCGAAGTACGACGCGATCGTCGTCGGCGCGCTGCACGACACCCCCTACCCGGGGGCGACCGACGCGCAGATCGCGTCCGGATTCGAGAAGGCGTGGACCCAAGCCAAGGGGGCGCCGATCGTGGCGATGGTCGACAACCCGGACTTCCTCACCGACCCCAACAAGTGCCTGCGCACCAGCCCGGCGAAGGACTGCACCGAGGCGCGGAGCGATGTGCTGCCGAAGGTCGATCCGCTGGCCGTCGCCGCGACGAAGGTCGGCGCCGCAGAGGTGGACCTCACCGACCGGTACTGCGACGACACGAAGTGCTTCAGCGTGATCGGCGGAGCGAACGTGTACCGCGACCAGGACCACCTCACCGTCACCTGGACGCTCACCATGCAGAAAGCGATCGGCGACGCCGTGCGCGACACCCTCGCGAAGTACGCGGCCGCCCCCCTCGAGTAGCCCCGGGCATCCCTCTCTCCCCCTGCCAAATGAAGGCAGGCGGGTGCCGGCATCCACTCCCCGTCTCTCGAGTGCCCGCGTGGGAGCGCTCATTGCCTTCATTTGGCATGACAGGGCCGCGGGATGGGCCGCGGGGAGGGGGCGCGCGGCGGGTAGCGTGGGGGTATGCGTGCAACAGTGATCTACGGCGAACGTGACATCCGGCTCGACGAGGTTCCGGACCCCGAGTTGAGCACCGGCGGGGACGCGATCGTGCGTGTCGTCGCCGCATGCGTGTGCGGCTCGGACCTGTGGCCGTACCGCGGTGTGGTGCCCACCGATGGCCCGAAGCGCATCGGGCACGAGTTCGTCGGCATCGTCGACCGCGTGGGGCCCGACGTCACCCGCATCGCGCCCGGTGACTTCGTGATCGCCCCCTTCTACGACTGCGACATGACCTGCCCGAACTGCCTCAACGGCGTGAGCACCAGCTGCCTCCACGGCGGCTGGTGGGGTGCGGATGACCGGCTCGGCGGCTTCGCGGACGGCGGCCAGGGCGAGTGGGTGCGCGTGCCGCACGCCGACGGCACCCTCGTGCCGGTGCCGGTGCAGCCGACCGACGAGCAGATCCCCGGCCTGCTCACCCTGGCGGATGTCATGGGCACCGGTCACCACGCCGCCGTCTCCGCCGGCGTGACCACCGGCAGCACCGTCGTGGTCGTCGGCGACGGGGCCGTGGGGCTGTGCGCTGTGCTCGCCGCGAAGCGGCTCGGGGCATCCAGAGTGGTTGCCATGTCGCGGCACGCCGATCGCCAGGCCATCGCCCGCGAGTTCGGCGCCACCGACATCGTCGAGGCCCGGGGAGACGAGGGCGTCGAGGCGATCAAGGCGCTGTTCGACGGCATCGGGCCCGACTGCGTGCTGGAGTGCGTCGGCACCAAGGAGTCGATGGACCAGGCGATCCGGTCCGCGCGCCCGGGTGGCATGGTCGGCTATGTCGGCGTGCCCAACGGCGGCGCGGAGCTGCCCATCCGCAGGCTGTTCGGCACCAACGTCGGCGTCAACGGCGGTGTCGCACCGGTGCGCAACTACATCGAGGAGCTTCTGCCGGAGGTGCTCGATGGCACGATCGATCCCGGCCGCGTGTTCGACCTGGAGCTGCCGCTCGCCGAGGTCGCGGAGGCGTACGCTGCGATGGATGAGCGCCGGGCGACGAAGGTGCTGCTGCGACCGTAGAGTACGTCGCCCCCGGACCGCGGTCCCCGGCCCCTTCGAGAGCCTCAGGGACCGGGCGTGCGTGCGTGAAACCCGGTCGCTGAGGTCCTCGAAGCGTGCGTGCGTGGTGGCGGTCCCTTCGAGAGCCTCAGGGACCGGGTGTGCGTGGGTGAAACCCGGTCGCTGAGGTCCTCGAAGCGTGCGTGCTGCGGGTCCCTTCGAGAGCCTCAGGGACCGGGCGTGCGTGCGTGAAACCCGGTCGCTGAGGTCCTCGAAGCGGGCGTGCGTGGTGCCGGCCGCTTCGAGAGCCTCAGGGACCGGCTCAGCGGCCCAGTTCCTCCAGGATGACCGCCACGAACGCGTCCACATCGGCCTCCGTCGTGTCGAACGCCGTCATCCAGCGCACCTCGCCGCGCGCGCGGTCCCAGTCGTAGTAGCGAACGCGGTCGCGGATCCGGTCCGAGACGGCGTTGTCGAGCACGGCGAACACGGCGTTCGCCTGCGTGGGCTGGCTGAACGAGAGACCGGAGGGCGCGGCATCCTCGAGGGCCGCGCGCAGGTGGGCGGCCATCCGGTTCGCGTGGCCCGCCGAACGCAGCCACAGGTCGTCGGTGAGCAGCGCGAGCAGCTGCGCCGACACGAAGCGCATCTTGCTGGCCAGCTGCATGCTCAGCTTGCGCAGGAAGATCAGGCCGTCGGATGCCTCGGGGTTGAGCACCACGATCGCCTCGCCGTACAGCGCGCCGTTCTTGGTCGCACCGAAGCTCAGCAGGTCGACCCCCGCATCGGTCGTGAACTCGCGCACCGGCACTCCGAGGGCGGCCGCCGCGTTGGCGATGCGCGCGCCATCCATGTGCACCGTCATGCCGAGGGAGTGGGCGTGCTCGGCGAGCGCGCGCACCTCCTCCACCGTGTAGAGCGTGCCGAGCTCGGTCGTCTGCGTGATGCTGACGGCGAGCGGCTGGGCGCGGTGCTCGTCGCCCCAGCCCCACGCCTCGCGGTCCATCAGCTCCGGCGTGAGCTTGCCGTCGGGGGTCGGAACCGTCAGCAGCTTGAGCCCGGAGACCCGCTCGGGCGCCGCATTCTCATCGGTGTGGATGTGCGCGGTGGATGTCGCGACCACCGCACCCCACCGCGGCAGCATCGACGTCAACGCGGTCACATTCGCGCCGGTGCCGTTGAAGACCGGGAAGGTCTCGGTGCGGTCGCCGAACAGCTCCCGCATGCGCGCGCCCAGCGCCGCGGTGTACACGTCTTCGCCGTAGGCGACCTGGTGGCCGCCGTTCGCCTCGGCCAGGGCGGCGAGCACCTCGGGGTGGGTGCCGGCGTAGTTGTCTGAGGCGAAACCGCGCCAGGCGGGGTCGTGGAGTCGAGTCACCCTACGAGTCTGCCCGATCCTGCGCCGCACGGCGGTCCGTCGCACCGTAGTCCGCGCGGATCCCCGCCGTCGACTCGATCACGCCGGCCATCTTCTTCGAGAGCGCCTCGTAGAACATGGAGAGCGGGAACTCGTCGTCGAGCACGGCGTCGGTGTATCCCTTCGGCGGCCCGTCGAGCGGAAGGTCGCGCACGGCCCAGACGGAGGCCGGGTGCGGCGTCAGGGTCGACGACACCAGGTCGTAGGCGGCGAGCCAGTGCGCCACCTTGGGGCGGTCGATCGAGCGCCAGTAGAGCTCCTCGATCTCGTGACCGAGGGCGATCACCACGTCGGGCACCTCATCCCAGTCGATGGTCAGCGTCGTGTCGGTCCAGTGCAGCACGTGGTGCTGGTGGAGCCACGCGAAGAGCAGCTGGCCGCCGAGCCCGTCGTAGTTGCGCACGCGGGAGCCGGTGATCGCGAAGCGGAAGATGCGGTCGAAGATCACCGCGTACTGCACGAGCTTCGCGCGGTCGCGGATCACCGCGTCGGTCTCGGTCGCCGAGGTGCTCGATGCGGCCCCGTCGAGTGCGTCAGGGACTGGCGAACGGGTGATGCGCACCGCCTCGCGGTAGGCCGTGAGATCGCAGCGCAGCTCCTCCAGGGAGTACAGGAAGTACGGCATCCGCTGCTTGATCATGAAGGGGTCGAACGGCAGGTCGCCGCGCATGTGGGTGCGGTCGTGGATGAGATCCCACATCACGAACGTCTCCTCGGCGAGCACCTGGTCGTCGAGCAGCCGGCGGGCGTCCTCCGGCAGGTCGAGGCGCGTGATCTCCGCGGCCTCGCGCACCACCCGGCGGAACCGCGCCGCCTCGCGGTCGGCGAAGATGGCGCCCCATGTGAAGGTGGGGATGGCGCGCATGGCGACCGACTCGGGGAAGAGCACGGCCGAGTTCGTGTCGTAGCCGGGTGTGAAGTCGATGAACCGCACCGGCACGAAGAGCTTGTTCGAGTAGTCGCCCTCTTCGAGCCGCGCCACGAACTCGGGCCAGATCACCTCGATCAGCACAGCCTCGACCAGCCTGCTCGTCGAGCCGTTCTGGGTGTACATGGGGAAGACGACCACGTGGCGGAGGCCGTCCACGCGGGTGAGCTGCGGCTGGAAGGCCTGGAGGGAGTCGAGGAAGTCGGGCACGCCGAATCCTTCGTCGCTCCACCGCTCGAAATCGACGGCTGCCGCGCGCAGGTACTCCTCGTCGTGCGGCAGCGCACCTGCCAAATGAAGGCACGCGTCGGCGATGGATGCGACGAGCTCCCGCGATCTCGGGTGCGCGGAGGACTCCGGGATGCTCCCGTCCTTCATTTGGTACTGCTGCAGCTCCGTGGCGGCGGCCTTGAGCGCCAGCCAGTCCGTGTTGTCCTCGAGGACCTCAGGCTCCCCGATGATTGTGGGCAGTTGTGCACTCATGGTTCGACCTCCGTCCTCAAGAAATGTGTGTCACTTCCAGAGTAGGCGGGGCATGTGGAGCGTTTCTTTGAAGCCCACGCGGGAAACCGGCGGATGCCGCGGCCACGCGCGCACGATCGGTGCGGCCGCGCAACGAACGGCCGGTCAGAGCCCGTGCCGCGCCATCCAGCCCAGGAGGAGGTGCTCGAATTCGGCGGGCTGTTCCACGCTGGGCAGGTGAGCGGCACCCGCGAAGACGTGGGACTCGGCGGCGGGCAGCCGGCCGACGAGTGCGGCGTGAGCCGCGGTGGCCTCGGTGATGTCGGCATCGCCCACCGTCGCGAGCACCGGCACGGCGAGGTCGTCGAGACGCGCCCAGGCGCTGGGGGAGAGCGGCAGCGGCTCGGGTCGTTCGCGCTCGTGGCCGAGGTTGGCGCGGTTGAGGGCGAAGACCGTCTCCACGAACGCGGGATCGAGCAGCTCGCGCTCCCGCGTGGGGCCGATGCACCACAGCTCGACGTCGAGCGAGTTGGCCAGCTCCCACTCGCCCCGCTCCCCGGCCGCCGCGATGCGGCGGATCAGGGCCGCCTCGCGCTCCGTCGGCGCGGGATAGTCGAATCCGCCGATGCCGGAGCCGATGGTCACGAGCCCGGAGACGCGCTCTGGATGCTCGAGCGCGAGGTCCAGCCCGATCCGTCCGCCGCGCGAGGCGCCCACGACCGCGGCGACGGCCACGCCGAGATGATCGAGCAGGTCGATCGCGTCGGTGCGGTCGGAGTAGGCCGAGTCGTCGCAGGTGGTGCGCCCGAATCCGCGGGTGTCGAATCGCACGACCAGATGCCCCCGCGACAGCGCCTCGATCTGCGGGTCCCACATGCGCAGCGTGGCGACACCGGCGTGGATGAGCAGGACGGCGGGATCGGAGATGCGGCCGTCGGTCTCGTAGTAGAGGCTCGCGCCCGGGACATCCAGAGTCGGCATGCCCGCAAGGCTATGCGGTGAGACGGGGTGCGGCCAGTGGACCGGTCCTTCGGGTCGGACCGATCCACTGAGTCGCCTGCACGAAACGTCATCGCCCGGTGGCTTTTCACGACATCAGGGTGTGCGTGCGCCTGATCGGATGTTGTCGTGTGAAACCCGGATGCACTGCGTCGTCAGCTCCGTGCCTGATCCGAAGGTAGCAGTATATTGGTCCGCCCAGCAGGGGTCGTCGGCCCCCAGTAGAGGGCACATTTTTGTCGGTCGAATGGAGGACACGTTTGTACCCCGTTACGACGCGGTGCTCTGGACCTCATCCGGGTCGACGAGCGGAACCTCGATGAGCCCGAGCATGCGCATCGCACCCTGCGCGGCGGCGAGGTCGTGATCGCGGGCGGCGGCGATCAGCAAGGCCTGAGACTGAGCCAGCGCGCGGATGTCGATGTAGGCCGGCAGGTGTCGGCCGCCGAGCCGGATCTGATGCACGACCGAGTTGATGCCGCGGCGCAGCGCCGGGTTCTCGGAGAGCAGGGGGAGGTGGGCGAAGAAGTCCGCGTTCGCGGTGGCGAGCGCCTGGGCATCCGGCACGGCCAGGTGCTCGAGGAAGCGCTCGTGGTCGGCCTGCATCGCCGCCACCACCTCCGGCGGAACGATGGAGATGGTCTCGGCCACCACCGCGCCGAACAGCGCGACGAAGACGACCATGGCGTCCGCGGTCTGCTTGGGGTTGACCACGGCGATGCGGGTGAACCGGTTGGCGGAGGCCTCGATGATCCCGATGTCGCGCAGCCGCTGGAGCGCCTCGCGCACCGGGGTGCGCGACACGCCCAGCCGCGCGGCGATCTCGCCGTCGTTGACCCGGTCGCCCGGCTGGAGCGACCCGTCGTGCACCGCCTGGAGGATCTCCTCGAAGACGGTCGCCACGACCTTGCTGCTTGCGAATATGTCCTCAGCGCCCCCCGGCGCGGAGGAGCTTCCCCCGGTAGTGCTCATCGCGACCATCCTAAGCGCCAGCCGCGGGCGTCAGAAGATCATGGGCCGATCGTCGTCGTCGGCCGCGACATCCAGGTCCACCACGACGGGCACGTGGTCGCTCGGCCCGTCGCCCTTTCGCTCCTCGCGCACGATCTCGGCGCCCGTGACCAGGTCGGCGAAGGTGTCGGAGCCGAGGATGAAGTCGATGCGCATGCCCTCGTTGCGCGGGAAGCGCAGCTGCTGGTAGTCCCAGTAGGTGAAGCCCTCGGGCACGAGCGGCCGCACCACGTCCCGCAATCCGATCGTCTCGAACTTGGCGAAGGCCGCCCGCTCGGGGGCTGAGGTGTGGGTCGCGCCCTCGAAGGGCCAGGTGGGCCAGACATCCGTGTCGAGCGGGGCGACGTTCCAGTCGCCCATCAGGGCGATGGGGGAACCCGGGTTCTCGGCCATCCAGTCCCTCGTGTCCTCCGCCAGGCGGTCGAGCCACTCCAGCTTGTAGGCGTAGTGCGGGTCGTCGAGCGATCGCCCGTTGGGCACGTAGAGGCTCCACAGGCGCACGTCGTCGACGGTGACGCCCAGCGCGCGTGCCTCCAGGGGCAGGATGCCGTCGTCCCCGGGCTTGCCGAAGCCCGGCGATCCGGGGAAGCCGACCGTCACGTCATCCATCGGCAGCCGACTGGCGAACGCCACGCCGTTCCACTGGTTGAGGCCGTGGAGCACGACCTCGTACCCGGCCTCCTGGAATGGCTCGTAGGGGAACTGGCTCTCCTTGCATTTGATCTCCTGCATGGCCAGCACGTCGATGTCGGCCCGGCCGAGCCAGTCCACGACGCGGCCGACGCGGGTACGGATCGAGTTCACATTCCAGGTCGCAACGCGCATGCATCAACGCTAGCGGCTGGCACCGATGGGCGTTCCCGGCGGCCCTGCCCTAAAGTGAGACCCGTGACCGACGCACGCCAGCAGCTCATCGACTACATCTCGGCCGATGCGGTCTTCCACGGAGACTTCACCCTCACCAGCGGCAAGAAGGCCACCTACTACGTGGATCTGCGCAAGGTGAGCCTCGACCACCGGGTGGCGCCGCTCATCGGTCAGGTCATGCTCGACCTCATCGCCGACGTCGCGGACGTCTCCGCCGTGGGCGGCATGACGATGGGTGCGGACCCGGTCGCCGCCGCCATCCTCCACCAGGGTGCGGCACGCGGGCTGGCCTACGACGCCTTCGTCGTGCGCAAGGAGCCGAAGGATCACGGGCGCGGCCGTCAGGTCGAGGGGCCGGATCTGCAGGGCAAGCGCGTCGTCGTGCTCGAGGACACGTCCACCACGGGCGGCTCCCCGCTCGCCGCGATCGAGGCCCTGGAGAAGGTGGGTGCCGAGATCGCCGCCGTGGCGGTGGTGGTCGACCGCGACACGGGAGCCCGCGAGCGCATCGAGGCCGCCGGATACCCCTATTTCGCCGCCATCTCCCTCGACGACCTCGGGCTTCGGTCGTGACCCCGCACGGATCCGCCGCGTGAGCGACGAGAAGGACGCCGACCCGGGCGACTGGTTGGCCAAGCAGTTCCGGCGGGATGACGCCGAGCCCGTGCCGCCGACGCCCGATCCGCTGCTGCCCCCGTCCCCGGCCAAGCCCTTCGACTGGGGCTTCGGCACGCCGGAGGCTCCCGAGGCCCCCAACTCGGTCCCTGAGGCCCCCAACTCGGTCCCTGAGGTTCTCGAAGGGGCCGACGCCGCCCCTCCCTCGGCCCCGTCGAGAACCTCAGGGACCGAGGGCGCGCCCCCTTCGAGAGCCTCAGGGACCGCCGACGCCGGCGAGCCCACCCAGGCCTGGCCGATCGTCTTCCCGGCCCCCGCCGAGGTGCCCACCCAGGCGTTCTCCTGGAGCGACGACCCCGCCGCCACGGTCGCCATCCCCGCAGCCGAGCTGCCGGATGCCGCGGCACAACCCCCCACGGAGCGCATCGCGGCCGACTCCGCCACCCCCATCGACGCGCTGTTCGGCGAGAGCTCCTTCCAGGACTACGACGACTCGCTTCTCGCGAACGTGCCCGACGGCGCGCTCCCGCGTCGCGCCGGCCCGCGCCCACCACGCGGGGCCGGGGCGCCTCTGCAGCGCAACCAGCGCATCCTGATCATCGTGGCGGGCGCCCTGGTGGCGGTGCTGATCCTGATCGCGCTGTTCTTCCTCGGCACCCGGTTGCACGGCGCGCTCGCCGCGCCGACCCCGTCGCCGACGCCCACCGCGAGTAA
This sequence comes from uncultured Lacisediminihabitans sp., assembly GCA_966212465.1. Classification (GTDB taxonomy): domain Bacteria; phylum Actinomycetota; class Actinomycetes; order Actinomycetales; family Microbacteriaceae; genus Lacisediminihabitans. Next base: position 17,604 of record CBIHRK010000019.1, read on the forward strand.
GACGCCCACGCCCACCCCCACTCCGACGCCGACCGGAATGGCGGCGCCGGGCGTGCACAAGTGGACCGAGTTGCGCGGCGGGGAGTGCATCGCGCCGTTCACCTCGGTGTGGGCCGAGACGTTCACGGTGGTCGACTGCGCGACGCCGCATCCGGCTCAGATGGTGTTCCGCGGAACCTTCCCCGCCACCGCGGCCGCGCCGAGCACGGCGACGCCAGCACCGTCCGCGACACCGGGCGGCTACCCCGGCGTGGCCGCTCTGCAGGCGCAGATCAATCTCCTGTGCACCGCTCCGCGCGTGATCGACCTCTCGGTGGCCGGCGGGTACACCGACATCCAGTTCCAGGGGGCGTACGCGGGCGACGCGCAGGAGTGGAACGGCGGCCAACACGACTACTTCTGTTTCGTGAGCAGGTCATCCGGTCAGCCGCTCACCAACAGCGTGGCGGGCTCCCCGGCCAAGTGACCGCGCCGCTGCCGGGCGCGCCGGGTCAGTCGAGGTCGGACTCTATGGGCCCCGGCTCCACCAGCTCGAAGACGCCCTCGAGGATCTCGTCGGGGCGGAACGGGTAGCGGGCGATCTCCGCCTCGTCGCTGATGCCGGTGAGCACGAGGATCGTGTGCAGGCCCGCCTCGATGCCCGCCACGATGTCGGTGTCCATCCGGTCGCCGATCATGCCGGTGTTCTCCGAGTGCGCGCCGATCTTGTTCATCGCCGAGCGGAACATCATCGGGTTCGGCTTGCCCACCACGTAGGGCTCCTTGCCGGTCGCCTTGGTGATGAGTGCGGCGACCGCGCCGGTGGCCGGCATCGGTCCCTCGGCGCTCGGCCCCGTGGCATCCGGGTTGGTGACGATGAAGCGTGCGCCGTCCACGATCAGCCGGATCGCCCGGGTGATGGCCTCGAACGAGTAGTTGCGGGTCTCGCCCACCACCACGTAGTCGGGCTTGGTGTCGGTCATGATGAAGCCGGCCTCGTGCAGCGCCGTGGTGATCCCCGCCTCCCCGATCACGAACGCGGAGCCGCCCGGCATCTGCGAGGCGAGGAAGTCCGCGGTGGCGAGGGCCGAGGTCCAGATGCGGTCCTCCGGCACGTCGAGGCCGGATGCCTTCAGTCGCGCGCTCAGATCGCGCGGCGTGAAGATCGAGTTGTTGGTCAGCACGAGATAGGGCTTGCCCTGGTCGCGCCACTGCTGGAGGAGCGCGGCGGCACCCGGCAGGGGCTGGTTCTCGTGCACGAGCACGCCGTCCATGTCGGTCAGCCAGCACTCGATCTCGCCGCGGTTGCTCATGGCCCAACTTTAGTGGCGCGCGCTAGCGTGGAGCGGTGACCAACTGGAGCTGCGCGGCCTGCGGTGTCGAGAACCGGGAAGGGGCCGCGCCCCCGGACGCGTGCGCGATCTGCGACGACGAGCGCCAGTACGTGCCCCGCGGCGGTCAGCAGTGGTTCAGCCCCGAGTCGTTCGACGGTCGGGTGGAGGTGCGCGAACTCGAGCCCGGCATCCTCTCGGTGCGATCGGTGCCCGGGGTGGGGATCGGCCAGCAGTCCGTGCTCGTGGTCACCCCGCGCGGCAATGTGCTGTGGGACCCGGTCGGGGTGGTCGACGCGGATGCCCTGCTCGCCCACGGCCCGGTGGCGGCCATCGCCTCCAGCCATCCGCACATGTTCGGCGCGCAGGTGTCGTGGTCGCGCGCACTCGGCGGGGTGCCCGTGCTCGTCTCGGAGGCCGATCGGGAGTGGGTGCAGCGGGAGGACCCCGCCATCGAGTTCTGGTCCGGCGAGCGCGAGGTGGTGCCGGGAGTCGTCCTGCGGTCTGTCGGCGGCCACTTCCCGGGCAGCGCCGTCGCCTACGTGTCCGCGGATGACGGCGCGACCGTACTGCTCAGCGGCGACACCGTGTTCCCCTCGCCCAACGGCACCTCGGCGACGTTCATGCGCAGCTACCCCAACGCGATCCCGCTCTCCGCCTCCGTGGTCGAGCGGGTGGCGAGCGCGATCGGCGAGCGCGACTACGACCGGCTGTACGGCAACCTCGGCGGCTGGATCGAGGCGGACGCGCGGGGCGTCGTGCGCCGCTCTGCCGACCGCTACATCGCCTGGGTGCGCGGCGACTTCGATCACCTCACCTAGCGGTTAGCCTCGAGGCGTGAGCGATACACCCGAGTGCACGACGCACGGCGTCGGGCCGTGGGTGGGCGAGCCGCTCTCCGACGAGCGGTTCGACCCGGAGCTGCTGGCGAACGGCGACACCCGCAACGTGATCGACCGGTACCGCTACTGGCGTATGGAGGCGATCGTGGCCGATCTGGATGAGCGGCGGCATCCGTTCCACGTCGCCATCGAGAACTGGCAGCACGACATGAACATCGGCTCGATCGTGCGCAGCGCGAACGCGTTCGCCGCCGACACCGTGCACATCATCGGCCGCAGACGGTGGAACAAGCGCGGCGCCATGGTAACCGACCGCTATCAGCACGTGATCCATCATCCGGACGTCGACGACTTCGTGCGCTGGGCCGCGGATGCCGCGCTGCCGGTGATCGCCATCGACAACGTGCCCGGCTCCGTGCCGATCGAGTCGTTCGCTCTCCCCGAGCGCTGCGTGCTGCTCTTCGGTCAGGAGGGCCCGGGCCTCAGCGAGGCGGCGCTCGCTGCGGCGGACGCGGTGGTGGAGATCACTCAGTACGGCAGCACCCGCAGCATCAACGCGTCCGCGGCCGCCGCGGTGGCGATGTACGCCTGGGTGATCCAGCACTCCTGAGGCCCCAGGGAGGCGAGACCGATCTACTGAGGGTGCCGTCGCGCGCGTCATGTTAACGTGATCAGACGATGAACCGAGCCGCAGTCCGCACCCCGACGAGGGACGCGGGGCCGATGCACATCGTGAAGGTCATCGCGCGCACATGGAACCGCTCGGGCCCGCGTCAACTCGCCGTCTACCTCCCGGCCCTGCTGCTCACCTCGGCCGGACTCGCCTTCGCGATGTCGACGCCGATGTGGCTCTGGCTGGTGCTCGGCGCGCTCGTCTGCGCCCAGTCCGTCGCGCTCGGAATCGTGTGGGCCCGACGCGACATCGCCCGCGGCGACCGCGCCGACTGACCCCGTCAGCCGCCGATCGCGCTCGGGCGCAGCTCGCGCAGGGTGCGGAACCGCGCCTGGCGTCTCGCGCCGAGGGCGGCGACCAGGAGCGAGAGCACAAGCCAGGCGACGAGCGGCAGGACCGCGCCCCAGAAGTTCTCGCCCAGCCCGCCGTACATCAGCTGACGGATGCCGTCGACCGCATGGCTCATCGGCAGCACCTGGTGCAGGGCGCGCAACGGGCCCGGCAGGGTCTGCCACGGGAAAGTGCCCCCGGCCACCACGAGCTGCACCACCATGAAGATGAGCGCCAGGAACTGTCCGACGCTGCCGAGCAGCACGTTCAGGGCGAGCACGATCGCGGCGAAGGTGAGCGCCACGAACGCCATGAACGCGACGAGCGCGAGCGGCTGGGCCACCGGCAGGTGCAGCGCGAGGGTCACCAGCGCGAACAGGGCGACCATCTGCACCACGCCGAGCAGCGCGGGCGTGAGCCAGCCCGCGAGCATGGTGCGGATGGGCTTGCGCACGGCGGTGAGGGCCCGGCGGGAGAGCGGTCGCACCAGCAGGAAGAGCGCGTAGATGCCGATCCACGACGAGAGGCTGAGGAAGAACGGCGCGAGCCCGGCCCCGTAGTCCGCGGCCTGCGTGATCGCCTCCTGTTTCACCGTGAGCGGGTTGGCGATGAGGTTGGATGCGGTGGTGCGGCCGTGCTTGGTGGTGACCGGGATCGACGACACGGCATCGCCGAGCGAGCTCGACAGGGTGGAGGCGCCGGAGGAGAGCTGCGCGGCACCCGAGTCGAGGGTGGCCGCGCCGCTCGCCAGCTGCGCGGCGCCCGACGACACCGAGGCGGCACCACCGGCGGCCGTGTGCACGGCGGAGGCGAGCGTGGGTGCGGCGGCGTTCAGCCGGGCCGCGCCCGCGGAGACCTGCTGCGCGCCCGCGCTCACCCGCCCGATGCCGGCGGCGACCGCATCGAACTGTCCCAGGATGAGCGCCTGTCGTGGGTCGCCGGCGAGCTCGGCGGCGATGGCCGCGCGGGCCTGCGCGGCGCCGGAGACGGTCTGCGCGGCTCCGTCCGCCGTCGACGAGGCGCCGTTCGCCAGTGCGGACGTGCTGGCCGGAAGCGTGGCGGCCTGCGCATCGAGCTGGTGCAGCCCCGAACTGAGGGTGGCCGCGCCGGAGGCGAGGGATGACGACCCGGAGTCGAGCGAGGTGGCGCCCGAGGCGGCGCGAGCGGCGCCATCCGCGAGCGACGCGGCGCCGGACTGGGCCTTCACTAGGCCGTTGCGGATGTCATCGACCGACGACAGCAGGGTGGATGCCGCCTTCGCTCCCACCTGCTTGGCGATCTCGACGCGCACCTGCTCGGCCACCTGCTTGGCGATGGTGGTGCTGAGGTAGCTGTTGGTGTCGTCGGTGACGAGTCTGATCGACGCGGCGGTGGGGTGATCCCCGGACGCGGAGGCCAGGTGTGCGGAGAAGTCGGCGGGGAAGACGAGGGCGAAGTCGTAGGTGCCGTTCTCCACACCCTTCGTGGCGGCGCGCGCCGAGACCTCCGACCAGTCGAACTTCGCGTCGTCGAGGAGACTGCGGGCGGACTTCTGCCCGTAGTTGGTCTCCACCGAGTTCACGGTCGTGCCGGTGTCGGCGACCACGACGGCGGCCGGGATGTTGTGCAGGTTGCCGTAGGGGTCGTGGTTGCCCCAGAGGTAGAGGCCGCCGTAGAACAGCGGCACGGTCATCAGGGCGACCAGCGAGGCGATGCCCAGCTTGCTCGCGGTGAGGCGCGCGAATTCGGCGCGGATGAACGGGATGACGGTCACGACGGTCAGCTTTCGGGGATGGTGGTGGGGGCGCCGGCGGGGCGCGCGCCGAGAGAGACGAGGGCGGATGCTGTGGCAACGTCGGTCACGATGACGACGAGCACGCCGCGCTCCGCGATCTCCGCCAGGGGCGGGTACCACTCCCCGGCGGCGGCCCCGTGCCGTTCCGGGGAGGTCACGACGAGTGCGGCGACGCCCGGCCGGAGGGCGGCCAGTTCGCTGAACAGGCGCACCCGGTCGGCCGCGGGCAGAGCGCGGATGGGCAGGCGACCGTAGTCGAGCAGCCCGTGGCGGGCGAGGAATCCGTGCACCGCGCGGCGCGACGGGGTCATGCCGGCGAAGGCGAACTCCTCCATCACCACGGTGTGCAGCGCGATGCCCGCGGTGGGCTCCGCCACCCACGGCGTGTCCACGAGCGCGGTCCGGTCGCGCAGCGCGTCCAGGTCGTCGCGGCCGTCGAGCAGCACGGCGCCTCGGTCCGCGCGCAGCCGGCCGCCGAGCAGCATCGAGACGAAGAGGGGCTGTTCGTCGCCCTCAACCGGGAGGGCGATGGGCGACCCCTCCGTGAGCTCGAGGGTGATCGGGGGAACGTCGGCTCCGAGTCCCTCACCGATGCCCGCGGCATCCAGTGTGATCCGCATCATTCGCCCTTCCACTGCAGTTCGGTGTTCGCGTCGATGACGGCCCTGGCCTCCCGCCAGCCGAAGCCCACGGTGCCGAGGGTCATGAGCATGACGAGGTCGTCGCCGTCCCGAGCGGGAAGCGGATGCCGCGCCGACTCCTCGAGCACCGAGAGCGCGGTCTCCTCCACCAGACGGGCGAGGAGCGCGGGCGGCAGGTCCTGGCGCATCGAGCCCGCGGCCTGACCCTCGGCGATGGCTTCGCGCACCCGGCGTCGAACGGGGGCCAGTGCGGTGGTCGTGGGGGGGGGGGGGGGGGCGCGCCCCGCGCCGCCCGCCCGCACCCGGACCCCGTGGCCCACGCGCCCGAGCCGGGCCGCGCGGGGGGCGGGCCGCCCGACCCGGGGGGGGGGGGGGTCCCCGGCCGCGGGGGGGGCGCCCCCGGGGCGGCGCCGGGGGGCGGGGGGGGTGGGGGGCGGCGGGGGGGGGGGCCCCCCCACGGCGACGACCGCCATCACGCGTACCGCTTCGACCTCGCGCCAGAGCCGGGACGCGATGAGGGCGAGCCGCACGACCGGGTCGGGGTGGGTGACCCCGTCCAGCGCGCCGGCGACGCGCGTGGCGCCCGACGTCACGAGCTCGAGCAGCAGCTCGTCGCGGTTGGCGAAGTGGCCGTAGACGGAACGGCGGCTGAGGCCGGCCGCGGCGGCGATCGTCTCCAGCGAGGCGGAGGGGTCGCGGTTGAGCTCGGTCTTCGCCGCGGCGATGAGCGACTCGCGGTTCTCGGCCGCGTCGCGGCGGGGGGCTCGGGTAGTGGTGGTCGTCACGGCATCCACTCTAATAACTTGCACATCATTGTGCAAGTTAATCGCTGTTGGTGCGTCACCGATAGAATGGGGTGCAATCCCCACCGATCTCGAAGGGATCCCTCCATGCCCGCAATCGTTCTCATCGGCGCCCAGTGGGGCGACGAAGGCAAGGGCAAGGCGACAGACCTGCTCGGCGACCGCGTCGACTACGTCGTCAAGTTCAACGGAGGCAACAACGCCGGCCACACCGTGGTCGTCGGCGACCAGAAGTACGCGCTGCACCTGCTGCCCAGCGGCATCCTGACCGAGGGTGTCACGCCCGTCATCGCGAACGGCGTCGTGGTCGACATCGAGGTGCTCTTCCACGAGCTCGAGGCCCTCTCGTCGCGCGGGCTGGATGTCTCCAAGCTCCTGGTCAGCGCCAACGCCCACGTGATCACGCAGTACCACCGCACCCTCGACAAGGTCACCGAGCGCTTCCTCGGCAAGCGGCAGATCGGCACGACCGGGCGCGGCATCGGTCCGGCCTACGCCGACAAGATCAACCGGGTCGGAATCCGCATCCAGGACCTCTTCGACGAGAACATCCTGCGGCAGAAGGTCGAGGGGGCCCTCGACCAGAAGAACCACCTGCTGGTGAAGATCTACAACCGCCGCGCGATCGGGGTCGACGAGGTGGTCGCCGACCTGCTGAGCTACGCCGAGCGGCTGCGCCCGATGGTCGCCGACACCGGGCTCGTGCTCAACCAGGCGCTCGACGCGGGCAAGACCGTGCTCTTCGAGGGCGGCCAGGCCACCATGCTGGATGTCGACCACGGCACGTACCCCTTCGTCACCTCCTCGAACGCGACCAGCGGCGGCGCGGCTACGGGGTCCGGGGTGGCGCCCAACCGCTTCGATCGCGTCATCGCGGTCGTGAAGGCGTACACGACGCGCGTCGGCGCCGGCCCGTTCCCCACCGAGCTCTTCGACGAGTCGGGCGAGTTCCTGAGGGCGAACGGCTTCGAGTTCGGCACCACCACCGGCAGGCCCCGGCGCTGCGGCTGGTACGACGCTCCCGTCGCCCGCTACTCGGCGCGCATCAACGGCGTGACGGACTTCGTGCTCACCAAGCTCGACGTGCTCACCGGGCTCGAGAGCATCCCGGTGTGCGTCGCGTACGACGTGGACGGGGTACGCGTCGACGAGGTGCCCGTCTCGCAGTCCGACTTCCACCACGCCAAGCCGATCTACGAGGAGTTCCCCGGCTGGACCGAGGACATCTCGGGCGTGCGCCGCTTCGAGGATCTTCCGGCCAACGCCCAGGCCTACGTGCTCGCCCTCGAGGCGATGAGCGGATCGCGGATCTCCGCGATCGGGGTGGGGCCCGACCGCGAGGCGATCGTCGTCCGCCACGACCTCCTGAGCTGACACCACAGCGATATATCGGAAAGGGCGCGCGGCGGACCTCACCCGGCCGCGCGTGCGGCCCCGTTAGAGTCGCCGTGTGCCCCCCGGTCTCCGCCACGTCGTGCGCCCCATCGAGGCGGTCACCCGTCGATTCGCCAGCTGGACCTACCTCACGGGTGCGCCCACGCGCATGTCCGCCGGCGTACCCGACGACGAGCAGACGGGAGTCGTCGAGGGGCCAGACCCTCTCGTCATCGTGGTCGCGGGCGGGATGGCGGGCTCCGGCATCGGTCTGAGGACCTTCCACCTCGGCGTCGCCAGCCAGTTCGCCCGCGGTCTGTCGGGCGCGGCCCGGCGGGGCGGGCGGTGGGGGTCCCGCGGGGGCCGCACGCTCAAACACGCCGCCGCCACCGCGCATACGGCGTTCGCGGTTCGGGTTTGGTATTTTCTCCGGCTGCTCATTTTCTGGGGGGCCGCGCGGTTGGCGGACGTAAAAGCGACCGGCAACTCGATGCGGCCCTGGACGAGATCGCGAAACAGGGCATCGAGC
>CBIHRK010000020.1:0-23267 GCA_966212465.1 uncultured Lacisediminihabitans sp.
CCACCGCCCTCGACCTCGCCACGCAATTCTCCTTCGCCGGCCGCGCGGAAGTCCGATTCCCGGCCGTCTCCACCACCGTCCGCGACCTCTGCCGCCGACTGACCTTCGGGGCGGGCGGGGGCGGGGGGGGGGGGGGCGGGGCGGGGGGCTCGTGGCCCCCCCCCCACCTCTCCTGTGCTCTGCTGCGTGCGGTTCGCGGCCTACTGGCCCGAGAGCAGCGCCGTCAGCTCTGCCTTCGTGGTCGTGTCGGGCACCGTGATGGTGCCGTCCTCGATCCCCTTCGCGGCCTTGTCGGTGGCCGCCGTGATGTCGGAGGTCATGTCCGACGTCTTCTGCAGCTTGATGCCGCCGTTCTTGAGGTCGAGGTTGTAGACCGACCGCGCGAAGGTTCCCGCCTTGATGTCCTTGATGGCCTTCTCGTAGGCGCCGTCGAAGACCCAGAGCACCGAGGTGAGCACCTCGTCGGCGTTGGTGACGAGGTCGGAGACATCCCCGATGTCGGCGATGTACTTGACCTTGTTGCCGGCCTGGTTCGCCTCGTCGACGGCGGCCACGTAGCCGACGGTCGCGCCGTCGCCCATGCCGAAGATGATGTCGTCACCCGCTGCGATGAGCTGCTGCACCACCTTCTTGCCTCCCGCCGAGTCGTCGTAGGCGGCCGCGCCGATGTATGCCACGTCGACGTGGATGCTCGGGTTGACGCTCTTCGCTCCCGCGATGAACCCGCCCGACATCGTGAACCAGTTGACGTCGTCGGCGGAGATCGCGATCCCCAGCTTGTTGGTCTTCGTGGTCTTCGCGGCGGCGATCCCGGCGAGGTAGCCGCCCTGCTGCGCGCTGAAGGTGATGACGCCGATCTTGTCCTTCACCTGGGCCGACGGCACGTCGGTGATGAGGAACGGCACACCCGTCTTGGCGTTCGCCGACGCGGCCGCCTGGCCGAATCCGCTCGCGTGGGCGATCACGAAGCCGACGCCGGATTTCTGCGCCGCCTGGGTGAGGATCGTCTGGGTGTTGTCGTAGCCGACGTTCGTGTCGCTGGTGAGCTTGAGCGAGGTGGCCTTCGCGGCGGCTTTGGCGCCGGCGAGACCCATCTGGTTCCAGCCGTGGTCGGATTCGGTGGCGGGGGTGACGATGGTGACGGTGGTGAAGTCACCCTTGGAGCCGGTGCTGGCCGGTGCGGTGCCTCGCCCTGAACAGCCGGCGAGCACGAGTGCGGTCGCGAGGACCGCGACCACGGGCAGAGCCCGCCGGGTCGCGAGCGACCGGCGGGTGAAAGAGGTGGGGCTGTGCATGAGAAATGCGTTCCTCTCGGTAGGTGAGCCGGTGTGGCTGGGGTGCCAACGTTTCTCACTATGTGTGGGTGGTAGCTGACACTATGAGAACAACGAGAGGATGGTCAACGGATGAGAACGTATTTTTACAGAGTCGAAACGTAACCTTAATGACCACAGGGCATAAAGAATGGATGCATCCCGTGACCCGAGCGATCCCCGTCCTCGCGGCCTGCGCCGCGGCCGTGCTCCTGCTCGCCGGGTGCAGCGCCGCCCCCTCGACCGTCGAGACGCGCGCCCCGTCCCCCACCCCCACGCCGACGAACGTGGTCGCGGTGCCGCAGGATGCCGCGGCCTTCGCGCAGCTCGCCGAGGTCGCGCCCAAGGCGCTCAAGCTCGAGGGCGGCACGGTGGCCTCGACGGTGTGCTGGACGCCCTCCGAGCACCTCTTCAACGACCCGACGGTGGCGACCCCCGGCACCTGGAAGGTGCTCTGCCGCGTCTACTACGACCTCAAGGGCAAGCCCCGCTACCAGGATGCCACGTGCATCGGCGACTTCGCCCTGACGCCGATGCTCGACCACTGCTACGTCTGGGAGCTGTATTCGGACGAGCCGCATTTCGAGGACGGCGACCGCCTCGCCACCCCGGCCCCCACGCCGCTGCCCTGAGCCGAACGTTTCGGTCGTGTAAAAACCAGCCATGACGGCGCTATGAGGTCTTGACCGCCGACCGATGCTTCTCATACTGTGATGGACAATTACCGCAGTGTGAAAATGCAGTCCCATTCGGAGGAAGTCATGACCGACCCCAAGGTGTACCTGCTCGATGGCGGAACGCTCGTCATCGACGCATCCGACGTGCACTGGCACATCGACGCCGGCACCCCCGTGCGGTTCCCCGTCTACTCGGTGCTGATCGAGCACGAGGACGCGCTCATCCTCTACGACACCGGCTACGACCTCGACCACGTGAACGCCGTGCTCCCCTTCGAGGAGCCGCTGCAGACGCCGGAACAGACCATCCCCGCGCAGCTCGCGCTCGTCGGCTACACGCCGGAGGACGTCGACATCGTGGTCAACTCGCACTTCCACTTCGACCACGTGGGCGGCAACAAGTACCTCACCAGGGCGACCACGCTGGTGCACAAGGAGGAGCTGCGACACGCGAAGGTCCCCGAGCCCTTCGAGCGCCTCGGCTACTCCGATGTCTCGTTCGACCACCCGGGCGTGACCTACAAGCCCATCTCCGGCGACTACGAGATCGTCCCCGGCGTGTGGCTCTTCGAGACGCCCGGGCACACGATCGGCCACTACTCCCTGCTGGTCGAGCTCGAGAACGAGCGGAACATGCTCTTCTGCGGCGACGCGGCATACACGCGCACCACGCTGGAGAAGGAGTGGATCGCGGGATTCCACCTCGACCCGACCAAGTCGGTGGAGGCGATCCGCCGGCTCAACTACCTCGCGCGCACCCGCGACGCCGACATCTACCCCTCGCACGAGCTCGCGTCGTACCAGCAGTGGAAGCTCGCGCCGGAGTTCTACGGCGGCAACTGAGCCGCCCCCGTTCGACCCGAAACACGAAACAACGAGAGAGCAGAACATGACTGATCAGCGCGTCGCCGTCGTCACCGGAGGAGCACAGGGAATCGGTGCGGCCATCGCCCGGGAACTCGCAGCGGACGGCCACAAGGTCGTCGTCGCGGACATCAACCTCGAGGGCGCCACCGCGGTCGCCGACGAGATCGACGGAGTGGCCAAGAAACTCGACGTGAGCAACCCCGACCAGGTCGAGGCGTTCACCGCCGCCGTCGTGTACGAGCTGGGGCGCATCGACATCCTCGTCAACAACGCCGCGCTCGTGCCGTTCGTGCCGTGGGCCGAACTGGACTTCGCCGAGTGGCGCCGCGTGATGTCGGTGAACCTCGACGGCATGTTCCTGGTGACGAAGTCGATCACGCCCGTGATGGCCGCCGCCGGCTACGGACGCATCGTCAACATCGCCTCCAACACCTTCGTCGCCGGCACGCCGAACTTCGCGCACTACGTGGCGACGAAGGGCGGAAGCATCGGGTTCGTGCGCTCGCTCGCGGGCGAGATCGGCAAGGACGGCATCACCATCAACGCCGTGGCTCCCGGCCTCACCGAGACCGAGGGCGTGCTGGCCAGCCCGCACAACGAGGGATTCGCCTACGTGCTTCCGGCCCAGGCCTTCGACCGCAAGGGCGTGCCCGCCGACATCGCGCCCGCCGTGGCCTTCCTCGCCTCCGAGAAGGCGGGCTGGATCACCGGGCAGACCCTGGTGGTCGATGGCGGCCACACGCGCAACTAGCCGATGGCCGGCTGCGATGTCCTGATCATCGGTGCGGGGTCGGCGGGCAGTGTGCTCGCCAACCGCCTCAGTGCGGACCCGTCGAGGCGCGTGGTCGTGCTCGAGGCGGGCGGCCGCATCACGGATCCGGACATGCGCCGGCCCGAACGGTGGCCGTTCAACTACGGCAAGCCCTACGACTGGGCCTACGAGACGGTGCCGCAGCGCGGCCTCGCGGGGCGCTCTCTCGAGTGGCCCCGGGGCAAAGGGCTCGGCGGATCGAGCACCATGCACGCCATGGCCCACATGCGCGGATGCCGTGCCGACTTCGCGCGCTGGGTCGACGCCACGGGCGACGACCGCTGGTCCTGGGAATCACTCCTCCCCTTCTTCATCGCGTACGAGTCGTTCTCGGGCGGGGCGAGCGACGTGCACGGCGCGGACGGCCCCCTCCCCGTGCTGCTGCCCGGGCCGGAACTGAGCAGCCCGCTCGTGCAGAGCTACCTCGCCGCCTGGACGGAGCTCGGGGTCGCCCGCATCCCCGATCACAACGGCGGCGAGATGATCGGCGCCACCCCCAACTCGCTCACCATCCGCGGCGGCGAGCGGGTCACCGTGTCGGACGTCTACCTGGACCCCGTGCTCGACCGCGCCAACCTCTCACTCATCACCGGCGCGACCGTGCACCGTCTCACGATGGCGGGCGGGCGGATCTCCGGTGCCGAGTACGAGGTCGACGGGTCGGTGGAGCGCATCGAGGCGGATGCCGTGATCCTCGCCGCCGGGTCGCTGGCCGACCCGCTGCTGCTGATGCGATCCGGCATCGGCGACCCTGACGTGCTCGCCGCGGCCGGCGTGCGCACCCTCGTCGAATCGCCCGGCGTCGGGCGCAACCTGCACGACCACCTCCTCGGCGCGGGCACCGTGTATTCGGCGGCGCGGCCGGTGCCGCCCACGCGGTTGCAGCTGTCGGAGTCGATGACCTACCTGTCGCTCGACGGACTCGGCGTCACGAGCGGGGCCCCGGACATCGTGGTCGGCTGCGTCGTCGGCCCGAGTGCCTCCGAGGTCTACTGGCCCGCCATCGCGGACGTGCCGCCCGGCGGCGCGTACACCCTGCTCTTCGGGGTGACCAACCCGACGAGCCGCGGTTCGCTCCGCATCAGCGGGGGCTCCGTCGACGATCCGCCGGTCATCGACCCGCGCTACCTCGACACAGAGCACGACCGGGCGACCTTCCGTGCCGCCCTGGAGCACGCGCGTCTGGTCGGCGGGTCGGCGGGGATGTCGGAGTGGCGGGGCGAGGAGCTGCTGCCCGGGGCATCCGTGACGTCTCCCGATTCGGCGGACGCGTTCAACGCACGCGCCGCCATCACGCACCACCACCCGGTCGGCACCCTGAGCATGGGGGCTTCGGAGGAGGCGCCCGTGACGCCGGACCTGCGACTGCGCGGTGTCGACGGCTGCTTCGTCGTCGACGCCTCGGTGATCCCCTCGATCACGGCGGGGCCGGTGCACGCGGCGGTGCTCGCGATCGCCGAGTCCTTCTCGGCGGGGTTCGGCCGCCCCTGAGGGCGGCCGTCCACCGTCAGGCCTCGCCGAAGAACAGCCGCTGCGCGGTGCCGCCCATCACCTCGATGAGGTCGGCCTGGTCGAGACCGGCGAGCTCCACCTTCAGCTGCTCCACCTTCGGCTGATGGAACGGGCCGTCCGAGCCGTACATCACCCGGTCATTGCCCACTCGGCGCACGGCCTCCAGGATCTTGGAACTCATCGGCATGCCCGAGGTCTCCAGCCAGACGTTGGGGTGGCGTGAGGCGACGGAGATCGCGCCGTCGATGTAGACGATGTTGCCATGCCCCATGTGCCCCAGGATGATCTTCGCCTCCTCGTATCGCACCACCAGTTCCTCGATGCTCCAGGGCAGCGTGAAGATGGGATGGCCGCAGTGGATGAGGGCGGGCAGACCGTGCTCGATCAGCACCTCGATCACCGGCCACACGAAGGGCTCGTCGGGGTGGTAGCCGTCCAGCAGCGGGTGCATCTTGACGCCGCGGAACTTGGGGTCGGCGAGATAGTCGCGCAGCTCGGGCACGCAGTCCGGGTTCTTGGGGTTGGCCCAGTAGAGCCCGTACGCGGCATCCACCTCGTGCACCGTCTCGCGCACCAGCGCGTTGTCGGGGTTGAAGATCATGCCGACAGCGATGTCGTTGTCGGCCAGGTACGCGGCGAGACTGTCCTTGTCGAGCCGCACGTCGAAGAGCGGGAACTCCCCCACGTGCATGTGCGCGTCGACGATCCTCATGGTCAGCGCTCGAAGGTGCCGACGAGACGCGCCTGCTCGAGGATCGCGTCGCCGTAGCCGCTGAGGAACTCCTCGCGGGTGGGGGTGCCCGCAACGGGCCGGCCGAGCGCGTACACCCAGAAGTAGTAGTGGTGCGTGCCGTGCCCGGCAGGCGGCTGCGGCCCGTACCAGGCCGAGACGCCGGCGCCGTTCGGTGCGACGACGGCCGAGGCGACATCCAGGTCGGCCGCGTCGGCGGGGATGCCGTAGATCACCCAGTGGGTGAACCCGTTCGGCAGCGGCGCATCCGGGTCGTGCACGATGACGGCGAGCTGCACCGTGCCGGCCGGCGCACCGGAGAAGGAGAGGCGGGGTGTCTCGTTGCCGCCGTCGGCGGAGAACCGCTCGGGGATCGGGGCCAGGGCGGTGAGGTCGGGGCTGGAGATGGCGAGCTTGTCGAAGAGCGGCATTGCGGTCCTTGTCTGTCGGGGTGGTCAGTGGAGAAGTCGGCGCAGCTCGTCGGCGATGAGCTGCGGATGCTCCTCCGGAACGTAGTGGTCGGCGTCGGGGTCGACGACGATGCGGTCGCCGGGGCGCGCACGCACCGCGGGCGCCCAGGCGGCATCCGTCACGATCGCGCTGTGCGCCCCGCGCACCTGGACCATGGGAGAGGCGACCGCCTCGAACTCCGCGGTCCACGGGGTGCGGAATCCCTCGATCAGCTGCTCCATGGCGGAGGGGTCGGCGAGCGGGCGCCAGAGGCCGTCGGCGTCGTGCCGGTAGCCCCAGCGCGCGCGTCGTGCTACGGCGTCCGCGGGCAGGCGCCGGTAGCGATCCTGCAGGTATTCCTCGATGGCGCTCACCGACTCGAACGCGCGATCACCGGCCGCGACGCGCACCTGCAGCACGTCGAGCACGTCGCTCTCCACCCAGGGCGTGTAGTCGACGGCGAGCACCGCCGCGGTACGGTCCGGATGGAGCGCCGCAGTGAGCCAGGAGTTGCGGGCCCCCAGGGAATGCCCGCCCACGATGGCGCGATCGATCCCCAGAGCATCGAGCACGGTGACGACGTCGCCGGCGAAGTCCGGTCCCGAATAGCCCGTGGCCGGCTTGTCGCTCCTGCCGTGACCGCGCTGGTCGAGGCTGATCACGGTCGCCTCAGATTCGAGGCCGATCGAGATCGGCTCCCACACCGCGTGGCTCGCGGAGGTGCCGTGGAGCAGCACGACCGCGGGGCCGCTGCCGCGCATCCGGAAGGCGAGATCGACCTCGGCCCCCCGGGTGCGCCACAGTCCTTCGGGCGTGCTCTCGACCGCGAGGGTCATCAGACCGGCGTGATGCTCGACAGCGTCTTGCGAGCGGCGACGAGACCGGCCGTGATGTCCTTCAGCTTCGCCGCGACATCGCCCTCGCCATACTCGTACATGCCGCCGCCGGTCTTGAAGCCGAGCTTGCCCGCCGCGATCATGTCCGTGACCACCTTCGGCGTCTCGGTGTCGGCGTTGAGCTCCTTGTTGAGGTAGCTGGAGACGGCCGCGTAGATGTCCATGCCGGCCATGTCGAGCAGGCGCGTCGGGCCGATGACGGAGAGCTTGTATCCGATGCCCCACTTGACCGCCGTGTCGAGTCCCTCGGGCGTGACGATGCCCTCCTCGAGCAGCGCGACGCACTCGCGCAGGATCGCGTAGAGCACGCGGTTCTCCACGAAGCCGGCGATCTCCTTCTCCACGACGGGGTGGTAGCCGAACGCCTTGACGATCTCGACCAGCTGGTCGGTGACCGCCTGGTCGGTGGCCTCGCCCGGGATGACCTCGATCATGGGGATGAGGTGCGGCGGGTTCGACCAGTGCATGCCCACGAAACGGCCCGGCACCGTCATCGATTCGGCCATCGCGGTGATCGGGATGCCGGAGGTGTTCGTGGCGATGATCACCTCGTCGCCGACGAGGCCCTCGATCTGGGCGAGCACCGACTTCTTCAGCTCGATCTTCTCCGGCACCGCCTCGATCACGAACAGCGACCCGGTGAGCGCCTCGGCGATGTCGGTGGTGAAGCTCACCGATCCGCCGTCGGTCTTCTTGCTGCCCAGCTGGTCGAGCACGCCGGAGGCGAAGGCGAAGGTGTTCTCGGCGCGGGCGAGGGCCTCGGGGCTGATGTCGTAGACGCGCACCTGGGCGCCGGCGCGCACGAGGGTCGCGGCGATGCCGGGGCCCATGGTGCCGGAGCCGACGACGGTGGCGATGGCGGGGAGTGAGGTCATGAGCTGTCTCGCTTTCTTCGTGGGGCGGGTGTCGGTCAGAGCTGCGCGATGCCGATGCCCTGGAGGGCCTCGACGCGCTCGAGCTTGCGGTTGAAGTACATCCAGTAGTTGCGCTGGGCCTTCGGCGGGTAGATGCGGCGGCGCTTCTCCACGCTCTCCTCGTGATCGGGGCGGTCGAAGGCGGCGCCGGAGGCGAGCAGGTCGAGCTGGAACTTCGCCGCCCATTCGAGGAAGATGCCCGCGAGCAGCATCTCGGCCACATCGTCGCCCACGAAGGCGACGCCGTGGTTCTTGAGCAGGATCGCCTCGGCCTCGCCGAGCTGCTTCGCCACGGCGACGCCGAGATCGACCGTGGTCACGATCTGGCTGGTCTCGCTGAAGCGCGGCACCCCGTGGTCGGCGAACCACACGCCGTGGTTGTTGAACGGGCCGAGCTCCTCGTCGGTCGCGCCGAACACCGTCGCGTAGTGCGCGTGCGAGTGGCCCACGAAGTTCACGTCGGGGCGGGCACGCATGATCTCGGCGTGCAGCGGCCACTCGAGATGACGGAGTCCGGTGCCCTCGAGCACGTTGCCGTCGAAGTCGATGAGGATGAAGTCGTCCCCCACCACCTCCGAGAGCGCGAGGTTGCCGCGCTTGAGCCACAGCCCCCGCCCGAACGGGTCGCGGAACGAGATGTGACCCATCGACATGTCGCCGTGACCCTCCAGCTCGAGGATGCGGTGCGCGCGGGCGGCATCCTCCAGCGAGTTCGCGATGGATTCGTCCTGGTGATAGATGCCTGGGGTATATGCCATGGGATCCCTTTCGTGAGGCGAGGAGGTCGGGTCTACTGGGAGAGCTGTGCGAGCGCCTCGTCGCGGCTGAGGCCGCCCACGCGCTGGTGGATCCGGCCGCGGGTGGAGGCCGCGACGCAGATCAGCAGCTCGTCCGGGCGGGGAGCGTCCGCAACGGTCAGCGTCACGGCGTCGTAGTGAGAGCGAACATACAGCTCGTCTTTGAAGGCGAGCGGGATGTCGAGGGAGGCCCCGGCCGAGGCGGTCTTCGACGCGGACGAGATCCAGGCCGCTCCGCCGCCGACCGCGTCCCGGAACGCGTCGCCGAAGACGGTCGTGATGCACGCGACGACATGATCCTGGTCGCCGTTCACGCCCGCGATCCCGCCCTTGCCGTAGCCTTCGACCGGTCGGCCGCCCAGCAGGGCGAGCACCCGGGCGCCCAGCGCGGTGCCGAGGCTCGCGCTCGGTGCCGTCAGCGGCGAGAGGTCTTCGACGTAGCGACCGGCGAAGGGGTTGGCGATCACCACGCCGGCGACCGCCTTGAGCAGGGGCTCGGGCTGCACGGGGCCGCCCTCGTGAAGGATCTCCTGCACGAAGCCGAACCATTCGCGCACCTGGTAATACGGGTCGATCTCGGGGAACATGCTGAACTCGTCTCTTGGATCAGGCCACTGCGTCGTGACGGTGGCGGTTGGTCGGGTCGTACAACGTGGTCTCGTTCACGTCGCCCGTGAACTGGTTGCCGTAGGCCATTCCGCGGGTGTTCGCGTATTCCTGCGAACGGTCCTGGCAGCGGTCGGTGATGGGCCGCTCGAGGCGCTCCCACTCGACCAGCGCGTCGGGGATGCTCGCGACATCCGCCTCGGTGGCCGCCTGCGCCACCGTGTAGGCGTTCATGATGGCGCACCCGCCGCCCTGGGCGAGGGCGGGGCACATCGCGTGCGCGGCGTCGCCGACGAGGGCGACCCGGCCCTTGGTCCACTGCTCGAGCCGGGTGGTCTGGTAGCCGTAGTACTTGCCCTCCACCTTGGCCGCCTCCTCGAGCACCGGCGCGAGCTGCGGGTGGATCGACTTCCACAGCTCGAGGTCGATCGGCACGGCGGAGCCCTGCGGGTCGTCGGCCGGTGCCATGAGGGCGATGTACAGCTCGTTCTCGTTCGCCGGCGTGTAGAGCACGCGGAGCACCCGCGGCTCGAGGTTCCAGAAGTCGATCATGTTGTCCCAGTCGGTGTCGGGCTCGATCGCCTGGAGCTCCGCCTTCTTGCGCGGAACCAGGAAGCGCGAGATCCCGTCGCGGCTGGTCTGGCGGTCGAACTCGATGCCGAGCGAGTCGCGCACGGGCGAACCCACGCCATCCGCTCCGATGATGAGGTCGGCCTCGAACTCGGAGCCGTCCTCGAGCCGGAGCGTGCCGTCCGCGGTCGCACCGGCGACCGTCGACCCGGTCACGATCTCGACGCCCTCGCGCCGTGCGGCGCCGGCGAGCACCGAGTGCAGGAAGGGACGGGTCATGGTGCGCCACCAGATGCCGGGCATGCCCTCGTCGGAGACGATCTGGTTCTGCATCCGCGTCTCGTAGTACGGCGGCGTCATCGACCCCGCATTGATCTCGTCGATGAGGCCGAACGCGTCGAGCACCCGCAGGCTGTTCTGCCACAGGACGATCCCGGCACCCTGTTCGCGCAGCTGATCGGCACGTTCGTGGACGCGGACCGACCATCCCTGGCGAGCCAGGGCGATCGACGCTGTCAGGCCGGCGAAGCCGGCTCCGGAGATCTCGGCGTGCCGGGCTGCGGGGGTGGAGCTCATGATGGGTTCCTCGAGGTTCTTATCACTATGTGCAATTGCCTTATCGTACGACGAAAGAAACGCTATCGGGTGGCCCCCCCTTCTCGTCAAGAGCGACGGCCAGGCCGAAACACCGAGTTAACATCCGACCCGGTTCCGAGGGCCCGATCAGGGGGCGGTCTCGCCCAGGACGCGCATCGCGGCCTCGATCCCGGCGCCGAGGTCCACGGTCGCTCCGAGGTCGATGAGCCCCTTCCCGAGGGCGGCGAGTCCGACGATCTGGTGGATGCCCGTCGCGGTCGGGCCCATGTGCCCGATGTGGATGAGGTTGCCCGCCGTGAGCCCGGTCGACAGCATCACGCCGTACGTGCGCCGGATGTACGCGCTGAGCTCGGAATGGACGATCCCCTCGGGCACGCGGATGGCGGTGATCGGGTTGCCCGAGATCGCCTCCGACGTGGGCCAGAGCTCCAGCCCCATCGCCCGCACCCCGGCCCGGGTCACCGCCGCCGCGCGCGCGTGCCGGGCGATCGCGTTCTCGACGCCCTCCTCGAGCAGTCCGTCCAGCGCGGCCTCGAGACCCACGACATCCGTCACCGACGGCGTGAACGGGAACGTGCCGTTCTCGAGCCAGCCCACCTTCCAGTCGATGAGCGAGATGTACGAGTAGCGCGGGGCGTTCTCGTTGGCCAGCATCCGCTCCCAGGCGGCAGGGCTCACCGACACCATGGTGATGCCGACCGGACCGCCCAGGCACTTCTGGCCGCCCGAGACGCAGACGTCGAGCTGCCACTCGTCGGGCTCGAAGGGCACGCCCCCGATCGACGAGAGGGCGTCGACGAGGGTGAGGGCTCCGTGCCGGTGCGCGATCGGGCCGAGCCGCGAGCAGTCCGAGATGGTGCCGGACGGGGTCTCCGAGTGCACGATCGTCACCAGCTCGATCTCGGGGTGGGCGGTGAGATAGGCGTCCACGGCATCCGGGTCGACCGCGTCGTCGTAGGCGACCTCGATCTCGTGGAGCACGGCGCCGTAGCTCTCCAGCCACTGCCCCATCCCCTTGCCGTAGATGCCCTGCACGAGGTTGAGCACGTGCATGCCGGGTCGGGTGAGCGAGCGGGCGGCGCCCTCCAGCGCGAGGATCCCCTCGCCCTGCAGCAGCATGTCGTTCCGCGTGTGGAAGAAGGCCTTCGCCTTCTCGGTGGTGCGGGCGAAGGTCTCGATGAACGTCGGGTCGAGGTGGTATACCAGCTGCGAGCCCAGCGCGTGGAGGGTGCGCTCGGATGCCGGGGTCGGCCCCGCGGTCAGGGTGAAGTCGGGTGCTCTCATGGTTCGTCCTCTCGTGGTGATGCGGTCTGTGTGCTCGGTCGGAGGGTGAGTCGGTGCTCGGCGTGCCGCTCGACGAGCTCGCGCGAGTAGATGAGGGGGAGGTAACCGTCGTCGAGCCAGGTGGCGAAGAGGTCGCGTGCGTGCGTGCTGTCGAGGGCGCCGTCCTGCCCGGGCGAGTTGATCCAGAGTGATGAGTCCCAGTCGCCGACATCCATCACGATTCGGGTGGCCGCCCCCAGGGTCTGCACGCCGTCGGCGCCGAAGGCCACCCCCAGGGTGTCCGCCGACCCGGACTTCGGGTGCGGACCGGTGTCGGTGAGCAGGCCGTCGAGCGCTCCGACCCCGTGCAGCGGGTGCACCAGTCGCGTCACGTGCACGGCGCCCCAGCTCCACTCCTGCGGGTCGTCGCCGAGCCGCTCCCGCAGCGCGGCGACCGCGGCGGCGAGGGACTCCTCGACCAGCCGGTGAGTGCTCGCGAAGTGCTCGTCCGGCTCCCACTGGCGGGATTCGGCGAGCAGCCGGATGTCGGCGCGCGCGTCCCCGAGGGTCAGCAGACGAACGTCGAGCAGCACGTCGGCGGCCTCGGCGGCGGCGTCCGGCGCCATGCGGGCGGCCGCGGCGCGACGCAGGCGACGGGGCAGCTCGGTGTAGAGCCAGCGGTCGAAGATCGCGGCCGCGGCCGAGTCTGCGGTCATCCGCCGATCCCAGTCGAGGAGCATCCGACGGCCGGTCTCGGCATCGTCGTCCGCGAACGTGCCGGCGAGGTACGGCATGAGGTCGCGCGCCGGCTCGACGAGGTAGTCGTTCTGGAGGCGGGCGGATTCCGCGACCGTCCAGTCGTCCCGCGAGGCGAGCACCTCGGCCAGACGTCTGGCCCGGAAGCCCGCGTACCACTCGTGCGACGTGGGGGCGCCGCGCCATCCTTCGTCCTCGTCGAGGTTGTACTGGTTGGCCGACCGCACCCAGCCCTGCTCGGGGTCGACGAGGCGCGGCAGGTCGGCGGCGGTCCGTCGGCCCGACCACTCGCGGGTGCCGTCGCCCGGCACCGGCAGCAGCCCGTCCCACCCGCTCCGGTCGGGAATCCGCCCCGCCACCTGCCAGGCGATGCGCCCGCCGGCGTCGGCGACGACGTGGTTGAGCACAGGGGCACCCCAGTGGTGCAGGCGATCGAGATACCCGTCCACGTCGACCGCGTCCATCGTGACCACGGACCCGAGATAGGGCGCCATCCCCGGGTCGAGCCAGGCCGCACGGAGGGCGACGGCGATGCGGCGTGCTCTGTCGATCCGCAGGACGGGCCCGTGACAGGTGGAGTGCAGTTCCCGCCGCACGGGCTCCGCCCCCGCCACGGCGATGCTCTCGACCCGCACCTCCATGCGGCGCCACTCGCCGTCGTGACGGTAGAGCCCGTCATCGTCGGGGTGGAGGCGGTAGACGTACAGGTCCTCCAGGTCGGCCGGGGCGATGGTGATGCCGAAGGCGACGTGGCCGTTGTGCCCGGCGACGACCCCGGGCAGATTCGGTTCCTGCATGCCGATCAGGTCGAACTCCGGGCACGTCACGTGCACGATCACCCGCAGCGAGGGGAACGTCATGATGCGGTGCGGGTCGCTCGCGACGATGGGGCGCCCCGTGCGGGTGCGTGCGCCGGAGAGCGCCCAGTTGTTGCTGCCGTCCGGGTGGGCGCGATCGGGGTCGGCGCCGAACGCCACGGGTGCGCGCGCCGCCCGGTACACGTCGAGAAGGGTGTCGTCGAAGAGACCTGCGATGTCGTCGTCGCTGAGACGCAGCTCCTGATCGATGCGCAGCTCCCCGGGGTCGGGCTCGAGCGGCCTGCGCACCCGCTCGATGTCGGGACCGAAGCGTGCGAGCGTGCGGAGGCGTGCGACCTCCTCCTCGGCATTGCCGGAGAGCCCGTGCACGCGGACCGCCAGCGCATCGCCGGCCGACCACGGGCTCGGCGCGTAGCCGACGGCCGAGAACTCCGGGGGCAGCAGGTCGGGGTCTGCGAGCACCTCGCAGATCCGGGCGTTGATGCCGGCGACGAAGGCCTCGATCCGCTCTGCGGTGCCGGGCGGGGAGGCCCGGTATTCGGCGTCGAGCGGATGCCGCGACAGGAACGTGCGCGCCGCGGCATCCGCCTCCACGTAGTCCGCACCGAGCACCTCGGCGAGCAGTCCGAGGCCACGCCTGCGCCAGAGGTCCAGCTGGAAGAGCCGCATCCGCGCCTGGGCGTAGCCCTGGCCGAAGAACGCGTCGGCCGGGTTGCCCGCGTGGATGTGAGGGACGCCCCACCGGTCGGTGGTGATGGTGACAGGCCCGCGGAGAGCCGCGACGACGGTCTCCGTCTCTGTCTGCACGATGTCTCCCGGTCGCCGATTTTTATCAGCATACGACTGCGGTGTTTCGCTGTATGCGATTAATTTGTCCGGCAGGACATTGTTTACACAGATGTTTCGTGGGGCCGTCGGCGGGCCCCGGCGTGTAAACACTCTGTTACGGCTCGCCCGATCCCCTCGACAGGCGACCATTATTTCTCATATGCTCACAGCCACTTATTGCAGGCTGATAAACAATCGCTCGCCGTCGATCCGGGAGACGACATGACCTCGATGCTCGACCTCACCTTCCTCACGGCACTCGCCCGCGAGCGCGACTCGATCGCCGCGGCCGTCGACTTCATCACCGCCCACCCGGAGCTCGCACACCAGGAGGTCGCCTGCTCGGCGTACCTCGCCGACCGGCTGGAGCGCGCCGGCTACACCGTCGAGCGCGGCATCGCCGGGATGCCCACGGCGTTCCGCGCCGAGCTACGGGGTGCCCTGCCCGGCCGGCGCGTCGGAGTCGCCGCCGTGTACGACGCGGTCACGACGCACCGCGCCGACGGCTCCGTGGAGGCGGTGCACGCGTGCGGTCACGGTCCGGTGTCGGGCGGCATCCTCGGGATCGCGCTCGCCTTCGCCGAGATCCGGAACGAGCTCGCCGGATCGTTCGTGGTGGTGGGATGCCCGGCCGACGAGATCCACTCCGCCGGCACCCGCGAATTCGGGAGCGGCAAGGCGGTCACTGCCGCGGCCGGGGTGTGGGACGACATCGACGTGGCGCTGTACGCGCACCCCGAATTCATCGACACCGTCTGGCTCGAAGCCCTCTGGATGCGACGCGAGACCGCCCTGGTGAGCGGACACCGCACTCTCGTGCGCGGGGCCGAATCCACCCCGATGGCGGCGCTCGCCGCGCTGGTCGACCTGGCGTCCGCGACCGATCCGGCACGGTTGATGATCGAGACCGCCATCCTGGACGGCGATGTCGAGGAGGGCGTGGGCCTCACCCTCACCGTGCGCTTCCTCGCGTTCGCCGACACGGAGGCGGGGCTCGACGAGGTCATGGCTCCCGCCCACGAGGCTCTGGATGACGCGCAGTGGACCACGACATCCATGATCCAGGCGGTGCGGCCCGACCCGGCGGTCACCACCCTGATCGCGGATGCGTTCCGGGCGGCCGGCCGGACCATGGTCGCCGACCCGCCCGCCCTTCCGTTCGCCACCGATTTCGGAAACGTGACGCAGCGGGTTCCCGCCGCGATCATCGGGGTGGGGCGCCCGCAGGGCTGGGGCTTCCATCGCGACCACGGCGTGGAGCAGTTCGCGGGCGAGGAGGGCAAGGAGCTCGCCGACTCGATCGCCCGGGTGGTGGGCCTCTCGGCCGTGAGGCTGATGGAGCCCACGACCTGAGCGGAATCAGCGCGTGGGGGCGGAGCCTCCCGGCGCGGCGGTGAGCGGTGCGTTCGGGATCACGATCCACATCACGATGTAGGCGATGAACTGCGGGCCCGGCAGCAGGCAGGAGAGCACGAAGAGCAGCCGGACGAGGTTGCGGTTCCAGCCGAATCGCTCGGCGAGTCCGGCGCAGACGCCGGCGATGAGGCGACCGTTGCGGGGGCGTTGGAGTACGGGCGTAGTCATCTCCCGAGTCTGGCTGCCCGGAGGCGCACCGGCAATCGGGTTAACCCCCGGAATCCGGCACCGCTCAGCCCTTCGCCCATTCCAGCAGCCGCTCGAGCGGCCAGGTGGTCACGATCCGCTCGGGCGGGATGCCGTGGGCCGCGGCGCGCGCCGCCCCGTGATCGAGCAGGCTGAGCTGGCCGGGCGCGTGGGCGTCCGTGTCGATGCTGAACAGACAGCCGGCCTCGAGGGCGAGATCGATGAGCGGGCCGGGCGGGTCGCGACGCTCGGGTCGGGAGTTGATCTCGACCGCCACTGCGTTGGCCGCACACGCTGCGAACACGGCCTTCGCGTCGAACGACGAGGGCGGCCTGGTGCCGCGCGAACCCTCCACGAGACGGCCGGTGCAGTGGCCGAGCACCGAGGTGTGCGGGTTGGCCACCGCCGCCAGCATCCGCTCGGTCATCTGGCGGCTGTCCATCTTCAGTTTCGAGTGGACGCTCGCCACCACGATGTCGAGCCGGTCGAGCAGCTGATCGGTCTGGTCGAGTGCGCCGTCGTCGAGGATGTCGACCTCGATGCCCGAGAGCAGGCGGAAGCCCTGCGCTCCCCTGTTGACCTCGGCCACCACGTCGAGCTGGGTGCGCAGGCGCTCGGCGGTGAGACCGTTGGCGATCGTGAGGCGCGGCGAGTGGTCGGTGAGAGCCAGATACTCGTGCCCGAGCGCCTGCGCGGTCGCCGCCATGAGTTCGATGGGCGTGGTGCCGTCCGACCAGTCGCTGTGCGCGTGCAGGTCGCCCCTGAGCGCCGCGAGCAGGTGCTCACCGCCGGTCACGCGCTCCTCGCGTTCACGCGCGGCGATCAGGTAGGCGGGGGTGTCGCCGTCGAGCGCCTCGACGATCACCTCGTAGGTGGTTCCGCCGATGCCCTTGGTGCGCTTGAGCCGACCACTGTCGACCTGGCTCTGCCGTTCGTCGGCCGGCACCGCGGCGAGCACGGCGGCCGCGGTGCGGAATGCCTTCGTCTTGAATTCGGACGCGCGCTCCCGCTCGAGCAGATAGGCGATCTCTCTGAGCGCTTCGACGGGGTCCATCGCTCTACGGTACTGCGGTGGCGGAATCGCGCTCCCCGGACCCTCGTCTTCGCGTCGTGCTACGGCCGTCCCGTTCGCACCCCGTTAACCTCTCGGTCCACCCCCGTACGAGTGCCGTCGATAGCGTCGGCGCATGAGACTCCGCACCTCCCGCGCCCTGGCCGTCGTCGCCGCCTCCGCCGTCGTCGGCGGCCTGATCGTCGCCCTTCCCGCCACCGCGCAGGCCGCGGATTCGCCGGACGTGCGGATCACGGAGTGGATGTACAACCCCGTCAACTCCTCGGGCGAGTACTTCGAGCTCACCAACCTCGGCACCTCGCCGGTGAGTCTGGCGGGGTGGTCGTTCGACGACGACAGCAGAGTGCCCGGCACGGTTCCGCTCGACAGCCTCGGGACGCTCGCAGTCGGTCAGTCGGCGATCGTCACGGAATCGGCGGATGCGACCTTCCGCACCGAGTGGTCGCTCGGCGCCGACGTGAAGATCCTCGGCGGGAACACCACCAACCTGGGCCGTGCGGACGAGATCAACCTCTTCGACGGGACCGACCCCGTGGCGAACCTGGTCGACCGGCTCACCTACAACGACCAGGGCACGGGCACCGTGAAGGGTCCGCGCACCCAGGGTGTCGCGGGCGTCCCGAAGAGCGCCGCCGCCCTCGGCGCGAACGATGCGTCGCAGTGGCAGCTCTCCTCGGTCGGCGACGCGGAGGGCTCGAAGGCCTCGAGCACCGGCGACATCGGTTCCCCCGGCTCCAGCCGTTTCGCGCCCGCCGCGCCCGCGGCCCCTGCCTGGCAGAACATCCGCATCAACGAGGTGTCCTCCGACAACGGAGCCACTCCGGTGGGCGACGCCGTCGAGCTCTACAACGGCGGATCGGAGGCCGTGAGCATCGCGGGCTGGCTTCAGATCGACAGCGGCGCGGCATCCGCGGCGACGGCGTTCTCGGCCAAGCTCGCCGATGGAACGCCCACCACGGTGGTGCCCGCCCACGGGTACGTCTACTTCTCCTCCACCAAGGGGCTCGGCAGCAGCGGCGACGGCGTCAAGGTCTATTTGCCCGACGGCGCGAACGGCACCGCAGGCACCCTGGTCGATTCCGTCACCTACACCGCGGGCCAGGCCGGCACCGACGAGGCCAACGGCTTCGGGGCGGGGTCGTTCGCGCGCTGCCCGGACGGCACCGGCGCCTTCGCCTCGGTGGCCACCAAGAGCTTCGGCGCGTCCAACGCCACTGCGTGCCTCACGAAGGTCACCGACCCGACCACGGGCGGCGGCTCGACTTTGAAGTGCCAGCCGGAGGCGCCCTCCGGCACGGGCGTCCTTCCCGCCGGCGCCCTCACGCCCGCGGCGTGGCCGGGCAGTTCGAGCGTGACCGTGGCCGACGCCGCCTGCGCCTGGGTCACCACCACCGGGCCGGAGGGCCGCGACGTCAGCGGATTCGTCTTCGACCCGAGCAACCCGAACGTGCTCTACTCGGTGAAGAACAAGAGCTGGGTCTTCCGCATGGTCAAACAGGGCGGCCTGTGGGTGCCCGACACGACCAACGGCTGGGGCGCGGGCAAGGAGATCTTCTTCCCCGGCAGCACCGATTCAGCCACGAACCAGCCCGACTCCGAGGGCATGTCGATCGGTCCGGATGGCGCGCTCTACGTCACCACGGAACGAAACAATGCGGCGAACACGATCCCCCTCAACTCCGTGCTCCGCTTCGACCCCGCCCAGCCCGGCACCCAGCTGGTCGCGACCGACCAATGGGACCTCACCGCCGAGTTCCCGGAGCTGCACGCCGGCAACAAGACGGAGGCGAACCTCGGATTCGAGGGCGTCACGTTCGTGCCGGACAGCTATCTGACATCCACCGGATTCGTCGACCAGTCGACCGGCGCGACATATGCGCCGAGCGCCTACCCGAAGCACGGCACGGGCCTGTACTTCGCGGCCCTGGAGAACGACGGCAAGCTCTACGCCTACGCGTTGAACAGCGATCGCACGTTCCACCGCGTGGCGGTCGTCGACACCGGCATGGGCCACGTCATGGACGTGCAGTTCGACGCGGACTCGAAGCGCATCTGGGCGCTGTGCGACAACACCTGCGGTGTGACGTCCACGGTGCTCAAGGTGAATTCGGTCGGCTCCATCGTTCCGGATGTCGCGTACAGCAAGCCGGCGTCCCTGCCGACGAACAACTTCGAGGGCTTCGCGCTCGCGCCGAACTCCACGTGCGTCAACGGCACCAAGGAGGTGGTCTGGTCGGATGACGGCATCTACGGCTCCGGACCGGGCAGCGCCACCGAGGGCCACGCGCTGTACAGCGGCCGCATCGACTGCGACCTTCACCTCGGCTCGCAGGGGGTACCGCCCGGGCCCGCGGCCTGGGACAAGAAGAGGGTCTACACCACCGGCGACAAGGTGACCTTCAACGGCAAGGTCTTCCAGGCGCTCTGGTACACCTCCGGCGAGACGCCCGGGGCCTCCAACTTCGGAGCCTGGGCCGAGATCGCGACTGCGACCGATGGCACCGCGATCTGGACGGCATCGCGCGTCTTCACCTCCGGCGACGTCGTCGTCTACCAGGGCCGCAGGTTCACCGCCCTCTGGTACACGCGGGGCCAGGCTCCGGGTGGAGTCGGCGGGCCGTGGAGCGAGATCGTGGCGCCGAGCGTGCCCGGCGGCATCCCCGCCTGGAGCGCGGCGACCGTCTACTACGGCGGCGAGAAGGTCACATACCAGTCGCACACCTACCAGGCGCAGTGGTACTCGGCCGGCGTGACGCCGAACCCGTTCGCCCAGTACGCGGCCTGGAAGCTGCTCAGCTGAGGGGCGCGCTGGCGCTCCCTCAGCGGATCAGCCGATCGTGCCCGAAGGGTAGTACTGGCGGAACTGCCAGTCGTGACCGGGCACGATGACGTCCGCTTCCGACCGGAGCCGGTCGTAGCCGTTCATGAGGTCCTTCAGATCCCAGAACGATCCCGTGGGCCAGTTCAGTTCGAGGTTCCGGTAGTTGTACATGATGTCCCCCGCGAGGCAGACGGTGCCCTCGGACGTGTCGATCATCACGACCATGGTGCCGAGAGTGTGACCCCCGATCTTCACCAGACGCACACCCGGTGCCACCTCGACATCGCCGTCGACCAGATCGATCCGGTCGCGCACGTCCGCGAGATAGTGCGAGTACTCCGAGTACGAGAACTGCGTGTAGATCGGCGGCGTGAGGCCCTGAGGGAGCTCCTCGCGCTGCACGATGAAGCGCGCGTTCGGAAAGAGATGGTTGTTGCCGATGTGATCGAAGTGCAGGTGCGTCAGCACCACGATGTCGACGTCGTCGGGAGCCACACCGTGCGAGGCGAGTCCCTTCACGATGTCCTGGTCCTCCGAGCGGCTTCCGTACATCTCGATGCCGTACGAGAGCATGATCCGGGTGATCTCCGGGATGTCGCCGAGCCCGGTGTCGATGAGGATCGTCTTGCCCGCGCCCTCGATGAGCCACACCGGCACGGGCACCATTCCTCCGGCGATCTGAGCGCCGTTGTGCATCACGTGGTCGCGTGTGAAGCCGAACGGGAGCACCGCATCGCGGTCCGCCTTCGGGTGGTTGCCCTCGTTGAGCAGATGGCCGCCGAGGGCGTTCTCGAGTTCACCGGTCACGATCTGATGGATTCTTAGGGACATTGCCGGGCCTTTCGGGTGGTGGTTCAGGATCGGGCGTACTTTCGAGCGACCGTGGAGAGGGCGACGGCGATCACGAGGATCCCGCCCTGGAACAGGAACTGCACGAATGTCGGCGTACCCACGAGCGAAAGCCCGTTGAATCCGATGTTCACGAGTATGACGCCGATGAACGTGCCCAGAATATGGAACTCGCCGTCCCGCAGGGTCGCCGCCCCGAGGAACACCGCGGCGAAGGCGTTCAGCAGGTAGCCGTCGCCCGCGCTCACCGTTCCGCTGCCCAGACTCGAGGCGAGCAGGATTCCCGTGATCGCCGCGCAGAGTCCCGCGATGACGAAGGTGGAGATCTTGGCCCGGTCCGCCCGGATGCCGGCGAACCGCGCCGCCGTCTTGTTGGCCCCCACAGCCTGGATTCGCTGGCCCAGCGGCGTGCGGTTCAGCATGACCCAGAGCGCACCGAGCACGATGGCCATGAACCAGATGGAGTTGGGGATGCCCAGAAAACGGCTCAAGGTGAGGTTGTTGAATGCCTGCGGGAGCTGGAGCACAGGAGTGCCGGAGTTGTACCCGAATTCGAGTCCGACGACGATCGTGCCGACGCCCAGTGTCGCGACCACCGCGTTGACGCCGGCCTTGGTGACCAGCAGACCGTTGGCCACACCGACCGCCGATCCCGCGAGCAGGGCGATCACGATGGCTATTCCGATGGGCAGCCCCTGATTGCCGATCAATCCCGTCACCAGGACACCGGTGAAGCTGGCCGTGTACCCGATGCTGAGGTCGAACTCGCCGACGACCAGCACGAGGGTGAGTCCGCCCGCGATGATCGCGGTGAGGGTCGACTGGTTCAGGATCTGAAGCAGGTTGCTTCCGCTCAGGAACGCGAAGTTCGGGGCCGCGAAGCTGAAGTACACGATGAGGAGGGCCATGGCGATGAGCGTCCCGAACTTCGAGATGAAGCGGAACACGGATCGGGTGCGGCTTCCGTGGGTGCGAACGCCGGCAGAGAGGACGACGGGGATCGGGGCTGTCATTTCGAGTTCTTTCCTGAGGCGTGAGCAAAACTGAGGTGGACGATTTCGTCGATGGTGAGCGAGGACTCGGAGACCTCTCCGGTGATCCGCCCTTCGGCCATCACCAAGACCCGGTCGCACAGCCCAACGAGCTCCTCGTTGTCGGAGGAGATCGCGAGTACGGCCGTGCCTCGCGACGCGAGGTCGCGGATCACCTTGTGAACTTCGGCTCGCGCGCCCACGTCGACCCCTCGGGACGGCTCATCGAGGATCAGAAGGCGCGGTGGGTTCACCAGCCAGCGGGCGATGGCCACCTTCTGCTGGTTCCCTCCCGAGAGCGAACCGACGAGTTGCGAGACGGTTGACGCCTTCACGGTCACCGCGTCGGCGACCTCTTGGGCGCGACGCCGCGATTCCTTGCGGTTGAGGAAGGGCCAGACCCGCGAGAGCACGAGGGAGTCGAGTGTCGACACGTTGATGTTGAATTCGATGCTGTGGTCGAGGAACAGGCCTTCGGAGCGACGCTCCTCGGGCACGAGCCCGATGCCCGCCCTCGCGGCATCCGCGGGCTGCCGGAAGGAGACGCGCTTGCCGTCCAGCAGCACCTCGCCCCCCGTGGGCTGCGTCGCGCCGTAGATGATGTTGGCGAGTTCCGTGCGCCCGGCGCCTACGAGCCCACCAAGCCCCAGCACCTCGCCGGCATGCACCGTCAGTGAGACCCCTCGAAGCACTCGCGCGTCTTCGATGTCGCGGACTTCGAGCACGGCCTCCCCGTGTTTCGCGGGCGTCTGCCCCGATTCGGCGATGACGAGATCTTTCCCCACGATCGCGCGGACGAGCTCCGATTTGCTCGCCCGCTCTCCGACGATCCGCTTGGTGACCTCCCCGTCCTTGAAGACCGTGATGTCGGTGCAGAGGTCGGACACCTCGTCGAGCCGGTGCGAGACGAAGATCACCGCGGTGCCCTTCGCGGCGAGGTCGCGGATGATCTGATGGAGGCGATCGGCCTCGACGGCCGACAGTGAGGCCGTCGGCTCGTCCATCGCGATCATCCGCGCGTCCTGCATCAGGGCGCGGCCGATGAGAACGAGGGACTTCTCCGCGGTGCTCAGCGTGTCGATCTTCGCCGTCAGGCTGACCGTGAAGCCGAGCAGGTCGGCGACCTCGCGTGCGCGTTCGCGGGTCGCGCGCCAATCGATGATGCCGAAACGCGTCCGCGGCTTGCTTCCGAGGGCCATATTCCTCATCACGTCCCAGCCGGGGATGAGACTCATCTCCTGGTGGATGAATGCAAGCCGCAGGGCGGTGGCGGCATCGGGATCGCCGATGACCTGCTCGTGCCCGTCGATCTCGATCGTCCCGGCGTCGGGCAGGTGGATTCCCGCCAGGCATCGGATGAGAGTGGAGGGGGCCGGGCCCGGGGGGGCCGCCCCACCCAGGAGCACCCCCCCCCGGGGGGGGGGCACGACCCCCCCGGGGGCGCCGGGGCCCCCACCATACCGACCCGAATACACCGAAGTTCGGGA
>CBIHRK010000021.1:0-19772 GCA_966212465.1 uncultured Lacisediminihabitans sp.
TTTTCCTCGGCGCCCGGTCTGCATCCGCGCCCCCCGTCAGGGGTTTAAACTCACATCAACCATCACCCCCGCGGGGGGGGGGGGGGGCGCCCCCCCCGCCGCCCCACGGTTCCGGTCGCAAGGAAAGGGTCGCAGTGTCGCGTTCACGAATAAGCAGGAAGAGTCTCCTCGCCGGGAGCATCATGATCGCGCCGTACCTGGTGCTCCTGATCGCCTTCGGCATCATCCCGGTGATCGTCGCGGCCGTCACCTCCATGGAGCCCTCCGTGCTCAACCCGGGCGGCGGCCCGCTCAACTACCTTCAGGCGCTGCAGGACTTCCGCTTCCTGCCCGCCCTCGGCAACGTCGGCATCTTCCTGCTGCTGTACGTGCCGGCGATGCTCATCGTGGTCGCCCTCATGTCGCTGCTGCTCGACACCGTGCAGGGCCGCTGGAACCTCCCGCTGCGCCTCGCGTACATCGTGCCGGCGTCGCTCACCGGCGCGACCGCGGTGCTGGTCTGGTACTTCCTGCTAGAGCCGACCCTGAGCCCGTACAAGGACATCCTGCACGCCATCGGCATCACGCAGGGCGGCCAGATCTGGCGCGGCAGCAACCTCGCCTGGATCTTCGCGCTGATGGCCTTCTTCACCGGCGCCGGCAACTGGATCGTGGTGCAGTACGGATCCCTGCAGTCGATCTCGGACGACATCCTGGAGGCGGCGCGGATCGACGGCGCGAACGCCTGGCAGATCGGATGGCGGATCAAGCTCCCGCTCATCCAGAAGTACATCGTGTACATGGGCATCCTCGTCTTCGCGGCGGGGTTGCAGGTGTTCGTCGAGCCCCAGCTCATCTCGTCGTCGGTGTACCCGGGGCTCGCCTCCAACTGGTCGCTCAATCAGCTGAGCTACAGCTTCGCGTTCCAGGCCAACAATCTCGGCGGGGCGGCCGCCCTGTCGCTGATGCTGCTGATCGTGTGTGTGATCGGCGCGGTATTCGTGATCTTCAAGACGGACTTCTTCGAGGGTGCAGGAGTGAAGGAAAAATGAGCACATCGGCACTTGACCCGGCGACCATCTCCGGACGCACCTCCCTCGGCACCCGCACCCCCGCGGGACGCACCCCGGGCGCCGCCGTGGGACGCGCGGTGGTCTGGATCGTCATGGTGCTCTACGGGCTGCTCAGCGTGATCCCGATGATCTGGCTCCTGATCGCGCCATCGAAGACCGCCGAGCAGCTGAACAACGATCCGCCGTTCTCGTTCGGATCGTTCGCCAACTACGGCGCCGCGTGGGAGCACCTCCTCACCTTCCAGGAGGGGGTGATCGTGCAGTGGGTGATCAACTCCGTGCTCTACACCGTCGCGATCGTGGGAATCGCGTGCGTGACCGCCATCCTCGCCGGGTACGCCCTCGCCGCGACGGCGATCCCGTTCAAGCGCACGCTGCTCATCGTGACGCTCGTGGCGATGATCATCCCGCCGGTCGCCCTCGTGATCCCGCTCTTCATCGAGATCTCCAACGCGGGGCTGTTCGACACCCCCGCCGCGGTCATCCTCACGAGCGCGTTCTACCCCTTCGGCGTGTTCCTCTCCTACATCTACTTCACGACGTCGATCCCGAAAGACGTCTACGAGGCGGCCAGGATGGACGGCGCGGGGGAGTTCACCACCTTCTTCCGCATCGCCCTTCCGCTCTCGAAGGGTCTGTTCGGGATGCTGGCGTTCTTCAGCTTCAGCGCCTCCTGGGTCAACTACTTCCTGCCCTACGTGCTGCTCGGATCGGCGGAGAACTTCACGCTTCCGGTCGGGCTCGGCGTGCTGTTCAGTTCCACGCCCGCCCTCAACCCGGGAAACGGCGCCCAGCAGAGCGTGATCGGCCGGCCGGAGATCGCGCTCGCCGGTCTCGTGCTCGCCATCCCGATCCTCATCGTCTTCCTGCTGTCGTCCCGCCTGCTCGTCCGCGGCGTGCTCGCCGGCTCCGTGAAGAGCTGACCCGCACGACCCCGCACCACGACCCGCCCCATCCCCGAGGAGAACATTGAGCATCATCACCGGAGCCCGCACGCTGGACATCCGCTTCCCCACGTCGATCTTCCTCGACGGATCGGACGCGATGAACCCGGACCCCGACTACTCGGCCGCCTACCTGCAGTTCGAGACGGACAGCGACGACGGCCTTTCCGGCGCGGGCTTCGTCTTCACCATCGGCCGCGGCAACGACATCGAGGCGAACGCCATCGAGGTGCTCGCCTCCCGGTTCGTGGGCAGGAACGTCGAGGAACTCCTCGCCGACATGGGGGCTACCTGGCGGGAGCTCACCCACGACTCGCAGCTGCGCTGGCTCGGGCCGGAGAAGGGCGTCATCCACATGGCGATCGGCGCCGTGATCAACGCCCTCTGGGATCTGCGCGCCAAGCGAGCGCGGCAGCCGCTGTGGCAGCACCTCGCGTCGCTCACTCCCGAGGAGACGGTCGACCTCATCGACCTGCGCTACCTCACCGACGCCCTCACCCGCGAGGAGGCCCTCGAGATCCTGAGGGCGGGAAAGGTCGGTGCCGCCGAGCGCGAACGCGAGCTGCTCGAGCGCGGCTACCCGGCCTACACGACCGGCCCCGGCTGGCTGGGATACAGCGACGAGAAGCTGGAGCGGCTCGCCCGGGAGGCCGTGGCCGAGGGCTTCTCCCAGATCAAGCTGAAGGTGGGGGCGAGCATCGACGACGACATCCGCCGGCTCGCGATCGCCCGCCGGGCGGTGGGACCCGACTTCCGCATCGCGGTCGACGCGAACCAGCGCTGGGACGTCGACGAGGCCGTGGAGTGGATGCAGCAGCTCGCCCACTTCGACCTCTCCTGGATCGAGGAGCCCACCAGCCCCGACGACGTGCTTGGCCACGCCGAGATCGCGCGACGACTGGCGCCGATGCCGGTGGCGACGGGTGAGCACGTGCAGAACCGGGTGATCTTCAAGCAGATGCTCCAGGCAGGGTCCCTCGACGTACTGCAGCTCGACGCCTGCCGCGTAGGCGGGGTGAACGAGAACATCTCGATCCTGCTGCTCGCCGCCAAGTTCGGGGTGCCGGTCATCCCGCACGCCGGTGGCGTGGGTCTCTGCGAGACGGTGCAGCACCTCTCGATGTACGACTTCGTGGCGGTCTCCACCACGATGGAGGGCCGGATGATCGAGTTCGCCGATCACCTGCACGAGCACTTCGTGACGCCGGTGAGGATCGTCGGCGGGCGCTACGAGACGCCGACGGCACCGGGTTCGGGAGCCGAGATCCTCCCCGCCTCGATCGACCAGTGGATCTTCCCCCAGGGCGCCGGCTGGGCCGAACTGGAGGACTGACCGAGTGAACGCCGTCGCCGACTCCCGCGCGCGGGCCTTCGGGCGCGGGGGGTTGCGGGTCGGGCCCGACGGGCTCGGCATCGCCCCGCTCGCCAACCTCGCTCACGAGGTGGACGAGGACGTCGTCTGGGCCGCGCTGGAGGCGGCGTGGGATGTGGGGATCCGCTACTACGACGCGGCCCCGCACTACGGTCTCGGGCTCGGCGAGCGCCGGCTCGGAGCGTTTCTGGCGACGAAGCCCAGGGACGAGTTCATCCTCTCCACCAAGGTGGGGCGGCTGCTCGTGCCGAACCCGGCCGGGGTGCAGCCCGACGACGCCGGCTTCGCGGTGCGCTCGCCCCTCATGCGCCGTCTCGACTACAGCGCCGACGGCGTGCGCCGCTCACTCGACGAGAGCCTCGAACGGCTGGGGCTCGATCGCGTGGACGTGGTCTTCGTGCACGACCCCGACGACCACCGCGACGAGGCGCTGGAGGGGGCCTTCCCCGCCCTGGACGCCCTGCGCCGGGACGGCACCATCGTGTCCTACGGCGCCGGCATGAACCAGAGCGCCATGCTCGCCGAGTTCGTGCGCCTGACCGATCTCGACATCGTGATGTGCGCCGGCCGGTACACGCTCCTCGAGCAGGGCCCGCTGGACGACCTGCTGCCCGTCGCTCTCGAGCGCGGGGTGTCGGTGGTCGCCGCGGCGGTGTTCAACTCTGGTCTGCTGGCGAGGAATCGTCCCCCGGCCGATGCGACCTACGACTACGCGCCCGTGCAGCGTCACATCCTCGACCGCGCGAATGCCATCGCCGACGTGTGCGAGAGCCACGGGGTGCCGCTTCCCGCGGCCGCCCTGCAGTTCCCGCTCGGGCATCCCGCCGTGGCGACGGTGTGCACGGGGGCCCGATCCGCCGAACAGGTGACGGCCAATGCGGCGCAGTTCTCCGTCGGGATCCCCGATGCCCTGTGGTCCGACCTCGCCGCCGCCGGGCTGGTGCGGGCGGATTCCCCCTTCCCTGGCGCGAGTGAGGAGACGCGATGAAGATCACTGCCGTCGAGGTGCTGCGGGTGACGGTGCCCGCCTACGACCCGCCGTTCGTCTGGCGGGCCGGTCTTCCCGGTTCCGAACCCGAGGCGGATGGCGCGTGGCTCGCGATCCGCACCGACGCGGGCGTGACCGGCCTCGCGTTCACCCTCCGCGGCGCGATGCTGCAGGACGTGGTCGATCGCCGCATCCGCTCCGAGCTCGTGGGCCAGGACCCGATCGCGCGGGAGTACCTCTGGCACCGCGTCTGGGAGCTCGACCGCATCGATCGGTTCCCGATCTTCGTCGCGGGCGTGATCGACGTGGCGCTGTGGGATCTCGCGGGCAAGGCCGTGGGGCTCCCGGTCTATCAGCTTCTCGGGTCGTTCCGCGAATCGCTCCCCGCGTACGCCTCCACGGTCACGTTCTCCTCCATCGAGGAGTACCTCGACGTGGCCGACCAGTGCCTCGAGCTCGGGTACCCGGCGATCAAGCTCCACGCATGGGGCGATGCCCGGCGCGACGCCCGACTGGCGGAGGCGCTCCGCGAGCACGTCGGCCCCGACATCCCCCTCATGTACGACGGGTCCGCCGGGTTCGACCTGCTCGACGCCACCTATCTCGGCACGGCGCTCGCCGCGGCCGACTACCTCTGGTACGAGGAGCCGATGCGGGAGTTCAGCGTGACCGCCTACTCCTGGCTGGCCGAACGGGTGGAGGTGCCGCTCATCGTGGCCGAGGTGGCGGAGGGGTCGCACATGAAGACGGCCGACTTCATCGCGAGCGGGTGTGCCGCGGCGGTCCGCACGAGCACCGGTCTCCGCGGCGGCTTCACCGGCGCCATGCGCACCGCACACCTCGCCGACGCCTTCCTGCTGCGCGCGGAGGTGCATGGGCCGGGGGTGGCGAACAGGCACCTCTGCATGTCGATCGGCAACACCACCTACTACGAGTCGCTCATCGACTCGAACCCCGTGCGCCGACCGGCGGAGGTCGACGCGAGCGGTCTGGTGCACGCGCCGACGCTGCCCGGCGTGGGCTTCGAGGGGGAGTGGACGCAGGGCGCTCCCCACCCGGCGCTCGATGCGGTGATATGACGGGCATGCCCCCTCTGGAGAAAGGAACACCATGCAGAGAATCGCATCAGTGATCGGGCTGCCGCCCGAGAATGCGGAGCGCTACGAGGCGCTGCACGCCGATGTCTGGCCGGCCGTGCTCGAACGCCTCCGGCTGAGCCACTTCACCAACTACTCGATCTACCGCCACGGCGACCTGCTGTTCTCGTATCTCGAG
This sequence comes from uncultured Lacisediminihabitans sp., assembly GCA_966212465.1. Lineage (GTDB taxonomy): Bacteria > Actinomycetota > Actinomycetes > Actinomycetales > Microbacteriaceae > Lacisediminihabitans. The sequence continues at coordinate 5,632 of CBIHRK010000021.1, forward strand.
TACACGGGGGACGACCTCGACGCCGACTCGGCGGCGATCGCCGCCGATCCGGCGACCCAGGAGTGGTGGGCGGTGTGCGAGCCCCTGCAGCGGCCGCTGCCCGATCGCGCGGAGGGCGAATGGTGGAAGACGATCCCGGAAGTGTTCCACCTCGACTAGAGGGGAATCGGGACCGCGGGGCTTGACATGATAAATCGATTTACCATACGCTGGATCCCATGACATCGACGTCGCCCCTCACCCTCCGCGGAATGACGTGGGACCACCCGCGCGGCGTCGGCGGCCTTCGCGCGGCGGACGAGCTGCTCCGCGAGCGGCTGGGGGTCACCGTCGAGTGGGAGGCGCGTTCGCTGCTCGCGTTCGGCGACCAGCACATCGCCGACTTCGCGGCCGACTTCGACCTGATGGTGATCGACCATCCGCACGTTCCCGACGCCGTGGAGGCGGGCGCGCTGCTCCCGATCGTCGGCGACCTCACCGCCTACGAGCTCGAGAGCGTCGGGCGCTCCCACGAGTCGTACCGCTACCGCGGCGAGCAGTGGGCGCTCGCCGTGGATGCCGCGGCGCAGGTCAGCGCCTTCCGCCCCGATCGCGCCGACGGAGCCCCCCTGCTCTGGTCCGACGCGCTGGCGCTCGCCCGGCGGGGCGAGGTGCTCTGGCCGTGGAAACCGGTCGACGCCTTCAGCACCTTCGCCACCCTCATGGCCCAGACCGGCGCGCCCCTCGGGGGAGGGGATGGTCTCGTCGACCGGGACAGCGCGGCCGCCGTGCTCGAGTTCATGATCGAGCTCGCCGAGGCCGTGCCCGACTGGTGCGCCGACGCGAACCCCATCGACGTCGCCGAGGCCCTCGTGGCGAGCGACGAGCACAGCGTGGCGGTCGCCCTCTTCGGGTACACCAACTACTCGCGGCCCGGCTTCCGGCCGCGCCTGCTCGCCTACGACGACATCCCCTCATTCGACGGGCGGGCGGGCGGGTCCACCCTGGGCGGCGCGGGCATCGCCGTCTCGGCGACCACGCCGCATCCGCAGGCCGCCCTCGCCGTCGCGGCGGCGCTCGCGGGCGCCGAGGTGCAGGCCGGCGCCTACACGACCGGCGGCGGCCAGCCCGGCAACCTGCGCGCCTGGACCAGCGACGCCGCCAACACCTCGACCCGCGGATTCTTCCGCTCCACCCTGCGCACCCTCGAGCGCGCCTGGGTGCGCCCGCGGGTACTCGGCTGGCCAGCGCTGCAGCTCGACCTCTCCCACCTCGTGCGCGACGCGGTCCAGGCGCGTCGCGTCGATGCCGCCGTGCTCGATGCGATCGAGCGCCTCGAGGAGACGCACCTCGCGGAGGCGATCGCATGACCTACTTCGAGGAGTACGTGCTCGGCTCCACCCGCACCAGCCACGGCCGCACGGTCACCGAGGCCGACATCGTGCTGCACGCGGGTCAGACCGGCGACTTCTACCCCCACCACATGGACGTCGAATTCGCCAAGACGCTGCCGGGCGGCCAGCGGATCGCCCACGGCACCCTCATCCTCTCCATGTCGGTCGGCATGCTCGCCGGTGAGATCAACGATCAGGCCATGAGCTACGGATACGACCGGGTGCGGTTCATCCGTCCCGTGCACATCGGCGACACGATCACCTCGCGCAGCGAGATCGTCGACCTCCGCGAGCACCCCAAGCAGCCCGACCGCTTCGGCATGGCCGACGAGCGCGTCGAGGTCGTCAATCAGCGCGGTGAGGTCGTCATCGCATTCGTCCACGTCTATCTCGTCACCAGGAGGCCGGCATGACCGAGCTCTACCGACCCGACCGCATGGTCGACACCCACCAGCACCTCTGGAAGCCCTCCGAGCGGCGCTACGAGTGGCTGGACGCCGCGGGCCTGCCGCTCGACGCCGACTTCGGGCCCGAGGATGTCGCGGCCGACGTCGCCGCGGCCGGCATCACCGACACCGTGCTCGTGCAGGCCGCCGACACCTACGAGGACACCTTCTACATGCTGTCGGTGGCGGCCGCGGTGCCCACCGTGCGGGGCGTGGTGGCCTGGGCCCCGCTCGACCGGCCCGCGGAGGCCGAGGCGGCGCTCGACCTCTACTCCGCCTCGCCGGCCGTCAAAGGCATCCGCGTGCTCAACCACAACTACGACGACCCGCGCTGGCTGCTGCGCAGCGACGTGACCGAAGGGATCGGACTGCTCGCCCCACGGGGGTTCACCCTCGACGTGGTGAGCACCGGCGCCGAGCACCTCGCCACGATCGCGGAGCTGGCGGGGCGGCATCCGGATCTCACGATCGTGATCGATCACCTGGCCAAGCCCGACATCGCCGGCGGCGCCTGGGAGCCGTGGGCCACGGGGATCGCGGATGCCGCGGCCCACCCCAACACCCGCGTCAAGCTCAGCGGGCTCAACACGGCCTCCGCCCCGGACTGGACCTGGCGCAGCTGGTCCCCCTACGTGGAGCACGCGCTCGCGCACTTCGGTGCGTCGCGCACGATGCTCGGCAGCGACTGGCCGGTCTCCACCCTCCAGGGCGACTTCGCGGGTGTCTGGCTGGCCCAGCGACAGGTCATCTCCGGACTGCCGACCGCCGACCAGGACGAGATCCTCTTCGCGACGGCCGTGCGCACCTACTCATTGGATGCATCATGACCCTCCCCCTCGACGGCATGCTCGTGCTCGACTTCAGCCAGTTCCTCGCCGGGCCGATGGCCGCGACGCGGCTCGGCGACCTGGGCGCACGGGTGATCAAGATCGAGCGCCCGCAGGGCGGCGACATCGGCAGGCGGCTGGCATTCGCCGGGATCGTGGAAGACGGCGACACCCTGTCGTTCCACATCACCAACCGCAACAAGGAGAGCTACGCCGCCGATCTGAAGAGCGAGGTCGACCTCGAGGGGGTGCGCGCGCTGGTGGCCAAGGCCGACGTGATCGTGCAGAACTTCCGGCCCGGCATCATGGAGCGGCTGGGCCTCGGCTACGAGGCGGTGGCCGCGCTGAACCCCGGGATCGTCTACGCCAGCGTCAGCGGCTTCGGCACCGAGGGGCCGTGGAAGGACAGGCCGGGCCAGGACCTGCTCGCGCAGTCGCTCTCCGGCCTGCCGTGGCTCAACGGCAGCGTGGACGATCCGCCCGTGCCGGTGGGCATCGCGCTCGCCGACGTGATCGCCTCGATCCACCTCGCCAGCGGGGTGACGGCCGCGCTGCTCCGCCGAGAGCGCACCGGGGTGGGAGGTCGGGTGGAGACCAGCCTGCTCGAGTCGATGCTCGACCTGCAGTTCGAACTGCTCAGCGCGCACCTCGGCGACGCGTCGATCACGGTCACCCGCGGAGCGCGCAACACCGCCCACGCGTTCCTGCCCGCGCCGTACGGCGTCTACCCGACCTCCGACGGCTACCTCGCGATCGCCATGACCCCCGTGCCGGCGCTCGGCGAGCTGATCGGGCTCGACCTCTCCGCCTACGACGACCCGGACACCTGGTGGAGCGAGCAGACCGCGATCACCCGCGCCCTCGCCGACCATCTGGCGACGGCATCCACCCAGCACTGGCTCGACATCCTCGACGCGGCCGATGTGTGGTGCGCGCCCGTGCTCACTCTGCCGGAGCTGGTGAAGCACGACGGATTCCTGGCCCTGCGGATGTCGCAGGAGGTGCATCGCACGTCGACCGACGGCTCACCCGTGACCATCCAGACCGTGCGCACCCCGGTGCGCTACGACGGCGAGGTGCTCACCAACCCCGCGGGGGCACCGCGGCTCGGCGAGCACACCGACGCGATCCGACGCGAGTTCGGCACAGAAGAGGGAGCAGCATGATCAACCCCAATCCGGATCCGGTGGCCCGGTACGCCGTGCCCGTGTGGAACCAGGACGTGAAGCTCTACGAGGACTACGAGGTGGGAGAGGTCGACCGATCCATCCGGCGCACCATCTCCGAGGGCGAGGTGATGCTGTTCTCCAGCCTGCTCGTGGACCTGCACCCGTACGTGGCCGACGACATGTTCGCCCGCGACGAAGGGCTCTTCGGCCGGCGCATCGTGCCCGGGGCGCTGGTCTTCGGCTACGGCATGGGGCTGATGGCGCACAACAACGTGAACACCTTCAGCTACGGGTACGACCGGCTGCGCTTCATCAAGCCCGTGTTCATCGGCGACACCGTCTACACGATGCGCACGCTGCTGCGGAAGGAGCCGAAGTACGACGAGATGGGGCTCTTCACCGTGTCGTACGAGGTCTTCCGGGCCGACGACGAGCAGATCGTGCTCTACTGCGAGCACCTCCAGACGGTCAAGTACCGCGATCCGGCGGCGGCCCGCGCATGATCGACCTGTTCGACGACATCTCGCGGTACTGCCGGCTGGCCGTCGCGCCGGAGCACCGCCGCCCCATCGCGATCGTCGGCGCGGGCGGCATCGTCGACATCGCGCACCTGCCCGCCTACGCCCTGGCCGGGCTCACCGTGGCCGGCATCACCGACGTGAACCTCGATCGCGCCCGCGAGGTGGCGGAGCGGCACGGCATCCCGCGCGTCTACGCGTCGCTGGACGAGCTGCTGGCCGACGACACCGTGGCCGTCGTCGACATCGCCGTGCCGGTGGAGCAGCAGCCGCCGATCTTCCGTGCCGCCGCGGCGGCCGGACGCGGCATCCTGGCCCAGAAGCCGTTCGCCGAGAACCCGGCGATCGCCCGGGAACTGGCGGATGCCGCGGCATCCGCAGGCGTCGTCGCCGCCGTCAACCAGCAGCTGCGCTTCGACGAGGGCATCGCCGCGGCCCACCGCATGGTGGAGCTCGGCTGGCTCGGCGAGGTGACGGCGTTCACGCTCACCGTCGACGCGTTCACCGACTGGACCCAGTGGTCGTGGGCCCGGGCGATGGAGCGCCTCGAGATCATGGTGCACTCGATCCACTACCACGACACGGTGCGCTGGTTCATGGGGGAGCCCGAGACCGTGTTCGCCGTCGGCGGCCGCACCCCCGGTCAGTACCCGGTGGGCGAGACGCGCACGACGAGCACCTACCGGTTCGCGAACGGCACCTCCGCCCTCGTGAACGTCAACCACATGAACGTGACCGGCGACTACTCCGCCCACTTCAGGATCGAGGGCACGGGAGGGGCCATCCGCGGCACGCTCGGCCTGCTCTACGACTACCCGGCCGGCCGGCCCGACACCCTGGAGGTGTCGAGTTCGGTGGTGCCGACCGACGGGTGGGTGCCGTATCCGGTCACGCAGCGCTGGTTCCCGCACGCCTTCATCGGCACGATGGGTTCGGTGCTGGAGGGGATCGCGACGGGCGCGGAGCCGCGGAGCTCGGTGGCCGACAACGTGCGCACGGTCGAGCTGGTGGACGCCCTCTACCGCTCGATGGACAGAGGCGAGGCGGTCCATCTCGGCGACTGATTCGTCCATCGGCGCGACTTCGTAGTAGACAGGCGGGACCATGGTGAAGCTGAGCGACGTCGCCGCCCGTGCCGGAGTCTCCCCGGCGGCGGTCTCCCGCGTGCTCTCGGGCGATGCCACCGTGCGCGTGTCGGCGGAGACGCGCGAACGCGTCCTGGCCGCCGCGCGGGAGCTCGAGTACGTTCCCAACCACGCTGCGCGAGCGCTGCGCACCGCACGAACCTCCACCGTCGCCCTCGTGGTGCCGGACGTGACGAGCGCCGTGTTCGCGGAGCTCGCCCGCGGGGCCGAGCAGGAGGCATCCGACCGGGGTCTGGCTATCGTGCTGGGCCGGGCGGAGCGGCTGGAGGAGGACAGCGAGTGGATCCGGCGGCTCGTCGGGGAGGGGCGCATCGACGGCGTCATCCTGCAGCTGCCGGATGGCGCGCCGCCCGCCGACCTCTCCGTGCTGGTCGCGCAGGGCACGCCCGCCGTGGTGATCAACTCGGTGACCGACGGGCCCGCGAGCACGCTGGTGCTCGACGATGCCGCGGGGGCGGGCCTCGCCGTCGACCATCTCGTCGCGCTCGGTCATCGCCGGGTGGGCTTCGTGGGCGGCCTGCCCGGCAGCGCGACCGGCGCGAGACGGGAACAGGGCTACCGGCGGGCGATGGCCGCGCACGGGCTCGCGGTCGACGAGACGGCGATGACGCGGCTCGGCTACACCGGCGCCGACGGCCGCGAGGCGGTGGCGGCGCTCACCGCGCGCGGGCCGCTGCCGGGCGCTCTCGTGGTGGCCAACCTCAACGCCGCGCTCGGTGTGCTGGCGGAGATCCACGCCCGCGGGCTCCGGGTCCCCACCGACGTCTCGATCGTCGCGATCCACGACGTCTGGTACGCGGACGCCACCTGGCCCCCGATCACGACCGTGCGGATGCCGCTGCGCGAGCTCGGCGCGCGCGCCGTCGCTCTGCTCGACGGCTCCGCGGGCGATCCCGTGCACGAGGTGGTCGCGACCGCGCCGGTGCTCGTGCCCCGGGCATCCACGGCCCCGCCCCTCGGTTCGCAACTCCTGCAGAACGGCTCGCCGCCGGCGTGATGCCCCGGGCTGCCGGGCCAGTCTGAAAGTGCCGGTTATGAACGGGTGGCGGGGGCGGAAAGGCGGGTCAGCTCGTCGTCGGTGAGCGTCAGCACGACGGCGGAGTCGACGATCGTCTCCGGACGGGTCGCCCCCACGATCGCGACCACCTGCGGCCCGCGGCTCAGCGCCCACGCGATGGCGACCCGCGCGACCGAGGCGCCGCGCTCGCGGGCGATCTCCCCGATGGCCGGGTGGCGCGCGACCAGGGCGTCGGCCCCGCCGATCGCGCCGAGGGTGGAATAGGCGAGGTAGAGGAGGTCGGTGCGGCCCAGCACGCCGGACTCGTCCGGGTGCACGATCGAGAGCTGGTTCTCGATGGCGGCGATGGTGGTCTCGCCCTCCGCGATGGCGAGCTGGGCGGCATCCACGTTGGAGACGCCGACGCGCTCGATGAGCCCCTCGCGCCGCAGCAGCTCGAGTGCGCCGATCGACTCGGCCAGCGGAACGGCAGGGTCGGGTCGATGCAGCAGATACAGCGGCAGCGCGTCGCGGTCGAGGGCGCGCAGGCTGAGCTCCACGTCGCGCCGGAGCGCCGCCGGGCTGGCGTCGTAGAGGAACTCGTCGCCGCTGCGGAAGTGGCCGCCCTTGGTGACGACGAGGATGCGGTCGCGCTCGGGGTGCCCGTCCAGCGCACGCCGCACGATCGACTCGCTGTGCCCCTCCTCGCCGGCGCGGGTGTAGACGCGGGCCGTGTCGATCACCGTCACCCCCGCGTCCACAGCCGCGAGCACGGTGCGGATCGACTCCTCGTCGGTGGCTCGCGGCTCGAACGACCAGCCCGCCCCGCCCAGCGCGATGCGGCCCGTCTCGACACCGCCGACGATCACGGGCGCGGCTCGAAGCGTCGCGGGGAGAAGGCGGCGGCCACCAGCATCCTGAGCGACTCCAGGCTGCCGGAGGCGAAGCCGTGCGCCCGGGCCTGCACCAGCACGTTGCCGATGGCCGTCGCCTCGACCGGTCCGGCGAGCACCGGCAGGCCGCTCCGGTCGGCGGTCAGCTGGCAGAGCAGCTCGTTCTGCGAGCCGCCGCCCACGATGTGAATCACGTTCACGCGCGAACCGGAGAGGCGCGCGGCGGTCTCCACGGCATCCGCGAAGGCGAGGGCGAGGCTCTCGATGATCGCGCGCACGACCTGGGCCCGCGACTGCGGTGCCGCCAGCCCGCGCTCGGTGTACCACTCGGCAATGCGCGCCGGCATGTCGCCGGGGGAGAGGAAGCGCTGGTCGTTCGCGTCGAAGGGCGAAGCCGAGGTCGCGGATGCCGCGGCGATGAGTGTCGGCAGGTCGATCGTCTCGCCGTCCTCCTCCCACCGGCGCACCGACTCGCTGAGAAGCCACAGCCCCATCACGTTGTGCAGGTAGCGCACGCGCCCGTCGACGCCGCCCTCGTTCGTGAAGTTGGCGAGCCGGCTCTCCTCGCTGAGCACCGGGGCGTCGAGCTCGACGCCGACGAGGCCCCAGGTGCCGCAGGAGATGTATGCGAAGTCGGGGTCGGTCGCGGGCACGGCGACCACGGCGGAGGCGGTGTCGTGCGAGCCGACCGTGGTGACGTGGAGGCCCGGGAATCCGGCGGCGGCGCCGAGGGTGGTGCCGGGCTCCACCAGCGGCGGGAAGATGCCGGCGGGCAGGTCGAGGCGGCCGATGAGGGCCTCGTCCCAGCGGTGCGACTCGACGCCGAGCAGACCGGTCGTCGAGGCGTTGGTGAGCTCGGCGGAGCGTACGCCGGTGAGCCAGAACGCGAGCAGGTCGGGCACCAGCAGGAAGCCGTCCGCCTCGGCGAGGTCGCCGGAGAGCCGGTCGGCGGTGAGCTGGAAGAGCGTGTTGAACGGCAGGTGCTGCAGGCCGTTCGCCCGGTAGAGCTCCTCAGGGGAGACGATCCCGTGCACCACCTCGACGGCGCGCAGGTTTCGGTCGTCGCGGTAGTGGTGCGGTTCGGCGAGCATCCGGTCACCGCTCATCAGCGCGTAGTCGACCGCCCAGGAGTCGATGCCGATGCTGCGCAGCTCCGGCTCCTCGCGCTGAGCCGCCTCCAGCCCGGCCCGAACGTGCCGGTACAGCTCGCTGACGTTCCAGCGCAGGCCATCGGATGTCTGCACCGGCCCGTTGGGGAACCGCGCGACATGCCGCAGGCTCAGCTCGTTGTGCCCGACGTAGCCGAGCATCACCCGACCGCTCGTCGCCCCCAGGTCGACCGCACTGACCGCGTCGGTCATCAGCGCAGGAAGGCGGCCGCGACGCCGGCGTCCACGGGGATGTGCAGGCCGGTCGTGTGGCTGAGGTCGGCGGAGCAGAGCACGAACACCGCGTTGGCCACGTTCTCGGGCAGCACCTCGCGCTTGAGCAGGGTGCGCTGGGCGTAGTAGGCGCCGAGCTCCTCCTCCGGCACGCCGTAGACGGCGGCGCGCTTCGCGCCCCAGCCTCCGGCGAAGATGCCCGAGCCGCGCACCACGCCGTCCGGGTTGATGCCGTTGACCTTCACGCCGTGCTCGCCGAGCTCGGCCGCCAGCAGACGCACCTGGTGCGCCTGGTCCGCCTTCGTCGCCGAATACGCGATGTTGTTCGGCCCGGCGAAGACGGAGTTCTTCGACGAGATGTACACGATGTCGCCGCCGAGCTTCTGGTCGATGAGCACCTTCGCCGCCGAGCGCGAGACGAGGAACGAGCCCTTCGCCATCACGTCGTGCTGAAGGTCCCAGTCGGCGACGGAGGTCTCCAGCAGCGACTTGGAGAGCGAGAGGCCGGCGTTGTTGACGACGAGGTCGAGGCCTCCGAAGGCGAGCACCGCGGCATCCACCGCGGACTGAACCTGGTGCTCGTCGGTGACGTTCGCCTGCACGCCGACGGCGACATCCGTCCCGCCGATCTCGGCGGCCGCGGACTGAGCCTTCTCGAGGTCGAGGTCGGCGATGACCACGCAGGCCCCCTCGGCGGCGAGGCGGGTGGCGATGGCCTTGCCGATGCCGGATGCCGCGCCGGTGACGAGGGCGATGCGGGTGGCGAGGGGCTTCGGCTTCGGCATCCGCTGCAGCTTCGCCTCTTCGAGCGCCCAGTACTCGATGCGGAACTTCTCGCTCTCGGGGATCGGCTCGTAGCTGGAGATGGCCTCCGCGGCGCGCATCACGTTGATGGCGTTGATGTAGAACTCGCCGGCGACGCGGGCGGTCTGCTTGTTCGCGCCGTAGCTGAACATGCCGACGCCGGGGATGAGCACGATGAGCGGGTCGGCCCCGCGCATCGGGGGCACCGAAGCACCGGTCGCTGAGGCACTCGAAGCGCCGGTCGCTGAGGCACTCGAAGCGCCGCGCTCGTAATACGCCTCATAGTCCGCCCGGTACTGCTCGTGCAGCTCGTGCAGGCGCGCAAGCTGATCCTCGACGGATGCCGTGGCCGGCAGGTCGAGCAGCATCGGCTTGACCTTGGTGCGCAGGAAGTGGTCGGGGCAGCTGGTGCCGAGCTCGGCCAGCCGCGGGTGCTCCGAGCCGGCCAGGAAGTCGAGCACGACCTCGGCGTCCGTGAAGTGCCCGACCATGGCGCGGTCAGTGGAGACCAGTCCTCGGAGGGTCGGCGCGAGCGCGGCGGCTCGGGAAAGACGCTGGTCAGAGGGCAGTGCGGTGTAACCCTCCATGGTGGTTCCGAAGGGATCCTTGCGGCCGTTCTCCGCGATGTACGCCTCGGCCGTCTCGATGATCCAGAGGCTGTTCGCCTCGGCCTCCTCGCTCGTGTCGCCCCAGGCGGTGATGCCGTGGCCGCCCAGGATGCAGCCGATCGCGGCGGGGTGCTCGCGCTTGATGGCGGCGATGTCCTCGCCGAGCTGCCATCCCGGCCGGCGCCACGGAACCCAGACGACCCGGTCGCCGAACGCCTTCGCGGTCAGCGCCTCGCCGTCCTTCGCGGTGGCGAAGGCGATGCCGGAATCCGGGTGGAGGTGGTCGACGTGTGCGGCATCCACCAGTCCGTGCATGGCGGTGTCGATGGAGGGGGCCGCGCCGCCCTTGCCGAAGAGGGCGTAGTCGAACGCGGCCACCATCTCGTCTTCGCGGTCGACCCCGGGGTAGACCTTCGACAGCGCCCGCACCTGGTCGAGGCGCAGCACGGCGAGCCCGGACTCGGTGAGGGTGCCGAGGTCGCCGCCCGACCCCTTCACCCACAGCAGCTCGACGGGCTCACCGGTGACCGGATCCGTCTCGGTGCCCTTGGCGGAGGTGTTGCCCCCGGCGTAGTTGGTGACGCGCGGGTCGGAGCCCAGGCGGTTGCTTCGCGCGATGAGCGCCGCGGCGGTCTCGTTGGTCAAGGTGTCCTCATTCTCACGTCTCATCAGTTCTTCCGCGAGGGGCCTTAGATTGTCGGTTTTTGACGCTCGAAAGCGGCAATCTAAGGCCCCTCGCGGTTAAGGGGTGGGGTTAGGCGCCCCAGGAGGCCTGGTGGCCGCCTACCCGGTCGGCCGCGATCTGCTGCTGGTAGCCGGATGCCGCGTAGGCGGCCATCGGGTCGCCGTCGAGGCCGCGCGACTCGCGCCACGTGGCGAGGGCGGGGCGCACGTCGGTGTAGAACGCATCCATCAGGATGCCGTTGGCCCCGAGCACATCGCCGGCGAGCTGCGCCTTCTCGAGCGCCGCGGTGTCCACGAGCAGTGCGCGCGCCGTCATCTCCTGCACGTTGAGCACGGAGCGGATCTGGCCGGGGATCTTGTCCTCGACGTTGTGGCACTGGTCGAGCATGAACGCCACGTCGCCCGCGGTGCCGTAGCCGCCGCCGCGCACGACCTCGTAGAGGATGCGGAACAGCTGGAACGGGTCGGCGGCGCCCACGATGAGGTCGTCGTCGGCGTAGAAGCGCGAGTTGAAGTCGAAGGAGCCGAGCTTTCCGAGGCGCAGCAGCTGCATCACGATGAACTCGATGTTGGTGCCGGGCGCGTGGTGGCCGGTGTCGAGGCAGACCATGGCGCGGTCGCCGAGCGCGGCGACCTGGGCGTAGGAGGTGCCCCAGTCCGGAACGTCGGTGTGGTAGAACGCCGGCTCAAAGAACTTGTACTCGAGCACCATGCGCTGGTTCTCGCCGATGCGCGCGTAGATGCTGGCGAGCGAGTCGGCGAGGCGGTCCTGACGGCCGCGGAGATCCTGCTGGCCGGGATAGTTGCTGCCGTCGGCGAGCCAGATCTTGAGGTCGCGGGATCCGGTCTGATCCATGATGTCGATGCACTCGAGGTGGTGGTCGATCGCCTTCTGGCGGATCTTGGGGTCGCTGTGGGTGAGCGAGCCGAACTTGTAGTCGTCGTCCTGGAAGGTGTTGCTGTTGATCGTGCCGAGCTTGACCCCGTGGTCTTCGGCGAAGGCGCCGAGGGCGGCGTAGTCGTCGACCTTGTCCCACGGGATGTGCAGCGCGACCGTGGGGGAGAGCTGAGTGTACTTGTGCACCTGGGCGGCATCCGCGATCTTCTCCTGCGGAGTGCGCGGGGTACCGGGCGTGCCGAACACCTTGAAGCGGGTGCCGGAGTTGCCGAAGGCCCAGGAGGGGAGCTCGATGGTCTGCTCGGCGAGCAGCCCTTCGATGTCGCTGAATTGCGCCATTGGAATTCTCTTTCGTAGTGGGTTAAATCGTTTCACTGCACGGGTTGTTGAATCGTTTCACACAGTAGCGGGCTATGCAAGCCCCGCCCTCAGGTGCCCAGTTGGTCCTCGAGGTTGAAGACCTCCACGAGGGCGCGGGTCGGGGGCTTTCCGTCCACGACCGCGTCCTCGAAGTGCTCGGCCATCGCGGCCTGCCAGCGCGCGCTGACCTCCGTCTTCGCCATCGCCTCCTGCACCGCCGCCACGTCCTCGGCCTCGAAGTAGCCGGTGACCTCGCCGTCGTCGCGCAGGAAGATCGAGTAGTTGCGCCATCCGGTGTCGCGGAGCGCCTCGAGCATGTCCCGCCATACCGCGGCGTGCGCGGCGCGGTAGGCCTCGATGTGGCCCGGCTTCACCTGCAGCTGGAACATGGCCCGCTGCATCAGCTCCACCGTCCTCTCGTGCTCATGTCCACGTGACGATGCTCGATGCCGAGCAGGGAGGCGGCGGCGTGGATGTCGTCGGCCCGGTGCCCCACGCAGAGCGCCCAGTGATGGCCGATGCCCGTCTGCGACCAGACGTCCACCCACTCGCCCGGGTCGCCGCCGAAGTCGACGCGCGACGTGGTGTTGCCGATGGCGAGCAGCGGACCCGGCACGACCGTGCCCTCGCTGGTGATGAACGTGTACCGGCCGTCGCGGTCCTGCCCGATGCCGAACGTCGTCACCGGACCCTGTTTGACGTCGAACTCCACCGAGACGCCGTACCCGCGCTTGCCGTGATACACGCCGAGCCCCCGCAGCAGCGGATCGCGTTCGGAGATCGCGAGGTGCGCGGGGCCGTCGTGCCCCATCTCCACCACGTTGTCGAAGAAGTTGAGCGCCTGGATCTCGGTGAAGGAGCCGCCCGCGCCGATGGTGTGCGCCGCGAGCATCGCCAGGCTCGTGCGCAGCTCGTACTCGCCCACGAAGGGGATGCCGCGAGCGGTGAGCAGGGACGACCCGAGGATCATGCCGGCTCCGAGTCGCTCATGCTGCTCGCCCTTCAGCCCGCGGTGGTAGTACGCCGCCGAGTCGAGCTCGAAGTCATCCACCAGGCGGTCGAGGCCCACGGAGACCTTCGCGCCCCAGTTGAAGTCCTCCTCCTTGACGGAGGGGTCGATGGTGAACAGCTCGCGAGCGAGGGCCACGCGTTCGGCGACCTGGGCGTCGGTGACCTCCTCGACGCGCACGCGCAGGTCGTCGAACTCGAGCACCTCGACGTGCGAGCCGAACTGGGTGGAGACGAGGGTGAGGTCGGTCGAGACATCCAGCATGCCCGGGTACAGGTGGCCCATGAGCCCGTGGCGGGCGGTGCGCAGGGTGGCGCGCACACCGGCCGCGTGAACCCACTGGGTGATGCGGGCCCAGGCCGACTCCTGGGTGAGGTACCCGGAGACCGATCGGAAGGGGATGCCGGCCCGCCGGAACACGTTGGCGACCTCCGGCACGGGGCACTGGCCGCAGTAGGCGAGCCACTTGCCGGTGTCGAAGTTCGCGTGGTCCATCGCCTCGGTGGGCTGCAGGTCGATCACGAGCACGGGGGTGTTGGCGCGCTGGGCGATCGGAAGCACCATGGAGGAGGTGAGGTAGGTGGTGAGGAAGATCACGATGAGGTCGCAGTCGGCGACGCGCAGCTTCTCCGCGGCGACGTTCGCCTCCTGGGCGTCCGAGACGAACCCGGTGTCGACGACCTCCGCGTCGAGCTCGTTGAACCGGGCGGTGACGTAGCGGCTCGACTCCTGCAGCTGCGGGAGGAGCTCGGGGAACTGGGGCCAGTACGCGGCGAGTCCGCCCGCGACGAGGCCGATCCTGGTCTGGCGGCGCTTCTTGAGGGGGAGCAGATCTCCCGCGGCGTGGATGTCGGTCATGCGTGGCTCCGGTGGCGTCTGGCGGTGTGGTTCTGGATGGTGCGGTCTCGAGTGGTGCCGTGGCCCCCGCGGGGCAGCGCCCCCGGGCCCCCGACGTGGGCGGGGGGTGCAAGAAAAAGAGAATATAGATGTTTTTGGGGGGGTACACACACGGGGGGGCCACCAACACA
>CBIHRK010000022.1:0-15977 GCA_966212465.1 uncultured Lacisediminihabitans sp.
GGGGGGTGCCACTTGAGGCGCGCGCGCCCGGGGTGTTTGGGGTTGTTGTGGGGGGCGCCTCTCTGCTCCCCCGCCTCCTTCAAAACACCCTGGGGCGGGCCCCCGCCCGCGCCCCCCCCCCCACCACGGTACAGCGGGGGTCTCGGACTAGTCCGTGACGGCCTTGCTCAGGCGCTCGCCCGACTCGAGGTCGAACGCGTGGATGTGCTTGGCGACGGGGGTGATGAACACCTTGTCGCCCGCGTTCGGGTGGATGCGGCCATCGACACGGGCCACGATGTCGACGCGCGAGCCGTCGATGTCGGTGTGACCGTAGAGATAGCCGTCGGCGCCCAGTTCCTCGACGACGTCGACGTCGACCGGGAGGCCTTCGCCGGTGGTCGAGACGGTGACATCCTCGGGACGCACGCCGATGGTGACCTTCTTGGCGCTGGTCGCGGCGAGCGCGTCGCGGTCGAGCGCGGCGACGGCCGTGCCGAACTTGAGGCCGCCGTCGACGATGTCGGCCGGGAACAGGTTCATGGCCGGCGAACCGATGAAGCCGGCGACGAAGACGTTCTTGGGGTTGGCGTACAGGTCGCGCGGGGTGCCGACCTGCTGCAGCACGCCGTCCTTGAGCACCGCGATGCGGTCGCCCATGGTGAGCGCCTCGGTCTGGTCGTGGGTGACGTAGACCGTGGTGACGCCGAGACGACGCTGGAGGGACGCGATCTGGGTGCGGGTCTGAACGCGGAGCTTGGCGTCGAGGTTCGACAGCGGCTCGTCCATGAGGAACACCTGGGGCTGGCGCACGATGGCGCGACCCATGGCGACGCGCTGACGCTGACCACCGGAGAGCGCCTTCGGCTTGCGGCTCAGGTACGGCTCCAGGTCGAGGAGCTTCGCCGCCTCGAGCACGCGGGCGGCGCGCTCATCCTTGTTGACACCGGCGATCTTGAGCGCGAAGCCCATGTTCTCGGCGACGGTCATGTGCGGGTACAGCGCGTAGTTCTGGAACACCATCGCGATGTCGCGGTCCTTCGGCGGCACGTCGGTGACGTTGCGGTCGCCGATGAGGATGTTGCCGTCGTTGACCTCTTCGAGGCCGGCCAGCATGCGCAGCGAGGTGGACTTTCCGCAGCCCGACGGGCCGACGAGGACGAGGAACTCGCCGTCGGCGACCGAGAGGTCGAGGGCGTCTACTGCCGGGCGGGTGGAGCCGGGGTAGAGGCGGGTAGCTTTGTCGAAAGTGACAGATGCCATAGGGGTACTAACTCCTTCACCGGCAGGTACGTGCCGGACGATCCGTAGTGAATGGATGGGTGGTGCTCCGGTCATTATTGCACCTCTTATGGGGGATGCGCGGCGGAGTATCCCGCGACTGGTTAGGCTTGTCCAGCTACCGCCTGGGTGATTCCCAGACTGCGTGTCTAGCCTGATCAAGGTTTCTCGCGCATACAGCAGCGGGTTTTTCTTCCGGCAATCCGCAACATGGTGAGGTTCGATGACGTACGGCGGCTCAGGCGATGACAGCCTCAGCGACGGTGAAAGGCGCGAAGCGGCGCGCGAAAAGGCCCGATCTCTTCGCGAAGAGCAGAAGAAGAAGGAGCGCGCGCGTCGCTACATCGTGCGCGGCGGCGTTCTCGTCGTGGTCCTGCTCGTCATCGGCGGTGTCGTCCTCGGCGTGAGCAACGGCATCCGCCCGCCGTCCCCCGGACCGCTCAACATGCAGAGCGACGGAATCAAGATCGGCACCGGATTCAAGGCGGTCACGACCGCGGCGCTGCGCCCCGGTGAAGACCCCGTGCCGTCGAAGACGAACTCCAAGGACGTCATCGCCATCCAGCTCTATCTCGACTACCAGTGCCCGCTGTGCGGCAAGTTCGAGAAGTCGAACTCCGACCAGATCGCCACCTGGCTGAAGACGGGCGCCGCGACTCTCGAGATCCACCCGATCTCGGTGCTCGACCGTTACTCGCTCGGCACCAAGTACTCCACGCGGGCCGCGAACGCCGCGGGATGCGTGGCCAACTACTCGCCGAACTCCTACTTCGACTTCAACGCACTGCTGTTCGCGAAGCAGCCGGCGGAGAACACCGAGGGACTCACCGACGACCAGCTCATCTCGCTGGTGAAGAAGGCGAAGACCAGCGACGTCTCCTCGATCAGCTCGTGCATCCGCGATCAGCGGTTCAAGACCTGGGTCAACGCGGCATCCACGCGGGCGACGACCGGGCCCATCACCGGCACGGACCTGCCGAAGATCGAGGGAACGCCCACCATCGTGATCAACGGCGAGCGCTACGCGGGCCCGATCGACGACGCCCCGTCCTTCGCGGCGGCGGTCGTGAAGGCGGCCGGCGACAGCTTCACCAAGGACTCGGCGTCCACCGCGACCCCGACGCCCACCCCCACGCCGTAGCGATCAGCCGATCGCGCGCCGGATCACCTCGTAGTCGTCGCCGCTGAAGGCGATGAGGGTGACGGTGTCGAGCGACGTTGCCGGGTGCTCGCCCAGCCAGCCCCGCACCGCGGCGACCGCCACCTCCGTCGCCCGCTCGATCGGGTAGCCGTAGATGCCGGTGGAGACGGCGGGGAACGCGATGCTGGCGAAGCCCTCTGCCAGTTCGAGGCTCGACGTGTAGCAGGACGCCAGCAGCAGCGCGGATGCCGCCTCGTCGCGCGCAGAGAAGACCGGCCCGACCGTGTGCACGATCTTCTTCGCGGTGCGGATGCCGAACGCGTCCGTGATGCGCGACTGGCCCGTCTCGGTGCCGCCGAGCAGACGGCAGGCGGCGAGGAGCTCGGGGCCGGCGGCGCGGTGGATCGCGCCATCCACCCCTCCGCCGCCGAGCAGGGACCGGTTCGCGGCGTTGACGATGACGTCGCTCGGATAGCGGGTGATGTCGCCCCTCGCGGCGACCAGTTCGGCCATGCGCGACACGGTACCCGCGCCATGACCGGGCGGAACCGCTACTCCGGGCCGAGCCGGCGATCGCCCGCCGCCTGCACGCTGTGCTTGAGCTCCACGAGGATCGAGTGCGTGGGCGTGGTGCCCGTGTTCCTGCCGCTGTGCGTCTGCGCGGGCAGCCACACCGCGGTTCCCGAGGCGAGCGAGACGTCCCGGGAGTCGCCGTCGCTCGACAGCTGCCGCTGGAAGTCGCTGAGGGTGACCATCACGCTGTTCGGATGCCGATGCGGGGTGGTCTCCTGGCCGGGCTCGTCGCGGTACTCGAGCACGCGGACGTCGTCGTTCTCCCACAGGACGCGGTAGAACTCCGGGTTGCTGACGGTGGGGTCGGTGTCATCCATGGACCGACGCTACTCGCCCTAGGCTTGTCCGCGTGCCTGGGCTGGAGACCGACGGATCGCGCGAGTGGGCGTCATCCCTCGTGCGACGCTTCGCGGCCGCGTCCAACCTCCTCGTCGCCGGCCGCACCTTCGCGATCCGCGGGGGCGGCGCCCGCGCCGAGGCGCTCCGCGGCCTGCTGATCGCGATCGGGGCGCGCGAGGCGGAGCCCGCCGATCTCACCGTCGAGGTGGAGGGCGAGGGGCGCGTGCTGGTCGGCGGCGAGACGGTGCCCGCCCGTGCGGACGCGGTGTCGCGCATCGCCTGGGCCCATCGCTTCATGCCGGTCTCGACGCGGCTGGCCGGCGAGCTCGGCGCGAGCGGGCTGCTCGGCGGCATCCGCATCGGGGTCAGCATGGTGCTGGAGCCGAAGACCGCCGTTCTCGCCCTCCTGCTGCAGAAGGCCGGGGCGAGGGTCGACGTGTTCGCCCACCCCGACGAGACCGACGACCGGGTCGCCGACGCCCTGCGCGACGACGGCATCGACGTCTACGCGCGTGCCGCGGCCGGGCCGGCCGAGCACCGCAGGCTGGCCGAGGAGTTCCTGCGCCGACGCCCGCGGGTGCTCGTGGATGACGGGTCGCACGTCATCCGCCTCGCCCACGAGCTCGACCTGCTCGACGGCGTTCTCGGCGCGACCGAGGAGACGACGAGCGGGCTCCGGCCGCTGCGGCTCATGGAGCGACGCGGCGAGCTTCGCCTCCCGGTGATCGCGGCGAACGACGCCCGCAGCAAGACGTCGTTCGATAACCGCTACGGCACCGGCCAGTCCTGCGTCTTCACCATCCTCGACCTGCTGGAGCGGGATGCGGCCGGTTGCCGGGTCGCCGTCGCCGGATTCGGCCCGGTGGGGGAGGGCGTCGCGCACCACGCCCGCGCGCTCGGAGCGGCGGTGGTGGTCGCCGAGCTCGACCCGGTGCGCGAACTGCAGGCGCGGTTCGCGGGCTACCGCACGGCCCCGCTCGTCGAGGCGGTCGCCGACGCGGACATCGTCATCTCCGCGACCGGCGTGCGGCACACCATCTCGGCCGAGGTGCTCGCCGCCTGCGCGCCCGACGCCGCGGTCGCGGTCGCCGGAGGGGTGGAGCAGGAGGTCGCGATCGACGCCGTCGTGGCGGCCGGTGCGACGCGCGAGACGGTGGGGCGCAAGCGGGAGCGGGTGACGCTGGCGGGCGGCACGAGCATCCTGCTGCTCGACGACGGCGGGTGCATCAACGTGACCGCGGGCGAGGGCAACCCGATCGAGATCATGGACCTCTCCTTCGCCGTGCAGTTGAGCGCCATCCGTCACCTGATCGACGCGGGCCACGGGCTCGCGCCCGGGGTGCACGCGCTGCCGGCGGCTCTCGACGAGCGGGTCGCCCGCCTGGCGCTCGGCGGATCGGGTCACCGCCCCGAACCGGAGCCGCTCACCGACTGGCACTCCACGCGCTTCGAGGTGCGCGGATGAGGGGCGACGTCACCGTCTACTCGGCCGGCCTCGTCGTGCCCATGACGGCCCCGCCGATCCAGCGCGGCGCGGTCGCGGTGCGCGACGGGCTGATCCTGCACGTGGGCGACCGGCGCTGGGTGATCGACGCCCTCGAGCAGCAGGACCTGCCCTACACCGAGCGGCACTGGCCGGGGGCGCTCCTGCCCGGACTGGTCAACGCGCACACCCACCTTCAGTACAGCGGAATGGCCGAGGTGGGCCTCGGTGCCTACGCCGGCTTCGACGACTGGGCGGTCGCCTTCGGCGAGTCGTACGAGCGTCCGCACGACTGGCGGGCGGACGCCATCGACGGTGCGCGCCGGTCGATCGGGCACGGCGTCACCTCCGCCGCCGACATCGTCACCGACATCGAGGCGGCGGATGCGCTGCAGGCGACCGGTCTGCACGGAATCGCCTACTGGGAGGTGATGAACTGGGAGACGCAGGCGTGGAACGACTACGGGCGCGACCAGGTGATCACCGAGCTCGACCGCATCCCCTCGGTGCCGGGCGCGGGGCTCTCTCCGCACGCGCCGTACTCGCTCGACACCGTGCCGCTGCTCGACATGCCCGACATCGTGCGCCAGCGCGGCCTCCGGCTGCACATCCACCTCGGCGAGTCCGCGTTCGAGGGCGAGCGGATCCCCACCGACGACGGGGAGGCGCACCAGGCCTGGCATTTCGCCGGCGTGCAGAGCTTCCGAGCGCTGCGCGACCTGGGCTTCGGCACCAGCGCCACCGACTTCGTCGACCGGCTCGGCGTGCTGGGCCCCGACTGCCACATCGCGCACGGCGTCTACATGACGGCCCGGGACCGCGCACTGCTCCGCGCGCGGGGCACCGCGGTGGCGCTCTGCCCCCGCTCGAACGCCGTGATCGGACTGGATGCCCCGCCGGTCGCCGCATACCTGCGGGAGGGCAGCCCCATCGCCGTCGGCACCGACTCGCTCTCGTCGAGCCCGTCGCTCGACCTCATGGCGGATGTCGCCGCGCTCTACGCGATCGCACGCGAGCAGGGCTACTCCACCAACGACCTCCATGCGCGGCTGCTCGGGGCCGCCACCCTCGGCGGCGCTCACGCGCTCGGTCTCGACACCGGTCCGGGGCGGGTCGGTCATCTCGCGGTCGGCGCCACCGCCGATCTCGCCTTCTTCGACGTCTCGGCCGACCGGGTGGATGACACCCTCGCCGAGCTCGTCGAGGCCGGCGAGGGCAGGGTGGTGGCGACCGTCATCGCCGGGGAGCTCCGCAGCAGCACCGAGCGCTGGGCGGCGCGCGCGTCACGGGAGCGTTCGCGGTGACCGACGGAGAGCTGGTCGCCCGGCGCACGGTCGACGGCGAGGTCATCGAGTGGGTCGCGCGGCCCGAGCGGGCCCGGCTGCTCGACCTCGAGCCGCATCCCGAGGGCGGGTGGTACCGACGCACCTGGACGGCGGATCACTCCGTGCAGACCGCGGGCGGAGTGCGACCGGCGGCCACCCTCATCTACTTCCTGCTGCCGCCAGGGGAGGCCTCGGCATGGCACGTCGTGGCCTCCGACGAGCTCTGGCTGTGGCACGGGCCGGACTCGCTCGTGCTGCAGTTCGGAGGTGACGGAGCTGCGCCGGTCGAGGGAGCGACCGCCGTGCTGGGGGCGGATGAGGCATCCGGAGCCCGGTCGCAGGTGCTCGTCCCCGCGGGCACCTGGCAGCGCACGCTGGTCTCGGACGGGGAGGTGCTCGTGAGCTGCGTGGTCTCCCCGGGCTTCAGCTTCGACGACTGGGCTTTGGCCGCCGAATAAACAATCCGTAATGTTCAGGGGCCGCCCGGCCGCCTTCTCCTACGATCGAGGGGCGGGTACCAGCAGCCCGCCCGAAAGGTTCCCCCCGTGTCCCGTCTCACTTCCCGTCTTCGCGCCGTCGCAACCGCGGTCGGCGTCGGCGCCCTCGTCGTCGCGCTCGCCGCGTGCAGTTCCCCCGCGGCGTCCACCACCACCCACGGTCTGCAGACCGTCACGGCCGGCAAGCTCACCATCGCCACCGGCCAGCCGGCGTACACGCCGTGGGTCGAAGACAACAAGCCGCAGAGCGGCAAGGGCTTCGAAGCGGCGGTCGCCTACGCCGTCGCCGCCAAGCTGGGCTTCGCCAAGAAGGATGTCGTGTGGACCCGCACCACCTTCGACAGCGCCATCGCCCCCGGCGCGAAGGACTTCGACCTCAACCTCCAGCAGTTCACCATCACCGACAAGCGCAAGAAGGCCGTCGACTTCTCGTCGCCGTACTACACGACCACGCAGGCCATCGTCACGACGGAGGGCTCGCCTGCGGCGAAGGTCACCACCATCGAGGGCCTCAAGTCCATCAAGATCGGTGTGGCCACCTCGACCACCACCTACACGCTTCTGCAGAAGGAGGTCGGCGGCAGCAACATCCAGGTGTTCAACTCGAACGACGACGTGGTGGCCGCCCTCAAGAGCGGCCAGGTGGACGCCGTGGCGACCGACCTGCCGACCGCGTTCTACCTCGCCGGTGCGGAGATCAAGAAGGGCGTGGTGAGCGGCCAGTTCTCCGACTCGAGCGGTGGCGACGAGTTCGGCATCGTGCTGCCGAAGTCCTCACCCAACACGAAGAAGGTCAGCGCGGCGGTCGACGCGATCCGCGCCGACGGCGAGCTGGACGCGATCACCAAGAAGTGGCTGTCGACCTCCGTCGATGTGCCCGTCTTCAAGTAGTGCCCTCCGCCTTCCTCCGCAGCACAGACCCTAGGGTGGGGGCGTGACCCCCCGACCCGTGGTGACCGCCGACCGGCCGAGCGCCGTGGAGTTGGACCGCCGCGCCTTCCGCAAGAAGCAGTCCGGGCGCTCGGTGCTGATCAGCCTCGCGAGCACGGTGGTGCTCGCGGTGCTCGTGTGGCTGACCGTGATCAACACCCCCGGCTGGTCGCTGGTGCAGCAGGCCTTCTTCGATCCGAAGACCGCGGCGGACTTCTTCCCGTCGATCCTGCTCGGCCTGTGGCTCAACATCCGAATCCTCTTCTTCGCCGTGATCGGGGTCGCGATCTTCGCCACCCTCATCGCCGTCGTGCGCACCCTGCGCGGCGCGGTGTTCTTCCCGCTGAGGTTCCTCGCGACCGTCTACACCGACCTCTTCCGCGGGATGCCGCTCATCATCGTGCTCTACCTGGTGGGCTTCGGCATCCCGGCTCTCGGAGTCACCCCGCGGCTGCCCCCGGAGTTCTGGGGCACGCTGGCCCTCATCCTCACCTACTCGGCCTACGTCTCGGAGGTGCTGCGCGCGGGCATGGAGGCGGTGCACCCGTCGCAGCGGCTCGCGGCCCGTTCGCTCGGCCTCTCCCACGCTCAGACCCTGCGGCTGGTGGTGCTGCCGCAGGGCATCCGCAAGGTTCTGCCCGCCCTCATGAACGACTTCGTCTCGATGCAGAAGGACGTGGGTCTCGTCTCGGTGCTCGGCGCGATCGACGCGGTGCGCGCCGCCCAGATCGCCGCGGCCGACACCTACAACTTCACCCCCTACATCGTGGCCGGACTGCTCTTCGTGGCGATCAGCTGGCCGTTCATCCGTCTCACCGACTGGCTGGCCGCACGAGCTCAGCGCCGTGAGCAGATCGGGGGCACGGTATGACCGACGAGACTCCGGTGCTCAGGATCGAGAACCTGCACAAGCGGTTCGGCGAGACGCCGGTGCTCCGCGGCATCGACCTGGAGATCTTCCAGCACCAGGTGGTGGTGGTCATCGGCGCGAGCGGCTCCGGCAAGTCCACCCTGCTCAAGTCGGTGAATCTGCTCGAACGCATCGACGACGGGCAGATCTTCCTCAAGGGGGAGGACATCAGCGACCCCCGCATCGACGTGGACAAGACCCGCGCACGCATCGGCGTGGTCTTCCAGCAGTTCAATCTGTTCCCGCACCTGACCGTGCTCGACAATGTCACGCTCGCCGGTCGCAAGGTGCACGGCCTTCCGCGGGAGGAGGCCGAGGCGATCGGGAGGCAGTGGCTCGAGCGCATCGGCATGCTCGATAAGGTGGGCGACTACCCGGACCGGCTCTCCGGTGGCCAGCAGCAGCGCGTCGCGATCGTGCGCGCCATCGCCAGCAACCCCGAGCTCCTGCTCCTCGACGAGATCACCAGCGCGCTCGACCCCCTGCTCGTGGGCGAGGTGCTCGATCTGGTCGCCGAGCTGAAGGCGGCCGGGTCCACCATCCTGATGACCACCCACGAGATGCAGTTCGCCCGTACGGCGGCCGACGTGGTGATCTTCCTCAAAGACGGCGTAGTGCTCGAGCAGGGCACGCCGGATCAGGTGTTCGGCAACCCCCAGCACGAGGCGACGCGGGACTACCTGTCGAGGGTGAACGCGCACTAGCCGCCTCGACCGTTGACAGGCAAGTGAGCACTTGCCTATCCTGACTGCGTGGGTGATGTCTTCAAGGCCCTGGCTGACCCGACGCGTCGGATCATCCTGGACGAACTGACGCTCAAGGACGGCCAGTCGCTCTTCGAGCTCTGTTCGCGGCTGCTCATGCGGCACGGCACCTCGTCGTCGCGGCAGGCGATCTCGCAGCACCTCGCGGTGCTCGAGGATGCCGGACTGGTGCGCACGCGCCGGGAGGGCCGCACGAAGCTCCATCACCTCGACACCGAACCGCTGCGCTCGATCTCCGAGCGCTGGCCGACACGAGGATGAGGAGCAGGAGATGCCCAGGATCACCATGACGAGCGTGCTGGTCGACGACCAGGCCAAGGCGCTCGACTTCTACACCGGCACGCTCGGGTTCGTCGTGAAGAACGACATCCCGCTCGGCGAGTTCCGCTGGCTCACCGTCGTCGGCGCGGAGGAGCCGGACGGCGTGGAGCTGCTGCTCGAGCCGGACGAGCATCCGGCGGCGAAGCCCTTCAAGCAGGCGCTCGTCGCGGACGGCATCCCGTACACCTCGTTCGCGGTGGATGACGTGGCCGCGACGTACGCGGACCTCGTCGGTCGGGGCGTGCGCTTCACCCAGGGTCCCACCGCGATGGGACCGGTGGTCACCGCGGTGCTGGACGACACCTGTGGAAATCTGATCCAGTTGACCAGCCCGGCCTAGCCGCACGGCAAGATGGAGTGGGGCGAACCGAGAGGCACCATGGACATCGCGAAGGGCGCGGCCTTCTACGTGACATCCGCCGAGGGCGGCACCGGCAAATCCACCGTGGCCCTCGGGCTGATGGAGGCGCTCAAGGCCGAGCACGGCAGGGTGGGCGTCTTCCGACCGATCGCCCGATCCGCCTCGTCGAGCGACTACGTGCTCGAGACGCTGCTGGAGCATGCGACGGCGGGGCAGGATGCCGCCCAGTGCACCGGCGCGACCTACGCGGATCTGCACCGGAGCCCCGACGACACCATCGCGGTGATCCTCGAACGATTCAGCGACATGAGCGCCGGCTGTGACGCCGTCGTCGTGATCGGCTCCGACTACACGGATGTCGCGACCCCCGCCGAGCTCGCGGTGAACGCCCGCATCGCGGCCGCCCTCGGCACCCCCACCGTGCTCGTGATCGCCGGTCACACCCGCGAGGCGGAGAACCCGCGCACCCCCGCCGAGGTGGCGGAGGTCGCCGGCGTCGCGCTCGCCGAGCTGCGCGCCCAGTTCGCGGCCGTGCCGGCACTGGTGGTGACGCGCGTGGACCCGGAGCAGGTGGCCGACGTCCGCGCCGCCGTCACCGACGCCACGGGTGTCGCGGCGTGGGCGATCCGCGAGGACGCGGAGTTCATGGCGCCGCTGGTGGGCGCCGTCTTCGAGGGTGCCCGCGCCACGCTGCAGTCCGGCGATGCCGAACTGCTGAATCGCCCGGTGCTCGGCACCGTCGTCGCGGGCATGTCGCTCGAGCACGTGCTGAGCCGGCTCATCGAGGGCGCCGTCGTCGTGATCCCGGCCGATCGGCCCGAGGTGCTGATCGGCACGCTCGCCGCGCACCTCTCCGACACGTTCCCCACCCTGGCGGGTATCGTGCTGAACGGGCCGTTCCCGCTCTCCGAGCCGGTGCGGCGCGTGATCGACGGGCTCGGAACCGATCTGCCGATCGCCGCCACCGACCTCGGCACCTTCGATTCGGCCACCCGCATCCACGACGTGCGCAGCGCTCTCGCCGCCGATTCCCCGGCGAAGTACGCGCGCGCGCTCGCCATGTTCGAGGCGGATGTGGATGCCGCGGAGATCGTGCGGCTGGCCCGCGCGCTCCCGCCGGCAGCGGTCACTCCGGAACGTTTCGAGCACTCCATCTGGGAACGGGCGCGCGCCACCCCCAGAACGATCGTGCTCGCGGAGGGCGATGATGATCGCGTGCTCCATGCGGCGGCCATCGTGGCGGCGCGTCACATCGCCGATCTCGTGGTGCTCGGGGACGAGGCATCCATTCGCGCGAGGGCGGCCGAGCTGGGTCTCGATCTCGCCCGCGTGCGGGTCGTCTCGCCGCACGACCCCGAGCTGGTGGCCCGTTTCGCCGACGAGTACGCGGCCCTGCGCGCGCACAAGGGCGTCACTCGCGAGCAGGCGGTCGGCATCGTGCAGGACGTGTCGTATTTCGCCACCATGATGGTGCATCTGGGGCTCGCCGGCGGCATGGTGTCGGGGGCGCGGCACTCGACCGCGCACACGATCCGCCCGTCGTTCGAGATCGTGAAGACGGCGCCCGGGTTCTCGCTCGTCTCCAGCGTGTTCTTCATGGCGCTCGCCGACCGCGTGCTCGTCTACGGCGACTGCGCGATCGTGCCGGAGCCCGGGTCGGCCGAACTCGCCGACATCGCCATCGCCTCGGCGGCGACGGCGGGCATGTTCGGCATCGAACCGAAGGTGGCGATGCTGAGCTATTCCACGGGCGAATCCGGTTCCGGCGCCGACGTCGACGCGGTGCGCCGCGCCACCGAGCTGGTGCGCGAACGCCGGCCCGACCTCCCGGTCGCCGGGCCCATCCAGTACGACGCGGCGATCGATCCGGTGGTGGGGGCCTCCAAGATGCCGGGATCGGATGTCGCGGGCCACGCCACCGTGTTCGTCTTCCCCGACCTCAACACGGGCAACAACACGTACAAGGCGGTGCAGCGCAGCGCGAACGCGCTCGCCATCGGCCCGATCCTGCAGGGCCTCGCCAAGCCGGTCAACGACCTCTCACGCGGCGCGCTCGTGCGGGACATCGTGAACACGATCGCGATCACCGCCGTGCAGGCGGCAGGCACGGCATCGTGACCGTTCGTCACGTGCTCGTGGTGAACTCGGGCTCCTCCTCGGTGAAGTGGGCCGTGATCGACGCTCACGACGGCGCTCGTGTGGCGACCGGCACGGTGACGCAGATCGGCGAGCCCGGTTCCGCGACGCCCGATCACGCGTCGGCGATCTCCGGGGTGATCGCGAGCCTGCCGTCGCTGCGCATCGACGCGGTCGGGCACCGTATCGTGCACGGCGGCGCGAGCTTCACCTCCGCCACGCGCATCGACGACGAGGTGATCGCGGCGATCGAGCGGCTCTCCCCGCTCGCCCCGCTGCACAACCCGGCGGGCCTGGAGGGCATCCGCGCCTCGCGCGCCGCGCTGCCCGGGGTTCCCCAGGTGGCGGTGTTCGACACGGCCTTCCACTCCACCCTCCCGCCCGCCGCGTACACCTATGCGATCGATCGGCAGGTCGCCGAGCGCTACAAGGTGCGCCGCTACGGCTTTCACGGCACCTCCTACCGGTTCGTCTCTGCGGCTGCTGCGGAGCACCTGGCCCGGCCGATCGAGCAGATCAGGATGATCGTGCTCCACCTCGGCAACGGCGCCTCGGCCGCCGCGGTCGCGGGTGGTGTCTCGGTGGACACCTCGATGGGCTTGACGCCGCTCGAGGGCCTGGTGATGGGCACGCGGTCGGGTGACATCGACCCCGCGGTCATCCCCTACCTGGAGCGGGTCGCGGGCATGCCCACGGCCCAGGTGGACGACCTGCTCAACCGCCACAGCGGCCTCCTCGGGTTGTCGGGCCATTCCGACCTGCGCGAGGTGGTCGGTGAGAGCGAGTCCGGCTCCGAGGATGCGGCGCTCGCCCTCGAGGTCTACCTGCACCGCATCCGCCACTACATCGGTGCCTACGCCGCGGTGATGGGCGGCCTCGACGCGCTCGTGTTCACCGGGGGTGTGGGCGAGAACAGCGCCCTGGTGCGGCGGGGCGCGGTGCGCGGACTGGAGTTCCTCGGCATCCGACTGGACGACGCGGCCAACGACGGCGACGCGCACGAGCGCCGAACGATCTCATTGCCGGAGTCGCCGGTTTCCGTGCTCGTCGTGCCCACCGACGAGGAGCTGGAGATCGCGCGACAGGTCGCGGGCGTGCTGGGGGAGTAGGCCGTTGCTCACCCCCAATGGCCAGGCCGCAGGATGGCGGGGGGCAGCGAGGCCTGCATGTCGCCTTTCGCGGAACTCGCCTGCTGCTGCGTGAGGAAGAGAGCCTCCGAGAGGTCTGCGCCGTCGAGTCGAGCGTTCCGGAGGTCGGCCCCGAGAAGGTCGGCCGCGGTGAGGTCGCTGCCGCGGAGGTCGGCGGCGATCAGCGACGCGCCGCGCAGATGCGCTCCCCGAAGATCGGCGTGCGACAGGTCGCGCCCGTCGAGCACCGCGCGTGGTGCGATTCCCTTCGGTCGTCGTGAGGTGCGTGGGGCTGTCGACGCGGTCGACCGGACGTGTCGGCTGACGAGCGCCAGGAGTTCGCTCGTGCGCTCGCGATGGCTGTCGACATCCGCGTTCCTGAGCTCGTCCGGGCCGAGCCGCGCGACACCGAGAATGGTCTCGTACGCCTGCGCGATCCGTTCGGCGAGGGAGCTCGGCAGCTCCCGTTCCACCGCCTCGGAGAGGTACCAGAGCAGCTCGTGAAGGTCGCGCATGATGGCGAACGCCGCGAACATCCTGTCTCTGGTGTCGGGTTGTTCCACCCAGCTCACCCCGGCGAATGTCGTCTGGGCCACCCGCTGGCCGGCCCCGAAGCAGTCGAACGAGGCGCACCCCGGGAAGCCGCTCGATCGCAGGCGGTCGTGGATGCCGCAGCCGAAGTCGCCGCGCAGATGGACGCACGGCTCGCCCGCGGGTTTGTCGAGGCCGAAGTCCGCGGAACGGACGAACGAGAGGGCGGTGCAGCACAGGCCGAAGCAGTTGGCGCAGTCGGCGCGAAGCAGTTCGCGGCGGTGATCGCGTGATGGGATGGGCATTCTTCATAACTCCAGGGCTCAGGTCGACGGTGTGAACGGCTCGGGTTCTCGAGGGAGAACCCGATTTCGGGCACGACGATCGGCCATCCGTGACTCGCGGGGCGACAGCGACGGTGGATGGTTGGCCTAGGAACTGCGATGGTGGATCACTGCGACAACGTTATGCCCAGCGCGCGCACATGATCCACTGGTCGACCCCGGCTTCGACGTGAGAGACGGCCCGGACGGCCTGGTGCGCCGCGCGTCGAGTCGGCACAATATCGCCGTGGGCTATTTCGTGCTGGTGATCGCGCAGACGATCGTGCTGCCCGTCGTCTCCGGCGCGATTCAGCTCGTCGCGGCCGGGGGCGATGCGGTTCTCGTGTTCGGCAGGTGGTGGGTCTTCTGGGGTGTGGGCTCGCGCCTTCTGGTGGCCGGGATCGCGCAGGTGTCGGGCCGTGGGCCGACCTCGGCGATTCTCGGGACCGATACGCCGAGCGTGCAGGAGCGGCAGCTCGTTCGGGAATTGGGGACGGCCAACATCGCCCTCGGTGCGGCCGGGCTGCTCGCGCTGGTGCCGGGGTGGGCGCTTCCCACTGGTGCAGCCGGTGGCCTGTTCCTGCTGATCGCAGGCCTCATGCATGCGCCCAAGCGGGGCAAGAACCCGCAGGAGTCGCTCGCGACCTGGACCGACATCCTCGTCGGAGTCGCTGTCGCGGTTCTCGCGGTGTACACGGTTGTGACCGGGGCGGTCGCGGCAGCCGTGTGATGCTTAGCGGCGTCGCGGTTGACGTGCTTTCCGAATTGGCTGATTTTTCGGCACGCAGCGGCGAGCCACGGGCGGTACTTCGGCGCCCAGCATTAGCAGGCTTCGCAGTCACCATCAACCGACGGCGAACCGAGCCACCTAGCGACTTACGCGATGTGCAACGATGTGCTTGTGATTGACGACCACGAGGTTGTTGCCTCACTTCAGCGCGTCGGAACGCGTCGTTGTTCTCCCGACCAGTCGCACCTCGACTACGAGATCAAAAACGTCAGCGGCGGAGACGGATTCGCTGAGTTGACGTTGATTGAGCGGGACGGGCTGCAGGCGCGTATTCGCCTGAACCTTCCTTCGTCGGGAAAGCTTCAGCCGTGGTTGTATGCGGTCCCGAATGATGCCGACGATTGGGTCGGGCAACTGCTCATCTGGACCGACGAGGAAGTGTTCACATTGGGGCTCGGCGAAAGTCGAACTCGAGTGGTCGAGGATGGCGAAAGCTTTGTCATCGTCGAACCTTACGGTTGGCGGCTCTCGGATCCAGTCAGGCATGAGCAGCTGTCGTCGTCCGCTGGACCACTCGGCTGGCATGGGGACGTTTACGCCGAAGACCAAAAAGGCTAAGCCGGCAGCCTGGGTCGGTCGCCGGTGAGCTGTCGACTGGGCTTTCGTTGTTCGTGGGTTTTGTCAGCTGGCGAGAAGATCCGGCGAGAGCGTGCGGCGCAGAACCTCTTCGAGTTTCGCGGCAACGCGATCGCCGTCCGCATCGCCCAACGATGCGAGGATGACCTCGCGTGCGAGTGCCGAGGTGGGAACGCCGGCCCGCGCGGCCCGATCGGAGAGTTGGTCATACTGCTCCTGTGTGAGACGCACGGAAAGCACCGCGGGATTGCTGGCACCGGAACGGCGCTGTGCACGCACCCCGGGTGCTGGCGTCGCGTCGCGATTGGCCTCGGCGCGAGCCGCTTGCTGCTCCTTACGAACCTAGGTAGTGACGTTCATCGGTGCTGTTGGCGCGGAACGCGGTTGCGCCCCACAGGTGTTGGGGCGACCTCCGAGGGGCTTCCAAGTCATTGGCTAGCCGCTTACATCCGGAGACCCATTCATTCGCGAGAGAGTGGGCAACGCGCGGGCAAAACCCTCTCAAGCCAGGCTTCCCGAGAGCCCCCTGTCGGATTCGAACCGACGACCCCCGCTTTACAAGAGCGGTGCTCTGGCCAACTGAGCTAAGG
>CBIHRK010000023.1:0-13617 GCA_966212465.1 uncultured Lacisediminihabitans sp.
GCAGCCGCGTGTTCATCTCCATGAAGAAGAAGCGCAGGTCGCCCTCGGCCGTGGGGGGGGGGGGGGCGGGCCCCCCCGCCCCGCCCCCCCCCCCCCCCCCCCGCGCCGCGCGCCCCCCCCCCCCCCCCCGCCGCCCGGGCCGGGGCCCCCCCCCCCGGGTGGCGGCCCCCCCCGCCCCGGGGCGCTGCCGGAGTCCGCGCTAGCGCTGGCCGGGGAACTGCGGTGCGTTCGCTCGGATCACCTCGAGGCGGGCGCGGTACTCCTTCTCGTCGATGTCGCCGTTCGCGAAGCGCTCGGCGAGGGTCGACTCGGCACTGCGGGCGGCACCCCAGCCGCCGAATCCGGCGTGGCCCATGGCCCAGCCGCGACGCCAGCGACGACGTCCGAGGCCGACGAAGAGGGCGATGATCGCGATCCAGAACAGCGGGATCAGGAGGAAGAAGAAGCCGAAGCCGAAGCCCGGACCGGCCCAGGGGCCGATCCAGTGCTGAGCGGCGGGGCCGGCGAGAGCGAGTGACGTGAGCACGGTGTATCCATTCCCTTGTGGGTTCCGGCGGAACCCTGTGACTCAACGCTCCCGCATCCGGTGCGCGCGCGAATCTGCCGCCGGGAGGCTTCCGAATACTCTCGGCGGAGCATTCCGCGTCAGCCCTCGTACCCCGCCCGAACCAGCCCGGTCTCGTAGGCGATGACCACAAGCTGCACCCGGTCGCGCGCCGCCAGCTTGGACATGATGCGCGAGACGTGCGTCTTCGCCGTCAGCGGGCTGAGGAAGAGCTCGCGACCGATTTCGTCGTTCGTCAGCCCCTGGCCGACGAGGGCCAGCACCTCGCGCTCCCGGTCGGTCAGCACGGCGAGGCGGGACGCGTCCGGCGTCTCCTTGAGCGATCCCGCGACCCGCTCCAGCAACCGCTTCGTCACCCCCGGCGACAGCAGGGCGTCGCCGCCCGCCACCACCCGGACCGCGCGGATGAGCTCGACGGGCTCGGTGTCCTTCACCAGGAAGCCGCTCGCTCCCGCGCGGATCGCCTGAGCCACGTACTCGTCGAGCTCGAAGGTGGTCACGATCACGATGTGCGTGCCCGAGAGCGCCGGCTGCCGCACGATCTGCTCGGTGGCCCACAGGCCGTCGCCGTCCGGCATCCGGATGTCCATCAGCACCACGTCGGGGCGTTCGCGCGCCACGAGAGCGACCGCCTCGGCCCCCGTGCCGGCCTCCCCCACGATCTCGAAGTCCGGCTCCGCCTCCAGGAGCGAGCGGAAGCCCGCGCGGATCAGCTGCTGGTCGTCGGCGATCGCCACCCGGATCATGCGGCACCCCTCATCGGTCGGTCTCGGCGGTGTGCGAGGGGATGCGGGCGACCACGCGGAATCCGCCGCCCGCGGCGGGGCCGGCCTCCAGCGTGCCGCCCAGCAGTTCGGCGCGTTCGCGCATGCCCAGCAGGCCGCGTCCGCCCTCCGAGCGCGGAGAGCCCGTGCCGTCGTCCGTGACGGTCAGCTCGTACTCGTCGCCGTCGTGCACGGCCCGCACCGTCACACGGCCCGCCTTGGAGTGCCGCAGCACGTTCGTGAGCGATTCCTGAGCGATCCGGTAGAGGGCGAGCTGCACCGCGGCGGGCGGTGGCGCGTCGATGCGGTTGTCGACGTGCACGGAGATCCCCTGCGCCTCGATGGATGCCGCCAGCCCGGCCAACCGCGAGAGATCGGGTTCCGGCACCAGCGGCGCACTGGGATCCGCGCCCCCTTCCGCGCGCAGCACCCCGAGCACGGACCGCACCTCGTCCAGCGCGGTCTTGCTGGTCTCCTTGATCGCGGCAAGAGCCTCGGCGGCTTTCTCGGGGTGAGAGTCCATGAGGTGCAGCCCCACGCCCGCCTGCACGTTGATCGACGAGAGCGAATGGGCGAGCACGTCGTGCAGCTCGCGCGCGATGCGCACGCGCTCCGCCTGCACCTCCGACTGCTTGCGCTCCGCGAACCTCCGGGCGAACTCGTTGTAGTTGTCGCGCCGCGTGCGGATCCCCTCGCCCACGCCGAGCACGATCAGGATGCCGAGGGTGATCGCCGCCACCCGCCCGGGTTGGAGGTCCAGCCCGAGAACGATCGCGATGGTGAGGGTGAGCACCCAGGCCGCGGCGATGGAGATCCAGGCCCACGGCCGTGCGCGGCGAACGATCGCGGAGACCACCGCGAAAGCCAGGGCGACGTACGGCGGCCGGTTGCCCTCGGTGGCCAGCAGCAGGTCGGCGGATGCCGCGGCCGCCGTGATCGCGACCACCGGGCCCGGGAACCGCCGCGCGAAGACCAGGGCCACCGGTCCCACCAGGGCGATCGCCAGGGTGAGCAGCAGCATCGGCGTCACCCGTGCGGCGGTGGGCGCCGAACCGGGGTGCCAGGAGAAGAAGACGGTGGGCACCTGCACCACGAAGCTGACCAGCACCGGCATCCAGAGCCGGGCCCGGCGGCCGTCCTGCTGCCGGGCCTGCTGACGCATCACCGCGTGCTCGACCCACGGGTCGTTCCAGCGCTGCTCGCCCCAGGCCTGGTCCGCCCACCGCTCGCGCCAGCGTTCGCGCGAGAAACGACCGTGGTGGACCATACCGCGATCGTATCCGGCGCCGGATGCCGCGGCATCCGCTGCCCGGTGGGGCGCGCCTACTCCCCCGGGAGTACCGCCCCCGCGTACACGGAGGCGTAGTGCGCATACCTCTCGGCGACGGCGGCGACGAGTTGTTCCTCGTGCGCGCCCGCGAGGTGGTCGCGCAGGGGGTCCTCCCAGATGCTCCGGCCGATGGCGAAGCCGATGAAGCCCGGCACGGGCGCGGCAACCTTCAACCAGTGATCGAGTCTTTCGGCTGGTGCGTCGCGGCCCAGCACGATGCACCGCACCTCGTCGCGACCGCCCTGCTGCGCTGCGGCCACCACGGCCCGGGCCGCCTCCGCGGTCTCGAGACCCTCGATCTTCCAGATCGTGGGCTCCACGCGGTGCTCCTGGAACTCGGTCATCACCCGCACGGTGAGGCCGGGGCGGACCTCCGCGTCGTAGCGGCGGACGTCGCCGGCGACGGCGGCGAGCTGCGCCTCGGTGGCGGGCACGAGAAGTTCGACCAGGAAGGTGCGTCCCGCCGCGGCCAGGGCCCACGACACCTCGGCGAGGGCGTGGAACTGGCGCCGCCGGCCGTCGGGATCGTCGTCGGGGTTGTCCCGCACGAGCACCTTCACCTGGTCGGGGTCGAACTCGACCACGTGGTCCAGCCAGTCATCGTCGTCGAGCGTGCCGTACTCCAGGGTGAAGAGCTTCTGGCCGCTGCGCTCGATGGGCATCGCGAGATCCACGCCGTGCGCGCGAGCCGCGCGGGCCACGTCGGCGCCGAACCGCTCGTCGACGAGCACGCCGGCGGATGCGGCATCCGCTCCCCCCTCGATCGCGCGCAGGAGACCGTCGAAGACGAGCGACTTGTGCCGCGAGATGAGGGCCGTCTGCTCGGGCGTGAGCTCGTCGCCGAAGCCGTAGACGTCGTGCTCCAGCGAATCCCTGTGGTCCATCGCCAGGATGAACAGCTCACCGGCCACGCGACGCCCTTCGTTAACGAACAAAGGCCGCAGGGGGTGGAGCCCCTTGCGACCTTCGAGCTCCCCGACTTGGACTCGAACCAAGAACCTATCGGTTAACAGCCGATTGCTCTGCCAATTGAGCTATCGAGGATCACTGTAAACAGCTTGCCTACTTTACCAAAGGTTGCCCCCGCACCAAATCGAGTGGTCAGTACCCCGCGACCGCGTCGACGACGCCCTCGAAACGACCGTCCCCGTGGAAGGCGACGACGTTGGCGGAGACGCGTGCGGCCAGCAGCGGCTCCACCATCTCCGGGGTGTCGGCCACGTGCGGCGTGATGATGGCGAGCTCCTCGTTCCAGAGCGGGTGCCCCTCCGGGAGCGGCTCCGGATCGGTCACGTCGAGCCCGGCCCCGCTGATGGTGCGGCTGGCGAGGGCGCCGGCCAGGGCATCCGTGTCGACCAGCGTGCCCCGGGCGATGTTCACCAGGATGGCGGTGTCCTTCATGATCCGCAGCTCGGTCTCACCGATCAGCTGGGCCGTCTCCGCCGTCGCGGCGGCGGCGATCACCACCACGTCGGCGTCCGGCAGCACGTCGAGCAGGTGCTCCGACGACACCGTGCGGTCCGCACCGGCCACGGGATCGCTGCTGCGACGGACCACGGTCACGCGCACGCCGAACGGCTCGAGCAGACGGATGAGCTCGATCGCGATGCCGCCCGCGCCGATGATGGTCACCTCGAGGCCGAACAGCGAGGTGCCCTCCTTGGTCTCCGCCCACGAGGTGGCGAGGATGCGCTTCGGCAGCAGCCGCAGCAGTCCCAGCGTGAGCATGAGCGCATGCTCGGCGACCGGCTGCGCATAGGCGCCCTTGGCGCTGGTCCAGAGGAGGTGCGGGCGGGCGGCGATCACCTCCGTGAACTTGTCGACCCCGGCCAGCGGCAGCTGCACCCACT
Source organism: uncultured Lacisediminihabitans sp. (assembly GCA_966212465.1). Taxonomy (GTDB): domain Bacteria; phylum Actinomycetota; class Actinomycetes; order Actinomycetales; family Microbacteriaceae; genus Lacisediminihabitans. The sequence goes on from CBIHRK010000023.1 coordinate 4,510, forward strand.
GGATGCCGGGGTGCTCGTCCAGCGTGCTCGCCAGCGCGTCAACGCGCTTCGGCGACAACCAGACGAGGCCGCGGGTGCGATCGGAAACCTCCTCGACCACGCCTCCTCCCGCGACGACCGCGTCGACGAAGAACGGGTCCGCCTCCGGCATGACCGCGATCGGGCCGGGGCTCGGCCGCAGCTCCTCGGCGATCGGCTCTACGGGCTGTGCGGATACGGCGTGGTGCTGGCTCATCGGGGCTCACTCATCTGGGTCGCTCGTTCGGTGGACGGTGTCGTCTTCGGCTTCGGTGTCGTCTTCTGCTTCGGGGCGGGGAGGGCGTCGGCCGTCGCCACGATCGCCGCTCGAAGCCACTCGTGATCCTCCAGCGCGTCGCCCGGCACCTCGCGGTAGTCCTTGGCCGCGGGATACGGCTTTCCCGGGTGGGTGCGCTCGAACAGGGCGTCGTCGGCGGGCGACGGCTTGATGAAGAGGGTGTCGTCGCAGAGGAACCCCACCACCTTGCCCTCCAGATACAGGCAGAACTCGCCGAACATCGGGGCGGTCCTCACGTCGAGTCCGCTCAGCTGGTCCTCCACGAAGGCGACGAACTCACGGCTGGTCGACATGAGTCCTGCCGTGCTGTTCCAGCTCGCGGGCCCGCACGAGGCCCTTGAGGTAGTCGTCGTAGGGGTGATCGAGCATGGTCTCTGCCTCGCCCAAGCCCACCAGGATGCCCCCCTTCATCACCGCGAGCCGCGGGCCCAGCCCGGTGGCGACCGCGAGATCGCTCGTCACGACGAGTGCCGAGAACTCCCGCTCCGCCTGCAGTCGACGGACCGCCTCGAGCACGCCGTCCCGCACCGCCGCGTCCACCCCACGGGTGGGCTCGTCGGCTACGAGCAGCGCAGGCTCCAGGATGAGGGCGCGGGCGAGCGCGACGCGCTGGCGCTGTCCGCTGCTGAGCTCCCACGGCATCCGGTTCATCACGCTGAGCGGGAGGTGCACCGCGTCGATGAGGTAGGCCACGGCATCCGCCGCCTCCCGGGTGTTGAAGCGCTTGTCGCGGCGGTAGATCGGCTCGGCGACGTTCTCGGCGATGGTGAAGGTGGAGTTGAGCGTCTCGGCGCCGTCCTGGGCGAGGTGGCCGACGCGCAGGGTGATGCGATCGCGACCGTGCGGGCCGATGTGCCGCATCGAGCGGCCGAGAACCGACAGCGATCCGCCGCAGATGCGCGGCACGCCGGAGCCCGAGGTGCCGGAACCGGCGAGACCGGCGATCGCGCGGGCCAGCGTGGACTTGCCGGAACCGGACTCCCCCACGAGGCCGAGGATCTCCCCCTGCCGAAGGTCGAAACTGACGCCGCGCACCGCGAGGAACTCGCTCGTGGTCGCATTGGATCGGTACTCGATCGAGAGGTCGTCGGCGACGACGACCGGAAGCTGCTCCCCCGACGCACTCATGGCCGCTCCGTGTGCTCCAGCTGGGCCAGCTCGTTCCGGCGGCGCGCCTGCTCCACGGGATCGGGCACCGGGAGCGACGCCAGCAGCCTGCGGGTATACGGATCCCTCGGCGCACCGAGCACCTGCTCGCCCGTCCCCTCCTCCACTAGTGACCCGTGGTAGAGCACGGCGATCCGGTCCGCGAGCAGGTCGACGACCGCGAGATCGTGGCTGATGAACAGGGCCGCGAACCCGAACTCGCGCTGCAGCTCGGCGAACAGCTCGAGCACCTTCGCCTGCACGGAGACGTCGAGCGCGCTGGTGGGCTCGTCGGCGATCAGCAGGGACGGCTGCAGCGCGAGCGCGCGGGCCAGGGAGGCGCGCTGACGCTGGCCGCCCGAGAGCTCGTGGGGAAAACGGTCCCCGAACGCCTTCGGCAGTTGCACCGCCTCGAGCAGCTCGTCGACGCGCGCGCGGGCCGACCCCGGATCCTTCGCTCTGCCGTGGACGACGAGCGGCTCTGCGACGCATTCGGCGATGGTCAGCAACGGGTTGAAGCTCGTCGCCGGATCCTGGAACACGAAGCCGATGTCGCTGCGCAGCCCGCGGAAGCGTCGCTCGCGGTAGCCGTTCATCTCATGACCGAGCACGGTGAGCGAGCCGTCGGTGATCCGGGTCAGGCCGGCGATGGCGCGTCCGATGGTGGTCTTGCCCGAGCCCGACTCGCCCACGAGCCCCAGCACCTCGCGCGGGCCGATCTCGAACGAGACCCCGTCCACGGCGCGGAAGGGCGGGCGCCCGAACCGGCCCGGGAACTCGACCACGATGCCGTCGGCCTTCACGATCGGCGTCGACCCCGCTTCGACGGCGTGCGGTTCGGTGAGCCGGGTGCCCACCCGCGGCACGGCCGAGAGCAGGCGCTTGGTGTAGTCGTCCTGCGGGGAGGCGAAGAGGGTGCGGGCATCCGCCTGCTCCACCAGCTTGCCCTCGTACATGACCGCGACGCGGTCCGCCAGGTCGGCGACGACGCCCATGTTGTGGGTGATCAGCACGATCGCGGTTCCGAACTCGTCGCGGCAGCGGCGCAGCAGATCGAGGATCTCGGCCTGCACCGTCACATCGAGCGCGGTCGTCGGCTCGTCGGCCACGATCACCTGGGGGTCGAGCACGAGCGCCATCGCGATCACGATGCGCTGCTTCTGACCGCCGGAGAACTGGTGCGGGTAGTAGTTCACGCGCTCGGAGGCATCCGGGATGCCCACGCGCTCCAGGATGTCGATGGCCTTCGCTCTGGCCTCGCTCCGGCTCAGCCGGCCGTGGGCCCGTAGTCCCTCGGCGATCTGCCAGCCCACCGTGTAGACGGGGTTGAGGGCGCTCGACGGTTCCTGGAACACCATGGCCACGCGCGATCCGCGCAGTTCGCGCAGGCGCTTGTGCGAGACCGTGACGACGTCCTCGCCGCCGAGGAACACGACGCCGGAGGTGGTGGCCGTCTCGGGCAGCAGGCCGAGCAGCGTCTTGGCGGTCACCGTCTTGCCGCTGCCGCTCTCGCCGACGATGGCGAGCACCTCGCCCGGGGCCACCTGCAGCGAGACCCCGTCGACGGCGCGCACGTCGCCGCCGTCCGTCGCGAAGGTGACGGCCAGATCCTGGATGTCGACTACCGGTCGTGTGCTCACAGCGTCTCGTCCCTCAGGTCGCCCACCACATCGGTGCTGGTGCTCGCGATGTCCCCCGCGCCCGCCGCCGGCACGCCGTCCGCCCTGCGACGGGTGCGCAGGCGCGGGTCGGCCAGGTCGTTGAGTCCCTCGCCGATCAGGGTCACCCCCATCACCACCAGCACGATCGCGAGCCCCGGGAAGATGGAGGTCCACCAGATTCCGCTGGTGACGTCGGAGATCGCCTTGTTGAGGTCGTAGCCCCACTCGGCCGCGGCCGAGGGCTCGATCCCGAACCCGAGGAAGCCGAGACCCGCGAGGGTGAGGATCGCCTCGGAGCTGTTGAGGGTGAGGATCAGCGGCAGGGTGCGGGTGGAGTTGCGCAGCACATGGCGGAACATGACGCGCGGCGCGCTGGCCCCGATGACCCGCGCGGACTCCACGAAGGGCTCCTGCTTGACCCGGATCGCCTCGGCGCGGATCACCCGGAAGTACTGCGGGATGAACACCACCGTGATGGAGACGGCGGCCGCGAAGACCCCGCCCCACAGGCTCGACTGCCCGCCGCTGATGACGATCGCCGCCACGATGGCGAGCAGAAGGCTCGGGAAGGCGTAGACGGCGTCGGCGACCACCACGAGGATGCGGTCGAGCCACCCGCCGATGTAGCCGGAGACCAGGCCGAGCAGCACACCCAGGAAGACCGAGAGGACGATCGCGACGACGATCACGAACAGTGCCGTCTGCGCGCCCCAGACCACGCGCGAGAGCACGTCGTAGCCGCCGACTGTGGTGCCCAGCAGGTGCTGCGCGTTCGGGGGCACCTGCGCGCCGAAGTTGCGCCCGTCGGCCGCCTTAAGCTGCGAGAAGCCGTAGGGCGCGATCACCGGGGCGAAGAGGGCGACGATGAGGAACACGCCCGTGATGATGAGGCCGGTCACCAGCATCCCGCGCTGGAGGCCGATGCTCTGGCGCAGCTGACGGACCACGGGGAGCCGCGCCCACCACCTCGGTTTCACGATCGGGGCCTGTGCCACGGTGGCCATCAGTACCTCACTCTCGGGTCGATGAGCGCGGCGATGATGTCCACGATGAAGTTGGTGACGGCGACGATGACCGCGAGCAGTGCGACGATGCCCTGCACGGCCACGAAGTCGCGGTGGCCGAGATACTGGCCGAGCTCGTAGCCGAGGCCCTTCCACTCGAACGTCGTCTCGGTGAGGATCGCGCCCCCGAGCAGCAGAGCCACCTGCAATCCGATCACCGTGATGATCGGCACCAGCGCGGGCTTGAAGGCGTGCTTGCGCACCAGCCGGAACTCGCTCACGCCGCGGCTGCGGGCGGCATCCACGTACTCCCGCGAGAGCGTGCCGATCGTGTTGGTGCGCACGAGACGCAGGAACACGCCCGCGGTGAGGAAGCCGAGCGCGAGGGCGGGCAGCACCGCATGCTGCAGCACGTCGGTCACGTTGTCCGGATTGCCCGTCGCGATCGCGTCGACGAGATAGAAGCCGGTCGGATGCGGCAGGTTGCTCATCTCGATCTCCGTGCGTGTCGACGCGCGGCCCGCGACCGGCAGGATGCCGAGCCAGACCGAGAAGACGAGCTTGAGCAGGAGTCCGACGAAGAAGACGGGGGTGGCGTACCAGAGGATCGCCGCGATGCGGAGGATCGCATCCGGCCAGCGGTCGCGGAAGTAGGCGGCGACCATCCCGAGTGGGATGCCGACGATGAAGGCCACGATGAGCGCGTAGACGGCCAGTTCGAGCGTGGCGGAGCCGTAGGTGGCGAGGATGGTGCTGATCGGCCGCCCGTCGGTGATGGCGGTGCCGAAGTTGCCGGTGAAGACCTGGCCGAGGAACTCCAGGTACTGGATCCAGAGCGGCCGGTCGTAGCCGGCCTCGTGGATGCGCCGGTGCAGCTCGTCCGCGGGCAGCCGGCCGCCCTGCGCGGCGGTGATCGGGTCGCCGGTCAACCGCATGAGGAAGAACACCATCGAGACGAGGATGAAGATCGTCGGGAAGATGAGGACGAAGCGGACGACGAGGTAACGCCAGAGCTTGCCGCCGCCGGAGCGGTTCCGACGTCGCGTCGGTTCGGCCTGAACCGGAGTCACGGGAGTGCTGCCGCTCGGCACGGGCGAAGTGAGGGTCATCAGTGACTTTCCATGATGATCGGGGCGGCGCACCAGGCGCCGCCCCGATCAGATCAGTGCCGGGTCAGCCCTTGGTGAGGAACCCGAAACGGAACTTGAACGACGCATCGAGCGTAGTGCCCTTGACGTCGGTGCCCGTAACCGCGATCTGAGAACCCTGCAGCAGCGGCAGCGTCGAGAGGTCGTCGGCGACCAGCGCCTGGATCTTCTCGATGTCCGACTTGCGGGTCGATGCGTCGGTCTCGCTCGCCTGCTTGGCGATCAGATCCTGCACCGTCGCGTTGTCGTAGTGGTTGCCGAGGAAGTTGTCCTTGATGAAGAACGGGGTGAGGTAGTTGTCGGCATCCGAGTAGTCCGGGAACCAGCCGAGCTGGTACGCCGGGTACGCGTCAGCGGTGCGCTCCTTCGAGTAGGTCGTGTACTCGGTCGACTGCAGGTTGACCGTGAACAGGCCGCCCGTCTCGAGCTGGCTCTTCACCAGGGCGTACTCGTCGGCCGACGAGGGGCCGTAGTGACCGTCCTGCACGTACTGCAGGTCGAGCTTCACCGGGGTGGTGACGCCGGCCGCCGCCAGGGTGGACTTGGCCTTGTCGAGGCTCGGCTTGCCCGACCCGTCGCCGTACTGGGTCTTCAGCACCGTGGTGGCGCCGGTGAGGCCGTCGGGCACGAACGAGTAGAGCGGCGTGTAGGTGTCCTTGTACACCTGCGTGGCGATGGCCTGGCGGTCCACCAGGTCGGCCGCCGCCTGACGCACGGCGAGGGCCTTCTTGGCGTCCGGGGACGCCGAGGTGAGGCCGAACGGCATCGTGTTGAAGTTGAAGACGATGTAGCGGATCTCACCACCGGGACCCGTGACGACCTTCACGTTCTTGTTGGTCTTCAGGTTCGCGACATCCGTGGCGGAGAGGCTGCGGTACGCGACGTCGATGTTGCCCTTCTGCACGTCGAGCTTGAGGTTCGACGACGACGTGTAGTACTTCAGGGTCACGTTCGACGTCTTCGCGGCACCGAGGATTCCCTTGTAGCCGGCGAACGGCTTGAACTGCACCAGGTTGTTGAGGTCGTACTTGGTGATCACGTACTGGCCGGCGAACGCGTTGTCCTTGACGATCGTCGTGTCCGGGGTCACCTTGTCGCCGGAGAACGACTGCTCGTCGACGATCGGGCCGGCGGGGCTCGAGAGCACCTGCTCGAAGGTCTGGTCGTTGGGGTTCTTCAGGTGGAACACCACGGTGGTGGCGCTCGGCGCATCCACGGAGTCGAGGTTGCTCAGCAGGCTCGAGGGCCCGTTCGGGTCGGCGATCTTGAGCTGACGGTCGAACGTGAACTTCACGTCGGACGAGGTGAGCTTGTGGCCGTTGGCGAATGTGAGACCGGACTTGAGCTTGACCGTGAACTCGGTGGGGGTGGTGAAGGTTCCGGAGGTGGCGATGTCGGGCTTGACGTCCGGGCTGCCCGCGGGGGTGTTGAACAGGAACGGGTAGACCTGATTCATGACGGCGAATGAGCCGTTGTCGTAGCTGCCCGCGGGGTCGAGGAACGTCACGGTGTCGGTCGTGCCGACGATGATGCTCTTGCCCGAGCCGCTCGTGGAGCCGCCCGAGGAGCAGCCGACGAGCGCGAGCGCCGTGATGGCGACACCGCCGACCACGGCAAGCGTGCGCTTGCGGAAGATGGATGTTGACGTCATGACTGCGTCGACCTCTCTGGATTTGTTGGCACGACCATGAGTCCCGGGACGGGGGTCGCTCACTGCTGTATGAGTCCTTGCTATCAGAGAAACCGAGGCGCAGTCGAACCGGGAGGTCGCCTGGCGACATTGTTTACGCAGTTGCAACATGCGCGATCAGTCGCCGCGCAGCTCCCGCCGATCCGCCTCGGTCTGCATGAGGGCGACCTGCAACTCGCGGTACCGCGCGGGCTCCGCCGCCGCATCCGTACGCTGAAGACTGCCGAGCAGCTCCGCCTTGCGACGCAGCAGATCGCGGTCGATGAGGGTGGCGGTCACGCCCTGGCAGTACAGCGTGAGCTCCCTGCCCTCCTTCTCCGGGAGGGGGGCCACCCCGAGCTCCTTGACGAGCATGGCGAAGGGGGCGGGCACCTCCGCGATCACCCGATCCAGCCAGCCGGCGCCGATGCCGTCGGCGAGCGTCGAGGCGATGCCGTCTCGCACCACCGCGAGCGAGGGGTTGGCGAACGCCGCCTGGCTGGCGCGGCGCAGACGCTCCTCGCCGATCGCCTCCGGCTCCTGCAGCATCGCCATCACCGCGTCGCGCTCCAGGCGGGTGACGGGGTCGGTCGGCAGCTGCATCATCGACGGGCCGGAGGCAGGCGGCGCGGCATCCGCCGACGGCTGCTGCTGCGCCTGCTGCGGCCGCTGGGCGGCCGGCGCCTGGCCCCGGGCGGCCGCGACGGCGCGCCCCACCTCGCCGGGGTCCATGCCGAGCCAGCCCGCGAGGTTGCGCACGTAGCCGATGTTGAGCGCCTGATCGCGGATGCCGGCCACCACCGGAGCCGCAGCGCGGAGGGCCGCGACCCTCCCCTCCACCGTGTCCAGGTCGTGGCCGGAGAGCACGCGCCGCACCATGAACTCGAACATCGGCTTCTTGCTCGAGATGAGGCGGCGCACCGCGTCGTCGCCGCGCTGCACACGCAGGTCGCACGGGTCGAGATTGTCCTGGGCGACCGCCACGAAGGTCTGCGCGGCGAAGCGCTGCTCTTCGGCGAAAGCACGGCTCGCCGCCTTCTGTCCCGCCTCGTCGGGATCGAAGGTGAACACGACCTCGCCCAGACCGTGCGAGTCGGCGTTGTCGACGTCGCCGAGCACGCGACGGATCACCTTGATGTGGTCGACGCCGAATGCGGTGCCGCAGGTGGCCACGGCGGTGGTGACGCCCGCGAGATGGCAGGCCATGACATCCGTGTAGCCCTCGACCACCACGACCTGCTTGCCGCGCGAGATGTCGCGCTTGGCGAGGTCGAGGCCGTAGAGCACCTGGGACTTGTGGTAGACCGCCGTCTCCGGCGTGTTGAGGTACTTCGGCCCCTGGTCGTCGTCGAGCAGGCGGCGCGCGCCGAAGCCGAGCGTCTGGCCCGTCACATCCCGGATGGGCCACACGAGACGGCCGCGGAACCGGTCGTAGGTGCTGCGATCGCCCTGCCCCACGAGGCCGGCGGCGAGGAGCTCCGCCTCCGTGAAGCCGAGCGAGCCGAGATGCTTGCTGAGCGCGTCGTAGCTCTTCGGGGCGAAGCCGACGCCGAAGCGTTGAGCGGCCCCCGCGTCGAACCCGCGCTCGCCCAGGAACACGCGCCCGACCTCCGCCTCGGGGCTCGCCAGCTGGCGCACGAAGAAGTCCTCGGCCGCCTTGTTGGCCGCCAGGATCCGCGCGCGATTGCCGTGGTCGGGGTTGGCCTGCCCGCCGTCCTCGTAGTGGAGCTCATAGCCGATCCGCGCCGCCATGCGCTCGACCGCCTCGGTGAAGGTGGTGTGGTCCATCTTCTGCAGGAAGCTGAAGACGTCGCCGTCCTCTCCGCAGCCGAAGCAGTGGTAGCGCCCGACTCCCGGCCGCACGTGGAAGCTGGGGCTCCGCTCGTCGTGGAAGGGGCACAGGCCCTTCATCGAGCCGACCCCCGCGCCCTTCAGGGTGACGTAGTCGCCCACGATGTCGGCGATGTTGATGCGCGCCCGCACCTCGTCGATATCGTTTCTGCGTATGAGCCCGGGCACCCTCCGATTCTAAGTTGCCCCGCGGACACCCGCCCCGCCCGCCCCGTCCCACACCCACCACCCCACGGAAATTCAGGATTCCGTCGCGCGCGCGGCGGGCGCGCCCCGAGAACACGGCGCGTCCCAGCCGGCCCCGCGCCAAAAT
>CBIHRK010000024.1:0-9779 GCA_966212465.1 uncultured Lacisediminihabitans sp.
GGGGGGTGGGTCGGGGGCCGTGGGGCCCCCCACCCCCCCCCTCCACCCCCCGGGGGGGGGGGGGCCCCCCCCCGGCCCCCCCCAACCTCCCCCCCCCTCACCGACAACGACTCGAAGGGGCATCCAGACCGCGATGTCAGCACCGACCACCCTCGCCCCGCCCACCGGCGTGATCTCGCTCACGGGGATCACCAAGGCGTTCCCCGGCGTGATCGCCAACGACCACATCTCGATCGACATCCTGAACGGACAGGTGCACTGCCTGCTCGGCGAGAACGGCGCCGGCAAGTCGACCCTCATCAGCATCCTCGCGGGAATGCAGTTCCCCGACTCCGGCACCATCGCGATCGACGGAGTTCCGGTGACCATCGGATCGCCGAAGGCCGCCATGAAGTACGGCATCGGCGTGGTGCACCAGCACTCCACCCTCGTGCCCTCGCTCACCGTGCTCGAGAACCTGATGCTCGGCGAGGGCGGCCTCATGCTCAAGGAGAAGCGCGCCGCCTCGCGTCTGGAGGAGCTCTCCGGTCTGCTCGGCGCCTCCATCGACCCGAACATCCTCGCGAGCGATCTCGCCCTCGGACAGCAGCAGCAGGTCGAGATCGCGAAGGCGATGTGGACCGGGTCCCGCCTGCTCATCCTCGACGAGCCGACCTCCATGCTCACGCCCTCGGCGATCGAGAACCTCGCCGAGAGCATGAGCCGCCTCAAAGCCCAGGGCCTCGGGATCGTGTTCATCACCCACAAGCTCCGCGAGGCGTACAGCATGGGCGACTGCGTGACCGTGCTCCGCGGCGGACGCAAGGTGGGCGAGCTGGGGCCGGAGAAGATGCGCTCCCTCTCGGAGGACGAGGCCCAGGCCGAGATCCTGCGGGCCATGTTCGGCGAGGATCTCGCGGCTGCGGGCGGTCTCGAGACCGCCGCCGAGCTGGCGGGCGCGACCGAGGCCGCCCCCGAGACGGCACGCGTCGACCTCTCCACCAAGCCGGTGCGCCTCGAGCTCGCGGGCGTCACCAGCGTGGGCAAGTCGATGGACGTCTCCGTCACCGACGTCACCTTCGCCATCCACGAGGGCGAGATCTTCGGGATCGCGGGCATCGACGGTCACGGTCAGGCGGGCCTCGCCGAGGTGCTCGCCGGTCAGCGCGCGGTCGCCGCGGGCACCATCTCGCTCGAGGGCACCGACATCACCAGGCTCGGCGTGCGCGCCCGGCAGGAGAAGGGCGTGCGGTACGTCACCGACGACCGGATGCACGAAGGCACCGTCGGCAACCTCAGCGTGGCCATCAACCTGCTCCTGAAGCGCATCGGCGTCGCGCCCTTCTGGCGCTTCGGGCAGATCAACCGCCCGGCGGTCACCGAGCATGCGAAGCAGCTCATCGCGCAGTACACGATCCGCACCCCCTCCCCGAACACCCGGGTCGGCACGCTCTCGGGCGGCAATATGCAGAAGGTGCTACTCGCGCGCGAGCTCGAGGACGGCGCCCGCGTGGTGGTCGTCAACAAGCCCACCTACGGGCTCGACCTGAAGTCGGTGCGGCTCGTGCACGACCTGTTGCGCGAGTTCGTGGCATCCGGAGGCTGCGTCGTGCTCATCTCCACGGAGCTGGACGAACTCATCGAGCTCTCGGACCGCATCGGCGTGATCTCGCGCGGCCGCATCGTCGGCACGGTGCTCAACGACGGAGGACCGGATGTCGCCGAACGCGTCGGTCACTACATGATCGGAGGCGGCAATGACCACGAGTGACACGGCGACCGAGAGCCCGGACGGCTTCACCACCGAGGTGACCCCGCTCGAGGAGCAGGCCGACCTCGCCACCGGAGGGGGCGGATCGCGTTCACGGCGGCGGGCGCTCGACATCGTCGTGCGCTCCATCGTGCCGATCGTGCTCGCCCTGATCGTGGCGGCGCTGATCCTGCTCGCGCTCGGCAAGAATCCGCTGCAGTTCTACGGAGCGGTGATCGAGAACGGGCTCGTCGGACTCAACTGGCAGAACAGCCTGGTGATGATGACCCCGCTGCTGCTCGTGGCCATCGGCCTGATCGTGGTCTTCCGCGGGCAGCTGTGGAATCTCGGCTACGACGGCCAGTTCCTGCTGGGCGGCGTGCTCGTCGCCGGTCTCGCACCGCAGCTCATCCAGGCGACCTCGCCCGGGGTCGCCTACCTGGTGCTCACGCTCGCGGCGATCGCCATCGCGGCGGCGTGGACCCTCATCCCGGCCTGGCTGAAGGCGTTCTTCGGCACGAACGAGATCATCACCACCCTGGTGATGTCTACGATCGGGGTGGGGCTCACCAACATCCTCATCGAGTACGTCTTCCAGAACCCCGCGGTGCGCACGCCCCAGACGCGGGCGATCGACCCGGGGGACATGCTGCCCTACATCCCCGGAACGCAGGTGCCGATCGGCTTCATCGTGGCGATCCTCGTCGCGGTCGTGTTCCAGTTCGTGCTGAGCCGGACGTCGTTCGGCCTGCGCCTCGACGTGTTCGGGTCGAGCACGAAGGCGGCACGTCACGTGGGCATCAACTCCCGTTCGATGACGATCGTGCTGTTCCTCATCAGTGGAGCCCTGATCGGGTTGGCCGCGTCGATGGACATCTTCGGTCAGTGGGGCTACATGCGCACCAACTGGAATCCCTCCTACGGGAACGCGATCATGCCGTTCGTCTTCCTCGCGCGGCTCAGCCCGGTCGGCTCCATCCCGTTCATCGCCTTCTACTCCGTCTTCGCCACGGGCGGCACGATCGCGGCGCAGGAGTCGGGCGTCTCCGTCGACTTCCTGCAGATCGTCGTGGCCCTGATCCTCGTGTTCATGACCGTCACCGAATACGTGGGCACCAAGCGCGACCTCGGCCAGAGCTATCTGCCCGACGAGCTGAAGGACGCCATCCGTAAACCGCTCAACGCCCTCACCGGAAGGTCGCGCGCATGACCGATCTGCTCACCCCCACCTTCATCACGGCGTTCATCGTCGCCTGCCTGGCCGGCACCATCCCGCTGGTTCTCGCCTCCATCGGCGAGACGGTCGGCGAGCAGTCGGGCGTGCTCAACCTCGGCATCGAGGGCGTCATGCTCATGGGCGCCTACTTCGGCTACGTGGTGGCCCTCACCACCCACTCGACCTGGCTCGGGATGCTGGGCGGCCTCGTTGCCGGCGCGGTCACGTCGCTCGTGCTCCTGGTGCTCAACGTGTGGTTCGGCCTCAACCAGATCGTGCTCGGAATCGCCATCACGGCGGCGGGCGGCGGTATCACCACCGTGCTCTACGACCAGATCTACGCCCAGACCGCGCCCCGTGTGCCCACCGACAACTGGAAGATCCCCGGGCTGTCGCAGATCCCCGTGCTGGGCGGCTCGGTGTTCAGCCAGCCCGCCATGTTCTGGGTCGCGCTGATCATCGCCGCCATCGTCGCCTGGTTCCTGGTGAAGACCAACTGGGGGCTCAGCATCCGCGCAGCCGGTCAGAAACCCTCGTCGCTGGATGCCGCGGGCGGCAGCGTCATGCGCACCCGATCGCAGGCCGTGCTGCTCGGCGGCATGCTCTCCGGACTCGGCGGCGCGTACCTCTCGGTGCTGGCCACCAGCGCGTTCACCCCGTTCATGACGAACGGCCTCGGCTACATCGCGATCGTGGTGACGATGCTCGCCCGCGGCAAGATCCTCCGGGTGGTCATCGTCTCGCTCCTCTACGGGCTCACGATCGCGGTCGGGACGGTTCTCCAGCTCACCAGCCTCGACGTGCCCACCGACCTCATCACGATGCTCCCGTACATCGTGGTGATGATCGTGCTGCTGATCTTCGGCCGCGACGTCAACAACTCGCCCGTTCTGGGCGCGCCCTACACCCGAGGGGCGCGCTGACCCGCTCCCCTCTCATCAGAGAAAGGACCACGATGGTCCAGTTGGACTTCACCCTCTCCGCAGGACCGACGGTCGCGACGCCGCGCACGCTCGCGGCACTCGGCATGCCGATCACGTACCACTACGACCCCGACTTCCTGGAAGCCTTCCGCCGCACGGAGCGCAAGGTCGCGGAGCTGTTCCGAACCTCCAACGACATCGTGCTCATGCAGGGCGAGGCCATCGTCGGACTCGAGGGCGTCGCGCGATCGCTCGTGAAGCCCGGAATGCACGTGCTCAACCTCGTGCAGGGCGTGTTCGGCAAGGGCATGGGCTTCTGGCTCACCGACTTCGGCGCCGAGCTGCACGAGATCGAGGTGCCCTACAACGAGGCGGTGGACCCCGCCGCCGTCGAGGCGTACCTCGACGCGCACCCCGAGATCGAGCTGGTCACGGTCGTGGCATCCGAGACGCCGTCCGGCACCGTGACCGACGTCTCCCGGATCGGGCCAATCTGCCGTTCGCGCGGTGTGCTGACGCTGGTGGACACCGTCTCCGGGGTCGGCGGCATGGAGTTCCTCACCGACGAGTGGGGCCTCGACGTCTGCGTCGCCGGCGCCCAGAAGTGCCTCGGAGGCCCTCCCGGCGTGGCCCTGATCACCGTGAGCCCCCAGGCCTGGGAGGCCATGCTCGGCAACGAGCACGCCCCGCGCTCCTCCTACCTCTCGCTCATCGACTGGAAGACGAAGTGGCTGGAAGGCGGGGCGTTCCCGTACACGCCGTCGGTCTCCGACATGCACGGCCTCGAGTCCTGCCTCGACCAGGTGCTGGAGGAGGGGGTGGATGCCTGCATCGCCCGTCACTTCGCCTCCGCGGAGGTCACCCGCGCCGGTGTGCGCGCCATGGGCCTCCAGCTCTGGCCGGCCAGCGACGACATCGCGGCATCCTGCGTCACGAGCGTGCGTCTGCCGGATGCCGTGGACCACATCCAGGTCCGCACGCACGTACGCGACCGTTACGGAGTGATGCTCTCGAGCGGTCAAGGGGCCGGAAATCTCATTAGGATCGCTCACATGGGTCCGACGGCCAGCGGACTCCACCCCGTGGTCGGAATAGCGGCACTCGGGCGCAGCCTTGTAGATCTTGGGCAGTCGGTGAGCGTCGGAGACGGGGTCGAGGCGGCGCTGGCTGTTCTCAGCAGCCGACAGTGAAGGACAATGACGTGTTCGGGTGCATTCCGATGATCGCAACACAGGGAGGTGCCTAGGATGGCGTCGCAGCGGACCAAGGGCGTGGACAGCGCACGCCGTGTTCTCGAGATCCTGCTCCAGTTCAGCCAGAGCAAACCCGAGCTGACGGTGGACGAGATCCTCGAGGTGCACGGCATCTCGCTCCCGAGCGCCTACCGCTACCTCTCCCTGCTGCGCGAGATGTACCTGATCGAGGAACGTGGCAAGGGGTCCTACGTGCTGTCACCGGAGATCCTGCAGCTCGCTCAGGCCGCCGAGCGCACTCTCGACTACCGCGTCGAGGCGCAGCCCGTGCTCGATCGCCTCGCGGCGACGACGGGGGAGACCGCGCTCTACCTGCGGCAGCTCAACGACGCGGCCGTGTGCCTGGCGATCAGCGAGACCGACCACGCCATCAGCATCTCCTTCCAGCCGGGACACGTCATGCCCCTGCACGCGGGCGCGGGTGCCAAGGTGCTGCTCGCCGGATTCCCGAAGAACCGTCGCGCCCAGTACCTGGACCGGCTCACCCCGCCTCTCGACCCGGCGGTGCGGGAGCGGCTCGACGAAGAGCTGAACGCCCTACGCGATACGGGCTTCGCGATCAGCCAGGGCGAGGTGGACGAGGGGCTCTGGGCCTGCGCGGCGCCCGTCTATGCTCGCGGTCACCTCATCGGCGCCGTCTCGGTGGTCGTGCCCGCCTATCGCGTGAGCGAGGACGAGCGGCTCGAGATCGGGGCTGCGGTGCGAGCCTCGGCGAAGGAGCTCGAAGCCGTGCTGGGGGACGCTCGCTGAGCTAGGGCTGCACCACCGGATCGGGGAACCGCGTCTCCACCGTGGGCTTGGTGCGCGCCCGCGCCCAGACGAAGAACCCGACGAGGGTGAACACGCCGTAGAAGACGTACATGAACGCGGAGGCGTAGTAGCCGGCGCTCACGAGCAGCGGCACGCCCACGACATCCACCGCCACCCAGATCAGCCAGAACTCGGTCCAGCCCTTGGCCATGCCGTACGTGGCGAGCAGGGATCCGACGAAGACCCACGCGTCGGACCAGACCGGCTGGTACGACCCGAGGGCGGTGAACAGCGGGGTGAGGGCGGCGGTGCCGCCGACCAGCGCCACCGCGAGGACGATGCGCGTGCGGGCGTTCGCCCAGCGCGGCTGGACGGCGAGGCCGGAGTCTCCGCGCGCCTTGCGCCAGCGGTACCAGCCGTAGATCGAGACGGCGATGAACATCACCTGCCGCCCCGCCTGACCGAGGAGGTTCACCGGGTTCGGCGTGCCGAACACCGCGCCGAGGAAGACCGTGAAGAGCAGCACGTTGCCGACGATGCCCACCGGCCACGCCCACACCTTCCGCCGCATCCCGCCCAGGGCGCTGGCCAGACCGAAGACGTTGCCGATCACCTCGCGCCACAGCACCACCTGGTTGCCGATGTGCAGCTGCGCGTCGAAGAGCCACTCGATGATGTTCACCCCGCGGTCAACGCGCGCAGGGCTCGCCGCATTCCGGGCCGCGGTGTACCCTCGCGCACACAGGAAGGCGATGCGAGGAGGTCACCGGTGACCAAGTATCTGATCTCGTTCCCGAGTGCGGCGATGCAGGTCGCGCCCGACGAACTCGAGTCGGTCGCCGCGGCAGGTCACGCCGTGATCGACGAGGCGCGCGAGGCGGGGGTGTACGTCTTCGGCGGCGGCATCGACGAGGGTGTGGTGCCGGTGCTCGTGTCGGCCGACGGCACCACCACCGAGGGCACCTATCCGCAGACGCGGCAGTTCGACGGCGGGTTCACGGTCGTGGAGGTGCCCACGCGCGAGGAGGCCGAGCACTGGGCGGCGAAGATCGCGGCCGCCTGCCGGTGCTCGCAGGAGCTTCGTGCCTTCCAGTACGACCCGTTGGCATGACGGGCCGCGCTCAGCCCGACCGTTTGCCGAGCACGTAGCGCTGGATGGCGATCACCGCGGCGCCCCGGCACCATTCGAGGTTGTCGCCGGGCGTGGTCAGGAGCTCGGGAGTGCGGGCGCGGGGATCGCGGTCGTTGCCGATCCCCTCCGCGATCGCGTCCGCCGCGGAGTCGACGAGGCGCACCCCCTCACCGCCGAGGATGATCCGTTGCGGCACGGTGAGGTTGGCGACCGCGGCGATCAGGCGGCCGAGGCCACGGCCCGCGTCATCCACCACCCTGCGGGCGCCGGGTTCGCCGGCGTCGGCCAGGTCGAGGGCCTCGTCGTAGCCCACCTCGCGACCGACGGCGAGGGAGACCGCCTGGCTGATCGCGGAGAGCGTGAGCACGCTGCGGGCGCAGCCCCGATGGCCGGCCGGGCAGACAGGGCCGAAGGGGTCGAGTGGCCAGTGGCCCACGAGGCCGATGCCGGAATCCTGGTCGACCACGATCTCGTCGTGGACCACGAGGCCGTAGCCGACGCCCGCGCCGAGCGTGAGCACGGCGAACCGGTCCGCACCCCGGCCCGCGCCGAACCAGTGCTCCGACTCGGTGAAGGCGACCACGTCGTTGTCGATGACGGTGGGGATGCCGGTGAGCCCTTCGAGCATGCTGCCCAGCGGCACCTCGGACCACTCCAGGAACGGCGCGCTCTGCACCACCGAGTGATCGCCGACCAGTCCGCCGATTCCCACGCCCATGGCGGTGATCGAGGGGACGGTCGCCGCCAGCTCCGTCGCCATCGTCGCTATCTGGGCGGCGACTGCCTCCGGTTCGCGCGAGTGCAGCGTGGTCGACGCCGAGTGGATGACGTCGGCCCGCAGGTCGGTGACCACCGCGAGCACCTCGTTCCCGGTCAGCTTCATCCCGATGAAGTGCTGCGAGCCCGGCACGACGTCGAGCGGGCGCGAGGGGCGGCCGGCGCGAGCATCCGATTTGCCGTCCTTCTCGTCCACCTCCACGAGCAGCCCGCTCTCGATGAGCGGCGCGCTCAGCCGGGTGAGCGAGCCCGCGGAGAGGTCGAGCCGACGGGCGATGTCGCTGCGCGAGAGCGGGCCGTTGATGAGCACCTGGAGTGCGACCGCGCGCGAGGCACCGGTGTCGGGTGTCCACGGGGGAGTAGCGATGCGCACAGGGTCTCTTTCGTGCCGAGTCGAACGTGACCATGGTAGCGAACAATAATTCTGTAAGCGAAACAAAATCCGTAAAAAACCGGTCGGAATACCTCATTGACAGCGGAATTAGTTTTGAGATAGAAATAACTCGGCTGCCCAACCCTCACTCCACAGCCCTGGCAGCGCGACCCACGACAACAGGAGACTCGCAATGAAGCGTTCACTCAGAATCGGCTCGGCAGTCGCCGCCGCAGTGTCCATCGCACTGCTGGCGGCAGGCTGCTCCTCCAGCCCCTCAGGAGAGGGCACGGCGGACAAGCCGGTGACCATCACCTTCTGGGGCGCCTACGGCAACGGCGGCAACTCGACGCAGCAGGATGCGCTGAACAAGACCCTCATCCCCGCCTTCGAGAAGGCCAACCCCGGCATCAAGGTGAAGTACGTGGACATCGCGTACGACTCCCTCCTGCAGAAGCTCACCACCAGCGCGGCCGGTGACCAGCTGCCCGACCTGGTGCGCGCCGACCTCGGCTGGGTGCCGCAGTTCGCCAAGCTGGGTGTGCTCGTGCCGCTCTCGACCGACATGCCCGGGTTCGATTCGCTCGCCAAGAAGACGTACACCGGATCGCTCGCCACCAACCTCTACAAGGGCAAGTACTACGGGCTGCCGCTCGACACCAACACGCGCGTGCTCATCACCAGCAAGGCCGCGCTCGACAAGGCGGGCGTGAGCGCGCCGCCCAAGACGTTCGACGACCTCAAGGCGATGGGCGACAAGCTGAAGGGCACGGGCGTGGCCCTGTTCGCCGACTCCGGACTCGGCGCCTGGAACATCTCCCCGTGGCTCTGGTCGGGTGGTGGTGAGATCACCAACAAGGCCGAGACGAAGGCCACGGGATACCTCGACAGCTCCAAGAACGTCGCGACGCTGCAGATGCTCGTCGATCTGTACAACGAGAAGCTCATCCCCAACCTGCTGACGGGCAACACCGGCGCCACCGGCACCTCCGACGGACTCCCCAAGACGGACTACGCCACCATCTTCGACGGACCGTGGATGCAGGGCATCTGGAGCGGGCAGTACCCGGACTTCACGCCCATCTACGCGCCGATCCCCGCCGGGAGCGGCGGTTCGATCAGCGTGGTCGGCGGCGAGGACATCGTGCTCACGCAGAGCTCCAAGCACAAGGCGGCCGCGGAGAAGTTCATCGAGTTCACCCAGGGCAAGCAGTTCCAGCTCGCGATGGTGAAAACCGGCCAGATGACCGTCATCCCGTCGCTCGCCTCGGACGAGGTCGCGGTGGCCGACTACTACTCGACCTTCGCCGACCAGCTGAAGACCGCCAAATCGCGCATCGCGAGCCCGAATGCGAGCAAGATCGACACTGCGCTCTCCACCGACCTGACCCCGGCGTTCCTCGGTCAGACCACGGCGAAGGCCGCACTGCAGAAGGCAGCATCCGACATCGACGCGCTCCTCGCGGACGGAAAGTAGTCACTCTTGTCAGTTCTCCCGCTGAACACAGCGGGGAAGGGCGGTGGGGGGGGGGGGAGGACCCCCCCCCCCCCCGCGACCCCCCCCCGAGCCCCGGGGCCCCCCCCCGGCGCGGGGGACAGGAACAAAAACCCCCCCGCCCAACGAGA
>CBIHRK010000025.1:0-8743 GCA_966212465.1 uncultured Lacisediminihabitans sp.
GGGTCCGGGGGTGGTGGGCGGGGGGGGGGGGGGGGTCCCCCCCCCCCCCCCGCGACGCTTTTTCCCGCTCCGGGACGCCCGAGGCCTCGGGCGCGGGCGGGTGAGGCACACGGGTGCTTGACGGCATCGCGGCCGCATGACTAGCCTGACCTGAAAGGTTTCAGATTCTGCCGCCGCGGCGGCTCCACCCCGGTCGAAGGAGACCATCGTGCTCAGTCGGGACATCATCGTCTCCGTCACCGCATCCGTCATCGCATTCCCGAAGAGCACGGTCGAGGAGGTCCCCGCGGGGGCGCCCGAAGACGTGCGCGACTGGCGTCGTGGCAAAGTCGCCAACCCGATGACCAAGTACGCCGAGTTCCGCGACAGCCGCCCCTCCGCCACGGGCAGGGACTCCGGCCGCACCGTCGTCGTGCAGGTGGAGAGCGCCTCCGGCGAGATCGGCATCGGCATCACCAACGGCGGCGTCGCCTCCGCGGCGATCGTCGAGCTGCACCTCGCCGACATCGTCGAAGGGCAGTCGGCGTACGCCCACGAGGCGATCTCCGACCGCATGATCAACAGCACGCTGCAGTACGGGCGGAAGGGCGTCATCCTGCACGCCATCTCGGCCGTCGACCTGGCGATCTGGGATCTGCACGGGCGCCTCTCGGGCCAGCCCGTCTACGAGCTGCTGGGCGGCCCGATCCACGCCGACCTGCCGATGTACGGCACCGGCCCGCTCGCCGGGCCCATCGAGTCCCTGGGGTTCTACGGGGCGAAACTGCCCCTCACCTACGGACCGAGCGAGGGCGAGGAGGGATTCCGCCGCAACGTGGAACGGGCACGCCGGGCTCGCGAGGCGGTCTCGGACGACTTCCCGCTCTACTTCGACTGCTGGATGTCGCTGAACGTCGACTACGCGGTGCGACTGGCCGAAGCGGTCGAACCGCTCGGCTTCCGGTGGCTCGAGGAGCCCCTCAAGCCCGATGACTACGCGGGGCACGCCGAGCTGCGCCGCAGGATGCCCGCCGCCATGACCCTGAACACCGGCGAGCACGAGTACACCGCCGCCGGCTTCCGGCTGCTCTGCGAGGCCGGTGTCGACATCGTCCAGCCCGACCCGATGTGGTGCGGCGGGATGACCGAGATGAAGCGCATCGCCGCGGTCGCCTCCGCCTACGGCAAGCGCATCATCCCCCACGTCGGCGGTGCCTACAGCTACCACTTCCTCACCGCGTACCCCGAGTCGACGTTCGTCGAGTTCCCGGTGATGACGGGCGGCGGCGACACGATCGTGCCGTTCCTCGCGCCCCTTCTGCTGGGCGAGCCGCTGCCGGTCGACGGGCGGATCACCCCCACGTCCGCGCCCGGGTTCGGTCTCGAGCTCAACCCAGAGTTCACCCTGGTGCGCCCGGTCACCCGCGAGTCGCTGCAGGCCTACGCGTGACCGAACGCCTGCGCTTCGCCATGGTGGGAAGCGGATGGTGGGCCAACGTCGCCCACCTGCCCGCGATGGTCGCCGACCCCACCATCGATCTCGTCGCGGTCGTGGATGCCGACCCGGCGCGGGCGCGC
The DNA here is from genome assembly GCA_966212465.1 of uncultured Lacisediminihabitans sp. GTDB lineage: Bacteria > Actinomycetota > Actinomycetes > Actinomycetales > Microbacteriaceae > Lacisediminihabitans. The sequence goes on from CBIHRK010000025.1 coordinate 1,558, forward strand.
GCCGTCGCGGACCGCTTCGGTGTGGCCCGGTCGTTCGGCGACCTGGACGCGCTGCTCTCCGAGGTCGACGTCGACTGCGCCGTGGTGGCGACCCCGCACACCACGCACCGCCCCGTCGTCGAGCGACTGCTGCTCGCCGGGGTCGACGTGCTGGTGGAGAAGCCGCTCACCACCACGGCCGAGGACGCCTGGGCGCTCGTCGACCTCGCCCGGCGCCTCGGCCGCACCCTCTCGGTGGGCCTCACCTACCAGTACGCCGCCACGGCCCCGCAGGTGCGCGACCTCGTGCGCAACGGGATCGGCGAGCTGGTCTGCGTGAACGCCGAGTTCTCGTCGGGCACGGAGGGGCTGTTCGCCACCACCGAGCTCGACCCCGCGGCCGCCGACGATCCGGCCGTGCCGCACGGCACGAGCTACTCCGACCCGCGCCTCTCCGGCGGCGGCCAGGGGCAGACCCAGCTCACCCATCTGCTCGGCAACCTGCTGTGGAACACCGGGCTGCAGGCCGACGAGGTGTTCGCCTACATGGCGGACCGCGGGCTGCCGGTCGACGTGGTCGACGCCCTCACGTTCCGCCTCGACGGCGGCGCGCTGGCGGTCGCGACCTCGACGGGCACCACCCCGCCCGGCGCCGAGGTGCGTCACCGGATCCGTTACCACGGCACGGAGGCGATGGTCGAACACGATCTGCTCAAGGCCGAGGCCTGGGTGTTCGAGCGCGGAGGCGGCATCCGGCACCTGCAGAACCCCGACGACGAGGCCGCCTATCGCCGCACGCGGCCGGCGTCGAACCTCGCGGCGGTGGTGCGCGGCGAGGCGCCGAACCCGGCGCCGGCGGATGTCGCCGCGGCATCCGTCTCACTGATCGAGGCGGCCTACGTGTCCGCCGAGGAACACCGGCCCGTCGAGGTGCGACGGGGAGAGATCATCCTGGAGGAGCACTCGTGAGCAGCACAGACCCGCGTCTGACGGTCGTCGTCGGAGCATCGCAGGGGATCGGGGCCGTCGTGGCCCGCACCCTGGCGCAGGAGAACCCGGTCGTGCTGGCCGACATCGACCTGGTGGGGGCCACCGCCCTCGCCGACGCGCTCGTCGCCGAGGGGCTGACCGCCACGGCTCGGCGCGTGGACGTGACGGACGGCGACTCGGTGGCGGAGCTCGTCGCGGCCACCCCCGGCGCCTCCCGGCTGGCGATCGTGGCCGGCGCCTTCTCGGCGACCCCGTCGCTGGAGGCCACCCCCGACGAGTTCGTGCGCATCCTCGGCATCAACCTCATCGGCGCCTACGACGTGGCCCGTCGCTACTCCGCCGCGATGATCGAGAGCGGCGGCGGCTCGATCGTGGCCATCGGCTCGATCGCCGCGCGGATGCCGCGCATGCGCCAGGCGGCGTACAGCGCGTCGAAGGCGGGCATGCGCCAGGCGCTCCGCGTGCTCGGCATGGAGGTGCGCGGCCGCGGAGTGCGCATCAACTTCGTGGCCCCCGGCCCGACCGAGACGCCGATGATGGCCGAACTCGCCGCAGACCACGCGGGGGTGCAGCTCTGGGAGGGTGAGCTGGAGACCTTCCGGCCGCGCATCCCCGACGGTCGTGTGGCGCAGCCGCAGGACGTGGCGAACGCGATCGAGTTCCTGCTCTCGGACAAGGCCGCGCACATCTCCCTGCACGACCTCTACGTCGACGGCGGCGAGTCGCTGGGACTGTGATTCCGGCGGCGCGGATCCGCCCGCCCGCGATGGATGCTAGCGGCTGGCGGTGCTGGCGCGGATGATCAGCTCCGGCTGCAGCAGGTGCCTGCCGTGCTGGTGGCCCTCCACGCCCGAGATCTCCTCCTCGAGCAGGCCGAGTGCGGCGCGCGCCAGGGATTCACGCGGCTGACGGATGGTGCTGAGCGGCACCACCGTGGATGCCGCGAAGTCGATGTCGTCGTACCCGACGATGGCGATGTCCCCCGGGACCGACAGACGACGATCCAGGATGAGGGTCTGCACCAGCCCGATCGCGAGCAGGTCGTTCGCGGCGAACACCGCATCCGGCCTGTCCTCCTCGCGAAGCGCCAGGATCCGCTCGGCCACCTTGCGGCCCTCGTCGACGGTGAGGTCGCTCGTCTCCATGATCGAGAGCGTCACCTCCGGACTCTCGCGCGCCGCACGGGAGGCGCCCGAGACACGGTCGCTGATCTGGGAGAGCGGACCACCCGCCACCACCAGGCGACGCCTGCCGGTCTCGATCAGGTGCCGCACCGCCATGTATCCGCCGGCGACGCCGTCCAGCCCCACCGAGCACACCTGGTCGGAGTCGACGTTGCTGTCGAAGAGCACGGCGGGGGTGCCGTTCGCCCGGAGCCGGGTGAGCCGCGGGGTGACGCCCTGCTGCGGCACGATCAGCAGTCCGCGCACGCGCTGCTCGTCGAAGAGGTCGATGTAGCGCTGCTCGCGATCCGGGTTCTGATCGCTGGAGCCGATGACGACGGTGTGGCCGGCCTCCTCCGCCGCCGCCTCGAGCTCGTGCGCCAGGTCGGCGAAGAACGGGTTGGCCACATTGACCACCACCAGACCGATGGCGTTGCCACGACCCATCCGCAGCTGCCGGGCCAGGTCGTTGCGCACGAAACCGAGCTCGGTCATGGTCGCCTGCACCTTGGTGAGCGTCTTCTGGCTCACCTGGTCCGGATAGTTGAGCACGTTCGAGACGGTGCCGACCGAGACCCCTGCCGCCCGGGCGACATCGCGGATGCCCACATTCGCCCTCATGTCATGGCTTCCTGATCGTCGTTCCGGATGATTCCTGAGTATATTCCGGGGCTCCCCCGTCGCCGACGAGATAGCTGTGGTGACCGTGTTCCACACCCTCCACCTCGGTGCCGTCCGGCAGGCGCACCGTGGCGACGACGCCGACCGGCACGTCCAGTTCGAGCGAGAACCGCTCGCCGCGGAGCGTCCAGGATGTCGCGAGCGCCCCGAACGGCGAGTCGAACCGGAACGAGCCGCTCGTGATGCCCACCCCGGGGATCGGCGCGATGCGCACCCGACCGGCTGCCGGGGCGAGCGACGTGACGCCGCCGATGGTGCGGTGCATCCAGTTGGCCACGGCGCCGAAGGCGTAGTGGTTGAACGACGTCATCTCGCCCGGGTTCACCGAGCCGTCCGCGCGCAGGCTGTCCCAGCGCTCCCAGATGGTGGTGGCGCCGAGGTCCACCGCGTACAGCCAGCTCGGGAAGTCGTGCGTGGTGAGCATGCGGTAGGCGTCGTCGGAACGGCCGCTCAGCGTGAGCGCGTGCAGCACGATCGGGGTGCCGAGGAACCCGGTGGCCACCGTGAAGCCCTGCGACTCGGCGAGCTCGGCGAGCCGCCGACCGGCCCGTGCGCGCAGCACCGGGTCGGCGATGATCTCCCAGGAGAGCGCCAGTGCGTAGACGGTCTGGCAGTCGCTGCGCACCCGCCCGTCGGCATCGACGTAGGCCTCGCAGAACGCGGTGCGGATGCGTTCGGCCAGATCGCCGTAGCGCAGCGCGTCGTCGTCGAGGCCGAGCACCTCCGCGATCTTCGCGAGCAGGTCGGTGGAGTGGAAGAAGGATGCGGTGGCCACGACATCCGGGTCCGCCTGGGCCGCAGACGGCTGGTCCGGCGGCGCGAGCGGGTCGAGCCAGTCCCCGAACTGGTTGCCGCCGATCCAGAGCAGTCGCTCGTCCGCCAGCGAGTGCACCCGATCCACCCAGGCGGTCATGCTCGCGTACTGCCGGCGCAGCACGCCCACGTCGCCGTAGCGCTGGTAGAGCACCCAGGGCACGATGACGGCGGCGTCGCCCCATCCCGCCAGCGCCGATTCCTCGGGGAACACCCGCGGCACGACGGCGGGAACCGTGCCGTCGGGCAGCTGGTCGATCGCGAGCGAGTCGAGCCACTCGTCGAGGAACCGCGAGACGTCGAACAGCGTGGATGCCGTGGGCGCGAAGACCTGCGTGTCGCCGGTCCAGCCGAGCCGCTCGTCGCGCTGCGGGCAGTCGGTGGGGATGTCGAGGAAGTTGCCCACCATGCTGTTCACGACGTTGTCGTGCAGCCGGTTCAGCGCGGGGTCTGAGCACTCGAACCAGGCGGTGCGCCTGAGCGCGCTGCCCAGCACAACGGCGTGGATCTCGAGCACCGCGTCCGCGGGCACCCCCGAGATCTCGATGTGGCGGAAGCCGTGATAGGTGAACTCGGGTTCGAGCAGTTCGTCGCCGGTACCGGCCAGGATGTAGCGGTCCGTCGCCTGGGCGGAGCGCAGCGGGCGCATGGCGAGCTCGCCGTCGTCCAGCACCTCCGCGTGCCGCACGGTGACGGTCTCGCCCTCCGCGCCGCGCACCCGCAGCCGCACCCAGCCGACGAGGTTGCGCCCGAAGTCGACGAGGGTGGTCTCCCCGCGATCGTCGATGCTGAGCGGCGGCACCCGCTCGAGCTCGCGCACCGGCGGGGCCGTCGCAAGCTCCAGCCGCCCGACGGCGGCGGTGGAGACCTCCACCGCGCCGCGGCATTCGGGCCGGCGCGGGCGGCGCAGGTCGGTGAGCTGTCCGTCGTAGAAGTCGTTCTCCAGCACCCGGGAGGGTCCCGTGGTCCAGTCCGGGCCGCTGCCCACCACGACCATCCGGCCGTCGGCGTAGGTGAGTTCCAGCTGGGCGAGCAGCGCCAGGCGATCGCCGTAGAACTCGCCCCGGTGCACCGGGAGGGAGGCGATACGACCGCGATACCAGCCGTTGCCCACCATGGCCGCCAGGTCGTTCTGACCGGGCACGAGCATGTCCGTCACGTCGTAGGTGCGGAAGCGCACGAGCCGGTCGTAGGTGGTCCACCCCGGAACGAAATGGTCCGCACCGACCCGCTCGCCATTGAGTTGGGCGACCAGGATGCCGAGGGCGGAGAGGTGGAGTCGCGCAGACGCCAGCCCCTCCTCCACCCGGAACCCGGTGCCCAGGATCGGTGCGGGGTCACTGACGTCGGCGCCCGCGGCGGGGGTGATCCAGCGGGCCGACCAGTCGGATGCCTCCAGCAGGGAGACCTCGATGGCGGAGGGCGGGCTCCACTCGCTCCAGCCGTCGGAGTCGGCCACGCGCACGCGGACCGTGGCGCGATCGCGGGAGCCGAGCGGCGGGAACGGCCACGCAGCGAGCACCTGCTGCGAGCCGTTCACCGCCGCCGTGCGCGTCGAGCCGTCCGGATAGCAGACCTCCAGTTCGGCTTCCCGCTGTCGCCAGCCGCGGGGCGCGACGGCAACGCGCCAACTCAGTCGCGGTTCGCGAACGCTCACGATCGTGACGGGCACGGCATCCGGCCCCGTCGTCCCCGAGGGTTCCGTCTGCTCCACGCGGACGGGCTCGGCTATCGACGCCCGCGCCCCGATCGCGGACTCCTCTGACATGTCCGGTGCCTATTCGAGCCCGGTGCCGGCGACGCCGCGCGCGAACCATTTCTGGAACGCGACGAACACGACCAGCACGGGCACCATCGCGATCACCGCGGCGGCGAAGCCCACCGAGGGCGAGATGTTGGTGAACTGCGTGGTCGCCAGCGGCGCCAGTGCGATGGTGAGCACCCGGGTGTCGGGCCCGGGCGCCGCGATCAGCGGCCAGATGTAGAGGTTCCAGGCGGTGAGGAAGGTGACGACCGAGTAGGCCGCGATGATCGGCCGAGCCAGGGGCAGCGCGATCCGGAAGAAGGTCTGGAACCAGTTGGCGCCGTCGATGCGCGCCGCCTCGATCAGTCCGTCCGGAAGCGTGGCGAAGAACTGCCGGAAGAGCAGCACGCCGACCGACGCCTGGCCCGCCACCGGAAGGATCAGGCCCAGGAAGTTCCCGACGATGCCGAGCTGGTAGGTCACGACGAAGGTGGGGATGAGGATGAGGTTGGTGGGCATGAAGATCGGCACGATGAACAGGCCGAAGATCACCGTCGAACCGCGGAACCGGATCTTCGAGAGCGCGAATCCGGCGGGCAGGCAGATGACGAGCTGGATGGCGAGCACGCCGAGCACGAAGATGAACGTGTTCAGCACCGTTCGGGGCGTGAGGTAGTTCCACGCCTTGACGAAGTTGTCCCAGATCGGCTCGGTGGGGAACAGGCGCGGCGGGTACTGCACGATGTCCCGGAACGACATGAGCGATCCGGAGAGCAGGTAGAGGATCGGCAGCGCGATCACGAGGCCGAGCAGGATGATGGTCGTGTACCGACCGATCCGCAGACGCTTGGCGAGTCTCATCGGTTGATCCTCCTGATGATGAGTCGTCCCCCGGCCACGATGCCGACGATGACGATGAGCTGCAGCACGGACAGGGCGCTGGCGTAGCCGACATCCTGATTCACGAAGGCCTGCTGGTAGGCGTAGAGGCTGAGTCCGCGGGTCGCGCCGAGCGGACCGCCGTTGGTCATGATGAGCGAGACGTCGAGCGAGCTCGAGACGAAGTTGATGATCTGGAGCACGGCGACCACGAAGGTCGTTCCGGCGACGTTGGGCCACGTCATCGACCAGAGCACGCGCCACGGCCCCGCCCCGTCGAGGGCCGCCGCATCGTAGATGTCGGCGGGCACGCGCTGCAGACCGGAGAGGTAGAGGATGATCACGATCGGCAGCGCCAGCCAGATCATCATGATCACCAGGGCGGGAACCGCCAGCGTCTCGGTGTGCAGGATGTCGGGCGCCTTGATGCCGACCAAGCGCAGAACCGTGGCGATGGGGCCCTGCCGCGGGTCGTAGATGAAGGTCCAGAGCACCGCGGAGACCGCGACGGAGAGCACGACGGGCACGAAGTAGAGCACCCTGAGCAGGCCGACCCCGGGCATGTTGACGTTGATGATCACGGCGAGGATGAAGCCGAGCAGGATCGTGGGGATCACGCCGAGCAGCACGAACAGGAGCGTCACGCCGAGCGAGCCCCAGGCGGCCGGGTCGGCGGCGAGCTTGGCGAAGTTCGCGACGCCGTTGAACACCGGTGCGTCGAAGAAGTTCCACTGGAAGAAGCTCAGGGCGAACCCGGCGATCGTCGGGATCACGATGAAGACGATGAAGAGGATGAGGGCGGGGGTCAGGAGCACCCAGGCCGACGCGGCGTCGGCCCTGGAGTACTTCTGATGTTTGCGGGTGGCTGACCGGGGGTGGGGGGGGGGGGGGGGGGGGGCGCGCCGCGGGGGGGGGGGCGGGGCGGCGCACCGGGACG
>CBIHRK010000026.1:0-3053 GCA_966212465.1 uncultured Lacisediminihabitans sp.
CGTCTTCACCACCCCCACCACCCACACCCAAACCCTCATCCAACTCACCCCACCCGCCACAGAAGCACCAACGAGTACCGGTTAGGAGCGGGGAGGTGGATCAGTCGGGCGGTTCCGGCGCCCCGCCCGACGCAGTGTCCTCTTCCGGTGCAGAAGCGGCGGTCGAGGGGTCCTCTTTCGGGTCGACATCCGGATTCGCGGTCTGGCCGGAATCGTCGGCCGGGGCGTCGGTATTCGGGTCGCTCATGAGGTGCTCCCTTCAGCGCGGTCGCACGATGTGGCCGCTGTGCATCCCATGGGACTCCTGTCGGGGAGCACGTACAACCCATTGACTTACTGGCTGGGGGCGAGCTGACATGAATATGCTCTCCGCATGGGTTTCGAGGTCCCCGCCGACGACTACGACCGCTTCATGGGCCGCTTCTCAACACCGCTCGCTACGGAGTTCCTCGCGTTGTTCGACGTCGCACCGGGAGCCAAAGCGCTCGATGTGGGCTGCGGCACCGGCGCGCTGACGGCGGTGCTGGTGGAGCGGATGGGGTCGGCATCCGTTGCAGCTGTCGATCCATCGCAGACCTTTGTCGACCGAGCGCGAACACGGTTCCCGAGCGTGGACATCCGTCGCGCCGGCGCAGAGAACCTCCCATTCGCGAGCGGCACGTTCGACTTGACTGTGGCTCAGCTCGTGGTGCCGTTCATGGATGCCCCGGTCGCCGGCATCGCCGAGATGGCCAGGGTGACCCGCGAGGGCGGCACGGTTGCGGCATCGGCCTGGGATCACGGCTCCGGCCGCAGCCCGCTCGCGCCGTTCTGGAGAGCGGTAGCGGCGATGGACTCCTCAGTGGGTGACGAGTCGCATCAGCCCGGCGTTCGGGAGGGCGACCTGGCGGTGCTGTTCGCCGATGCGGGCATTCGCGATATCACCTGGGACAGCATCACCGTTCGTGCAACGTTCGCCGACCCCGAACAGTGGTGGCAGCCCTTCACGCTCGGCGTCGGACCGGCGGGCGAGTACGTGGCCGCGCTGGCGCCGGATGCGCGCGCAGAGCTGCGGTTGCGATGTTTCGAACAGGTGCCGCCGGGCGCGTTCACGCTCGACGCCACCGCGTGGGTCGCCGTCGGGCGGCCCTGAGCCGCACGCTCAAACCGCTGCGTAGAGCGCCTCGAGCGCCTGATCCATGGTCTCGAAGGTGCCCAGCCGCGCAGCATCCGATTCGAGCAGGTAGCCGCGAGGCGTTCGAGCGATGCTGCCGGCCGGCTCGTCCGTGATCTCGTGGAGCACGGCCCAGTGAGCCGCTCCCGATTGCACGATGCGGAAGAACTCTGCTGCTGACGACATCCCGACCTCCGGCGAACGACCCCGACGTGCGCATCAACCGTACGGCGCCGCTCAGCCGGGGGCGACAACGCAGGAGCGAACGTCCAGCGTCCGGCAGGTTAACGCGTGCTCAGCCGTGAAAGAGGGGTATGACCAGATAGACGCCATAGAGCACGGCCAGGCCACCGATGCCGAGACAGAGCCAGCCCGCGGCGGTCGCCGACTTCGCTCTGTCGCGTGCGGAAGCGCCCAGGGAGAGCAGCCGCAATCCGGTCGAATAGAGGGTGACGACGGCGACCACCACCACGAGAGCCACCGCGAATACGAGGGCGATCGAGCTCCAGTCGATGTCGAGACGGACGGGGGGAACTGCAGCGTCGAAATCGACCGCGATCATGCTCTACCTTCCTTCAAAGCCGGTTCCGGCTCGGATCGGGTACCGGTGTCGTCGTTCACGTTTGCGTGAGTGATCGGTGAGCGTCGAGCGAGAAGCACGAATCCGAGACCCCCCGCCACGACCAGCACCACGACCACTCCGAGCCCGATGGTGCTCGCGCCGGCCAGCCATGCAGCAAGGCCTCCCACTACTGCGGCCGCGGGGAGGGTCACGATCCAGGCGATCGCGATGCGGCTGACCACACCCCAGTGAATCGACGCCAGGCGTTTTCCGAGTCCCGCTCCCACGACCGCGCCGGACGTGACTTGGGTGGTCGATAGCGGGAAGCCGAGGCTCGATGAGATGAGGATCGTCGTCGCCGCGCTCGTCTCGGCGCTGAACCCCTGGGGCGGTTGAATGTCGGTGATCCTCTTCCCGACCGTGCGGATGATGCGCCACCCACCGGTGTAGGTGCCGGCGGCGATCGCCAGACCGCAGGCGAGGATGACCCATGGTTGAGGGCCGGTGTTCGCTGATTGATATCCCGCCACAATGAGCGTCAGGGTGACGATGCCCATTGTCTTCTGGGCGTCGTTCGTTCCGTGGGCGAGCGAAACCAGCGACGCCGAGACCGTTTGCGCGTGACGGAAACCCCGTTCGGAACCCCGCACAGTGGCCATCTTCGTGATCCGATAGGCGAGGAAGGTCGCCACCAGCGACACGGCACCGGCGATGAACGGGGAGAGCAGCGCCGGAAGCACGATCTTCGAGATCACGCCGCCGATGTTGACCGCGCCGAAACCGGATCCGATGATCGCGGCTCCGATGAGTCCGCCGAACAGCGCATGAGTGGAGCTCGACGGAAGCCCCAGCCACCATGTGCCCAGGTTCCACAGCACGGCGCCGACGAGCCCGGCGAAGATCATGGCCGTCGTGACGTGCGGGATTCCGTGGGAGTTCTCGGTGAGGATGCCATCCGAGACCGTCTTGGCCACCGCTGTCGAGAGGAAAGCGCCGACGAGATTGAGGATGGCGGAGATCAGCACGGCCACGCGCGGTCTCAGCGCGCCGGTCGCGACCGACGTCGCCATCGCGTTCGCGGTGTCGTGGAACCCATTGGTGAAGTCGAAGACCAGCGCCAGCGCGATCACCAGGATGACCGGGATGAGGATGTCCATCGGATGCCGCCTTCCGAGGGCCGTGCGGCCCCGCGCGGCGGACGGTAAGCGCGGACTGTTAACTCCACGTGAACAGCGGAGGAAGTCCGCAACGGCGATCGCAGAGCGCCGGGGCCCGCGGTGCGGCGTTGGTGGTTGGTGTTTGTTATTGGGTGGTGGCGTTGGTGAGGGTGAGGTAGTT